>HG326877.1:757660-1357660 GCA_000470055.1 Campylobacter coli 76339 | reverse complement strand
ATCCTGCACATTTAGCAGGTATTAAAACGATGATGAAGGCTGCGCCTAATGTTAAAAACACAGTGATTTTTGATACAGCATTTCATCGTACTATGCCCGATTTTGCTTATATGTATGCTTTGCCTTATGATTTTTATGATAAGCACAATATTAGAAGATACGGCTTTCATGGTACTTCTCATGCTTTTGTAAGTGCTAGGGCTGCCAAATTGCTCGGAAAAGATAAAGAAGATTTAAATGCAATTTCAGCACATCTTGGAAACGGTGCGAGTGTTTGTGCTATCGAAGGAGGTAAAAGCGTAGATACTTCTATGGGTTTTACTCCTCTTGAAGGTCTTGTTATGGGAACTCGTTGTGGTGATTTAGATCCAGCAATTTTACCATTTATCAGCAATCTTAAGGGTTTAACAATAGAAGAGATTGATACCTTACTTAATAAAAAAAGCGGACTTTATGGAATTTGCGGTTCTAATGATTTTAGAGATATAGGAGCGAAAATAGAGCAGGGTGATGATAAAGCGCGTTTAGCTTTTGATATGTTTTGTTACCGTCTTTTAAAATATATAGGAGCTTATTTTACGGTTTTACCTAGAACGGATGCTATTATATTTACAGGAGGCATAGGAGAAAATGCCGCTTTAGTTCGCCAAAAAGTTTGTGAAAAATTATCTCATCTTGGTATCGAGCTTGATACAGAGTTAAATAATGAGAAAACAAGCTGTGAAAGAGTGATCAGTACTGCAAACTCTAAAGTAAAGATTTTTATCATTCCTACAGATGAAGAGCTTGAGATTGCTAGGGTTACAGAAGAGTTGATAAACAAAAGCTAAAGGCTTTTGTTTTAACCCAAATTTAATTTTCTTTAGATAGTATTTTAAACTAAAAATTTAGAAGTGTAAAAGTATGAAAAAATTTAAAGAATTTAGCTACAATTTTCTTTTTAAGATATCCGACCAACCTGTTCTCTTGCGCGATTTACTTGAAGCTAATGCTTTATTTAACGATGGAATGCTTGTGGATCCCTCTAAGCTTAATTTTAATTTTAAAATTTTGAATTCTTATATATATTTTGGAATTTTTTGCGCTTTGGTTTTATTGCCATTATTGCTTATTACACATTATTTTTTTACTCGTCTTGATTTTCATATCAGTATAATTAGCGCTGTAGCTGTTACCGCATGTATTTTTATTTCTTATGATATTTTTAAGGTTTATACTCGCAAGATGATTTCAAAAAAGATAATACAAAAAGCATGGGCTTTACATTTTCCTTATTTTTCATATGAAAAATATTCTGTTATGGCTGGGAATTTCTATAAGGAAGCTTTAAAAGAGGAAATTCCAAAAGCAAATTTAGAACAATATGTTTTAGAAAAAATTATTCATTCTAAATAATCCAAAATTTGATTTTGAAAGCGCATGATTTCTAAGCGTCTTTTTAAATCTTTATTTTCCTCATTAAGCATACTTTCTTCAACTCTTAAAGTGCCAATTTCTCGGCTAAGATAGTAAATTTGATTTCTTATGTAAATTTGTGGTGCAAATAAAGCAAGAGCAAAACTTACAAACAATACAGCAAAAAGTAGATGATTAAAATTAAGATTTTTATCTTCTTTTGTAGCATTGCTAAACCCTTCTAGTAATACATTTTTCACTTTTTGTGCATCTTCATTACTTTCTGTTTTGATGCTTTGAATTTCGGGTTCTTTAATTTCAGTTTTTATTTCTTGTGTTTGTATTTTTTTTTGTAAATTTTCTAGACTTTGTTTTAAGTCAGGTTTTGGAGCACTTTGTGTAGATGAAATCTTGTTATTTTGTATTTTTTTAACTTCTATTTTTTTATCTGTAGGTAAAATTTTTTCTTGAGCGTTATGATGCAAAGTTTTATTTTGCTTAATTTGAATTTCTTTTTTCTTTAGGAAAGAAAAAATTTTTTTAGATTTTTTATTTTTTAATTCTTGATTTTTATTTTTTTCTTTTATTTTCGAAAAAATTTTTTTAGCTAAAGACTGCTTTTCTTCTAATTTAACATTTATCAAGTCTTCTTTTAGATATATATTTGATTTTTTTGTATATTTTAATTCTTGTTCTTCTTCTATTTCATCCAAGAATCGATTTGAGTGTTTTTTAAAGCGTCGTCTTAAGATATCATCACTAGAAATTTCCTCTTTTAAATCATCATCTAAAGGCTTGCCCTGATTGATGGCGCGGGAAAATTTAATCATTTTTTGGCGTATATTTTGTTTTTCTTTTAAAAAATCATCATCTAGCATCATTTTCCCATGTTTTTAAAATGAAATATCCGCATTTTTGCACAGCTTGAACGAGAGTTCATTTTAATTTCTTCTTTGCTTGGAGTTATAGCTTTTTTACTTATAATTTCACCTAAGGAGTGATTGTTTCCGCATTCACATCTTAAAGCTCTTTCATCACAGATGCAATTTTTTGCCCATTTTTTAAAATAATTTTTTACTATTCTGTCTTCCAAAGAATGAAAGCAAATGATAGTTAGGACGCAATTTTTTAATTTAATTTTTTCTAATTTTTCCAAAAAAGTTTTTAAAACTTCAAGTTCTTGATTTACTTCTATCCTAATAGCTTGAAAGACTAATGTTGCTTTAGAAACACTTCTATGGTTTTGTTTTGTTTTTCCTATAATTTCATAAAGCTCTTTGGCGCTTTTTATTTTATTTTTTTGTCTTTCTTGGCAAATTTTTTGAGCGATAAAGTAACCATCATTTAATTCTCCATATTTTTTAAAAATATCGCTTAATTGTTCTTGGCTATAATTGTTAATGATATCAAAAGCTGAATTTTCAGTATCTTGATTCATTCTCATATCTAAAAAATCAGAATGAAGACTAAATCCGCGTTTGTTGTCATCAAGTTGAAAAGAAGACACCCCAATATCAGCTAAAATACCTTTAAGATTTTTTAATTTATCATATGGAATTTGATCTAAAATTTGACTAAAATTACTCAGTATAAATTCTGTCCTGTCTTTAAAATCCTGAAGACGATTTTTGGAAAATTCAAGCGCTTCTTTATCTTGATCACAAGCTATAAGTTTAAGATTTGGATGATTTGTAAGCAGGGATTGACTATGACCACCAAAGCCTAAGGTGCAATCTAAAAAATACCCTGAGTCTAGTTTTTTAAATGCCTGATTTACTTCGTTGAGTAAAACGGGAATATGTGGAATTTTCAAATCCTGTATCCTATGAAATTTTATATAAGCTATAATTATAACGAAATTTTATAAAATCAAAATGAAAATATTTAGCAAAAAACTACTAATTAAACTCTACTTAAACACTTCTGAGATAAAATATATAGTTTAATTTTTATCAAGGAATGATATGCTTACTTGGATGCAACATCACAAAAAATATCTCGTTGTTACTATATGGATTAGCACTATAGCTTTTGTTGGAGCTGGATTTTTAGGCTGGGGGGCTTATGATTTTAATCTCAATAGAAGTTCTAGCGTTGCTGTAGTTGGAGATGAGAAAATCAATTATAATGAGTTTAATATAAGATACAATCAAATTTTTAATTATTATAATCAAATTAGCAATGGTGGTTTGAGCGAGGAGAATGCTAAGCAATTAGGGATAGAAAATGCCGCATTAAGCTCATTGATTGATGATAAGCTTTTATTGAGTTTTGCTAAGGACTTAGGACTTGATGCAAGTGAAGATGAGATTATTCAAGCACTTGCTAAAACTAGAGCATTTCAAGATGCTTCGGGCGATTTTAATAAAACGATTTATTATGAACTTTTAAATGCAAACAATATAACTCCAAAAGATTACGAGAAAACTGTTTCAAATGAGATTATTGTTGGAAAGCTAGATCAAATATTTAATCTTCCTCAAACAGATGAGGAGTTAAGAATGTTAGGATCGAGCTATTTTATGCAAGATTCTTTGAGTGTAGCTAAATTAGAACAGGATAAAAAAAATGTAAAAATCAACGAAGAAGAGCTTAAAAAGCTTTGGAATGAACATAAAGAAGATTATAAGACAAAAAAAGTATATGAGCTTTCTACTTATTATTTGCCAGTGGATATGCAAAAAATCGATGATGATAAGCTAAAAGAATTTTACAATGATGAAAATAATAAATTTAAATATAAAGATTTTAATGGGAAAATTATGAGCTTTGAAGCCGCTAAGAAAGATGTTGCCAAGGATTATGCATTAGCACAGCTTAAAAATACAGCCAATGCTAAATTTTTAGAATTAAAAGAAGGTAAGGATAAATTCCAAAAAGATGAAAATATTACAGAATCAGATGTGTATTATCCACTCGAGGCTTTATCTAGGGCAAAAAATGGAGATGTATTAAGACCAAGCGAATATCAAAATGGTTATATTATTGTTAAACTCAACAAAATAAATCCTGTAAGAACTAAGACTTTTGATGAGGCTAGAGAAGAGATAATGCCTATTTATATTAGCGAGCAAGTAAAAAAGAATTTAGAAGAAAAAGCTAAACAAAATTTAGAAAATTTTAGTGGCACTAATATAGGTTTTGTAAGTAGGGATTCTACAAAAAATGATTCAAAGATTGATAATATATTAAATGAAGCGGAATTTAGTTATTTTCTGATGAATGTTTTTAATTCTGATCAAAATCGTTCTTATGTTATTTTAAATGAAGATAAGGCTGTGCTTTATAAAATTAACAAGCAAAAGCTTGATATGAATCCTGAAAAATTTCAGCAGTATCGCACAATGCTTCATCAGAATTTACAAAACTTAAAAGCTAATGAGATGAAGCAAGAATTAATAGAAGAGCTTAAAAAAACATATCCAATAAAAATTTATTATAAAGAAGGTAAATAATTTTGAATATATTAGGAATTGACTTAGGTTCAACACAGACTTGCGCCATTGTCGCTCAGAAAGATGAGGAAGGTTTAAAAATAGTTGGTTTTGCAAAAGCAAAAACAAATGGCGTAAAAAAAGGCGCTATTACTAATATTGAGCTTGCTTCAAAATCGATTGAAGAAGCAGTTAGAAATGCAGAGATGATGAGTGGTGTTCATTATGATAAGGTAGTAGTTTCTATTTCGGGTGCCTACACTAAAAGTGTTGACAGTATAGGTGTGGTAAATATACCAAATCATGAGATAGGTATCAAAGAAATTCATCGTGCAGTAAGTACGGCCAAACATACTGCAAATCTTCCAAGTGGTTATGAGATTATCCATGTTTTGCCTTATAATTTTAAGGTAAATGATTTAGAACATGTAGATGATCCTTTAGGTATGAGTGGAAATCGTTTAGAGGTTTCAACCCATATAGTTATCTCCCAAGAATCTCATATTAAAAATTTAAAAAAAGCTGTTGAATTGGCTGATTTAAGAGTTGATAATATAGTTCTTTCTGGTTATGCTTCAGCTATAGCTTGTTTAGATGATAGCGAAAAAGAATTAGGCGCTGTTTTGATTGATATGGGTGGAGCTATTTGTGATATGGTGGTTCATACTGGAAATTCTATCCGTTATAATGATTGTTTGCAAATCGGATCTATTAATATAACTCAAGATTTATCGATGGCTTTACACACTCCTTTGAAAGAAGCTGAGAAAATTAAACTAAATTATGCAGCTCTTTCTCAACAACCTAATGCATTGATACAAATTCCTTCTATGGGGGATGAAAGAAAAGTAAATGAAGTTTCTTTAGATATTATTTCAAATGTAATTTATGCGAGAGCTGAAGAAACTTTAATGATTTTGGCTAAAATTTTAAGCGATAATCGCTATGCAAATAGTATAGGTGGTGGTGTTGTATTAACGGGAGGAATGACGAAATTAGCAGGTATTGATGAGTTGGCTCCTGCAACTTTTGATAACCGTTCTGTTAGACTTGCTACCGCTAGAAAAGATTTGATTACTGGATTTAATGAAATTTTCAATGATCCTGAAAATACTTGTGCTATAGGACTTTGCTTGTATGGTGCAGGTTATTTTACGCCTTATGAACTTGATTCCAATGAAAAGTTAAGATATAAAGGAGAGATAGAAAATTACAACCGTCAAATCCGACAAGAAGTGATTCCGCAAAAAGAAGTGGAAAATGAAACAAAATCTGATTTTTTTGGTGAAAATTTGCAAGAAAATGATACAATAATACTACAAGAACAGTTAGATTTTAAAGAGTCAAAAGAAAAAAAACCTAGCGTTTTTTCAAATATTTGGCACAAAATAATGAATCAATTTTAACAAGGAGAAATTTTTTATGAGCGAATTTTTAGTAGAAGAAATGCAACATAATAAAGGCGCAAAAATTAAAGTTATAGGCTGCGGCGGCGGCGGCGGTAATATGATTAACCACATGGTTAAAATGGGTTTAAATGATCTTGATTTAATCGCGGCCAATACCGATGCGCAAGCTATTTCAAATTCACTAGCAAAAACCAAAATTCAACTTGGTGAAAAGAAAACAAAAGGCCTAGGCGCGGGTATGTTACCAGAAGTTGGAGCAGAGAGTGCTAGAGAAAGCTTTGAAGAGATTAAGGCTAGTCTTAGTCAAAGTGATATTGTTTTTATTGCTTCAGGTTTTGGAGGTGGTACAGGAACGGGTGCTACTCCAGTCATTGCGCAAGCAGCCAAAGAAATAGGTGCTTTAACCGTTTCTGTTGTAACTATGCCTTTTGCTTTTGAGGGAAAACAAAGAAAAAAACTTGCTGAAAATGGACTCCTTGAATTAAAAAAAGAAAGTGATTCTATCCTTGTGATTCAAAATGAAAAGCTCTTAAGTATTATCGATAAAAAAGCAGGGATTAAGGATGCTTTTAAATTGGTTGATGATATTTTAGCTCGTGCTGTTAAGGGTATGGTTTCTATACTTTTAGATAATGGTGATATCAATGTTGACTTTGCCGATGTTAGAACCATAATGAGTCATCGTGGTTTAGCACTTATGGGTGTAGGTAGTGCTAGCGGTGAAAATGCTATCGAAGAAGCACTTTCTAATGCTATTGAATCTCCATTGTTAGATGGTATGGATATTAAAGGAGCTAAGGGTGTTATTTTACATTTTAAAACAAGTTCTAATTGCTCTTTGATTGAAATTTCTGCTGCTGCAAACAGCATAGAGGAAATTGTTGATGAAAATGCAAAGATTATTTTTGGTTCTACGACAGATGATAGCATGGAAGATAGAGTAGAAGTCACTATTATTGCTACAGGATTTGAAGATAGAGAGAGTATGGCAAAGAAAGCTACAGAAGAGGCTGAAGCTCCTAAAAAAAATCCTTATTTAAACCTTAGAAAAGTGAGTGGTGGTTTTGATGAAGAGATAATGGCTCAGATTGAAACTCCTACTTTTTTACGCCGCCAAATGGACTAAAACAAAATATTTTTTAAGCAAGATTTTCTTATAAATCTTGCTTTTTATTTTTTATTTTTATCTACTTAATCCCCTAAAATTCATTCTTTTAAAAAGTTGGAACACTCTTTGCTTTATAAATTAAAATATTAAAATTTATAGGTGAAAAATATGCAAAATGGATATTATCAAGCAACGGGTGGGATGGTAACTCAGTTTAATAAACTTGATGTTATTACAAACAACCTTGCCAATATTAACACGAGTGGTTACAAAAGAGATGATGTTGTAATTGCAGATTTTAAAAGGATTTTTAAAGAAACTCAGGATGAGTTGCCTATAGAAAATCACACAAGAGATGCATCAAGATTTGTAAATACTACCATAGATGGCGTTCCTCAGGTCTCGCAAGAATATACGGATTTTAGCTTAGGTTCTTTAAAGGCGACTAACAATCCTTTGGATTTGGCTATGACTAGGGAAGATGCTTTTTATTTGGTTCAAACCAAAGATGGCGAAATAAGACTAAGCAAAGATGGAAATTTTCAGCTCAATGAAGAGGGTTATTTGGTTAATAAACAAGGATATAAAGTTTTAAGTAACGATTATTTTAATAATCCTCAAAATGCAGGAATTCGTATCCCAAATGGTGCAGTTTATATTAATGTGGATAAAAATGGAAGTATTGAAGTAGATGGTGTTCAAAATGCGAGATTATTTATTGCTCAAGTAGATGATATAAGAGCTTTGCAAAAAGATGGAGATAATGTTTACAAGATAGATGATTTAACTCGTATTAGAGATTTGGATGAATCTAATGCAGTGCGCCAAGGTTTTTCTCAAGGCTCTAATGTCAATCCAGTAACCGAAATGGTAGGACTTATAGAGGCAAATAGAATGGTAGAAATGTATCAAAAAGTTATGACAGCTCATATGGATGATTTAAATCAAGAAGCTATCAACAAGCTTGCAGCTGTTAAATAAAATAATATAAAATAGATTAAAGGATAAACAATGATGAGATCACTTCATACTGCTGCTACAGGAATGGTGGCACAGCAAACACAAATTGATGTTACTTCAAACAATATCGCCAATGTTAATACAGCAGGTTTTAAAAAGGGTCGCGCTGAATTTGCTGATTTAATGTATCAGGTTATGAAATATGCGGGAACTTCAACTTCAGCAACAACTCTTTCTCCATCGGGTATAGAAGTGGGTGTGGGTGTGCGTCCAACAGCAGTGACAAAGGTTTTTACTGAGGGCAACTTAAAGGCTACAAGTACAGATAGTCTTGATATGGCTATTGCAGGAAATGGTTTTTTTCAAATTCAACTTCCTGATGGCACGATAGCCTATACAAGAAATGGGCAATTTACGAAGGATAATGAAGGAAATATTGTAAATTCAGATGGTTATAGACTTTTACCTGAAATGACTATACCAGAAGGTGCAACTGCGATTAATGTAGCTACTGATGGTACAGTTTCTGTGATGCTTCCAGGTGAACAGCAAGAAACACAAATCGGCCAAGTTGAACTTGTGCAATTTATCAATCCAGCTGGACTTCATTCTATGGGAGATAATCTTTATCTTGAAACAGGAGCAAGTGGTGCTCCTGTAGCGGGTGTAGCGGGTCAAGATGGACTTGGAACGATAAGACATGGTTTTATAGAGCTGAGCAATGTGCAGCTTGTTGAAGAAATGACAGATCTTATTACAGGACAAAGAGCTTATGAAGCGGGTTCAAAAGCCATTACTACAAGTGATGATATGCTCGGAATTGTTAACCAATTAAAAAGATAATTTAAATTAAATATATAAATTTATGGTATTTCTATGCCATAAATTTTTCCAAATATAAATTTACTTAAGACTTTCTACACAAAAATATCTTTTCTAACTTTAGTTATATTTTGCGATACTGATAAAATTGCTAAGTACTGCTTTTAAGTTTAAAATATTAAAAAATTTCTTTTCTTTGTTTGATATTAAGATGACTTAAGCGGTATTAATAGTTATATTTTTAGCTTTTGAAGGTAGTTTTAAAAAGAGAAAAAGGATAAGAAATTATTAGACAGAAAAAAGTAAAGCGTTTAAAATTTACGCTTTACTTTATTTATTTAGCAAGAATAGCAAGTTTTAAATTCGTACGCAGTTGGGCGCGCTTCAACAGGCCAAACTTGAGTTTCAAATTTTAAATGTTGATAATCATCTATAAAAATATCACTCATTACAGGTTTTAAGAAAGCATTATAGCGGATTAAAGCTTCAAGACTTCCTCTTAGAGTGTGTGGCAATTGCTCTATGCCTTTTTCACGAATTTCATCTAAAGTAAGATCAAATAAATTTTCATCCATAGGTCCTACTGGAACGGTTTTGTTTTTAACTCCATCAAGTCCTGCCATTAAAAGACTAACAAAAGCTAGATAAGGATTAGCAGTGCTATCAGGGAAGCGAATTTCAACACGAGCTGAATTTTTACCTATACCATAAGGTACGCGGCAACTTGCACTTCTGTTTTGGCAAGAATAGGTTAAAATACAAGGAGCTTCAAAGCCTGGAACTATTCTTTTATATGAATTGGAGCTTGGATTGGTAAAAGCTGCAACAGAACGAGCGTTTTTCAAAACTCCTCCTATATAATTAATAGCAGTTTGGCTAAGCCCTCCATAGCCTTCTTTATCATAGAATAGATTTACACCATCTTTCCATAAACTCATATGAACATGCATACCGTTACCATTGTCACCATAAAGAGGTTTTGGCATAAAGGTTGCCGTTTTGCCATTTAAATGAGCTACCATTTTGATGACATATTTGTAAATTTGCACATTATCCGCAGCTTCTACAAGAGTACCGAAATTTACCCCAATTTCTGCTTGTCCTTGCGCAACTTCGTGGTGGTGAACAAAGGTTTTAAGTCCTACTTTTTCAAGAGTTTGAACCATTTCAGAACGAATATCTACTAAAGAATCTATAGGTTGAACAGGAAAATATCCGCCTTTATTTCTTGGGCGATGACCTGTATTGTAACTATCTGTGAAATCTTTATCATCGTTCCATTCCCCTTCTTCTGTATCCACTTCATATTTAGAGCAATGAGTTGTATCTACAATTTTTACACTATCAAAGATAAAAAATTCATTTTCAGGTCCAAAATAAGCAGTATCAGCTATACCACTATTTTTAAGGTGTTCCATTGCTTTTTTTGCTATGCTTCTTGGACATTTTTCATACATTTGTCCTTTGTAAATATCATAAACATCACAAAAAACTATAATTGTAGGATCTGCTGTAAAAGGATCTAAAAATGCACTTTGCGCATCAGGTTTTAAAATCATATCTGATCTTTCAATAGGTTGCCATCCATGAATTGAGCTACCGTCAAATGGAATTCCTGCTTCAAAGGTTTCTTCACTGATTGCATGAAGATTGTAAGTGATATGATGCCAAGTTCCTATCATATCTGTAAAGCGAAAATCTACAAAAAGAACTTCATTTTGCTTACAAAAATTAAAGAATTCATCAACATTGTTAACAAATTTACCCATCTTTTACTCCTTCTTTGAGATAATTTATGAAAATTGTATCATATTTTTTTTAATTCAGGTTTAATTAATATATTTTTTTAATCATTTTTTGAAATTTACTTACAAAACTATGAAAATTTAAATTTATATTTTCATTTTAGATAAATTTGATTATAATCGTGGTACTAAAATAAAATTTAGGTTTAAAAAGGGAAAAAGATGACTCAAGAAGAACTTGACGCCTTGATGAATGGTGATATAAATTTTGATGAAGATACGGAGTCTAACACTCAATGTGAAACAGAGTCTCATAATATAGAATCTGAAGAAGGGTTAATGCTAGAAGATGTAAAGGTATCTGATTATAAACCAGATCCTAGTGTTGTATGGCCACCACCCCCACCAAATCAAGAACATAAAGTGGTTCATCAGCTTGATGATGTTACTAAAGATAGCGAATTAAAAGCTACCGAGATGATGGACAAATTAGAAAGTATTAGTAATTTTTTTGCAGATTCTGAAGGTTTATTTGGTGAAATCGATAAAGCTTTAAGTAAAAATATCGAAATATTTTCAAAATTGAATGAAAAATTTCCAAATATTATAAGTTTTGATGAGGCTTTGCAACTGAATTCCAAAGCAAAAGAAACGAGTCAAGAGATTGTCGATAAGTTACAGTGTGGACAGGATGAAGTAATGATGGCAATGGATGCGATGCAATATCAAGATATTCATCGTCAAAAAATCGAACGCGTTATTAATGTAATGCGTGCTTTAAGTCGTTATATGAGTTCTTTATTTGAGGGTAAAATTGATGATAAGAAGCGTGTGAGCTCTGCAGTTCATATTGAAGGTGATCCTACGGCCGATCTTGTAAGTAATGATGATATAGAAGCACTTATAGCGAGCTTGGGTCAAAAATGATTATTCCAGAGATCGTAGCTCCTGCGGGAAATTTTACTAAATTAAAAATCGCCTTAGCTTATGGAGCTGATGCGGTTTACGCAGGGGTCAATAATTTTTCTTTGCGTTCTCGCACGGCTAGAGAATTTAATTATGAAAGCTTTGAAGAAGCTATTAAATACACTCACCAAAGAGGTAAAAAAGTTTATGTTACCTTAAATGGCTTTCATTTGGGCGGACAAATAGAATCTTTAAAAAAACATATTTTAAAACTCAAAGAAATGAAGCCTGATGCTTTTATAGTAGCTTCAGTAGGTGCAATGGCTTTAGTTCGTGAGTTAGCCCCTGAAATAGCTTTGCATGTATCCACTCAAGCTAATGTTTTAAACTATCTTGACGCAAGAGTTTATAAAAATATGGGTGCAAAACGAGTTGTTATCGCAAGAGAATTAGGACTTAAGGATGCTAAAAGCTTAAAAGAAAATTGTGATATTGAGCTAGAAGCTTTTGTGCATGGTTCAATGTGTTTTGCCTACTCGGGTCGTTGCTTGATAAGCTCAGTTCAAAGCGGAAGAATGAGCAATCGAGGCTCTTGCGCGAATGATTGTAGATTTAATTATGAACTTTATGCAAAAAATCCTGAAAATGGAGTACTTTTCCGTTTAGAAGAAGATGAAAATGGTACTCATGTATTTAATTCCAAAGATCTAAATTTATGCTCTTATATAGAAAAAATAATGCAAGAAGATTGTATAAGTGCATTTAAAATAGAAGGGCGTACTAAAAGCGAGTATTATGTCGCACTTACAACTAGAACTTATAAAATGGCTATACAAGATGCTTTAGAAGGTAAATTTGAAGCAAGTAAGTATGAAAAAGAAATAGCTACGCTTAAAAATCGTGGCTTTACAGATGGCTACCTTGTTTCGCGTCCTTTGGAAAAAGCAGATACACAAAATCACGATACAAGCATAGAAGAGGGTACTCATCAAGTGCATGCTATCGTTGAGGACGGTGAATATTTTAAATGCAAGGGTAAGATTGTTTTAAATAAGGCCTATGAAATTTTAATGCCTTTAGGTGATAAAATCGAGTTTTGCGATAATGAATTGGGCAAAATTTACAAAAAAGAAGATAAATATTTTGTAGAATTTAAAAAACTTATTTCTAAAAATAATAAAGAATTTGATGAAATTCATAGCGGAAATGAAAATGAAATTAAAATGCCGCATAAAATTAGTAACTTTAGTTTTTTAAGAAAGGAAATTGGATGAAATTTGTGTCAATTATGATGGGAAGTAAGAGTGATTATGAAGTCATGAGTGAATGCGCTAAAACACTTGAAAAATTTGGTGTAAAATATGAACTTATTATCAGTTCTGCACATCGTAGTCCAAAGCGAACTAAAGAATACATTAAAGAAGCAGAAGCAAAAGGAGCTAAAGTTTTTATCGCAGCTGCTGGTATGGCAGCACATTTAGCAGGAGCGGTTGCAGCTTATACAACTAAACCTGTTTTAGGGGTGCCTATGTCAGGAAGTGCTTTAGCAAGTATGGATTCTTTATTTTCAACCGTACAAATGCCAGGTGGAATTCCTGTAGGAACCTTAGCGGTGGGTAAGGCAGGAGCTAAAAATGCAGCTTATTTAGCTATGCAAATTCTTGCTTTGAATGATGAAGTTCTAGCAGAAGTTTTAAAGCAAGATAGAAAAAATCAAGAAGAAAATTTAATAAGCGATTCTAAGAGCGTAGAAGTTTTATTATAAAAAAGGATGAAAATGCAAACCTATTTAGAGCTCCAAGAATTTTGTAAACTTGTACATTTAAATGAAGATGTTGTAAAAGGAATGATGGCAAATGGTGCTTTAAATTTTAAAGAAGAAGAGGGAAAAATTTATATCGAAGCAAACCAAGGGACTTTTAGCGTTGTTCCAAGCGCTTCTAACTCAAAGCCTGCCATGGTAAATTCTATGACTTTAGCAGGAGAAAGCTTTGTAGAAAAAACCATAGGGACAATTTTAAATTTACATGAGAAAGTTTTAGATGCAAAGGATGAAACTCTTGATGCTTTAAAAAATGAAAATAAATTTTTAAAAGATGCGCTTTATTCAATGCAAGAGCTTTATGATGAAGATAGAAAAACTATTGAAACTTTAAACTATGAATTAAAACATGCCCGAGAAGAAATAGAATTTTTAAAACGTAAATATAAGCTTATGTGGAGCAAGACAGCCGAAATTTTTGGGGCAAGAACTGAGCCTGATTTAGAAATGAAAAAAGATGAAAATTCTAGTACAACAAATGAAAAATTAAATGAAAATAAAGAAGGTTAAAATGACTTTTTCGCAGATGATATTAAATTTACAAGAGTTTTGGCAAAAACAAGGTTGTGCAATCATGCAGCCTTACGATATGCCAGCAGGAGCTGGAACTTTCCATCCAGCAACTTTTTTAAGAAGTCTAGGTAAAAAACCTTGGGCTACTGCTTATGTAGCTCCTTCGCGTCGTCCAACAGATGGAAGATATGGAGAAAATCCTAATCGTCTAGGAGCCTATTATCAATTTCAAGTTTTAATGAAGCCAAGTCCAGATAATATTCAAGAGCTTTATTTGAAAAGCCTTGAGAATCTAGGTTTTGATCTTAAAAGTCATGATGTGCGTTTTGTTGAGGATAATTGGGAAAGTCCAAGTCTTGGTGCTTGGGGTCTTGGTTGGGAAGTTTGGCTCGATGGTATGGAAGTGACTCAATTTACCTATTTTCAGCAAGTTGGTGGAATCGCGGTAGATTTAGTAAGTGCTGAAATCACTTATGGACTTGAGAGAATTGCCATGTATCTTCAAAATGTGGATAATGTTTATGATATTGTTTGGAGCGAATTTAATGGAGAAAAAATTAAATACGCAGATGTACATAAACGCAGTGAATATGAATTCAGTAAATATAATTTTGAAATCAGCGATGTGAATTTTTTAAATCAGCAATTTGAGAACACTTATAAAGAATGTAAAAGTATTTTAGAACAAGGTTTGGCTTTGCCTGCTTATGATTATTGTATGCTTGCAGCTCATACTTTTAACTTACTTGATGCAAGAGGTGCTATTTCTGTTGCGCAAAGACAAGATTATATGCTAAAAATTCGCGAGCTTTCGAAAACTTGTGCTGAAATTTATAAGAAAAATTTAGATGAAACTGATTGAAATTTATAATTTTTTAGACAAGCTAAGCCCTTTTGAAACTCAAGAAATTTGGGATAATAGTGGTCTTTTACTTGGAAATTTTAATGATGAAATTCATAATGTTTATCTAAGTCTTGATATAGATGAGCAGTTAATCCAAAATGCAGAAGAATATTCCTTGTTTATCACACATCATCCTTTAATTTTTAAAGGCTTGAAGGATTTGGCAAATTCAGCCTATCCTAGAGCTTTTATTAAGGAAATGCTTAGAAAAAATCTTTCTTTAATTTCTATGCATACTAATTTTGATCTCAGTCATTTAAATACTTATTTCATAGAAGAAATTTTGGGATTTGAAATTTCTTTTAAAAATAAATTTTTAGCTTATGTAGATGTGGATATGACTTTTGAAGAACTTTGTGTCTTGGTTAAAAAGCGCTTAAATTTAGAAATTCTAAGAACAAGTTTTTGTGGCAAGGAGCATTTAAAACGCTTGGCTATTTGCACAGGGAGTGGAGGAGATTTATTAAATGAAGTTAAGGCGGATTGCTATTTAAGTGGCGATTTTAAATATCACCAAGCCTTGGAAGCCATCAGTAATCATTTAAATTTGATTGATTTAGGGCATTTTGAGAGTGAGCGCTATTTTGCTCAATGTTTAGCAAAACACTTGAAAAATTTGCCGCTAAAAGTTATAATAACAGTTTCAAAAAATCCATTTCAATATTTTTAAGGAAAATAAATGAATAAATATCTCGAACAATTAGTGCTTTTATCAAAAATAGATCAAGAAATTGATAGCTTTGAACCAAAGATGGAAAGTATTAGTAAGACTTTAAAAGATGCTGAAAATAAGATTGCTAAATTCAATGTTGAATTAAATAATCTAGAAAATGAAATTCAAGATGTAGAAAATCAAAAAGTTCAAAATAATGCTCATATTTCAGAGTTTTCAGCTAAAATCAAAGAGCTTTCTAAAAAGAGTGGAGCTGTTAAGACAGAAAAAGAAGCAAACGCTTTAAAAATTGAAGAAGATATCGCTAAAGAGCAGCTTGATGCGGCTAATGATGAAATTGTTCGTTTGGATAAAATTTTAGAAAATAAAGAACTTTTCAAAAAAGAACTTTTGGAAGAAAAGTCAAAAGAGGAACAAAATTTAGATGAAATAAAAGTAAGCATTAGTTCTCAAATGGATGACTTGGAAAAAGAAAGAATGAATGTTTATGCCAAAAAGACTAAATTGGTTGCTGAGATGAACCAAAAAGTTTTAAGCTTTTATGAAAAGATTAGAAAATGGGCTAAAAATACAGCTGTAGTGCCTGTTAAAAAACAAGCTTGCTATGGTTGTTTTATGAAAATTTATGATAAAACTTATTTGTCAGTGATTAAAGGTGAAGAAATTATAACTTGCCCTCATTGTGGAAGAATTTTATACAAAGAGCAAGAAGATCAAAATTGATTTTTTTTTACTATATTTTAGTGTGGATAGTTTTTTTACTCTGCGCTATCCCACTGTTTTTACTTTCTTTATTTAAGCCAAAATATAAAAATAGCTTAAAGGCTAGATTTTTTCTTTTTCGTAATATATCTCAAAAAAGATCAGATGTACATTTTCATGTTTGCTCATATGGAGAGGCAAAAAGTATTAAAGAACTTGTTTTGAGATTTGATTCACGAATTACGACTATCACACAGACGGGTTATGATTATGCTAAAGAAATTTGCAATAAAGTAAATTATCTTGCTTTTGAAAATTGGATTCCGTTTTGGCTTAAACCTAGCAAAGTTTTAGTAATTTTTGAAGCTGAGTATTGGTTAATGCTCGTTTTTATAGCAAAGCTTCAAAAAAGTAAGATTATTTTACTAAATGCTAGAATTTCGGATAATTCATACACAAGTTATAAAAAATTTAGATTTTTTTACAAAAAAATTTTTTGCTATATTGATGAAGTTTTTGCACAAAGTGAAGTGGATAAAATAAGATTGGAAGGTTTGGGTGCTAAAAATGTTAAAATTTTCCCAAACATTAAATCCAAGCTGCAAATATGTCCCACGCAAAAATACTTTAAGCCTGAGCAAAAATTGATTATTTTTGCAAGTACTCATAAGGGCGAAGAAGAACTTTTGCTTAAGTATTATAAGATAAATAAACAAGAGAAATTAATCATCGCTCCAAGACATCCTGAGCGTTTTTTAGAAGTGGAGCAATTGCTTCATGATCAAGGTTTAAAATTTGACAAATTTAGTTTATTGCAAAGTGAAGATAAAAAATTTAGTCAAGATATTTTATTATTGGATTGTTTAGGTGAACTTGTAAATTTTTATGCTATTTCGGATGTGGTTGTATTAGGTGGTTCTTTCTTTGAAGGAATAGGAGGACACAATCCTATAGAAGTGGCTCATTTTAATAATGTATTGATAAGTGGAGTTTATATCCATAATCAAAAAAGTTTATTTCAAGAAGTAGATAATGTCTGTTTTTGTGAAGATTTAAAAGAACTTGATGATATAATTCATAATTGCAACTTAAAAGCAAAAATAACACATAATCATAATTTATCAACAATAATTCAAGCTATACAGGAAGGTATCGATGCAAGAAAAAGCATATAAACTTTTAGCTTTACAAGAAAATATTTCAAACCGTGAAGCAAAAGATTTAATAGATAAGGGTTGCGTTTTTTCTCAGGGCAAAAAGGTGGTTGTGGCAAGAGCTTTAATGAGTGAAAAGACAAAATTTAGTATTGTGAAAATTAGCAAACCTAAGGTAATTTTCGAAGATGAAAATATCATTGCCATAAATAAACCTTATGCTTACATCAGCGAAGAGCTTGAAAAAAAATTCAATGCAAGTTTACTCAATCGTCTTGATAAGGAAACTAGCGGTGTTATATTGCTTTGTAAAAATGAAGATTTTCGAAAAATGTGCATTGAAGAGTTTAAAAAGCAAAGAGTTTATAAAAGCTATATAGCTGTTTTAGATGGAATTTTAGCAGAGGAAGTTGAGATTGATGAACCTATATTGACTATAAAAACTAAAAATGGAGCTTTAAGTAAAATTTCCAAAGAGGGTTTAAGTGCGGTTAGTATTTTTACTCCTATTATGATGCAAGCTAAAAAAACTTTAGCTAAAATTATCATTAAAACAGGTAGAACTCATCAAATAAGAGTCCATGCTAAATTTATTAAACATGGGATTGTTGGAGATGAAAAATATGCTAAGATTTCAAGTGATAGAATGTATTTGCATAGTCACGAAATTCGAATTTTAAATTATCAGTTTAAGGCAGAACTAGATCCTAGTTTTGCAAAGCTTGGTTTTGAGATAAAAAATTTAGATTTTTAAAGCCATTTAAGAAAAGATTTTGTATAATGCTCAACTTAAATTTGAAAATAACAGAAAGGTAATAAAGTGTTTGAATTAGTCAGCGAATCTTTTAAATCAGCAATTAATAAACTTCGTTTTGTTGATGATGAAAAAGCGCTTAAAAATGCTTTAGATACCTTAAAAAAAGCTCTACTGAAAGCAGATGTACACCATAAAGTAGTTAAAGATTTGCTTTTGCTTATTGAAGAAGATGTTAAAAAAAATGGCATAGGGCAAAAACAATTTTTAGAAGCTATTAAAACAAATTTAGAAAATATTCTAAATGGCGATGGAAAAAATCAAGGTTTTGTTTTTGCTGCTAAGCCTCCAACTGTTGTCTTAATGGTGGGTTTACAAGGTGGAGGTAAAACCACGAGCACTGTTAAACTTGCTAATTATTTGAAGCTTCGCAATAAAAAAGTCTTGATAGCTGCTTGTGATTTACAGCGTTTGGCTGCAGTGGAGCAACTCAAGCAACTTTGCGAAGCTAATGAACTAGATCTTTTTTATATTGAAAATGAAAAAGATCCGATTAAAGTGGCACAGCAAGCTTTAGAAAAAGCAAAAAATTCTATGGCGGATGTATTGCTAGTCGATACTGCAGGAAGATTGGCTATCGATGAAGCTTTGATGAATGAGCTAAAAGCAGTAAAAGACACCTTAAATCCAGATGAAATTTTTTATGTTGCTGACGCTATGAGTGGGCAAGATGGAGTCAAAACAGCTTCAAGTTTTAATGAGCTTTTACAGATTACAGGAGTGATCTTATCTAAATTTGATGCAGACACCAAAGGGGGTGTAGCTCTAGGTATTACCAAACAAATCGGTATTCCTTTAAGATTTGTAGGCGTGGGCGAAAAGATAGCGGATTTAGAAATTTTTATTCCTGAAAGAATAGTTAATCGTATAATGGGTGAGGGAGATTTGGCGACTTTAGCTGAAAAAACCGCAACTATTATCGATGAAAAAGAAGCTAAGAAATTAAATCAAAAAATCAAAAAAGGCGAGTTTAATTTTAATGATTTTTTAACTCAAATGGAGAGTGTTAAAAAATTGGGCAGTATGAAGTCTATCATAGGAATGATACCTGGACTTTCTAATGTTGCTTCAAGTGTAAAAGATCTTGATTTGGATAATTCCAAAGAAATCATACATATTAAAGCTATGATTTCATCTATGACACCAAAAGAAAGAGAAAATCCAGATTTGCTTAATAATGCAAGAAAGCGTCGTATTGCAGAAGGTGCGGGTTTATCTCAAGTTGAAGTTAACCGCTTTTTAAAGCAATTTGCAAATGCTGCTAAGCTTGCTAAGAGATTTTCAGGAAAAAAAGGTATGGATAGTTTAATGCAAATGATGAATCAAGCTAGAAGACAATTTTAGATTTTTTACCTATAAATACTTTTAATAGTATCTATAGCTAAAAAATTTTTATTTTTAAGGAGTATATATGACAGTAATCAGACTTACAAGAATGGGAAGAACTAAAAGACCATTTTATCGTATAGTAGTAACAGATAGTAGAAAACGCCGTGATGGTGGATGGATAGAAAGTATTGGATATTATAACCCTATGGTTGAGCCTGAAGTGGTTAAATTTGATTCTGAGCGTTTAGCTTATTGGAAAAGCGTTGGTGCAAAACTTAGTGATAAAGTAGCTTCTATTACTAGTAAATAATTTCAATGGTAGAAAATTTTCTAAGAGAATATGCTAAGCTTATAGCAGATTATCCAGATAAAATTTCAACAGAAAAAATCAAGCTTGATGAAAATTTTGCTGAAATCATACTTTATGCTGATAAAATTGATACAGGTAAACTTATCGGTAAAAATGGAAAAATGATAAATGCGATCAAAACTGTTGTTTCAGCTTGTAAAAGCAAAGATTCAGTAAGCTATCGTGTAACGGTTAAAGCACTTGAGTGAAAGAAATTTTATTCAAGTTGCCAAACTTGGAAAGACTGTTGGACTTAAAGGATATCTAAAGCTTTATAATCAGAGTGATTTTATCCAGCAATTTAAAAAAGGAGCTTCCTTTTTTACTGAAAATGGCAAAAGCCAGCTAAAAATTAAACACTACAATTTAGTCAATTCTTCTGTTTTGTTTGAAGGCTATGAAAATGTTGAAATTGCAAAACGGCTTACCAATCTTACTCTTTATCAAAGTATCGAAGTTACAAGACAAACTTGTATATTAAAAAAGGACGAATTTTTTTATTTTGATATTTTAAAATGTGAAGTATTTGATAGCGAACGAAGATTGGGAAGGGTTGTGGATATTCTTGAGGTAGGAGATTCTTACCTGTTTGAAATTCAAAGTGATCAAGAATTAGTCGATAAAGCTTATGCTAAAACTTTTTTTATTCCCTATATTGACAAATATATTGATAAGATTGATATAGAAAAATATTGTATTTTTTGCACTAAAGATGCTTTTTTAATTTTAGAAAATTCATGAAATTTAGTTTTGTTTCTTTATTTCCTAACTTGCTTGAATATTATTTTAAGGATTCTATTCTCGCACGAGCAATCCAAAAAGAGCTTTTTGAGCTTGACTTTTTAAATCCAAGGGATTTTACGGACAATGTCTATCATAAAGTAGATGATTATAAAATTGGGGGTGGAGCTGGTTTATTGATGCAAATTGAACCTCTTTATAATACTTTAAATTTCATTAAAAATAATAAAGAAAATCCTCATTTTATTTTTTTAAATCCAAGTGGAAAAACCTTCAATCAAAAAGATGCAAAAAGATTAAGCAAAAAAGAACACATTGTTTTTGTTTGCGGAAGGTATGAAGGCATTGATGAAAGGGTAATAGAAATTTTTGCCAATGAAGTCTTTAGTATGGGAGATTTTATTTTAACAGGTGGAGAACTTCCAGCGCTTGCCCTTTGTGATGCCATTGCAAGAAATATTCATGGAGTTTTAGGTAATTCTTCTAGCTTGGAAGAGGAAAGTTTTGAAAATGATTTATTGGAAGCTCCTTCATTTGCAAAACCTTTTATTTTTGAACAAAATTTTAAGAAATTTTATACTCCTTCAGAGTTTTTAAAGGGTAATCACGCTAAAATTGCGACTTTAAAAACTACTTTAGCGTCTTGCAAAACGAAATTTTTTCGTCCAGATTTATTTTTAGAGCATGAACGCAAAAAATAAGGAATCTTTATGAAGAATAAATATATAGAACAATTTGAAGCGAAGCAAATTGAGGGAAAAAATGTTCCAGAATTTCGTGCTGGCGATACTTTAAAGCTTGCAATTCGTATTAAAGAAGGTGATAAAACAAGGATTCAAAACTTTGAAGGAATCTGTATAGCTAGAAGAGGAAATGGTGTAGATGAAACTTTTATCGTTCGTAAAATGGGCGCTAATAATGTTGGTGTAGAAAGAATTTTCCCAATTTATAGTGAGAGCCTAGAAAGCATTACTGTTTTAAGAAAAGGTCGTGTTCGCCGTGCTAGATTATTCTATCTTAGAGATAGACGCGGTAAAGCAGCTCGTATTAAAGAACTTAAAAAATAATCTGCAAAATTATAACTTTGCAGATTTAGTGTTTTTTTATTTTTTTAAATAAATATATTTCTAACTAATCCATAAAATTTATTGTTTAGTTATTATTGTTAATAATATTTCGATACGATTTAAAGTATTATGAAATATTATTAAAGGAGAAAATATGTTTTCTATTAAAAAAATCTTATTGGCTTCCATAAGTATGCCAATTTTATTAAGTGCAACAGAATATCAATTAAGCACTCATATCCTAGATATTACTTCTGGTCAACCTGCGCCCAATGTAAAAGTAGAACTTTTTAGTTTGGATAAAAATCAAAAATGGACTAAGATAAGTGAAAAATTTACAGAAAATAACGGTAGGGTAGCAGATTTACTTCCTTATGAAAAAGCAGAAAATCGCTCTTCTGGAATTTATAAACTTAAATTTTATACTAAAGATTACTATATGTTGCATAAAGTTGATAGTTTTTATCCTTTTGTAGAGGTGAGTTTTGAACTCTCAAAGGATCAAAAGCATTATCATGTGCCTATCACCCTATCTCCTTTTGGTTACTCAACTTATAGGGGAAATTGAAAATTATCTTTTAGGAAATAACGATGACTTGGACTAAAAATTCTTGGAAAAATTTTTCTATTAAACAGCAGCCTATTTACTCTAATCAAGAAGAGTTGGATAGGGTTTTAAATAAACTTGAAAAACTTCCTCCTTTGGTTTTTGCAGGTGAGGTTAGAGAGCTTCAAAATGCCTTAGCAAGAGTATGTCGAAAAGAGGCCTTTTTACTTCAAGGTGGAGATTGTGCGGAAAGTTTTGCAAATTTTGGAGCAGTAAATATACGAGATATGTTTAAAATTTTGCTTCAAATGGCTATAGTTTTAACTTTTGCAGGCGGTTGTCCAGTTGTTAAGATTGGTCGTATGGCAGGGCAATTTGCTAAACCAAGAAGTAGTGATTATGAAGAGCTAGATGGGGTAAAGCTTCCAAGTTATCGAGGTGATATTATCAATGGTTTTGAATTTAATGAAAAAGCTAGAATTCCTGATCCAAATAGAATGCTCGAGGCTTACTATCAAAGTGCTACTACTTTGAATTTATTGCGTGGTTTTGCTAAAGGGGGATTGGCTAATTTGCATGAGGTGCATCGATGGAATTTAGGTTTCTTGAAAAAAAGCGAATTGCATCAACAATATACTGATATCAGCGAAAAGATCTCTCAAGCTTTAGATTTTATGGAGGCTTGTGGTATTAATACTTACAATACTCCAAGTTTAAAAGAAGTTGATGTTTATACTTCCCATGAAGCCTTACTTTTACCTTATGAGGAAGCCTTAACTAGAGTAGATAGTTTAAGCGGTGAAATTTATGACTGTTCGGCTCATATGCTTTGGATAGGTGAGAGAACTAGAGGTCTTGATGAAGCTCATGTACACTTTTTAAGCGGAGTTAAAAATCCTTTAGGAGTGAAAATAGGTCCAAATGCTAGTGCCGACGATGTTATTGCTTTAGCTAACGCTTTAAATCCGAATAACGAAGAGGGTAGATTAAATATTATCATCAGAATGGGTGCTGAAAAAATAGCGACTCAATTACCTAAAATTTTCTCTAAGCTTAAAAAAGAGGGCTTAAATTTAGTTTATAGCATAGATCCTATGCATGGTAATACAGTAAAAGCAGGGGATTTTAAAACTCGCGAATTTGATAAAATCATGCAAGAGGTAAGATATTTCTTTGAAATAGCTATGAGTGAAGGCGTGTATGCAGGCGGGGTTCATCTTGAAATGACAGGACAGGATGTAACTGAATGTACGGGTGGTGCTAGCAATGTTACTGCACAAAGCCTAGAGAAGCGTTACGAGACACAGTGTGATCCAAGACTTAATGCAGATCAAGCTCTTGAACTTGCGTTTTTAATTGCTGATTTGGTTAAAAAGGCAAGAAAATGAAAGTTTATGGAATTAAAAACTGTAATTCCGTAAAAAAAGCTCTAGAATTTTTAAATCAAAAAGCTCTAGAGTTTGATTTTATCGATATTAAAAAGATTGATTTGAATATACTTGAAAATTGGCTTAAATATAAAAAATTTAGTGAAATTATCAATACTGCAGGTACCACCTCAAAAAAATTAGGTTTAAATAAAGACAAAATAGAGAGCTTAGATGAATTTGAGTTGAAAAATATCATTTTAGAAAATCCAAGCTGTATCAAGCGTCCCGTTATAGAAAAGGATGATCAAATTTATATCGGCAAAGAATATGAACAAATTTCGTGATTTTTCGAAAGATAATTCATTCTTTTAAGCTTAAAAACTTTTACTGTTTTATTTTTAAAATATTCTTAAAATATATTTGCTCATAGTGATAAAATCACCATGGTAAATTTCAGGTAATTTTTAGTCATAAATTCTTTCAAATTCAGCAATAAAAATTTATAATTTTTATCAAAATCTTTAGTATTTATATTTTTCAAGGAAGACGATGAGCCAATTTACCCATCTTCATTTACATACAGAATATTCTTTACTTGATGGAGCTAATAAACTTAAAGAACTAGCTAAAACTCTTAAAGAGCAGGGTGCTACAAGTGTAGCTATGACAGATCATGGCAATATGTTTGGAGCAATTGATTTTTATCAAACTATGCGTTCTCAAGGATTAAAACCTATCATAGGTCTTGAGGCATATTTGCACAATCATGAAGATATTTCAGATAAAAGCTCGCGTCAAAGATTTCACCTTTGTTTATATGCAAAAAATGAGGTTGGTTATCAAAATTTAATGTATTTAAGTTCTCAAAGTTATATCAAAGGATTGTATTATTATCCCCGTATCAATAAAAAGCTTTTAGAAGAGCATAGTGAAGGACTTATCTGTTCTTCAGCTTGCTTACAAGGTGAGGTAAATTGGCATTTAAATATTCATAGTGAAAGAAATGTTCGTTTTGGAGCTAAGGGTTACGAGGCAGCCAAGGAAGCGGCTTTATGGTATAAAAAAGTTTTTGGCGATGATTTTTATTTTGAAATTATGCGTCATGGTATAGGAGATCAAAGAGCCATAGACGATGATATTATAAGACTCTCAAAAGAATTAGATATTAAGATTATTGCTACAAATGATACCCATTATACTTTTAAGGAAAGAGCAGCTGCTCATGAAGTATTTATGTGTATTGCTATGGGCAAAAAGCTGAATGATCCTGATCGTTTACGCCATAGCGTACATGAATTTTATGTCAAATCTCCAGCGCAAATGAGCGAGCTTTTTGCTGATATACCTGAAGCTATTGAAAATACTCAAGAAATTGCTAATAAATGTAACTTAGAGCTCAATTTAGGAAATCCTACTCCACCAAATTTTAAATTTACAAGAGAATATGCAAAAGAATATAACATAAGCTTGCCTGAAGAGGGTAAAGAATTTAGTTTTGATAATGATGATGTGGTTTTTGATGAGCTTTGTAAAAAAGGACTTGAGGAAAGGTTAAAATTCGTTGATATAAGCAAGCATGAAGAATATAAAACAAGGCTTGAAGTTGAAATCAATATCATCAAAAAAATGAAATTTTCAGGCTATATGCTAATCGTTCATGATTTTATCAAGGTGGCTAAAGATAAAGGAATTCCTGTAGGACCTGGAAGGGGTTCAGCTGCGGGTAGTCTGGTTGCTTATTCCTTAAAAATTACAGATTTAGATCCTATTCCTTATAGTTTACTTTTTGAGCGTTTTTTAAATCCAGAACGTGTATCGATGCCTGATATTGATGTGGATTTTTGTCAAGATAGACGCGGAGAAGTGATTGATTATGTGATTGATAAATATGGAGCTGATAAGGTTGCGCAGGTTATTACTTTTGGTAAGCTTTTAGCCCGCGGGGTGATTCGTGATGTGGCAAGAGTTTGTGATATGAGTATCCCTGATGCAGATGAACTTGCCAAGCTTATACCTGAAGAACTTAAAATCACTCTTGACGCAGCTTATGAAAAAGAACCAAAAATTAAAGAATTTATAGAACGCCATCCAAAGGGTCCTGAAGTTTGGGAGTATGCTAAGGCTCTTGAAGGACTCAATAGAAATGCAGGTATGCACGCAGCAGGTGTTGTGATTTCTAATGAGAGTTTATGGAAAAAAACTCCTCTTTTTAGGCAAAGCAAAAACGATGAAAGACATTTGGTTACACAATACTCTAAAGATCATTTAGAGGATGTGGATCTTATCAAATTTGACTTCTTGGGCTTAAAAACCCTAACTTTGATCAACAATGCTATTAAACTCATTAAAAAGCGTTACAATAAAGACATAATCTGGGAAGCTATTGATGTAAACGATGCTAAAGTTTATAAAACCATACAGAGTGGGAATACCTTAGGAATATTTCAAATAGAATCAGGCGGAATGCAAAACTTAAATGCAAGATTAAAGCCCGAGCGTTTTGAGGATATTATCGCGGTTCTTGCTCTTTATCGCCCAGGTCCTATGGAATCAGGAATGCTTGATGACTTTATAGATAGAAAGCATGGGCTTAAAAAGATAGAATATCCATTTGATACTCTTGAAAGTGTATTGGAGCCTACATATGGGGTTATTGTCTATCAAGAGCAAGTTATGCAAATTGTTCAAATTATAGGTGGATTTTCATTAGGCGGTGCTGATGTAGTGCGCCGTGCTATGGGTAAAAAAGATCCTGAAAAAATGAAAAAATTAAAAAGTGAATTTGCTGATGGTGCTGAAAAGCAGGGTTATGATAGAGTAAAAGCTGAAGAACTTTGGGAGTTGATTGTAAAATTTGCAGGATATGGTTTTAATAAATCTCACTCCGCAGCTTATGCCTTAATCACTTTTCAAACAGCTTATTTAAAAACTTACTATCCTAGCGAATTTATGGCAGCATTACTAACAAGTGAAGAAAATAATGTCGATAAAATCGCTGTTTATATCGATGAAATGAAAAAAATGAATATCAAACTTCTCCCGCCTTCTGTTAATAAAGCTATACGCGAATTCAGTGCAGTAGAGCAAGAAGATGGTAAAGATGCAATTGTTTATGGACTTGGAGCTATTAAAAGTGTGGGAATTCCTGCAGTTGAAAATTTACTTGAAGCAAGAGAGCGAGGCGAATTTAAAAATATTGATGATTTTTTAAGTAGGATAGAGCCTACAAAGATCAATAAAAGAACCCTAGAAAGTCTTATCAAAGCGGGGGCTTTTGATGAATTTGGCTATACGAGAAAGTGCTTGTTTGATAATATGGACAATTTAACCGAAGGTTCTAAAAAAATGGCTGATGCAAGGAAAAATGCAGCAAGTTCTCTTTTTGGAGAAGATGAGTTAACTGTTGGGTTGCAAGTTAATATAGTGGCCAAGGATGAAGAATTTGAGGTTATGGAAAAGCTTGAATTTGAAAAAGAGATTTTGGGAATTTATGTTTCAGGACATCCACTCGATCGTTTTTATGAGAAATTTAAAGATATAGATTATATAAAAAGCATAGATTTTTCAACGCTTAAAGGCAATGGAGAAATTTTAACCATAGGAAAGATTGAAAGCTTTAAATCTATGATGAGTAAAAATAATAAGCGTTATGGTAGGCTTGAGATATTGGATTTTTATTCTACTTTTGAAGTGACGGTTTTTGAGTCTAATATAGAAGAGATTGAAAATATTTTAAAAAATGAAGCCTCTAAAAATGAAGCTTATGGATTTTTATTAAGCTATAGAGCAGAAGAGGGCAAATTAGATAGCTTAGCTTTAAGATCAATTAAAACTCTAGAGGAACTTCAAGAAGGAGAGATTAAAGCGGTAAAAAAATTTAGTGCTAAGAAAAACACTTTAGAAAATAAAGACTTTGTAGCAGAACCTAAAGAATTTGAAAACAATATCATAGAGCTTGATCTTTCAAGATTGAATCGAGAACTTGTTTATGAAATTCACGAAATAGCAAGGAATGCGCATAATCCAAATGAAAAAGGCAACAAAAAGCTTGTCTTAAAGATCGTTAGCACCGGTTCTTGTTTGCTTTATCATACCGATTTTATCATCTCTGATAGTGTTAGTGAAAAAATTCTCAATAAATATGTGGGTTAAGGATTGGAGGGAAGTTTTATTTTAAATTTTTAAATAAAATACTTCCAAGTCTTACCATATTAGATCCACATTTAATAGCGATTTCAAAATCATTACTCATTCCCATAGAGCAAATTTTAGCTCCGTGTTTTTGAAGTTTTTCATAGATTTTATAGGTAATTTCAAAACTTTTTACAATTTCTTTTTGTTCTTCACTGTGTGAGCCTATGCTCATAACTCCACAAAGATTTAAATTAGGACATTCTTCTTGAATTTGTAAGTATTCTTCTATAGCTTGATCTGGATTAAGCCCGCTTTTGCTGAGTTCATTGGCGCTATTGATTTCTAGTAAGGTATCTAGTTTATAATTTAGTCTTTTATCCATGGCTCTTGCTATTTTTAATCCATTACAAGAATGCCAGAGTATTGGTTTTTGCTTGATTAAAAGATTGATTTTATTGCTTTGTAATGTTCCTATAAAATGCCATTTTATATTTAAATCTTTTTTATCAAGAATTTCTTTTTTTTGTATTAAAGCTTGAACTTGATTTTCTCCAAATTCTGTTATTTCTTGAGTAAAAAGTTTTTCGATAACATTTGCATCAACATATTTGCTTGCTGCTACAAGACGGATATTTTTGGTTTTTTCTAAAATTTGCTCTAAAGTCATTTTTATAAAAAGAGAAGCCCTAGATTAGGGCTTTTATCATTGCAATAAGCTAGCAATTTTACTTTGAAGCTGCATATTAGATTGTGCAGCAACAAAAGCAGCTGCGTTTTCTTTTAGGTAATTGCTATTAAAATCATTGACATTTTTTGCCATGTCATTATTGAGTAAATTGTTTTCAGCTGCTTTAGTATTGATACTATTTTGTACACTAGCATTGATATTAGATGTGATAGCATTAATACCTGAACCTATTTCACTTCTTAAAGCACCAAGTTGATCCATAAAACTTGTAATACTGTCTTGATTATCTATACTAAGACCGCTAGTTGCCAATGGATTTAAATTAGTTGTTTCAGTTCCGCTTCCTACTACGAAATTCATAGTTTGAAACACATTTTTTCCATTATAAGTAGCATTATTAAAAGAATCATTGATAGATTCTTGTATGCGCGTTGCTTCTGTTCTTAGCATACTTTTTTGAGAGTCGTTTAATGCTGCATTATTCATTTTTACGGAGAGTTCATTGAGTCTATCAGCGCTTTGAGAAATATTTGTAAGACTCGCATCTGCAATTTGCAAAACCCCGATAGCATCATAAGCATTTGCAACACCTTGATCTATAGTGCTTGATTGAGATCTTAAAGAATCAGCAATAGCTAAATTAGCACTATCAACTCCACTTATTGCACGGACAGCTGCAATGTTTTCTAAGGCTTTTTCGCTAGCTTTTTGAGCATTGTTTAAATAATAATTTTGTTGCATCATACTTGCATCAGAGATCATCATAGCTTATTCCTCCTTGTAAATTTTGTTAAATATTTTAGCATTTTTTTACTATTTTAAAACTTAAGAAATATAGAAAAACTTGCATCAATAAAATAATTTTTATAACCACTTCGCTTGCATTATGTATGCCAAGAAATTCTTGACTTTTTGTAGCTTGCTCACCTAAATTTTGTAGTTCAATAATAGTATTTGTAAAATATAAAACAAATACTAAGCTTAAAATCAAAATCAGTATGCTAAGTATTAATTTTGAGAATTTAACCTGAAATTTCATATCTTCCTTTACAAAAGAATAGATTTCAAACAACAAGTTGAAAATAGAAACAAAAATTAATAAATATCCCATTTTAATGAAAATTTGAGTCATCATTAAACCGCTTTGAAAATGACTTAAAACTCCCTCGCCTATAAAGTTAGCTGGGTAAAAAATTACCGGAGCAACAACTATCCCAAGTATAAGTTCTATGCCAATCATTGCTGCAAGTAAAAATAGATTGATTGCTTTCAATTTTTCTCCTTAATTTTTTAATTTATCATAGCGCACGAAGCTTATTTTTTAGTAAATTGAGCGACAAAAGCACGATCGTATCCTTGCTCATCTTGAAAAAATTCAGCTTGAAAATTTTTTTGACATAAAATTTGTTTTAAAATTGCTTTTTGATCATAACCAAATTCACATGCTAAAAATTTAACCTTTCTTTCAATAGAGAAATTTATAATTTCTTCTAAAATTTCATATCCTTTTTCCCCTCCAAACAAAGCTTCTTTTGGTTCGTTTTGCACCCAAAGATCTATGGGGTATGAATTTTGGATATAAGGAGGATTTGAAAAAATAAAATCATAGTTTTCTTTTACTTGTTTAAAATCACAAAGTCTAAAATCGATTAAATGTTCAACTTTGTGCAATTTGGCATTTTCTAAGGCTAGTTGCAAAGCTTTGGGGTTGATATCACAAGCTGTAATTTTTATTCCCAATTCTTTGGCCAAAATTATACTTAAAATTCCACTTCCAAAGCCTATTTCTAATATATTTTGAAAATTATTATTTTTGCAAATTTTAAGAAGTTGTGAAAGTAAAATCTCGCTATCATAGCGTGGGATTAAGACCCCTTTTTTTACTTTAAATTCCAAGCCCCAAAAATCTGCTTTTTCAAAGATATATTCAAAAGGTTCCCCTGATTGAAAGCGTTTGATAAGTTCAAAATAGGGCTTGGAATCAAATTCTAGATCTTGATTTAAAAAAATCCAAGTCCTATCTTTTTTTAGATATTCGCAAAGTATAAACAAGGCTTCATTTTCGTGTTTTTCAAGCCTAGATTTAGCTTCTATAAGAGCATTTTTTATGGTCAAGAAAGAGCCTTGATTCTATCGCTAATACTTGGATGACTAAGATAAAAAAAGGTATAAATCTTACTCGTTTTAATAAAGGCTTTATTTTCTCTTGCTAGAGCTATAAGTGCATTTTTCATATCTTCCTTGCTGGTAAGCTTGCTTCCATGCTGATCCGCAGCAAATTCATTTTTTCTGCTTAAAGCATTTATTAAAGGAGAGATAATAAAACTAAAAATATTTGCAAATATAAACAAAAGAGCAAAAACACCTCCATCAACTCCTTCTAGACGGCTTTCTTGATATACAAAATCAGGCAAATGAGACAAAAAATAAAAAAAAGTAAAAACATAGTGATCGCACCATTAATCAGTGCTTTTATAATATCTTTGTGAACAAAATGTCCAAGCTCATGTCCTAAAACTGCTAGAAGTTCTCTTTCGCTTAAGGCTTTTAAAAGTGTATCAAAAAGCACTACTCTTTTACTTTTAAAAAGTCCGCCAAAATAAGCATTTAAACGCTTATCTCTTTTGCTAGCATCAATTACATAAACTCCATTTGCATTGAAGCCACATCGCTTCATGAGATCGTTAATTTTACTTAGCAAATTCTCATCTTCTAATTTTTCCATTTTGTTAAATATGGGAGCGATTAGAGTAGGGTAAATAACATTTATAATTACTATCACACAAAAAGCAAAAATAAAAGCTGCAAGCCACCAAAAAGTACCAAAAAAATCATAGCAAAAAAGTAGGGCATAAAGGATTAAAAATCCAAAAATCAAAGTTAAGATAAGGCTTTTTATAGTGTCTTTGATAAAAAGTTTTAAAGTCATATTTGAAAAACCATGAGCTTTATCTTTAACAAAACTTTCATAAATACTCAAAGGTAAATTTAAAATACTTGTGATAATTAAAAAAGCAAGTAAAAATAGAGTGTTTTCAAGACGAGAATTTTCGCTGATTAATAGCTCTTTTAAGTAGAAAAATCCAAAGCCTATCCATGCGATATTAACAATCAGAGTATAAAAATTTGAAAAAAGCTTGAATTTTTCATTTTCTATAGCAATATCAGCCGCATTTTGATAATCTTCCTTGCTTAAAATTTGAGCTTGCTTTTCTCTTTCTTTTTCTAAAAAGCGAATTTGATTATAAGAAATCCAAGATAAAAGCGCTGTATAAAGATATAAAATTGCAATTAAAGTCATTTATTTTCCTTGATTTATTTTTGCGAATTCTAACTTAAAATCATGAAATAAAGTTAATAATCATATAAATATCAAAAATAATATTTTTTTCAATTAAAATAATGTATATTTACAAAAAAGGATGAAAATGTTTTTTAAGAAAAAGGTTTCACAAAAGCAAAATATAAGGCCTAAAATTCAGATCAATGACGCGATTTTAGATGATAGACTTTATAAATTTAAAAATAAAATACAAAAAATAAGCAAAGATGAAGCATCGGTAAGTCTGCTTGCTAGGCAATTAAGCAGACTTATTAAGGCTAATAAATTTTAATTTTGACATTTTTTCTTAGGTCTAAAGACTTGAATTACTTCGTCATTTCCTTCTATATAAGCTCCACCTATTAAATCGATACAATAAGGTATTGCAGGAAATACAGGCTCTAGGCATTCTGCTATGGCTTTAGGGTTACCAGGTAGATTGATGATGAAAGATTTGTTGCGAATTCCTGCTGTTTGTCTTGAAAGTATAGCTGTGGGTACGAATTTTAAGCTTTCTAAACGCATGAGCTCTCCAAAACCTGGCATTAATTTATCACATACTGCTTCTGTAGCTTCAGGGGTCACATCGCGAAGCGCTGGTCCTGTTCCTCCGCTAGTGATTACTAGGTCACATTCTTTCTCATCCACTAGATAAAGTAGTTTTTTTATAATTAAATCATAATCATCCGGTATAAGTTCTTTAAAATAGATGATTTCATTTTTAATATATGAATTTAAAATTCTTTCAACTTCAGCAGTAGCTTTATCTTCGTATATCCCACTGCTTGCTCTATCGCTTAAGGTTAAAATTCCTATTTTAATGATATCCATTTTCTCTCCTTTAATGTATTATAGCCAACCTTTTTTCTTAAAAACAATAACAGGCACAATGATAGAAATTATCATCACTATAAGCACTATTGGATAGGCATAGTGAAGCTCAAGTTCAGGCATAAATTTAAAGTTCATCCCATAAATTGTTCCTATAAGAGTAGGGGGCATCATAGCAACGGTTGCAACAGTAAAAAGCTTGATAATTTTATTTTGCTCTATATTAACTTGACTTGCTAGAATAGTTTGAATATTGTCTAAAACATTGAGTTGTGAAACGCTAAATTCGACCAAAGAATTCAAGTCTTTTAAAACTATAGTTAAATTTTGTTTTATATCTCTGTCGATTTTATCACTTTTAAGCAAGGAAGTCATCGCGCGACGCTTATCAAACAAAGAATCTCTAACTCGCATATTAAGCTCTTGTAAGCTTGAAATATCTTTTAGCATTTCATCGTAACTGTATTCATCTTTCTTTTCTAAAACGGTTATTCTTAAGCGTCTTGCTTCTTTATCAATCCATTCAAGTAAATCCGCATCTTTTTCGACTCGTACTTCAAACATTTTATCGATAATATCAAAACCATCTTCAAAATTCTTTGGACTTGCTAATATCCTTGCTTGAATTTCCTTAAAGGTGCTAAATTCATTGTATCTTATCGTAAATAAAATATTTTTAGCTGTTGCAAAAGTTACAATTTCTGTACGAAGTTTGATTGAATTTTGCTCTTCGTTATCATTCTTAAATTCTCGAATCAAAAAATGAGCATTGATAGTTATAGTAGCATTATCTTCCCAGTATTTTGCACTAAGTTCTATCTCTTCTCTTTCTTCTTTCGTTGGAAATTCAAGATTAAATTCACTCGATATAAAGGCAATCTCTGCAGGGCTTGGATGAAGTAAGTCAATCCATAAGATATTTTGTGGTAATTCTTGATTGTCAAGATTAAAATTAATTCTTTGTACTAAGGCATTTTGTGTTTTTATATAAATATAAAGCATAGTGGTTCCTTATTTTGACTTTGAAATTATAACTTTGATTAGTTAAAAATCAACTTGTATCTAAAATGTTTCTAAAACTTATTAAATTTCTAAAATATTTTTATTTTAAGGAGTTGAAAATGAAAAAGCAATTTTTATTAAGTTTGGGGTTTGTAGCTTTGCTGTTTTCAAATTTACAAGCTATAGATGAGAATTTAATCAAAGCTGCACAAGCAGAGGGTAGGGTAAATTCTCTAGCCATGCCTGATACTTGGGCAAATTGGAAAGATACTTGGGCAGATCTTAAAAATCTTTATGGTATAGAGCACAGCGATACAGACATGAGTTCAGCTCAAGAAATTGCTAAATTTAAGGCTGAAAAGAAAAATGCAAGCGGTGACATAGGAGATGTAGGAGCCTCTTTTGGAGATATAGCTGTAAAGCAAGGAGTAACTCAAGCCTTTAAAACAAGCTATTGGGAGCAAGTTCCTGCTTGGGCAAAAGATGAGGAAGGACACTGGCTTTTGGCTTATACGGGCACTATAGCTTTTATCGTTAATAAAGAAGTAGTAAAGGATGTGCCAAAAACTTGGCAAGATTTACTTAAGGGAAATTATAAAATTACAGTAGGTGATGTAAGCGTAGCAGCTCAGGCTGTTAATGCGGTATTGGCGGCAAATTATGCTTTAGGTGGTGATGAAAAAGATCTAAATCCTGCTTTAAATTTTTTCAACACTCTAGCTAAACAGGGACGACTTGTAAATAATGATGTAAGTATAGCCAATCTTGAAAAAGGTGAAGTTGAAGTGGGATTGGTATGGGATTTTAATGGTTTAGGCTATAGAGATAAAGTAGGCAAGGATCGCTATGAAGTTTTAATCCCTGCTGATGGTAGCGTTGTTTCAGGTTATACAACCATTATCAACAAATATGCCAAACACCCAAATGCAGCTAAATTAGCTCGTGAATTTATACTTTCTGATAAGGGACAAATCAATCTAGCTAAGGGTTATGCAAGACCTATAAGAATTGATTATATTACCTTGCCTGATGATATACAAGCTAAGCTTCTACCAAGCGAACAATATAAAAATGCAAGAGCTATCAAAGATCAAAAAGCTTGGGAAAAAAGCGCTAAGAAATTACCACAACTTTGGCAAGAAAAAGTTATAGTGGACATGAAATAAGGAATATATGTGTTTTATAATATTTCATTTGGCAAAACAAGTAAAAGATTTAAAGAGTAAGTGATGTCAAAAGTTATTTTGGTTGTGCTCGATGGTTTAAATTATAAAAGTGCTAGTATAAATATGGGATATTTAAATGCACTTTGTAAAGAGAATTTAGGCAAATTTTATTCTTTAGAATGCGAACTTCCTAGCATGTCGCGTCCTTTATATGAATGCTTATTAACAGGCGTAAAGCCTGTTTTAAGCGGGATAATTAACAATAAACTAAGTTTTTCAAAGCAAACAAGTATTTTTGATCTTTGTAAAGAACAAGGTTTAAAAGCTGGATGCGCAGCTTATCATTGGGTTTTTGAGCTTTATAATAAAAAAGAATTTGTTCCTTTTTTGCATCGTCATATAGAAGATGAAAATTTAACTTTACCTTATGGACATTTTTATTACGAAGATGATTATTTAGATTCTCATTTATTTGCTGATGGGGAACATTTAAGAAATAAATATGATTTAGATTTTACCCTTATACACTCTATGAATATAGATGATGCAGGACATAAATTTGGCTCTCATTCTTGCGAATATGCCAATAAAACCAAAAAAGTTGATACTTTAATTTCTGAATATTTACCTATTTGGCTAGAGCAAGGTATAAATGTGATTATCACAAGTGATCATGGTATGACAGAGGGTAAAAGCCATGGGGGTTTGAGTGAGGATGAAACCTTAGTTCCTTTTTTTACCTTTGGTTCTGCTTTTTCTTATGAAGATGCTTTCATCAAACAAGATGAAATTTGCGGAAGCATTTGTGAAATTTTAGGCATCAATCACGATAAAAAATATAACGATAAAATTTTAAAGGTGAAAAAATGAAAGAAAAATTTTTGGCATTTTTAAGCATCTTGCCTTTTTTTATAGTCTTTGCTTTTTTTATGATAGCTCCTTTGATCTGGATTGTTTTTAATGCTTTTTATGTAGAAGAAAATGAAGCTTACTCTTTTGATAATTTTTTATATATATTTGAATCCAAATTCTATTTACAAAGCATTATAAATTCTTTACAAATTAGTTTTGTTTCTAGTATTTTTGGACTTTTGATAGGACTTTTAGCAAGTTATTCTTTATTTGTTTTAGCTCCTTCTAAAATATGCAAATTTCTTTTTTCTTTAAACACTATGATAAGTAATTTTTCCGGAGTCCCTTTAGCTTTTGCTTTTATTATTGTTCTTGGAAGTAATGGCATAGTCAATGTATTGCTAAAAAATTTAGGCATAGAACCTTTTATTAGTATCTATGCTAATTTGGGTGTTAATATTGTCTATGTGTATTTTCAAATTCCTTTAGCTATATTACTTTTACTACCTGCTTTTAAAAGTCTTGAAAATTCACATTTAAATGCTTGTAAGATGTTGGGTGGGGGTAATTTTTTATATTGGATAAAAATAGCCTTACCTTTACTTTTTCCTGCTTTATTTGGGGTTTTTGTGATTTTGTTTGCTAATGCTTTTGGGGCTTATGCAACTATCTATGCTTTAAGTTCGGGGAATTTTAATGTCGCGCCTGTAAGAATCGCTGCTTTAATTGCAGGAGATATCAATCTTGATCCTTATATGGCTAGTGCTTTAAGTATCATTATCACTATTATCATGCTTATTATTACTTTTATAGCTAATTTTCTTTCTAAAAAATATAATTTTAAGGTGCTTTAAATGAGTGAAAATTTAAGTTTGAAAGCTAAAATCTATCATTATGGAATTTTGTTTTTAGTATTTTTATTTTTGGCTTTACCTTTGGCGGCTACTTTTTTATACTCTATCTCTACTTCTTGGGGCGTGAGTGTTTTACCCGATGGTCTTACGCTTAAATGGTATATACAGCTTTTTAGCGATGAGAGATTTTTGATTGCACTTTGGCATTCTTTACTTGTTTGTATAGCCAGTATCATTCTTTCTATGTTTCTTGTTTTTCCTTTAGTTTTTGTGGTAAATTATTATTTTTTAAAATTTAAATCTTTTATAAATGTACTTATTATCATGCCTTTTGCTATACCTCCTATAGTTACTTGTATAGGACTTTTACAGCTTTATGCTGATAGTATAGGTGGCACAGCTTGGATACTTATTTTTACCTATTTTACCATAGCCTTGCCTTTCATCTATAGAGCTTTGGATAATGCTATATCAAATGTAAATTTAAATGAACTTATCGCGTCAAATGCCATGCTTGGAGGTTCTTTAATGGGTGCAATTTTTAAACTCATTTTACCCAATCTAAGAAATGGAATTTTGGTAGCAATATTTTTAAGCTTTTCTTTTTTAATAGGTGAATTTTTATATGCAAATATTCTTGTAGGAAGTACTTATGAGACCTTACAAGTTTATCTTTATAATATTAAAAATCAAAGCGGACATTATTCTAGTGCTTTAGTGATTGTGTATTTTGTATTGATTTTTATAGCAACTTTTATAGCTAGTTTGATTAAGGAGTAGAAATGGCTTATTTGAAGATTAAAAATTTTAAAAAAGCTTATGGAGATAAGATTATTTTCGAAGATATCAGTTTTAATGCTAAAAAGGGTGAATTTGTAACCCTTTTAGGTCCAAGTGGTTGTGGAAAGTCAACACTTTTAAGATGTATAGCAGGTCTTAGTCAGATCAATGGAGGTAAAATTTTAATTAATGATAAAGATATTACCAAATTAAGTCCACAAAAAAGAAATATAGGTATGGTTTTTCAAAATTACGCTCTTTTTCCAAATCTTAATGTTTTTGAAAATATAGCTTTTGGTTTGAAAATCAAAAAAATGGATAAAAAAGATATAGAAAAAAGAGTGAAAAAGATGTTAAAGTTGGTTGAACTTGAAGAATATGCGAAAACTTATCCTCATAAACTTTCAGGCGGTCAAATGCAAAGAGTGGCTCTAGCAAGATCTTTGGTTACTAAGCCTGATTTGCTTTTGCTGGATGAGCCCTTATCAGCACTTGATGCTAAAATTCGAAAACATTTAAGAGTGCAAATTAAGGAAATTCAAAAAGAATTAAATTTAACTACCATCTTTGTAACTCACGATCAAGAAGAGGCATTGGAGATGTCTGATAGGATTATTTTAATGAATGAAGGTAAAATCATGCAAAATTCAAATGCAAGCAATCTTTATCTTTTGCCAGAATGTCATTTTGTAGCAAGTTTTATAGGAAACTATAATATTTTAAGCCCTAAAGAACTTGATGATTTGGGTTTAGAGCATGATTTTAAAAAAGATATAGCTTTGCGTCCCGAAACCATAGAAATTTCTAATGAGGGCTTAGAAGCTAAGATCAAGGAAAAATCACTTCTTGGCAATATTATACGCTATAAGGTTAAGCTTCAAGAAATTGAACTTAAAGTGGATACTTTGAATTTTAGCACCTATAGTGCTTTTGAAGTGGGTGATAAAATTGCTTTAAAATTTAATCTTTCTTTAGCAAAAGAGTTAAGATGAAGCTTGTTTTGTTTGATTTGGATGATACTTTGATACAGGGCGATAGTGCTAAACTTTGGTTGAAATTTTGTATAGAAAAAGGTCTTTTGCCTAAAGAGTATTTGGAAAAAATTGATTTTTATCAGAAACAATATCGCGAAAAAAAGCTTAATATGGATGAATTTATGCCTTTTTTTCTCCAAAGTGTAAAAGAAGAAGATGAAAAAAAAATTTCTCTTTTAGTCGATGAATTTATTGATAAATATATAAAACCTTATGAAAAAGCCAAGACGCTTATAGCAAAATATCAAAACCAAAGATGTATTGTTATTTCTGCTACGGCTGAATTTTTGGTTAAAAAAATTGCTTTTCAATTAGGCATCAAAGAAAGTATAGCCATAAAATGCGAACTTATCAATGGCAAATTCAGCGGAAAAACCCGTGGTACTTATAGTTTTAGAGAAGGCAAAGTGTCAAGACTTAAGGAGTATTTGGGTAAAGATTATGAGATATGGATGAAAAATTCTTATTTCTTCAGCGACTCTATTAATGATTTACCTTTGCTAGAATGTGTCAGTAAAGCTTTTGTATGCAATGGCGATGAAAAACTTTTAGCACTTGCGAAAGAGAGAAAATATAAGATTTTAAACTTCTAGATAGAAGCGTGAAATTTCACGCTTATTCTAGTTCGTATTTTTTTACAAGACCATCATAAAATCCATTAGCCTTTGCTTCATCTATACCTTTATTAAATATTTCTATAACTTCTTTTTGTTTGTCTTTATCAAAAGCAAAACTAAAACCTTCGCCACCATCTGTTTCTTGATAAAAACTTACCAAATCAGGATTTTCAGCTAAAAAGCCTTTGGCAGTATCTTGATCAGCAACAATAGCATCGATTTTATTGTTTTTTAGTGCTAAAACAGCTATATTTAAATCCTTGTTGCTTTGAACTTGTGCATCTTTGATAGCTTTTGCTGTATTTTCTTGTAAGGTTCCTAGCTGAACTCCTATTTTTTTACCTTCTAGATCAGTTTTTGTTTGAAGGGTTTCATTATTTTTAAGTTTAATATAAAGATTTTTACTCATATAATAAGGTTTTGTAAAATCTACACTTTGTCTTCTTTCATCTGTAGCGCTCATAGCTGAAGCGATCATATCAATCTTGCCAGCTTTTAAAGCAGGGATCAATCCATCAAAATTAGTCTCAACCCAAACAATTTCAATACCATTTTTTCGAGCAATTTCTTCAACTAAGTCAGTATCAAAACCTGTAAGTTTAGAATCTTGCTTATAGTTAAAAGGTTTGTAATTTGGAGCAGTCCCAACCTTTAAAGTGAGTGTAGCATTAACTTCATTGCTTGTGTTATTTTCTGTTTTGGTATTTTGACAAGCTGTTAAAAATAAGCCTATGAAGGCAACTAAGAAAGCGGTTAAAAACTTTTTCATTATTTTCCTTTATAGTAAAATTTTCTCTATGATTATATCAAAGTTAGCTAGCTAATTGGCAAAAAATCTAGTTTTTAGTATTTTTTTATAAAAATTGATCAAAAAACAATATATTTAATCCTCTTTAAGCTTAATTAGTTATACTTTCATATCATTGTCAAAAAAAGATATATTTAATAATCCTTTAAGCTTAATTAGTTATACTTTCATTTCCTTTTTCAAAAAAAGGACTTAAGATCTTTAAATTATAATCTTAAAGTTTATACAACTTTAATTTATATTCAGTAAATGATTTTTTGTTTTGTTCTTTAAAATTAATATTGTTATTTCAAATCTTATTAGTCAATCTTTGAAATCTAAATAAGTGATCGATTGAGCCAGAAAAGATTTAGGCATAAGTTATTATGTAAAATCTATTCAATCTAAATATTTAAAGATTAAAAGTTTTTATTTTTAATCTTCATTACTTTTTCTTTGAAGAAAAAGATTAAACTATCTATAATTTTTATGGAGAGTTTGATCCTGGCTCAGAGTGAACGCTGGCGGCGTGCCTAATACATGCAAGTCGAACGATGAAGCTTCTAGCTTGCTAGAAGTGGATTAGTGGCGCACGGGTGAGTAAGGTATAGTTAATCTGCCCTACACAAGAGGACAACAGTTGGAAACGACTGCTAATACTCTATACTCCTGCTTAACACAAGTTGAGTAGGGAAAGTTTTTCGGTGTAGGATGAGACTATATAGTATCAGCTAGTTGGTGAGGTAATGGCTCACCAAGGCTATGACGCTTAACTGGTCTGAGAGGATGATCAGTCACACTGGAACTGAGACACGGTCCAGACTCCTACGGGAGGCAGCAGTAGGGAATATTGCGCAATGGGGGAAACCCTGACGCAGCAACGCCGCGTGGAGGATGACACTTTTCGGAGCGTAAACTCCTTTTCTTAGGGAAGAATTCTGACGGTACCTAAGGAATAAGCACCGGCTAACTCCGTGCCAGCAGCCGCGGTAATACGGAGGGTGCAAGCGTTACTCGGAATCACTGGGCGTAAAGGGCGCGTAGGCGGATTATCAAGTCTCTTGTGAAATCTAATGGCTTAACCATTAAACTGCTTGGGAAACTGATAGTCTAGAGTGAGGGAGAGGCAGATGGAATTGGTGGTGTAGGGGTAAAATCCGTAGATATCACCAAGAATACCCATTGCGAAGGCGATCTGCTGGAACTCAACTGACGCTAAGGCGCGAAAGCGTGGGGAGCAAACAGGATTAGATACCCTGGTAGTCCACGCCCTAAACGATGTACACTAGTTGTTGGGGTGCTAGTCATCTCAGTAATGCAGCTAACGCATTAAGTGTACCGCCTGGGGAGTACGGTCGCAAGATTAAAACTCAAAGGAATAGACGGGGACCCGCACAAGCGGTGGAGCATGTGGTTTAATTCGAAGATACGCGAAGAACCTTACCTGGGCTTGATATCCTAAGAACCTTATAGAGATATGAGGGTGCTAGCTTGCTAGAACTTAGAGACAGGTGCTGCACGGCTGTCGTCAGCTCGTGTCGTGAGATGTTGGGTTAAGTCCCGCAACGAGCGCAACCCACGTATTTAGTTGCTAACGGTTCGGCCGAGCACTCTAAATAGACTGCCTTCGTAAGGAGGAGGAAGGTGTGGACGACGTCAAGTCATCATGGCCCTTATGCCCAGGGCGACACACGTGCTACAATGGCATATACAATGAGACGCAATACCGCGAGGTGGAGCAAATCTATAAAATATGTCCCAGTTCGGATTGTTCTCTGCAACTCGAGAGCATGAAGCCGGAATCGCTAGTAATCGTAGATCAGCCATGCTACGGTGAATACGTTCCCGGGTCTTGTACTCACCGCCCGTCACACCATGGGAGTTGATTTCACTCGAAGCCGGAATACTAAACTAGTTACCGTCCACAGTGGAATCAGCGACTGGGGTGAAGTCGTAACAAGGTAACCGTAGGAGAACCTGCGGTTGGATCACCTCCTTTCTAGAGTACAAAGTAATAAGTCTCACAACTATTACTTCATTATAAACTCAATTGATTCTTGTTTAGATTTCAAAGATTGATGATAAAGCTAATTGTTTATGGGGAATTAGCTCAGCTGGGAGAGCGCCTGCTTTGCACGCAGGAGGTCAGCGGTTCGATCCCGCTATTCTCCACCATTATTAAGGGCCTATAGCTCAGCTGGTTAGAGTGCACCCCTGATAAGGGTGAGGTCACAAGTTCAAGTCTTGTTAGGCCCACCATAGAAATATCAATCTTAAAAGATAAAACAAGATTTGAAATCAAGCTTTAAAATCTAAAGCAAGTATATATTTATGAATATACTTTATATATTATATACTTCCTTTAGGTTTTAAACCTAAATGTTCTTTATAATTATCATTGTTAAGAGTCACAAGCAAGTTTTAATAAAAACAATTTTACAGGACTTGTTAAAGGATAAAACTCAATTATCTTTTCTTTGGTTTTACTTTTATATCTTTTAACTATCTTTATTTTTATAATAAAGAGAATATTAGATCTAAAGTTTATAAATTAAAGATAAGTTTCAAACTCACGACTTAGTTTAGATTATTTTTTAGTATTTATATTAAGTGTTTGAATGCTTTCCGTCTTAAGATAAGAAAGTCTTATCATAAAAACTTTAACAAGGAAGTGATGCGTTTTAGAATCAATAATAAAAGGTAAAAAAGGTAAGCTACTAAGAGCGAATGGTGGATGCCTTGACTGGTAAAGGCGATGAAGGACGTACTAGACTGCGATAAGCTACGGGGAGCTGTCAAGAAGCTTTGATCCGTAGATTTCCGAATGGGGCAACCCAATGTATAGAGATATACATTACCTATATAGGAGCGAACGAGGGGAATTGAAACATCTTAGTACCCTCAGGAAAAGAAATCAATAGAGATTGCGTCAGTAGCGGCGAGCGAAAGCGCAAGAGGGCAAACCCAGTGCTTGCACGTGGGGGTTGTAGGACTGCAATGTGCAAGAGGTGAGTTTAGCAGAACATTCTGGAAAGTATAGCCATAGAGGGTGATAGTCCCGTATGACGAAAAACAAACCTTAGCTAGCAGTATCCTGAGTAGGGCGGGACACGAGAAATCCTGTCTGAAGCCGGGTCGACCACGATCCAACCCTAAATACTAATACCAGATCGATAGTGCACAAGTACCGTGAGGGAAAGGTGAAAAGAACTGAGGTGATCAGAGTGAAATAGAACCTGAAACCATTTGCTTACAATCATTCAGAGCACTATGTAGCAATACAGTGTGATGGACTGCCTTTTGCATAATGAGCCTGCGAGTTGTGGTGTCTGGCAAGGTTAAGCAAACGCGAAGCCGTAGCGAAAGCGAGTCTGAATAGGGCGCTTAGTCAGATGCTGCAGACCCGAAAACGAAGTGATCTATCCATGAGCAAGTTGAAGCTAGTGTAAGAACTAGTGGAGGACTGAACCCATAGGCGTTGAAAAGCCCCGGGATGACTTGTGGATAGGGGTGAAAGGCCAATCAAACTTCGTGATAGCTGGTTCTCTCCGAAATATATTTAGGTATAGCGTTGTGTCGTAATATAAGGGGGTAGAGCACTGAATGGGCTAGGGCATACACCAATGTACCAAACCCTATCAAACTCCGAATACCTTATATGTAATCACAGCAGTCAGGCGGCGAGTGATAAAATCCGTCGTCAAGAGGGAAACAACCCAGACTACCAGCTAAGGTCCCTAAATCTTACTTAAGTGGAAAACGATGTGAAGTTACTTAAACAACCAGGAGGTTGGCTTAGAAGCAGCCATCCTTTAAAGAAAGCGTAATAGCTCACTGGTCTAGTGATTTTGCGCGGAAAATATAACGGGGCTAAAGTAAGTACCGAAGCTGTAGACTTGACTTTGTCAAGTGGTAGGAGAGCGTTCTATTTGCGTCGAAGGTATACCGGTAAGGAGTGCTGGAGCGAATAGAAGTGAGCATGCAGGCATGAGTAGCGATAATTAATGTGAGAATCATTAACGCCGTAAACCCAAGGTTTCCTACGCGATGCTCGTCATCGTAGGGTTAGTCGGGTCCTAAGTCGAGTCCGAAAGGGGTAGACGATGGCAAATTGGTTAATATTCCAATACCAACATTAGTGTGCGATGGAAGGACGCTTAGGGCTAAGGGGGCTAGCGGATGGAAGTGCTAGTCTAAGGTCGTAGGTGCTTATACAGGCAAATCCGTATAAGAATACACCGAGAACTGAAAGGCTTTTTGAAGTCTTCGGATGGATAGAAGAACCCCTGATGCCGTCGAGCCAAGAAAAGTTTCTAAGTTTAGCTAATGTTGCCCGTACCGTAAACCGACACAGGTGGGTGGGATGAGTATTCTAAGGCGCGTGGAAGAACTCTCTTTAAGGAACTCTGCAAAATAGCACCGTATCTTCGGTATAAGGTGTGGTTCGCTTCGTATTAGGATTTACTCCGAAAGCGAAGAAACTTACAACAAAGAGTCCCTCCCGACTGTTTACCAAAAACACAGCACTCTGCTAACTCGTAAGAGGATGTATAGGGTGTGACGCCTGCCCGGTGCTCGAAGGTTAATTGATGGGGTTAGCATTAGCGAAGCTCTTGATCGAAGCCCGAGTAAACGGCGGCCGTAACTATAACGGTCCTAAGGTAGCGAAATTCCTTGTCGGTTAAATACCGACCTGCATGAATGGCGTAACGAGATGGGAGCTGTCTCAAAGAGGGATCCAGTGAAATTGTAGTGGAGGTGAAAATTCCTCCTACCCGCGGCAAGACGGAAAGACCCCGTGGACCTTTACTACAGCTTGACACTGCTACTTGGATAAGAATGTGCAGGATAGGTGGGAGGCTTTGAGTATATGACGCCAGTTGTATATGAGCCATTGTTGAGATACCACTCTTTCTTATTTGGGTAGCTAACCAGCTTGAGTTATCCTCAAGTGGGACAATGTCTGGTGGGTAGTTTGACTGGGGCGGTCGCCTCCCAAATAATAACGGAGGCTTACAAAGGTTGGCTCAGAACGGTTGGAAATCGTTCGTAGAGTATAAAGGTATAAGCCAGCTTAACTGCAAGACATACAAGTCAAGCAGAGACGAAAGTCGGTCTTAGTGATCCGGTGGTTCTGTGTGGAAGGGCCATCGCTCAAAGGATAAAAGGTACCCCGGGGATAACAGGCTGATCTCCCCCAAGAGCTCACATCGACGGGGAGGTTTGGCACCTCGATGTCGGCTCATCGCATCCTGGGGCTGGAGCAGGTCCCAAGGGTATGGCTGTTCGCCATTTAAAGCGGTACGCGAGCTGGGTTCAGAACGTCGTGAGACAGTTCGGTCCCTATCTGCCGTGGGCGTAAGAAGATTGAAGAGATTTGACCCTAGTACGAGAGGACCGGGTTGAACAAACCACTGGTGTAGCTGTTGTTCTGCCAAGAGCATCGCAGCGTAGCTAAGTTTGGAAAGGATAAACGCTGAAAGCATCTAAGCGTGAAGCCAACTCTAAGATGAATCTTCTCTAAGCTCTCTAGAAGACTACTAGTTTGATAGGCTGGGTGTGTAATGGATGAAAGTCCTTTAGCTGACCAGTACTAATAGAGCGTTTGGCTTATCTTTAATAAAGCATCACTTCCTTGTTAAGGTTTTTAATAAAGCTTTAGATAGAAAATATATTTAAAGTGATATAGAAATCTTGCAAGTAGGGTTTATATTAGAACTTGCTCTTAACATTGTTTTTTAAGTCTATTTATAAAATAGGTTTAAATAACAATGTCCGTGATTATACAGATGTGGAAACGCCTTGCTCCAATCCCGAACCAAGAAGCTAAGCACATCGTGGGTGATGATACTACGCCTTACTGGCAGGGGGAAAGTAGCTCATTGCGGACTTGTTAATTCTTCTTTACTTACTTTATATATAAATCATATCTTTGTTTTTATTGTTTTAGATTGTTGTTCTAGAACGGGGAGGTTTGGCACCTCGATGTCGGCTCATCGCATCCTGGGGGCTGGAGCGAGGTCCCGAAGGGTATGGCTGTTCGCCATTTAAAGCGGTACGCGAGCTGGGTTCAGAACGTCGTGAGACAGTTCGGTCCCTATCTGCCGTGGGCGTAAGAAGATTGAAGAGATTTGACCCTAGTACGAGAGGACCGGGTTGAACAAACCACTGGTGTAGCTGTTGTTCTGCCAAGAGCATCGCAGCGTAGCTAAGTTTGGAAAGGATAAACGCTGAAAGCATCTAAGCGTGAAGCCAACTCTAAGATGAATCTTCTCTAAGCTCTCTAGAAGACTACTAGTTTGATAGGCTGGGTGTGTAATGGATGAAAGTCCTTTAGCTGACCAGTACTAATAGAGCGTTTGGCTTATCTTTAATAAAGCATCACTTCCTTGTTAAGGTTTTTAATAAAGCTTTAGATAGAAAATATATTTAAAGTGATATAGAAATCTTGCAAGTAGGGTTTATATTAGAACTTGCTCTTAACATTGTTTTTTAAGTCTATTTATAAAATAGGTTTAAATAACAATGTCCGTGATTATACAGATGTGGAAACGCCTTGCTCCATCCCGAACCAAGAAGCTAAGCACATCGTGGGTGATGATACTACGCCTTACTGGCAGGGGGAAAGTAGCTCATTGCGGACTTGTTAATTCTTCTTTACTTACTTTATATATAAATCATATATTTGTTTTTATTGTTTTAGATTGTTGTTCTAGATAAGGTTTAGAATAGTTGTTTATATGTTTGTATAATTGGTTATTGTATTGGTTGGTTTGGTTTTAGGTTAATTGTTGAATTTGTGATTGGTTAGTCTAGTCTTTGTTATTGAATTTGGTTTTTATAGGTATTATTGTTTTTGCATGACAATTGTTCTTTATTGTGTTTATTGAAACTTGTTTTAATATGTTGAATTTGGTTTTTTAGGTTAATTGTTGAAATGTGTTTGAGGTGATAGAAGTGGGTTGGGGGCTAGCATTTGCTTTTATTGTTTATTGTTTGATTTTTAGTGTCAAGCGGGAATAATAGAGTGGTTAAATTAGATTGCTATTACATATAATGATAATAATTTGAATAAAAATAAATTTTTGATTAGTTTATTTTATATATCAACGGTATTTTTATATGGAAAGTTTTTTCATATTGCGGAAATTTTTTAGAAGCTACGCGTATGGTCTTTAAAGCGCTTTTATTTAGAAAATCATATTTTGAAGGTTTAAGTATTTTTAAATTTTCTAATTTCTTTTCTTTCGTCCAAGTAAATTCTACAAGAACTTCTCCACTCATACGCATTTTTCTAGCTTGTCTAGGGTAAATTAAGGCTTCATCTATTGCTGATTTTATTTCTTTTAAAAGCTCGCTATTGCTAGTTAAAGATACGCTTTGATGAGAGTTGGTTTGCGGGGTTTGCTGCTGCACGATCGGTTGTTGCGAGTTTGTATCTTTTTTGGGTTGACTTATTGTTTTAGGGTTTATTGAGGAAATTGCCTTTTTAGGTTTGGTGATAGGTTTTTCTTTTCTTGTTTTTGTTTTTTTGATTATTTCTCGTACAGGTTCTTCGGGTTGTATGCTAGAAGGTTCTTGTATAGTTTGTATTGGCTGTGTCGGTTTTATATCGGAGGAATTTTGTACAAAATGTTTTATTGCTATATTAAATTTATTTTCTTTAATGGTGTCATTAGGCTGTATGTGTAAAAAATTTTTAGAATAAAGAAAAACAAAAAATAAAGGTGTAAAAACAAATAAAGTGATAAGAGAAGATTGATTTTTATGATTGCTTATAAATGCTTTCATTTTTACTCCATTTATGATTTTAATTTCTATTTTTTGTTTAATAAAAATTATAGAGAAAATAGCAATAAAATAACTCTATATAGGTATTTTTATTTTTCTATTTATTTCTTTAAAAAGCTTATTTTTCGAGAATTATAGCAAGAAAAAATAAATTTATAGTTAATATTAATTATCATAATTTATATAAAATTTATGTTAAATTAATAATTATTATCATAATATTCTGATTTTTAATCAATATTTAACAAAAGGAGAAAAATGAAGAAATTATGTCTATCAGTTTGTGCCATTGGCCTCTTGACTTCTAATGCTATATCGCAAAATGTGGAGCTAGACAGTTCGATCGTTAGTGCTTCTGGTTTTGCTCAAGATATTAAAGAAGCCCCTGCTACTATTAATGTTATCACTAAAAAAGAATTGCAAAGTAAGCCTTATAGAGATATTGCAGAAGCTATTGCAGACATCCCAGGTGTTGATTTATATGCTAGCAAGGGAAAAACAGGTTCTTATAATATTACTATGAGAGGTATTACGGGATATACTTTGGTTTTGATTGATGGACGCCGTCAGGGTATTGGCGGGGAAGTTGGTCCTAATGGCTTTAATGAAATTTCAAATTCTTTATTGCCTCCAATTTCTAGCATAGAAAGAATAGAAGTTATAAAAGGTCCTATGAGTACTTTATATGGCTCCGAAGCTTTAGGCGGGGTGGTAAATATCATTACTAAAAAAGTGAGTGATAAATGGGAAACTTCTGTAAGCTTGGACGCTCTTTTAAATGAAAATAAAGATTGGGGCAATACTTATGGAACAAGTATTTATTCTAGTGGTCCTTTAATGAATGATAAATTAGGCCTAACGCTTCGTTTTAGAGAATTTTATAGACAGCAGTCTAATGTTGAATTTACAAATGGAAGTGGGCAAAGAGTTCAAGGGGATCAAGCTCAAAGTCCTACAAAGGCAAATAATTTTAACATAGGAACAAGAGTTAGTTATTTGGCTAATGATTACAATACTTTTATATTTGATATAGATTTTTCAAGAAATCATTACGACAATAAACAAGGTCAATTAGGAACCATCACAAGCCCAGGTAGTACACAAGGTAGCTTAACGGGTGGTTATGCAGATATTATGGAAGTTGATAAATTTGTGACTTATTTAAGCCATGAGGGTATTTATGAAAATTTTTCTATCACTTCTGCTTTGCAATACAATAGAGTAAGCAATAATGGCCGCGAAGTCGTAGGGCAATCTACACAGCCGTTTTTGGGAGAAAATAGAGATATAGTCGCAGAAGATATTATCTTGGATACAAAATCTGTCATTCCTTTAGGACAGAATCATATTTTGAGCGCAGGTGGTGAATATAGGCTTGAAAAAATGCAAGATAAAATAGCTAATCCGACCAATTTTGATCAGTATTTATTGGCAATATTTGCAGAGGATGAGTACAGCATAAAAGATAACTTAAGATTGACTTTTGGAGCAAGATACAATCATCATGAAATTTTTGGAAATAATATTTCGCCAAGAGCTTATCTGGTTTATAATCCTACTGATGAACTTACTTTAAAAGGCGGTGTATCTACGGGTTTTAGGACTCCTTATGCAAATCGTTTGATAAATGGAGCTTATAATTATAGTGGTCAAGGTAGATTTCCTATATATGGAAATCCTGATTTAAAAGAAGAGACATCTTTAAATTATGAAATAGCAGCTATTTACAATAATGATTTGTTTTATGTTTCTGCGACAGGTTTTTTAACAAATTTTAAAGATAAAATTTCAACCCAAAGATATAATAAAGACGATATGATTCCAGGAATTGGTACTTGTGATGCTGATAGATGTTTTAAGGCAATCAACCATGGCAAGGTCGAATATAAAGGCATAGAGCTTGGAGCAGGGATAAGCCCTCTTGATAATTTAAATGTAAATTTTGCTTATACTTATCTTGATAGCGAGGTTAAAGAAGCACAAGATAAAAGTGTGATAGGTAAACCTGAGCAGGATAGTTTAAAACATAATATTATGTTGAAAACTGAATACAGCTTCTATAATAAAATTACCCCTTGGATAAAAGGCGAATGGCAAATAGATCGCTATATGGGTGATACTAATATAAATAGGGAATATTATAAGGATATCTTTTTAGCTTCTATGGGTGTGCGTTATGATATCAATAAGCAATGGAGCATCAACGCAGCTATTTATAATCTTTTTAACAAAAGTTTTACAGATGGTTGGGAATCTTATCAAAATAGCGGTGCTGCTACTTGGGTCAATACTTACAATCGCATAGAAGAAGGAAGAAGAATATATATTTCCATTAATGGCAGTTTTTAAGCTTTGATAGAAAAGCCAAAGAGCTTGTAAAGGCTTCTTTGGTTTTTTGTTTATAGCATCTTGTGCTTTTAAAAAAAAGTTAAATTATCGAGTCTATTTAAAATTTCTTATCTCATTATCACCCTGTTTGCCAATCTTGAAATATATCTCATCCTTATAAAAAAGTAACTAATAAAACTTTAGTCATATAGACTAAATAAAATTAAGTATATTTTTTTATATTTATACTTGACAAAATAACACTCAATGTTGTATAATATATCTAGCAATCAAAAAATAGAGTGCTAGCTTTAAAGGAAAACATGATGAAAAGTCGAGATAAAAAGGATTTGATTTTAGAGTCTATTATCCAAACTTATCTTTTGGATAATGCGCCCATTGGTTCTAATGAGTTAAATTTAAATCTTTGCATACCTGCTTCGACTATACGTGTTTATCTTAAAAGACTTAGCGACGAGGGATTGATCACTCAGCTTCATATAAGCAGCGGTAGAATTCCTACTATTTTAACGATGCAAAATTATTGGCAAAGTTTTTGGGAAAAAGAACAAGATAAAAATATCCATATTAAAAATGAAAGCTTTTTAAAAGAGCTAAGCAAGGAATTTGAAATTTATTGTCTTGTTTATGGCGGTAGAAGTTTGGTACTTAAAGAAGTACTAGAGCTTAATACCAAATTTATAGTACTTGATTTTGAAGATGAAGAATTGGTTTTAAAATACGAAAAAGAAGCGTGGAATTTTCTACAAAGTCTTATAGGACTTGATCTTTCTAGCATAGAAAAAATAGCCTTTAAAGTTCATTTTGTAGAGCTTGCAGAAAAGATAACAAGTTTAAGACAAAATTTGATTTGTTATAGAAGCAATGAAGAAAGAGCTTACCAAATTTATCAAAATGATGAATTTGTTAAGCTCTTAGATTGTCAAATCCATCGACATTTTAAGGAAAGCCTTGAATTTGAACCTTTATTTAAAGAGGGTTTTATGGGGCTTAAGGTGGATGCACGGTTTTTGGGCGAGGATGTAAATATTATCTTAGCGGGTAGTGTTTATACGGATTATAAAAAAATATTACAATACATAAAGGAGGCGGCATGAGCGAGCAAAAGCAAGAAATTGAAAACGAAAATGCACAAAATGCTGAAAATTTACAGGATGACTTGCAAGATAGCGAAGAAAACGAAACAAATGAATTGCAAAAAGAATTAGACGAATTAAAAGATAAATATATGCGTGCAAACGCTGAATTTGAAAATATTAAAAAAAGAATGGAAAAAGAAAAGCTAAGTGCTATGGCTTATGCAAATGAAGGCTTTGCTAAAGATTTGCTTGATGTTTTAGATGCTTTAGAAGCTGCTGTTAATGTAGAATGCCAAGATGAGATTAGCTTGAAAATCAAAGAAGGAGTACAAAACACTTTAGATTTATTTCTTAAAAAACTTGAAAAACATGGAGTGGCTCTTATCAAAGATGAAAAAGAGTTTGATCCTAATTTACATGAAGCGATGTTTCATGTAGATAGTGAAAATCATCAAAGTGGTGAAGTGGTTCAAGTGCTTCAAAAAGGTTATAAAATAGCTGATCGCGTGATCCGCCCAACCAAAGTTAGTGTAGCAAAATAAATTTTAATAAAAGGATAAAAAATGAGTAAAGTTATAGGTATAGATTTAGGAACAACCAATTCTTGTGTTGCTGTGTATGAACGCGGCGAGAGCAAAGTAATCCCAAACAAAGAAGGAAAAAACACAACTCCTTCAGTAGTAGCTTTTACAGATAAAGGTGAAGTTTTAGTAGGCGATAGCGCAAAACGCCAAGCGGTAACAAACCCTGAAAAAACTATTTATTCTATCAAAAGAATCATGGGTTTGATGATCAATGAAGATGCGGCTAAAGAAGCTAAAAATAGACTTCCTTATCACATCACCGAAAGAAATGGTGCGTGCGCGATAGAAATCGCAGGTAAAATTTACACCCCACAAGAAATTTCAGCAAAAGTTTTGATGAAATTAAAAGAAGATGCAGAAGCTTTCTTGGGTGAAAGTGTTACTGATGCGGTGATTACTGTGCCTGCTTATTTTAACGATGCACAAAGAAAAGCAACAAAAGAAGCAGGAACTATCGCAGGACTTAATGTACTAAGAATTATCAATGAGCCTACTTCAGCAGCTTTGGCTTATGGACTTGATAAAAAAGATAGTGAAAAAATCGTAGTTTACGATCTAGGTGGGGGAACCTTTGATGTTACCGTGCTTGAAACAGGGGATAATGTAGTAGAAGTTTTAGCAACAGGTGGTAATGCTTTCTTAGGTGGTGATGATTTTGATAATAAGCTTATCGATTTTCTAGCAAGTGAATTTAAAGATGAAACAGGCATAGATCTTAAAAATGATGTTATGGCTTTACAACGCTTAAAAGAAGCTGCAGAAAATGCTAAAAAAGAGCTAAGTTCAGCTAATGAAACAGAGATTAATTTACCATTTATCACAGCTGATGCGAGTGGCCCAAAACACTTGGTTAAAAAACTTACTAGAGCTAAATTTGAAGGTATGATTGATTCTTTAGTGGCTGAAACTATCACTAAAATCAATGAAGTGGTAAAAGATGCAGGACTTGATAAAAACGAAGTTAAAGAAATCGTTATGGTAGGGGGTTCTACTCGTGTTCCTTTAGTACAAGAAGAAGTTAAAAAAGCTTTTGGAAAAGAACTTAACAAGTCTGTAAATCCTGATGAAGTTGTGGCTATTGGTGCGGCGATTCAAGGTGCAGTTATAAAAGGTGATGTAAAAGATGTACTCTTACTTGATGTAACTCCACTTTCTTTAGGTATCGAAACTTTAGGTGGTGTGATGACTAAAATCATCGAAAAAGGTACAACTATACCAACCAAAAAAGAGCAAGTTTTCTCAACTGCAGAAGACAATCAAAGTGCTGTTACTATCAATGTTTTACAAGGTGAGAGAGAATTCAGCCGCGACAATAAATCTTTAGGAAATTTCAACCTTGAAGGAATTCCACCAGCACCACGCGGTATGCCACAAATCGAGGTAACTTTTGATATCGATGCGAACGGTATTTTAACTGTTTCTGCAAAAGATAAAGCAACAGGTAAAGCACAAGAGATCAAGATCACAGGTTCAAGCGGACTTAGCGAAGAAGAGATTAACAATATGGTAAAAGATGCCGAACTTCACAAAGAAGAAGATAAAAAACGCAAAGAAGCTGTAGATGCAAGAAATGCAGCAGATAGCTTGGCACACCAAGTGGAAAAATCTCTAAATGAGCTTGGAGAAAAAGTAGCTGATAGTGATAAAGAAAATATCCAAAAAGCTCTTGATGATTTGCGTGAGACTTTGAAAAATCAAAATGCAAGCAAAGAAGAAATCGAAGCTAAAATGAAAACTTTAAGCGAGGTTTCTCATAAATTAGCTGAAAATATGTATAAAAAAGATGAGCCAAATGCGGCAAATGACAAAAAGAAAAAAGACGATGATGTAATCGACGCTGAAGTCGAGTAAGCTTCTAAACTCTTCAAATCAAGCCTAAATTCAGGCTTGATTTTATCTTAACTTATTTGAAATTTTAAATACTTTTTAGTACTGATTTTATATAATACATTGTAAACAAAATACAAGGAAATATTATGGAGCAGGGTCAATTTCAAGCTATTATTAACTTTATATGGAGTGTGGCAGATGATTTGCTCCGTGATATTTATGTAAAGGGCAAATACCGCGATATTATACTGCCTATGACGATCATAAGAAGGGTAGATGCTGTCTTAGAGCCCACAAAAGATAAAGTTCTTAAAGTCTATAATGTCTACAAGGATGAGATAGAAATTTTAGAACCCTTGCTAGGCGGAAAGCAAGGAAATAATTTAGGCTTTTTTAATTATTCTAATTTTAGCTTGCAAACCCTTTTAAATGATCCAAAAAATATAAGAGTAAATTTTGAAAATTATCTTGATTGTTTCAGTGAAAATATAAAAGACATTATCTCAAAATTCAAATTCAAAAACCAACTCGACACTTTAGAAGAGTCAAACATACTTTTTGGTGTTATAGAGAGATTTTGCTCGCCTAAAGTAAATTTTGGCATAGAAGATATCTTAGATGAAAAAGGAAATGTTATCCATAAAGGCTTAAGTAATCTTGGCATGGGATATGTTTTTGAAGAACTCATCCGTAAATTTAACGAAGAAAACAACGAAGAAGCCGGAGAGCATTTCACCCCAAGAGAGATCATAGAGCTTATGACCCATCTTGTATTTTTGCCCGTAAAAGAGCAAATCAAGCAAGGAGCATGGCTTATTTATGATAATGCTTGCGGAAGTGGTGGAATGCTCACCGAGTCAAAAGAATTTATCACAGATCCCAATGGGCTGATAAAATCTAAAGCAAATATCTATCTTTATGGACAAGAGATAAACCCCGAAACCTACGCCATATGTAAAGCAGATATGCTGATAAAGGGCGAAAATCCAGATCATATAAAATTTGGCTCTACCTTAAGCAACGATCAACAAAATTTAAAATTTGATTTTATGCTTACTAATCCACCTTATGGTAAGTCTTGGGAAAATGATCAAAAAATTCTAGGCGTAGAAAAGAAAGGCTCAAATTCAACTTGCAATGATCCAAGATTTAGCGTGGGTATCACAAGCAAAAGCGATGGGCAAATGATGTTTTTACTCAATATGCTTAGCAAGATGAAAACAGATACTCCTTTGGGTTCTCGTATCGCAAGCGTGCATAATGGCTCATCACTTTTCAACTCAGATAGCGGTATGGTAGCTATAAGAAAGCATATCATAGAAAATGACTATCTTGAAGCCATAGTCGCCCTGCCTACAAATATGTTTTACAACACAGGAATTCCTACTTTTATATGGATCATCACCAACAAAAAGCCAGAGCACAAAAAAGGCAAAGTTCAGCTTATAAACGCTACAAGCGATAGGTATTTTTCCAAGATGAAAAAGTCTTTAGGCTCTAAACAAAATGAAATGACAAAAGAGCATATAGAAAAAATCACAGATTTGTTTTTAAATTTTAGTGAAAATGAAGATTGTAAAGTGCTAGATAATGAAGACTTTGGCTATACTAAAATCACCATAGAAAAGCCAAAAAGTATAGAATTTCTAAAAGAGGATGAAAAATTTTCAAAACTCAAAGACAAAGAAAAAATCCTAGAAAAACTACAAGAGCTAGAACAAAATCCGCAAGATTTTAAAGACAGGGAAGAATTTATCAAATTTTTAGGTGTAAAGCTCAAAAAAAGCGAAGAAAATCTCATCATCGATAGCGATAAAACCAACAACACTGAAAAAATTCCACTCAAAACAAACATACAAAACTACTACGATACAGAGGTAAAACCCTATGTAAAAAACTCTTGGGTAGCGTGGGATAGTGCAAGTGTGGGTTATGAAATACTTTTTAACAAATGCTTTTATACCTACACACCACCAAGAAAGCTAAAAGAGATAAATAGTGAGTTGCAAGACTTAGAAAAAGAAGTGCAAGATCTTTTAAGAGAGATCATGCAATGAAAAATTTCAAAGATAGTGGTGTAGAATGGCTTGGGGAGATTCCGCAAGATTGGCAGATAGTCCCCATTCGATGCTGTTTTGGTGAATTTAATGCAAGATGTAATAATAATGACTACCCATTGTTATCTGTAACTATAGCAAATGGTGTGGTTTATCAAAATGATATAACAAACAAAAAAGATATTTCTAACGATGATAAATCTAATTATAAAATAGTTCCTTTGGGTGCTATTGCTTATAACAAAATGAGAATGTGGCAAGGTGCTATCGGTATAAATATGCTTGAAAAAGGTATAGTGAGTCCTGCTTATGTTGTAGCTATTCCAAATAAGAAAATAAATATTAACTTTAGTTATTATTTGTTAAAGTCAAAAAATATGATTTGTGAATATGAAAAATATTCTTATGGGCTTTGTTCTGATATGAATAACTTAAGATATGAAGATTTTCAAAATATTAAAATTCCACTTCCACCTTTAAAAGAGCAAGAACAAATCGCAAATTTTTTTAGATGAAAAATGCGAAAAAATAGATTTATTGATAGAAAAAACCAAAAAACAAATAAAACTCATAAAAGAATACAAAACCACACTCATAAACCAAGCGGTTTGTGGTAGGATTAATTTATAAAAGGAGAAAAAGATGAGAATTAAAGAAATTCAAATTAAAAATTTTAAAAGATTTGATAATTTAACTATTAAAGGCACTGAACAATCTAAATTAGTTGCGTTAGTCGGTCCTAATGGCAGTGGAAAATCATCAATCTTGGAAGCTTGCAACACATGGCAAAAAAGTAAAAAATGGAGCATTATAGATGAAACATATCATAATAAATATTTGAATATAGGTCATCAAATTGATATAATTTTTAATCAAGATTTACCTCATGATTATAATTATCAAAAGCTAATGCATTTTAGAAGTGCTCATAGAAATGAAGCAGATTTTACAGTTGAGCAATTTTCAAAAATGAGCAAACCATATGAAAGTTTAAAACTCAGAAAAATTATAGATAATGATACTTCTGTTTCTGATAATTTTAAAAGATTAGTTGGAATGACGGTATCTGATTTATATAATAACGAGAACTCTGAAATATTAGTAAAAGATTTAAAAGAAAGATTATTGGGTAAATTAAGAAAATCTATGAAAAATATTTTTGATGATTTGATTCTAGAAGGAATAACAAATCCTTTTGAAAATGGTAGTTTTTATTTTAAAAAAGGAAAAGTAGAAAAATTTCATTATAAAAATTTATCATCAGGAGAAAAATCAGCTTTTGATTTATTATTGGATTTGGTTTTAAAAATAGAATATTTTGAAGATGGGATTATTTTTATTGATGAACCAGAAACCCATATGCACACTTCATTACAATCAAAACTAATTGAAGAAATTTATAATATTATTCCTAATAATAATCAGCTATGGATTACAACCCATTCTTTAGGAATCCTACAAAAAATAAAAGAATTGGTTGCATGTAAAAATCAAGATATATCTATTATTGATTTTTCAGAACAAAATTTTGATGAAGAAATAATATTGGAACCTTGTAATATTGATAATATAATTTGGGAAAAATTTTTATCTTTTACCATCGGAAATTTATCAAATTTTATAGCACCAGAGGTAATAATTTTTTGCGAAGGAGATTTATGCGGTGAAACAAGAAAAAATTTTGATGCTGAGATTTATAATAATATTTTTAATAAAAAATATCCAAATACTACTTTTATATCCGGTGGTGGCTGTGAAGAACTAAAAAAAGACAATAATCAAAATGTAAAATTATTAGAATATATACTGCCAAAAACTAAAATTATTAAATTAATCGATAGAGATACGCATACAGATGAAGAAATTAAAGATCTTAATAATCAAAATATAATCGTTTTGAACAAAGCAAATTTGGAAACATATTTATTAGATAATGAAATTTTAGAACTTTTTTGTCAAAATAATTTTACTGATTATTCAAAAGTACTTGAACAAATAAAACAAATAAAACAAAATGATATACATGATCTTAAAAAAGTAAGAGGGGAAATTTTTAATGCTTTAAAGAATCAATTTAAATTAGAAGGTAAAACCTATTATATTGGAAGTAATGCTGATGGTTTTTTAAAGTCGACATTATGTAAATATATTACAGAAAATACTAAAATTTATAAAGAATTAGAAAATATTATTTTTGGAACTAACAATGACTAACTACCAAGAAAAAGATTTAGAAAATTTCATAGAGTCTTACTTGTTAGAAAACCATGCCTATATCAAAAGAACAAATGAAAACTTTGATAAAAATTTATGTATCGATACAGAATTTTTTGAGAATTTCTTACAAGCTACACAAAGTGTAGCACTTGAAGAGCTTAAAAAGCGTTGTGGGCAAAACTATAAAAAAGAACTTTTTGATCGTATTTTCTCACAGATTAAAACCAAAGGCATAGTCAAAGCCTTGCAAGGCTATGTAGAGATCAAAGGCATTAAATTTTATCTAGCCTTTGCCAAGCCAAACACCAACGCAAACGCACAAAGCCTGCGCAACTACGAGCAAAATACCCTTTCTATCATACGCCAGCTTTACTACAGCACGCAAAATAAAAACTCCATCGATATGGTACTCTTTTTAAATGGCTTACCCCTTATCACCATAGAGCTTAAAAACCATTTCACCGGACAAAATGTCTTTCACGCTATAGAGCAATACAAAAAAGACAGAAACCCAAAAGAAACGCTATTTAACCATACCATAGTGCATTTTGCATTGGATCATGATCTTTGCTATATGAGCACAAGATTGGATCAAAGTGCGACTACATTTTTGCCTTTTAACCTTGGCTTAAACAATGGCAGCGGCAAGATAGGCCTAGCAAATGGAGCAGGCAATCCACCAAGTGATGGTATAAAAACAGCGTATTTGTGGGAGAAAATCTTTAAAAAAGACACCTTGTTAAATTTACTTTTTAATTTCGTGCAAGTTATAAAAAAGGAAAACAAAGAAATCATCATCTTTCCTAGATATCATCAATTCGATGTGGTAGAAAAGCTACTTGCTCATGCAAAAGAAAAGGGCGCAGGACAACGCTACTTGATCCAACACAGCGCAGGAAGTGGCAAGAGCAACTCTATATCTTGGCTCGCTCATCATCTAGTAAGCTTACATAAACTAGAAGAAAATAGCTTTAAAAATATCTTTGATTCTATCATCGTAGTAACCGATAGAAAAGTGCTTGATAGTCAAATAAGAGAAAATGTCAAAGCCTTTTCTCACACAAAAAATTTAGTAGAAGTCATCACTCATGGAAGCAAACAGCTAAAAGAGGCCTTAGAAGAGGGTAAGAAAATCATCATCACGACTATCCAAAAATTTCCTTATATTTTAAATGAAGTCAAAAGCTTAAAAAGCAAAACTTTTGCTATCATCATCGATGAAGCCCACTCAAGCCAAAGCGGAAGCAATGCACAAAAAATGGCAGAAGCTATAAGAGATAAAAGCGGTGATGAAAGCCAAAATTTAGAAGATGAAATTCTAGAAATCATAAAAAGCAAAAAGCTCCAGCCTAATGCCTCGTATTTTGCATTTACTGCTACACCTAAGCCTAAAACTTTGGAAATGTTTGGTATGCCTTGTGAGGTTGATGAAGGGCAAAAATTTATCCCTTTTCATCTTTACTCGATGAAGCAAGCCATAGAAGAAGGCTTTATACTCGATGTATTAAAAGGCTATACGACTTATAAAAGCTACTATAAAATCATATCTTGCACAAATGATAATCCAAAATACGATAAAAAAAGAGCCAACGCAAAACTAAAAGCTTATGTGCAAAACAATATCAGAACAATCGAGCAAAAATCACAAATCATGTGCGAGCATTTTTTCCAAAACAGCTTTAAAAAGATAAATGGCAAAGCAAAAGCTATGATCGTAACAAGCTCAAGAGAGAATGCTGTGAAGTATTATCTTGTTTTTAGAGAGTATTTGAGAAAAAATTATCCACATTTTAAGACTATCGTGGCTTTTTCAGGTGAAATCAATTTAGAGGGCGAAATTTATAGCGAAAGTGGCTTGAATGGTTTTTCAGAAGGTGTTTTAAAGGACGAATTTAAAAAAGATGAGTATCGCTTTTTAATCGTTGCTGAAAAATACCAAACCGGATTTGATGAGCCATTGCTCCATACTATGTATGTCGATAAAACCTTAAGCGGAGTGAGTGCGGTGCAAACCCTATCGAGGCTTAATCGAACTTGTAAAAATAAAGAAGATACCTTTGTGCTAGATTTTGCAAATACTCATGAAGATATAGCCAAGGCTTTTAGTGTGTTTTATGAGCAAACTTATCTAAATGAACCTACTGATGATAATAGAATTTTTGATCTTAAAGCAAATCTTAGTGAATATGAAATTTATACTCAAGAAGAAATAGATGATTTTACAAATGCTATTTTAGGAAGAGAAAAAGAAAATGTTATACACTCAAAATTAGATATAATGCTTGCTAGATTTGATGAAAAAAGCGATGATGAAAAACTAGATTTTTATAGTAAGGCAAAAACTTATCTTAAAGAGTATTCTTTTTTGGCTCAAATTTTACCTTATGAAGATGTTGAACTTGAAAAGCTTTATATACTGCTTAAAAAACTTGCAAGTAAGATTATTTTACCTAAATCTCAAGATTTGGCTAAAGGAATTTTAGATAATGTAGATTTTGATAGCTATCGTTTACAGCTTGATAAAACACAAGATATCTTTTTGCAGGGAAATGGAGAGTTAAAACCCTCTTTTGCAGACGGATCAAGCAAGAGTGTTGAAACTGAGCTAGAAGAGCTTTCAAATATCATCAAAGACTTTAATAACAAATACGCAAATATAGACTTCAATGAAAGCGATAAAATCGCTAAAATTTTATATGATATAAAAGATGATATGGTAAAAAATGAAAGAATTCTCGAATCTTTAAATAAATCCGATATGCAAAATTCTCGTATTGAATTTAATATGCTGTTGGAAGACAAAATTCAAGATATTTTGAATTTAAATTTGGAGCTTTTTAAGCAATTTAACCAAAATAATGAATTTAAAGATAAGATAGCAAATACGATGTTTAATATGATCTGCGAAGATTTCAAAAAGGAAATAAATAGCTTTTAAGAAAAATTAACTTGAGTTTATATTTTTAGATATATTTTTCGTTACAATTTTTTAGATTTTAAAAAAAGGAAAATATTTATGCAGATTACAAAATGGAATAGGGCAGAATTTAGCCCAAAAGAAGTAAAAATCAATGTTTTAATCGATGATGAGCACAGCAAAGAAATTCAAATTTTAATGGCTAAAGATAGCATAATGAAAGAACATAAAGCACCCTTTGCCATTCGCGTACAAGTTTTAAGCGGTAAAATTTGGTTTGAGGTAGAAAACGAAAGATTTGAGCTTAATGCTTTAGATATGATAAGCCTAGAAGCAAGTGTGCCACATTCTTTAGGGGGATTAGAGGATTCTGTGATAAGACTTAGCTTAAATAAGCTAGATAAAGTTCAAAGAGTAAATGCAGTGCTTAAAAAGCCTTGATTTAGAGTTTAAATTTGTTGATCAAAATTGATTTGAGCAACTAAAAAAAGTTAAAATTCTAGGTTTAAAACCTAGAATTATTTATAATTTTTAATAAAACGAGTTATTCTTTCTAAGCCTTTTTTGATAAGCTCATCGCTTGTAGCATAAGAAAGCCTAAAGTATCCATCCATACCAAAACCAACACCTGGGACTACAGCAACTTTTTCTTGTTCTAGTAGTTTTTGGCAAAATTTCATAGAATCTTTTTCAATTTTTTGAGTATTTACAAAAAGATAAAAAGCTCCTTCAGGTTTATAGACACTGATGTTTGGAATTTGGCAAAGCATATCTAAAGCCAAATCACGACGCTTTTCAAAAGCTTGGCGCATTTTTTCTATATCCTCATCACATTCTCCATTTAGAGCGGGTATAGCAGCGTGCTGAGTGATAGAGCAGATATTTGAAGTACTTTGACCTTGAAGTCTTTTAACGGCTGAAATTAAAGCTTTATTTTTGCTTGCCATATAGCCAAAACGCCATCCAGGCATAGCACCACATTTGCTAAGTCCATTGATAGTTACAGTGCGATTTAGGGCATCTTCGCTTACACTTGCAAAAGCTACAAATTCAAAGCCATCATAGCGAAGTTTTTCATACATTTCATCGCTTAATACGATAATCTTTGTGCCTTCTAAAACCTTAGCAATATTTAAAAGCTCTTCTTTGTTGTAGATAGAGCCTACAGGATTTGAAGGGGAATTAAGCATTAAAATTTTAGTTTTAGGGGTGATAGCCTTTTTAAGCTGCTCAGCAGTGATTTTAAAGCCATTTTCTTCTAATCCCTCAATAAATACAGGCTTTCCACCTGCAAATTTAACCATTTCAGGATAGCTCACCCAGTAAGGACTAGGGATGATGACTTCATCGCCTTCTTCAACTAGACATTCCATACATTCAAAAAGTGAATGTTTTGCTCCTACATTTGTGATAATTTCACTTGTTTCATAGTCAAGATTGTTATCTTTTTTGAGTTTGTTTTGAATAGCTTTTAAAACTTCAGGAATTCCTGCAACAGCAGTGTATTTGCCACAACCTTTTTCTATAGCGGCAATAGCTGCGTTTTTGATGGTTTGAGGGGTGTCAAAATCAGGTTCACCTGCAGAAAAGCTGATTACATCTTCACCTTTTGCTTTTAGTTCGTTAGCAAGTGCGGTGATTGCTAAAGTAATGGATTCTTCTAAGACTTGTGATCTTTGGGTTAGCATTTGTTTTCCTTTTGAAATTTTTATTTAATTCTATCAAAAAAACACACCTATGTTGCGAATTTAATCAAAAATTAATATTGCAAAATAGGACAATGTGTAAATTTTATTAAAAGTTAAAATACATAAAATATTATGTAAAATTTATATGTATTTTTATTTCATATTTGATAAAGCTTTTTCAAGTTCTGCGATTTTTCTCTCTAGTTTTTCGAGTTTATCTTCGCAGTTTGCATCAACAGCTCTTGTATTTTCTTTATTTTTGCGTCGTTCTTCTACTATATAGGCAGGAATTCCTACTGCAGTCAAATTTGCTCCTACATCTTTAACAACAACGGCATTGGAGCCTATTTTGGCATTTTCTCCTATGGTGATATTACCAAGTACCTTTGCACCTGAGCCTATAATCACTCCTTTTTTTATAGTGGGATGGCGTTTGATGCCTTTTTCAAGACTGGTTCCGCCTAGGGTTACGCCTTGATAGATTAAAACATCATCTTCTATGACTGCAGTTTGTCCTATCACTACTCCATTGGCATGATCTATAAAAATACGCCTGCCTAAAGTCGCACCTGGGTGCAGATCTACGCCTGTTAAAAACTGCGAAATTCCACTGATTATTCTAGCGGTACGCTTGAAATTTTTTGTATAAAAAAAATGCGCAAAGCGGTAGTTTACCACCGCCCATACGCCTGGGTAATTGAAAAAAAGTTCTATACAAGAATTATACGCTGGATCTTGTGCTTTTGGTTGGGAAAAATCTTCTTTTATAATGCCGAAAAATCCCATTTATACTCCTATGCTTTTTAGATATCCATTATCGTTTAAGAAAAGATAAAGCTCGCCTAAAATGTGCTTTTTCTGTTTTTCATTGACAAGCTTAGAATTACTAATGCGTTCATTAAGAATATCCATAATCGTATGTATATCGTAGTCTAGATCTTCTAAGGCATCAAGTATGGATTGGGCTTCTATAATTCCTTCGATTTCATAACCTTTTTCATTTACGCTTATCGTTGCTTCGGTAGGATGAGTAAAAAGATTGTGTTTCATTCCAAGCACTTCTTGGTAAGCCCCTACAAGGAAAAAACCTAGAAAATAATTTTCTTTTTCTACATCTACATCATGCAAAAATAAAGGATTGTTTTTAGAATACGAAATTTCACCATCGCTATCGCAGGTTATATCCCATATACTTGCACTTCTTGTTGGCTCTTCATCGAGTCTATCAAGTGGCATGATAGGGAAATTTTGCTCCAAGCCCCAAAAATCAGGTATGCTTTGAAAGAGTGAAAAATTTACCAAATACCTTTCTTGTACTTCATCTTGTATGGCGAGCAAATCCGCAGGATTTTGTTTATCGCCTAAAAGTAAAATAGCTTTTTTTGTGATTAGATGAGTTAAAATTTCAGCATTCGAACGATCTTGCAAATCCACATAACCCAAGTCAAAAAGTGTTAAGATACTCTCTAAATGATCGATACTGTCGTGCAAATACTCTAAAGCATTGGAAGGTTTTATACTTTTATAAAGATCATAAAGTTCATCGATGAGTTTTGGATTTTGTTTTTTTAGTATAAGCTTGCTTTCTGTGTATTCTTGAGAGAAAAGCTCTAAAACAGGTGCGACTAAAACGGCGTGATTTGCCGCGACAAAACGCCCACTTTCTATAAAAATATCAGGCTCAAGATCTTTTTTTTGTTCGGCTATATTTTTTAAGATAAATACCACATCGTTGGCGTATTCTCTTAAGGTATAATTTCGGCTTTTTTCATTTTTAAATTGTGAGTATTCTACTGCCAAACCGCCACCTAGATTGATAGCTTTTAAATTTTTAGCCCCCATTTTTCTAAGTTCGGTATAGATGTTACCTGCTTCGTTTAAAGCTTTTTTAAGAGGATGAATTTCAGTGATTTGCGAGCCAAGATGAAAATGTATCATGGTAAATTGCTCTAAAAGCTTGTTTTCTTTGAGTAAATTAACCGCTTCTATAAGTTCAGTGGAGGTAAGTCCAAATTTAGAATTAATCCCCCCACTTTTTGCCCAAATTCCTACACCTGCAGAGTGTAAACGCACACGCAAGCCTATATTAGGCTTAGGTTTAAAGCGTTCTTTGGCTATATCAACAATGGCTTCAAGCTCGTTTAACCCCTCTATGGTTAAGGTGATATTGTGTCCCATTTCAGCAGCTATAAAACCTATATTTATAAGCTCTCTATCTTTAAATCCATTGACGGTAATAGGCGCATCTTCGTTATTGTAAGCCATGGCAAGCAAAAGCTCTGCCTTAGAACCTGCTTCAAGACCGTAATTATAATCCTTACCTAAGCGAACGAGATTTTTTACAAAACCAGGATATTGATTGACTTTTAAAGGATAAACGGCATTAAATTTTCCTTTATAGTCAAATTCCTTTCTAGCTTTATTAAAACTTCCATAAATACTTTCAATTTGCTTTTGGATTAGGTGAGGAAATCTTAAGAGTAAAGGCCCTTTGTATCCATCATCTCTTAGTTCTTTTACTATATCGATAATGGCAGGTTTTTTTTCGTGATTGATACAAACTTTACCATTTTTGATGATAAAATTTTCATTTCCCCAGATATCAATTCCATAATTCATCATAAAGCATTCTCCAAATCTGAAATTTTAATCATTTTTTCATCTTTATTTTCTAAATTTTTATAAAACAAACTTTCGTTTTTTGCTTCATTTTCTCCCATACAAAGAAAATGTTTTGAATTTATCTTATCTCCATTTTCTAAGTGCTTAGCAAGTTTTCTAGCTTCATAGCTTAAGATCACTTTATGTTTTTTTCTAAGTTTGGTAGCAATTTGCAAAAGTTTTGGGATATAAATTTCATCCATAGCGCAAAGATAAATTCCTTCTCTTTTTTCTAACTCTTCTTTTTGTTCTAAGATGGCTATAATTCTTTCTATACCCATGGCAAAACCTATGCCATAACCACTTTTTCCTCCTAAATACTCTATAAGTCTATCGTAGCGTCCTCCACCTGCGATAGCAGCTTTTGCACCTATTTCATCACTTATAAATTCAAAAGCCGTTTTAGAATAATAATCCAAACCTCTCACAAGCTTTGAGTCTAGCTCAAATTTAACTCCATTATCCTTTAAAATTTGTTGTAGTGTTTCAAAGTCTTTTTGGCAAGAGGCGCATAAATTATTGATCAAAAGTGGAGCATTTTCAAGTAAATTTTGACAATGTTCGTTTTTACAATCCAAAACGCGAATAGGATTTAAATTTTTTCTGCGCAAACAGTCTTCGCAAAAACCTTCTTTGGAGTCTAAGAATCCAACGAGTTTATCGCGGTATTTTGGCAAGCATTGTGAGCAACCCAAAGAATTAAGCTGAAGTTTAAAATCAATACCAAGGCGTGAGAAAATTTCTACTAGCATTAAAATAATGCTTGCGTCTTCATAAACGCTAGGTATACCAAAGCTTTCAACTCCAAATTGATGAAATTCCCTTAAGCGACCCTTTTGAGGTCTTTCGTAACGAAACATAGAACCATGATAAAACCAACGCTTCACACTGATGTTTTTGTCTAATTTTTTTTCTATATAGGCACGCACGACTCCTGCTGTGCCTTCAGGGCGCATACAGACTTCATTGCCCCCTTTATCTACAAATTCATACATTTCTTTGCCAACGATGTCAGAACTTTCTCCTACGCTTCTTTTAAAAAGTATACTTTGCTCTAAATGCGGGGTATTGATGAAATTAAACCCGTAGTTTTTTGCAACTTCTTCACAAGTTTTGATAATTTTTTCATAGTATAGCGCATCCTTATCGCTTAAATCTTTCATACCTTTTAGAGCATTAATCATTGTAAAAAATCCTTTATTTTTTGGTGTAAATTTTCTTTTGTATCATTTGCGTTTAGGGTTAAAACTTGAAGATTTATTTTTTCTTTTAAAAATTGAAGAGTATTTTCGAGTTTGTCTTGCACGTTTAAGAAATAACCAATTCCGCGTTTTTCTATAGCATCTTGTTCTTTTTGACTAAGACGCTCTTTAATTAAATTTTCATCACCTTTTAAAAAAATAACTTTTTGCGGGAAAAAATTTTCCAAAGCAAAAGCATTAAGTCTAAAAAGCTCTTCATTTTCAAAATCTTTTGCATAAGCCATGCCTGAAATAAAACTTCTATCGCTGATGATGAGCTTATCTTGATTTACTTTTAAAACTTCATCATAGTGCTGCGCACGATCGGCTAAAAAGAGTAAAAGCTCGGTTTTTTTGTCAAGCTGATAGGGTTTATGAAGCAAAAGCTCTCTTAAATGTGTACCTAGTTTGGTTCCTCCAGGTTCCGCTGTAAAAACGGCTTCTTTAAAACATTCTTTTAAAAGTGAAATTTGCGTACTTTTACCAACGCAATCTACTCCTTCAAAAACTACATACAAGGCAAATCCTTTAAAAAAGGTAAAATTTCTTTAGGAACTAAGGCGCTGACATCTCCCCCATGAGAAGCAATAGATCTGACTATAGAGCTTGAGATAAATGCATTTTTTAAATTGGGCATTAGATAAATGGTTTCGATTTCTTCCCAAAGAGTATGATTTGCATAGCCAATTTGCAGTTCGTATTCAAAATCACTTACCGCTCTAAGCCCTCTTACTATAGTATTTACTTTAAGTTCTTTGGCTAAATCCACAAGAAGATTATCAAAAGTGATAATTTCTACATTATTTAAATTTGAGGTGGCAAGCTTTGCAAGCTCTTTTCTTTGTTTTAGTTTAAAGCAAGGTTTTTTGTGTTCGCTATTTGCTATAGCTACGATCACCTTGTCAAAGATTTTAAGCGCTCTTTTGACCACATCCAAATGTCCATTTGTGATAGGATCAAAGGTTCCTGGGTATAAACAAGTCATTTTTGCTCCAAAAATTTTTAAAAATATAACAAATTTAAGCTAAAAATTCTGCCATTTTTCATATAAATTATGAGAAATTCCTAAAAGATCTAGCCATTTTCCTATGATAAAATTTTCCATTTGCTCTAGATTGTTTGCATGAGAATAGCTTGCCATAATAGGAGGTGCGATGATAACGCCTAGCTGACTAAGTTTGAGCATGTGTTCTAAATTTAAGGTTGAAAAAGGCATTTCTCTTACTCCTAAAATCAAGCTTTTTCTTTCTTTTAGAGCCACGGCAGCAGCTCGCATTAAAAGAGTGTCAGCTAATCCTGCGTGAATTTTAGCAAGACTTGAGATAGAGCAGGGTGCAATAATGGTTTTTTCTATACCAAAAGATCCGCTTGCAACGCTTGCGCTTAAATTATTGTCATTTAGAAAACAGATATTTTGAAATTCTTCTTGGCAAATTTTTTCTAGGTTTTTCTTATTTTCAGCTTCAAAACTTATCTTTGCGCCCTCAGTGACAATACAGTAAAGCTCGCATTTATTTTCTAAATTTTTTAAGAGTTTAAGTCCTAAATGTGTACTGCTAGATCCTGAAATTCCTAATAAAATTTTCATTGTATAATCATCCTGTTTTTTCCTGTAACTATACCTTGCATGACTTTACCTTCTTTACTTTTTGCTCGAATTCTTTCTCCTATATCGGCACTGTGTAGGGCTGTAAGTTCTATTAAAACATCAACATTTCCATCACTTAAAACACCTATTATGGGGTCATTGCGGCGAATGAGAGCCATGGTTTTAAACATATTTTCTTTTAAAATGGTATTTTTGTTGATATTGCTTTTTGCTATGAGATTGTGAGTATCTTCAAGGGCTAGGGCATTGGAAGGAACTTTATCAAAGTCCATAAGCACGCTTTTATAATCAAGAGCACTAAGCCTATCTCCTCTTTGTATAGAGCGTTCACTTCTTAATACTTCCAAATTTGCTTGCATAAAATAACGAAAAAATACATTTTTTTGTATATTTTTTGGGGTTTTAAATTCGGCTCTTACAAATCCTTGTGCTTGATTAAAACGACCATTGGCTATTCTTATAAATTGGTATTGTTCAAAGTCTTTAGGTAGATTAGTGATTTTTAAATCAATGTTTTTAATAATGAGCTTTGGAAAATTATTTTTAAATTCCTTAGCAAGAGCGATTTTGACCTCTTCTAAATTTGCACCATAACTCAAACTAACAAAAATAAAAAAATAAAAGATACAATTTTCATTTCTAGCCTAAATATAGTATTGATCTTTTATTTTACCGAATACAAATTTACAAAGCCTTTAAAGGCTTTGCTCGGATTAAAAAGTAGGTATTACAGAGCCTTTGTATTGCTCATTGATGAAATTTTTTATTTTATCACTGGTTAGAATTTCTTTAAGAACTAGGCTTTTTTCGCTTTTTTCATCACCTTGTCTTACTGCTAGAACGATAGCATATAGACTGTCTTTGTCTTCGATAAAAATTCCATCTTTTAGAGGATTAAGCCCTGCGCCAAGAGCATAATTTGTCGTAATGACTGCTAAATCCACATCATTTAAAGCTCTTGGGAGTTGTGCAGCTTTTAGCTCTATGAATTTAAGATTTTTAGGATTTTTGCTGATATCAAGCGGGGTTTTAAGAGTGCTTGAAGTTTTAAATTCTATCAAGCCAGCTTTAGTAAGTAAATCTAAAGCTCTACTTTCATTTGTAGCATCATTTGGAATGGCTATTTTGGCACCATTGGGGATATCTTTAATATCTTTAATATCATTAGAATAAATAGCCATAGGAACTAAAACAATAGAACCTAAAGAGCTTAATTTTGTACCTTTGTGAGTATTAAAATCTTCTAAAAAAGGATTATGTTGATATAAATTTGCATCCAAATCCTTTTCATTAAGTGAGATATTAGGTATATTATAATCACTAAATTCTTTTACTTCAAGATCCCAACCTTTTTCTTTAAAAATAGGTTTAGCAAAATTAAGAATTTCAGCGTAAGGAGTAGGTGTTGCTCCTATCACAATACTTTTTTCAGCTCCAAAAAGAAAGCTTGTCGCGCAAAGAATACCTAGTAATACTTTTTTAAATTTCATAAAAGCTCCTTAAAATGCAGGGATCAGTACATCTTTATAGTGTTCGTTGATGATCTTTCTAAATTTATCACTTCTTAAAATTTCATCTATAATTTTGGTTTTTTCACTGTCTTTATCTTCAAAACGAACTACAACATAATTTACATAAGGACTGTCTTTATCTTCTCTAAAGATAGTATCTTTAATCGGGTTAAGTCCAGCTCCAAGGGCAAAATTAGAATTAATCACGGCAATATCCACATCGCCCAAAGCTCTTGGAAGTTGCGCAGCTTTTAATTCTATAAATTTAAGATTTTTAGGATTTTTCTTTATGTCTAATGGGGTTTTAAGCGTGTTTTGATTGAGTTCGATTAAGCCAGCTTTTTCTAAAAGTTCTAAAGCTCTACTTTCATTTGTGGCGTCATTAGGTATGGCAACTCTAGCACCTTTTTTAAGATTTTTCAAATCTTTGATTGTTTTGCTGTAAATTCCTACAGGTGCGATGACAACAGGCGTCGTTGCGGTTAATTTTGTACCTTTTTGAGCATTGTATTCTTCTAAAAAAGGTTTGTGCTGATATAAATTTGCATCAAGTTCTTTTTCTTCTAAAGCTCTATTAGGGAGTATATAATCAGAAAATTCTACTATTTTCAACTCATAACCCTTATTTTTAAAATCATCCTTAACTGTTTCTAGTAAGCTTGCAAAGGGATTGGGCGTAGCTCCTATAGTGATGGTTTTAGCAAATATAGGACTTAAATTCAATAAACAAAACAATAAAATAAATTTAAATAATTTCATAAAAAACTCCTTTGGGGTTTAAGAAAGAAGTCCCTAAAAAGGGACAAGAATTAAAATGCAGGTAGAACTGAGCCTTTGTATTTTTCAATGATAAATTGCTTAACCTTATCGCTTTGTAAAGCTTTTACCAAAGCTTGAACTTTAGGATTATTTTCGTTTCCTGTTTTCACTACAAGGATATTCGCATAAGGACTTTCTTTATCTTCTATAAAAACACTATCTTGAGCTGGATTTAAATTCGCAGAAAGTGCATAGTTAGAATTAATTACAGCAAAATCCACATCATTTAAAGCTCTTGGAAGTTGAGCAGCTTTAAGCTCTACAAATTTTATTTTCTTCGGATTTGTTGTGATGTCAAGTGGAGTTTTAAGAGCTTTTTCTTTAAATTCCACCAAACCTTTTTTTGCAATAATATCTAAAGCTCTACTTTCATTGGTTGGGTCATTTGGTATAGCTATAGTAGCGCCTTCTTTGATATCATCTAAACTTTTATATTTTTTAGAATAAACAGCCATAGGTTCGATATGCACATTAGCTACTTTGGTGAGTTTGGTACCTTTATTTTTATTGAATTCTTCTAAATAAGGTGTGTGCTGAAAGAAATTTGCATCCACTTCTCCGCTGTCTACAGCTAGATTAGGTAAAACATAGTCTGTAAATTCTTTGATTTCGAGTTTGTAACCTTGTTTTTCCAACTCAGGTTTTGCTTGTTCTAATATTTCAGCATGAGGAACTGGAGTTGCTGCGACACTGATAGTTTCTGTGGCCGTTAAATTTACAGCCAAACCTAAAAAACTTGCTACGATTAAATTTTTGATATTCATTTTAATTTCCTTATATAGTCATTTTTGTGCTTGCTTTAATCTTAAAATCACTCTGACTATCAGGAAGAAGCATACGAGAACTTTTGATAGTCAGACTAGCGCATCTGAGGCATCATCTGTTAATCCTTTCAAAATTTTTCGGTTTATTCTACTTAAAAAAACTTATATTTAAATTAAATTCACATTTAATTTTTTACTTTTTAAGAAATTTATAAACAGAATATAAGGTAAGAATAATCAAAAGAATTGCTTGCCAAATAAAACTTTCACCATTGTTTATGTTGATAATTATGTTAATTATAAGCAGGACTATTAAAGTAGCAAAAATGTATAGGGTTTTACTATTTTTAGCCCAAGTATAAAATAAATTACCCAAAATTTGAACTAATTGCACCAATACAAGCAAGATAACCACTGTTTGGATCATGATTTCTTTGTTAAAGCGTTCATAGCCATAACGAATCGCCACATCTCCAAGTCCGCCACCACCGACAGTTCCTGCAAGTGCCGAAAAGCCTATGGTAAAAATCAAGGTCAGGGTAATACCGCTGATGATGTTTGGTAAAGCTTCGCTAAAAATGACTTTAAAGATGATTTGAGTATTGCTTGCACCATAGCTTTTTGCAGCTTCTATAATTCCATGATCTACCTCTTTAAAAGCACTTTCTAGCATTTTTGCAAGATAAGGTGCTATACCTATAGCCAAAGGAACTATAGCTGCGTTTGTACCGATGCTAGTACCCACTATAATTTTAGAAAGAGGTAAAAGAACAACGATAAGTATAAGAAAAGGAAAAGCTCTTAAGATATTGGTAATAAAATCTAAAATTCCATAAGCGATTTTATTGTGTTTGATACCATTTTTATCCCAGATAGCAAGTAAAATTCCAGGAATTATTGCCAAAATAAAACCAAAAAATACAGCCATTAAGCTCATATAAATGGTTTCATTTAGAGCGGGTTTTAAAATATTTTCATAGTTTTGTCCAAAGGTTTCGATAGAATTTAAAGATACTTCTTTAATATCTTGCCAAGAAAATTCGGCAAAAAATTGTGAAATTCTTCCAAGAAATGCATCAATTACAGATGTTTCATTCATGATACTACCTCCCATAAAACTCCGCTTTGTTCTACATAATTAAGAACTTTACTTTTGTCTTTTTCATCGATATTGATTACTAAATTTCCCAAGGCATTTCCATTAAGCTTTTCAATTTTTCCCCAAACGATACTAAAATCAATATTAAGAGTTCTTGCCATATGCGTAATGATACTATTTTGCGCTACTTCTTTTGGAAAATACAATTTAATATTTAAACCCGTTGAAGGCAAGAAATCACTTTCTCCTAAGAATTCTTTCATCTTTTCGTTAGGTTTTAAAAAGAGCTCATCAATCGCGCCACTTCCAATAATTTGTCCATGCTCTAGAAGTAAAGCTTTTTGAGCAACATCTTTTACAACATCCATTTCGTGAGTAACTAAAACTACAGTTATCCCAAATTCTGCATTAATTTTAGCAATGAGTTCTAAAATATTTTTTGTTGTATTAGGATCAAGAGCTGAAGTAGCTTCATCGCTAAGTAAAATTTTAGGATTTAAAGTCAAAGCTCTAGCAATAGCCACACGCTGTTTTTGCCCCCCGCTAAGTTCTCTAGGATAGGATTTATTTTTATGATCAAGCCCTACAACCTCAAGTAAGGAATTTACTTTTTGATTTAAATCTTTTTCACTCATGTATTCTTTGCCAAAAAGTTTAGAATAAATTTTGCATTGACTATAATGCGTTCTTAAAGGCATTGCAACATTTTCAAATACATTTTTTCTTTCCATTAAGGCAAAATTTTGAAAAATCATACCTATGTCTTTTCTTAACATTCTAAGCTTTTTAGGATTGTTTTGACTCAGATCTTTTATTTCAGCATCAAGCACTTTCAAACTTCCTTCTTGATAGCTTTCAAGCCCATTGATACATCTTAAAAGAGTAGATTTTCCAGCACCGCTGTGTCCTACAATGGCATAAATTTCACCTTTTTTTATCTCCAAAGAAACATCATTAATAACCCGTTCTTTTCCGTAATATTTTGTTAAATTTTGTATTTTTATCAAAGTTTTTAACCTTTTAAATTTGCTAGTTCAGCTGATATTTTTTCAAGCTGAGTTTTTAAATTTGCCAAAGCTTCTTTATTTTGTTCTACTACTTCTTTAGGTGCATTGGCGATAAATTTTTCATTTGATAACATGGCATTTAGCTTAGCACTTTCTTTTTCTAGCTTTGTTTTTTGATTTTCAAGTCTTGTTAAAATGCCGCTTAAGTCTACATTATCAAGTGTGATGAAGATTTCTAAATTTTCACTCACATCGCAAATAGCTTTTTGTAGTTTGTTTTCTGTAAATTCTATATTTTCACATTTGGCAAGCATGGTGATAAATTTCATATAGGATTTGATCTCATCTTGCATTTTTTTATCATTTAATTTTATATATGCTTTTTCTATTTTTGAATTTCCTAAATCCACGAGGCTTTTAGCGCGGCGTATGCTAACAATGCTTTCTATGATCAAAGAGAAAATTTCTTCTATGTTGGAATTTTTTGCTTGAAATTGCGGATATTTGCTTATCATTATAGATGCGCTTGTTTCAAGTTCGGTTTTGCTAAGCTTGTGATACAAATACTCGCTGATAAATGGCATAAAAGGATTTAAGAGTTTTAAAGCTTCTTTAAAAATGCTTCCTAATTCTTTTACTGATTCTTTTTGGGCTTTGCTAAGTTCTATCCCCCAATCGCAAAAATCATCCCAGAAGAATTTATAAAGCGTGTTTGCTGCATCATTAAAGCGATAATTGTCCAAATTTTCTCTTACATTTTTTACACAATCTTGAAATCTAGAATAAACAAATTGAGCCAATGCGCTTTTAAGTTCTATCTTTTCTAAATCTTCAAATTGCTCTTCATTTAAAAGTAGATAATTTGTCGCATTATATATTTTGTTTGTGAAATTTCTAACTTGCAAAAGCTTGTCGTTGCTCAACTTGATATCGCGTCCTTGTATAGCAAGCAAAGCTAAGGTAAAACGCAAGATATCGGCACTGTATTCTTTAATGCTTTCATTTGGATCGATAACATTTCCAAGACTCTTACTCATTTTTCTACCTTGCTCATCTTTAACAAGAGCGTGTAAATAAATATCTTTAAAAGGTAAGACTCCTAAAGCATTTGTACTTTGAAACATCATTCTAGCTACCCAGAAAAATAAAATATCAAAACCAGTTATCAATAAAGAATTAGGATAAAATTCTTTTAAATCTTCTTCAAACCAAATTTTATCTTTTCCCCAAGTGCCATTTCCCCATCCAAGTGTGCTTATTGCCCAAAGTCCTGAAGAAAACCAAGTATCGAGCACATCTTCATCTTGTTTAAAATTTTGACTTCCACATTTTGGACAAGTTTTAGGTGTATCTTGACTTGCCCATTCATGCGAGCATTCACAATAATATACAGGAATTTGATGTCCCCACCAAAGCTGTCTTGAAATACACCAAGCTCTTAAATCTTTCATCCAAGCATTAAAGCTATTAATCCAATGACTTGGATAAAATTTACTCTCACCAAGAGCTACTTTTTCTATACTCTCTTTGGCAATTTCTTGTTTTACAAACCATTGTTTTGAGATATAAGGTTCGACTATGTTATTGCAACGATAACAATATCCTACTTGATTGTTATGTTCTTCTATTTTATCTATAAAGCCAAGACTTTCTAACTTAGCTACAATTTTATCTCTAGCTTCTAATCGTTCTAAGCCTTTAAATTCTAAACAATGCTCGTTTAAAATTCCTTTTTCGTCAAAAACACTTATAAATTCTAAGTTATGTTTAAGTCCTACTTCATAGTCATTCATATCATGAGCAGGAGTAACCTTTACAACACCTGTTCCAAATTCTTTTTCTACATGTTCATCAGCTATGATTTTAATAGCTTTGTTGCTTAAAGGCAAGATCAGTTCTTTTCCTATAAATTGTTTATAACGCTCATCATCAGGATGAACCATGACTGCAGTATCACCAAAAAAAGTTTCAGGACGCGTTGTGGCTACGACTAGGTATTCATCGCTATCTTTGAGATAGTATTTTATATGATAGAGTTTACCTTTGTTTTCTTTATATTCTACCTCTATATCACTTAAAGCTCCATCGTGAGTACACCAATTGATCATATAGTTTCCACGCACGATAAGTTTTTTATCGTAAAGTTCCACAAAAGCTTTTTTTACTGCATTTGCTAAACCCTCATCCATAGTAAAGCGCAAGCGACTCCAAGCAGGAGTGATTCCTAGAGTTCTCATTTGATCTAGAATTTTTCCACCGCTTTGTTCTTTCCATTCCCAAACTTTTTCTATGAATTTTTCACGACCTAATTCTTCTTTTTTGATATCTTGAGCAAGAAGTTGTTTTTCTACAACATTTTGAGTGGCAATGCCTGCATGATCAAGCCCTGGCTGATAAAGAACCTTATAACCATCCATTCTTTTGTATCGTGTTATAATATCTTGTAGGGTAAAGGTTAGGGCATGACCTATATGCAAAACACCTGTTACATTAGGCGGTGGCATCATGATGCAAAAGTTTTTATTTTTTTCTTGTATGGCTTTATTTCCATCGATTTCAAAATATCCGCGTTCTTCGCAAATTTGATAATATGTCTTTTCTACGCTTTTATCATACATTCATTTTTACCTTTTTAAATGGCTTATTTTACAGAAGTAATTTCTATAATTTCACAAAATGGAAAAAAGTATTGAGCTGTGTCGAGTCCAGCCTTTAAGCTATTTATATGCTTAGAAAAATCACTTCCTTTTCCTTGAGTTTTAATTTGAAATTTAAGTCTTTCTATAATTTCTTCGCGTGCTACATATTGGTTAAGCATCTCAGGGGTTTTAACATAAGGTGAAATTTTATCTATGCTTATATATTTGTAAGCTTTTTTCATATCTGAGAAAATAATATCTTTATTATAGATAGTTAAATTCATTTCTCCTTTAGGTAGCATTTTGACAAAAACACTAAGGAAATAATCTTTAGAATTATCCTCTATGCTTGTTAGCATATCTTTTAAAAGTTTGATTCTATAATCGCTTAAGAATTTTCCATCAAGTACATAAACTTTCATATTTTCTGTGCTCAATTGAGGCTCAAGGCGGCTATTTTTTCCTAGGCTTAAATACTCTTGCGCTGGGCTTAATTTTTTAGCCTTATGGTTTGTTTTGTTATTTTTATTTGTGTTTTGAGATTTAAGTGTTTTTTCTTGTTCTAAAATTTTTTTCTGTTTGTTGATTTCTTTTTCAATTGCTGCTAATTTGTTTTCATTGTTTTGTTTTTTATTTTGGTTTTTTTCTATAACACTTTTATTATTGTCACTATCGGTAAAGGTTTGGTTTGCGTCTTTATTGACAACTGCATTGTTTATAACCTTGTTGTCTATAATTGTTTCATTTTGCTCGCTATTTTGATCATTTTGAGCTAAATTTAAGTCCATATTGTTTTGATTACTTTGAGTTAAATTTAAATCTATATTATTATTTATATTTGTAGTATCGGAAACATAAGAATTTTGAGTTGTTGTATAGGCGTTGGTGCTAGTGTATCGATTTTGTTCATTTGAATTCTGTGTTACGGCCGTATAATCAGGTTTAGAATACTCAAAAAGATAATAATAAGTCCCACCGAGTATTAAAATCACAGTCACTAAAATTCCCACAATGATAGAAAAAATTTTAAAATTCATCTTTAATCCCTTGACAAATAAAATAAATTGGACATTGTACTATATATTAATATAAATAAATGTTAAATTTTTATGTTTTTAAGCATTTTTTTTCTATAATTCGTGCTTTTTAAGGAAAAAAATGCCACTTTCTAGATTAAATGAAGAGCAGTATTTAGCTGCTACTGCAAATTTTGGACACAATCTGATTATAGCAAGCGCAGGGACGGGAAAAACTTCTACTATAGTTGCAAGAATTTCCTATCTTTTAAGTCAGGGTGTAGCACCACAAAAAATCATGCTTTTGACTTTTACCAATAAAGCCAGTAAAGAAATGATAAGTCGTTTAGGAAAATATTTTGATAAAAACATCACAGGAAAAATTTTAGCAGGAACTTTTCACAGTACAGCCTATACTTTACTTAAAAGCGCAAACAAAGATGTGGTTTTAAAACAGGCCAGTGAGTTAAAAACCTTGCTTAAGAGCGTTTATGAAAAAAGAACTTTTAGGCATTTAAGCGATATGAAACCTTATCAGCCAAGCTATTTGTATGATATATATTCTTTATTTCAAAACAAGGCTTATGATCAAGATTTTTACCATTGGTTTTGTATAAATTATGAAGATCAAAGTATTTATGCAGAAATTTATGAAGATATATTAAAAGAATATAGCGAAGAAAAAAAGCGTTTTAATTATGTGGATTTTAACGATTTACTTTTGAATTTAAAAACTCTTTTAAATGAAAAAAAATACGAATTTGATGAAATTTTGGTAGATGAATACCAAGACACTAATGCACTTCAGAGTTCTTTAATCGAAGCTTTTGAAAGTAAGAGTTTATTTTGTGTGGGCGATTATGATCAAAGTATTTATGCTTTTAATGGCGCAGATATCAATATCATAGGTGGATTTAAGCAGCGTTTTAAGGATGCTCAAATTTTTTCTTTAAACAAAAACTACCGCTCTTCAAGAAGTATCCTAGCTTTGGCAAATAAGGTGATTTTAAATAATGAAAGACTCTATCCAAAAGAACTTATAGTTACAAGGAAGGATGAATTTAAAGCTCCTTCTTTACTTACTTTTGAAGAATTATTTGATCAGTATCAAAATATAGCTAAAATGATACTTACTAGCGGAGTGAGCTTGGAAGAAATTGCCGTTATTTTCCGCAATAATTCGAGTGCAGATGGTATCGAAGTAGCCTTAAGAGAGCAAGGGATTGCAAGTGTAAGAAAAGGAAGTGGGAGTTTTTTTGAAAGTTTAGAGGTTAAAGCTTTTAGCGCTATGCTTGCTCTTGTGGTAAATCCTAAGGATATCATGGCATTTATTCATTTAGTTCAATACACCAAAGGCGTAGGTGGAGTTTTGGCAAAGGAAATTTTTGACGCTCTTTTAAAATTAGGTCATGGTAGCTTGATAAGGGGTTTTTTAGAACCTGATAAAAGTGTGAATTTGCAAAACCATCAAAAAAGAAATTACCAGCTTGGACTTTTTGCGGATTTAGAGGAATTAGCCAGTGAAAATCGTTTTAAATTTGAGAGCGAGTTTAATGCTCATCCTATCTTAAAGCTTTCAAAGATCAATGATTTGTGTGCTAAAAATTTAGAAAAAATTTATTTTTTCTTAAAAAAGGCTATGGAAACAAAGCATTCTTTAGCCTTGGTTAATTTAATTTGTGAAAATTCTTTTTATAAGGAAATTTGTGAAGAACTAGCCATCAAAAGAGCAACAAATAAAGCCGGACAAGTAGATCTTTTAAGAAAAAAAGAAAATTTAGAAAAGATAGAAATGAAATTTAATGTCTTAAAAGAACTCACTAAAAATTATAGTGATATTTATAAGTATTATAATTTCTTAACCCTAGGTGCAAGCGAGATGAGCAATGGCAAGGGTGTAAATTTACTGAGTGTGCATGCGAGTAAGGGTTTGGAATTTGACTTGGTATTTGTAATTGATCTTGCGCAAGGGCGTTTTCCAAACCAAAAACTTATGAGTATGGGCGGAAGTTTAGAGGAAGAAAGAAGACTTTTTTATGTTGCAGTAACAAGGGCTAAAAATATACTTTATCTTAGTTATGCAAAATACGATAAAAATAAAAAAACCGCTTTTGCACCTTCGCGTTTTCTTATAGAAGCAGGGCTTTGTAAGGGAGAGTTAACTATAGATTGATAATATTTTCTTTCAAAATTAATATCATTAAAGAAAGGTTTAATTTATGAAAAAATATTTATTTTTAAGTTTAATTGCAACAAGTTTTTTAAATGCCGAAGTTTTAGTTTATGGTCCTGGTGGTCCTGCGCCTGTTATGAAAGAACTGGCATTGAAATTTGAAGAAAAAACTAAAGAAAAAGTTGTAGTGACTGCAGGTCCTACCCCATCGTGGTTTAAAAAGGCTAAAAAAGATGCGGATTTGATTTTTTCAGGCAATACTTCTATGATGGATGGATTTATCAAAAGAATTCCTAGCTTGAATTTGGAAGATTTGGTTGTTTTAAATGCCCGTCCTTCAGGGATCATCGTGCGTCCTAATAATCCAAAAAATATCAAAAATTTTGAAGATATTTTAAAAAACAATGTAAATGTTATGGTTGTTGATGGTGCAGGGCAAGTTGGACTTTATGAGGATATGGCTTTAAAAGATGGTAAAAGAGAAAATTTGGTCAAGTTGCGTAAAAATATTAAAGTTTATGCTAAAAATTCCAAAATGGCTATAGATGAGTGGAATAATAATCCAAAAATAGACGCTTTAATCATTTGGTCGCATTGGGCTAAGGTTTTAGGAGATAAGGCTTTGTTTATCGAAGATGAAAAAGCAGCAGTTTATCGCACAGCTGAAATAATTCCTACTAAAAAAGGACTTCAAAACAAACAAGCTTTAGAATTTGTGAAATTTATTCAAAGTGATGAGGTTCAAAAAATTTGGAAAAAATACGCTTGGAATGAGCTTGATTGATTTTAAAAATCAAACATTAAAAAAATAATAATATTTATAGGATATAATTAGTCCTGAAACATAAAAATTATAAAAATGTTTCATCTAATCAAAATTAAAGGATGACAAATGAGTTCAGTAAATTTTAAAGGAAACCCAGTAAAACTTAAAGGAAATTCAGTAGAAGTTGGAGTAGAAGCTCCTAAAGTAGGACTTAAAGCTAAAGATTTGAGCACGATTGAAATTGGTGCTGCAGGTAAAACACAAATTGTTCTAAGTCTTCCAAGCTTGGATACTCCAGTTTGTGCAACTGAAGCAAGAGAATTTAATAAAAAAGTTGCAAGCTATAATGGGGCAGAAGTTGTAGTTGTAAGCATGGATTTACCTTTTGCTATGGGTAGATTTTGTAGCACAGAAGGTATAGAAAATCTAAGTGTTGCTAGTGATTTTGTGGCAAAAGAATTTGGAGAAAAATACGGAGTTTTGATCGGCGAAGGTCCACTAGAAGGTCTTTTAGCTCGTGCTGTATTTGTAATTAAAGATGGCAAAATCGCTTACAAAGAATTAGTAAGTGAAGTGACTGAAATGCCAGATATCGCAAAGCTTGATGCATTTTTTGGTGGATCTAGCTGCTGCGGTGGATGTGGTTGTCATTAATTTTCTTCATATAAAGCCCCAAACGGGGCTACTTTTTTAATTTTTAAAAAATTACCCAAAAATATTTTTAATTCATTTTTTGCTATTTCTTTCTAAGTTATAATTTTATTTTATTTTCATATATAATTTATTATTTTTTGAATCAAAAAAGACAATAAAAGTCCTATAAAATGGGACTTTGAAATTATTTTTTTGCAAAATTTCAAGATAATTTTATTTTCTATTTTTTATAATAAAATGATTTTTATTATTTTTGGAGGGTTTAGAGTATGAATAGAAGGGATTTTATTAAAAATACCGCTATTGCGAGTGCTGCTAGTGTTGCAGGTTTGAGCGTTCCAAGCCCAGTATTGGGCGCCCAAGAAGAAGAGTGGAAATGGGATAAAGCTGTTTGTAGATTTTGCGGAACGGGCTGTGGAATTATGATAGCTAGAAAAGATGGTAAGATCGTGGCAACAAAGGGCGATCCTGCTGCTCCTGTAAATCGTGGACTTAACTGTATTAAAGGTTATTTTAATGCTAAAATCATGTACGGAGAAGATCGTCTTGTTATGCCTTTGCTTCGCATGAACGATAAGGGAGAATTTGACAAAAAAGGGAAATTTAAACAAGTTTCTTGGCAAAGAGCTTTTGATGAAATGGAAAAGCAATTTAAAAAAGCTTATAATGAACTAGGAGTAAGCGGTATAGGAATTTTTGGAAGTGGGCAATATACTATCCAAGAGGGTTATGCAGCTTTAAAACTCGCAAAAGCAGGTTTTAGGACAAACAATATTGATCCAAATGCAAGACATTGTATGGCTTCTGCTGTGGTTGGCTTTATGCAAACTTTTGGTGTGGATGAGCCATCAGGCTGTTATGATGATATAGAGCTTACGGATACTATCATCACTTGGGGGGCAAATATGGCTGAAATGCACCCTATACTTTGGTCAAGGGTTAGTGATAGAAAATTGAGCAATCTTGACAAAGTTAAAGTTGTAAATTTAAGTACCTTTTCTAATCGTACTTCAAATATTGCCGATATTGAAATCATTTTCAAACCAAATACAGATCTAGCTATTTGGAATTATATAGCAAGAGAGATAGTTTATAATCATCCTGAAGCTATGGATAAAAAATTTATTAAAGACCACTGTGTCTTTGCAACAGGATATGCAGATATTGGTTATGGTATGAGAAATAATCCAAATCATCCTAAATTCAAAGAAAGTGAAAAAGATACCGTTGCAAAAGAAAATGTGATCACTTTGGATGAAGAAGAAGCTACTTCTCTTTCTTATCTTGGCGTAAAAGCAGGCGATAAGCTTGAAATGAAACATCAAGGTGTTGCTGATAAGAATTGGGAAATTTCTTTTGAAGAATTTAAAAAAGGTTTGGCACCTTATACTTTAGAATATACTGCAAAAGTAGCTAAGGGCGATGATAATGAATCTTTAGAAGATTTCAAGAAAAAACTTCAAGAATTAGCTAATTTATATATAGAAAAAAATCGTAAAGTTGTAAGCTTTTGGACTATGGGCTTTAATCAACACACAAGAGGTTCGTGGGTAAATGAGCAAGCTTATATGGTGCATTTTTTACTAGGTAAACAAGCTAAACCAGGTAGTGGAGCCTTCTCTTTGACAGGGCAACCAAGTGCTTGTGGAACTGCTAGGGAAGTAGGAACATTCTCTCACCGCTTGCCTGCAGATATGGTTGTAGCAAATCCAAAACATAGAGAAATTTCAGAAAAAATTTGGAAAGTACCTGCAAAAACAATCAATCCAAAACCAGGCTCACCTTATCTAAATATCATGAGAGATTTAGAGGATGGTAAGATTAAATTCGCTTGGGTTCAAGTAAACAATCCATGGCAAAATACTGCAAATGCAAACCACTGGATCGCAGCAGCTAGAGAGATGGATAATTTTATCGTTGTGAGTGATTGTTATCCTGGAATTTCAGCAAAAGTGGCTGATCTTATCTTACCAAGTGCGATGATTTATGAAAAATGGGGTGCTTATGGTAATGCTGAAAGAAGAACTCAGCATTGGAAACAACAAGTTTTACCTGTAGGCGCTGCTATGAGTGATACTTGGCAAATTTTAGAATTTGCAAAACGCTTTAAACTTAAAGAGGTTTGGAAAGAACAAAAGGTAGACAATAAACTTACTTTACCAAGTGTATTAGAAGAAGCAAAAGCTATGGGTTATAGCGAGGATGATACACTTTTTGATGTTTTATTTGCTAATAAAGAAGCAAAAAGCTTTACTTTAGATGATGCTGTTATGAAAGATTTTGACAATAGCGAAGTTAAGGGCGATGAAAGAAAAATCCAAGGTAGTGATGGAAAAGAATTTAAAGGATATGGCTTTTTCGTTCAAAAATATCTTTGGGAAGAGTATCGTAAATTCGGCTTAGGCCATGGTCATGATTTGGCTGATTTTAACACTTATCATCAAGTAAGAGGTTTAAGATGGCCAGTGGTAAATGGCAAAGAAACACAATGGAGATTTAATACTAAATTTGATTATTATGCTAAAAAAGCAGCTCCAAATTCAGACTTTGCTTTCTATGGTGAATTTAACAAAATGCTTACCAATGGGGATTTAGTAGCTCCTAAGGATGAAAAAGAGCATAGTATTAAAAACAAGGCTAAAATTTTCTTTAGACCATTTATGAAAGCACCTGAAAGACCAAGTGAAGAATATCCATTTTGGCTTGCAACCGGAAGGGTTTTGGAGCATTGGCACAGTGGAACTATGACTATGCGTGTACCAGAACTTTACCGTGCTGTTCCAGAAGCACTTTGTTATATGAGTGAAAAAGATGGCGAAAAATTAGGTTTAAATCAAGGAGATTTGGTTTGGGTAGAATCGCGTCGTGGTAAGGTAAAAGCAAGAGTGGATATGCGTGGTAGAAATAAACCACCTGTAGGGCTTGTTTATGTACCTTGGTTTGATGAGAATGTTTATATCAATAAAGTTACTTTGGATGCAACTTGCCCACTTTCTAAACAAACTGACTTTAAAAAATGTGCGGTAAAAATCTATAAAGCTTAAGACTAAGGTTTGACTTGATGAAAGATAGAAGAGAATTTTTTGCTAGTGCTTTTAAGGGTTTGTGTCTTTGCACTGCGGGTGGATTTTTGGCAAATTTAAGCCTAAAGGCTGATGATGATTACGCCTTGAGGCCACCAGGTGCTGAAGATGAAGCAAGATTTTTAAGTAAATGTATTCGTTGTGGATTGTGCGTAAAAGCCTGTCCATACGATACTTTAAAACTTGCTACTTTGCTAGATAGTGCAAAAAATGGAACTCCTTTTTTTAAGGCTAGAGAAATTCCTTGTTATCTTTGTAAGGACATACCATGTATTAGGGAGTGTCCAACCGATGCTTTGGATAAAAAACATTTAGAGCAGGGTATAGAATCTTTAAAAATGGGTATTGCAATCGTAGACAGTGCTTCTTGTGTGGCACATTGGGGAATTCAGTGCGATGCTTGTTATAGGGCTTGTCCTTTGATAGATAGAGCTTTAAAACTTGAACTTAAACGCAATGAACGCACCGCTAAACATGCTTTTTTATTGCCTAGTGTTGATCATGAAGTGTGTGTAGGCTGTGGACTTTGTGAGCTTGCATGCATTACAGAAAAACCTGCTATTCGTGTTTTACCGCGCGAGTATGTGTTGGGTAAAGCTGGTTCGCATTATGTAAAGGGTTGGGATCAAGAGGATGAAGGTCGTATAAAAGATGCGGATACTTCTAAATATTTTGATGCTAAAAAGGCAACAAATTATTTAAATGAGGGGGAATTTTGATGAGGTATTTAATCGCTAGACGCATTATTCAAATCGGAATTTTAGCCCTTTTTAGTTTTAAGGCTACAGATTTTATTTTAAAAGGAAATTTAAGTTCCTCTAAGCTTTTTAATACTTTGCCTTTAAGCGATCCCTTTGCAGTGATTCAAATTTATCTAGCAAGTTTTAGTGTGGATTTAATGGCTCTTATGGGGGCTTTGATTGTTCTGCTTCTTTATGGAATTTTTTTAGGTCGTGCTTTTTGTGCTTGGGTATGTCCTGTAAATTTAATTACTGATTTTGCTGCCTTTGTTCGTTCTAAAATGGCTTTTAAACAGAGTAAGGTTTTAATCTTAAGTAAAAACTTAAGATATTATATTTTGGCTTTGAGTTTAATTCTTTCTTTTGTATTATCTTTACCTGTATTTGAAAGTATATCTTATATAGGGGTTATACATAGGGGGATTATTTTTGGCACCACTTCTTGGATATTTCTAGCTTTTATACTTTTTTGTATAGATGCTTTTTTAAGTCCTAGAGCAATATGCTCACATTTGTGTCCTTTGGGGGCTTTTTATGCTCTCATTTCTCGTTTTGCGCTTTTAAAAATCAAACATAATCATCAAAAATGCACTAAGTGTTATAAGTGTATTGGAATTTGTCCTGAAAAACAAGTTCTTTGGATGATAGCTAAAGAAAGTACGAGCGTAAATTCGGGTGAATGTATAAGATGTGGACGCTGTGTAGAAGTGTGTAATGATGATGCTTTAAATTTTAATATACTTGATTTAAGGAAAAAATAATGAAAAAGAAAATGGTTTTATTAGCAAGTGTTGCTACAGTGTTTTTAGCCGCTTGCGCATTTAATAATGGGGTAAGTTCAGAGCAAATTGGACTTAGAAAAGCAAGCTTAGAAAATGAAAATAAGGTAGCTTTAGTTGATGCCAATTTTACTACTTTGCAACCAGGTGAATCCATCCGTTTTGAGCGTTCTTTTGAAAATGCTCCACCGCTTATTTCGCATGCTATTGAGGATATGTTGCCTATCACTAAAGATAACAATACTTGCCTTAGTTGTCATGATAAGGCAATTGCTGCTGATGTTGGTGCAACTCCTCTTCCTGCGAGTCATTATTATGATTTTAGACATAATAAAACTACAGGAGATGAGATCAGCGATTCGCGTTTTAATTGTACCCAATGTCATGTTCCACAAAGTGATGCAAAGCCTTTGGTTGGAAACAGTTTTAAAGCTGAATTTAAAAATGAAGGTTTGAAAAGTCGTTCTAATTTAATCGATGTGATTAATGAGGGCGTTGAGTAAAATAATGAAAAAAATTCTTTTCATTTTAAGCTTTTTATATGTTTTATCTCCTGCTTATGAGTTAAAGCTTAATTCAAACATTACAGCTTTAAAGCTTGATCAGCAGGAGCTATTTATGGGCACTGATAAGGGTGAAATTTATGAATATAATCTAAAAGATAAAAGTTTAAAAAAGCTCTTATCTTTGCCCAAAGTTAAAAATTACTATGAGGGTGATTTTGCTAGAATTTATAGCATTGATGTTTATAAGAAGTCTCTTTTGGTGCTTAGCGAAGGAGATTTTGGGGCAAAAAATTTGAGCCTTTATGATAAAAATCTTCAAATTCAAACACTTCAAGAAAGTAGTGTTAAGGAAGCTTTTTTTATAGATGAAAATACCTATCTTTTGGTTTTGTTGGGTTCTAAAATAGAATTAATCAATAAAAACTTAAAGCGTATAAATCAGTTTAAATTCTCTCATTCTAGTTTAAATGATGCGGCTTTAAATGAAGAAAAAACTAAGCTTGTGGCAGGCTTTGAAAGTGGAGAAGTAGAGCTTTTTGATTTAAAAAATTGGAAAATGTTGAAAAACTATGATAAAATGCACAAAGATAATATCTATCAGGTTGACTTTAAAAATAACACTGTTTTGAGTTGTGGCACGGATAGGCGTGTAGGCTTGGTAAAAAATGAAGAGCAATCTTTTTTACAAAAGGATTTTTTAATTTATACTTGTGCTTTAAGCCCTAGTGGAAAATTGGCTGCATATAGTGATAATGAAGCGGGTTTAAATGAAGTTTTTGATACGAATACTTTAAAAACTGTTAAAATTTTCAAGGATGAAAATTTAATGAGTGAAATTATCATTTTTATCAACGAAAGAGAGTTGATCATCTCAGGTTTTGGGGATAAAATTGTATTTAGGAGTTTGGATGAATCTTTCTAGTGTTTTGATTGTAGCAAAAGTACAGCACATAGAAGAATTAAAAAAAGAAATTTTAAAAATTCCATCATGTTCAGTAGAGCTGTGCGAAAATGAAAAAATTATCGTTATAATTGAAAGTGAAAGTTTAGAAAAAGAACTCCAGTCTTATAAAATGCTTGAAAAACTACCTCATATCATCAGTATAAACATGGTTTTTTCTTATCAAGATTTAGATGAAGATATTCAAAAAGCTATAAATAGCGGAGCGATACAAACCATAGAAAAAAATGAAAATGCTGAAAATATCCGCTATTATGGTAGTATTTATAATCAAATTTCTTAACTAAAGCTTTTTAAATGGTTTTTTTAATCCCCTTACTTGTGATTGTGGCTGTTATTTTTGGCATTGATTATCTGTATTTTAATGATGAAAATGCTAAGATAAAGGAAGAACAGAAAATTCATAAAACCGAACCGAATTTAGACAAACAAAGAGAAGAGTATCTAAAACATTTATTCAAAGAGAAGAAATGAAGCAAAAAGAACTTTTTCTTCTTACCATCCCTGTTTTGATGGGTTATATCCCTTTAGGCGCTGCTTTTGGAATTTTGGCTGCTAGTAAAGATTTTTCCTTGTTTGAAATTTTGCTTAGCTCTGTTGTTGTTTATGCAGGCGCTGGGCAATTTCTTTTAGTAGCTTTAGTAGCGCAAAACGCTTCTTTTTTGATGATTTTTTCCACTTTATTTTTGTTAAATTTTCGCCATTTTTTCTACACTTTATCGCTTTTAAAAGAATTAAAAGCTATTAATTTTTTAAGACATTATGTTATCTTTGCTTTAACAGATGAGAGCTTTGCTCTTTTAAGCTCTATTAAAGAGAAGATTAAAAATCTTAATCGTACGCAAAGATCGCTTATTATGTTTGAAGTTTGTTTATTAAATCATATTTATTGGATATTGGGTTCTGTTTTGGGTTATTATTTTAAGCAAGGATTGAATATTGATTATTCGGGTGTAGAATTTAGCTTAAATGCTCTTTTTGTTGTGCTAGCCTATGAGCTTTATAAACAAAATCCTAATTTAAAAATTTTACTTTATTCTTCTTTTATAGCACTCTTTGCTTTATTTTGTATAGACAAACCTTACATGTTGGCTTTTTGTATTTTTACTGCTTTGATGATTTTAATTTTTGGAAAAAAATATGTTAGATAAAAATATCTTATATGCGATTTTAGCGGCTTCTTTGGCGACTTATTTAACTCGAGTTTTGGCTTTTATTTTATTTAAAAATAAAAAAGAAAACCATCACTTGCTTTTTGTGCAACACAATATGCCTTTGGTTATTATCATTATTTTATTTTTTTATACTTTTTATGAGGTGGATTTTTATCCTTATCCTTATGGGATTGATTTTATTGTTTCTTGTGTTTTGGTATTTTTAATACATATACTTTTTAAAAATGTACTTCTTAGTATTATTTTAGGAACTGTTTTTTATATGCTTGTCCTAAGGTTATTTTGATGGACTATACTTTATTTATCTTAACTTTTGTTTCTGTTTCTTTACTTCCAGGATTATGTATGAGTTTGGCTTTTTCCTTGGGGCTTTCTTTGGGATATAAAAATACTTTATGGATGATATTTGGCGAGCTTGTGGGATTGGCATTGGTGGTTTTATGTTGTGCTTTGGGGATAGAGTTTATTTTGCGGTATGAAAATTTGTTTAAATTCTTTCAAATAGCGGGTGCTTTATATCTTTTATATATCGCTTTTGTATTGTTTAAATCAAAAAGTCAAATTACTCAAGAAAAAATCATCTATAAGAAAAAAATTTCTCTTATTCTCCAAGGCTTCATAGCCTCTTCTTCTAATCCAAAAGCATGGATTTTTATGTTTTCCATCTTGCCTTCTTTTTTAAAATTTCATGTGAGTGTAAGTGTTTTGCTTTTGATTATTTTATTGATAGAATTTTGCTCTTTAAGTCTTTATGCCTTAGGAGGGAGTATATTTAAGATCTTTATGAATAAGCATTTAGATAAGATCAATAAAATCAGCGCTTTATTTATCTTTGTGATGGCTCTTAGCATATTATATAAAGTTTAACTTAAAATGCTTTTTGCTAAAATTAAAAAAAATATTAGGAAAGATAATGAAAAACACGGTTACAGAAGCTTCTATTTATGAAGCTCAAGGACTTAAAGATGAAGCTTTAGAGATTTATAAAAATATTTTAAAAGAAGATCCTAATAACCAAAATGCAATTGATGCAGTGCGTCGTCTTAGTGGGTTTCGTTCGAAGCATCAGGATTTAAATACTCAAATGCTTGATTTTTTTATAAATATGAAAAGCGATGAAGAGATCAATGAATTTAAAAGGTGGTTGATAAAAATATGAATTTAGAAGATTTAGCAAAGAAAACTATCAGTGAAGTTAGCTCTATCATGGAAGAACAAAGAAGGCAAAGTGAAATTCTAAAAGAACAAGAAGAGCTTAGAAAGACTCAAATTCAAGAGGATATGCCTACGGTTGAGCTTAAGGAAGAGCCTATTGTGGAGCAAAAATTAGAAGATAAAATTTCTATGGCGAAATTTGAAGAAGAGCAAAAAATTCAAGAAGAGATTAAAAATTTAAATGAATTAAATCAAGAAAATAAAGAACCGGTTAAAGAAGAAGCTATTTTGCAAAGTGAAATTTTAAACCCTAATATCATAGCAGAAGTGCAAACTCTTAACGAGGATATATTTTTAAAACACCTAAGAGAAAGAATTTTAGTCCTTTTCGAGGGTTTAAACAGTGTTAAAGAGGAAAATCTTGAACACAGGCTTCAATTAACTATTAATTTTTTAGAGTTTTTACTTGCAAACATTGAAGATAAGCTTAAAAAATAATGCAGATTTAAAATTTGTCATTGATTTTTTAAGCCCCTATACTCAAAGAGCTTATTTGGTTGGTGGGAGTGTAAGGGATTTATTTTTAGGTCTTGAAATTTATGATTACGATATAGAACTTTACGATGTAAGTCCTAGTGATTTTGAAACAATGATGAAAAAACTAGGTGCACAGGGTTTTGGAAAAAGTTTTTTTGTATACAAATTTAAAAATTTTGATTTTGCTCTTGCTAGGACTGAAAACAAAACAGGTTATGGACATACGGGTTTTGAGGTGCAAATTTGCAATGATGAAAAATTAGGTGCCAAAAGACGCGATTTTACTATAAATTCTATGATGATCAATCTTTTTAATGATGAATTTTTAGACTTTTATGGAGGGTTAAAAGATCTAAAGCAGGGCATTTTAAGGCATATTGATCTAACAAGTTTTCAAGAGGACAGTTTAAGAATTTTAAGAGCAGTGGCTTTTGCTTCAAGATTTGATTTTAAAATAGCAGATGAAAGCTTAAAATTAATGCAAAGCATGAATATAAAAGAACTTAGCAGAGATAGGATCAATGCTGAGCTTTATAAATTTTTTAAAAGCTCCAAACTTGAAGTGGGTTATAAATATTTACAAGAACTTAATATAGAAAAAGAAATTTTTGGTTTTGATAGTGCTTTTAAGAGCACAGAATTTCAAACTCTGCTTAGAAAAAGCAGAGAAGTGGTTAAAGATGATGCTTTATTTTTGTATTTGTATTTAAATTTTTTTAATTTAAATAAAGAAGAATTTTTTAAAACAAGCAAAATAAAAAAAGAGTATTTCAAAAAGGCAAATCAAGCCTTTTACCTTGATAAAATGAGCGATTTTGATTTGGCAAGCATTGCTTTGGATATGCCTTTAAAGGAATGGCTTGGGCTTTGGGATGAAGAGCGCATAAAGCGGGCTAAAAAATTCAAACTCTATGAGAATAAATTTAAAACAAGTATTTTAGCAAAAGATTTTATCGAAGCTGGAATTTATGGTAAAATGTTAGGTTTAAAGCTCAAAGAAGCAAGAGAAAATGAATTGTATGAATATATTAAAAGGTTAAATTAAATGATTTCTGTATTAAAAATTTGCACCAAGGATCAAAAAGGATTGATTTATCGCATTTCTGATGTGATTTTCAAATATCATATTAATATAGTAAAAAATGATGAATTTGTAGGCGAAGAAATGTTTTTCTTTCGTGCTATTTTAGAGGGTGAGTTTGATAAAAAAGCCTTTGTTGGAACACTTGAGGCGATGTTGGGTGAAGAAGCTTATATAGAGCTTTGTGAAAAAAGAAAGAAAGATATTATTGTTTTTGCTACCAAAGAAAGCCATTGTTTGGGAGATTTATTGATTAAGCATTATAGTAATGAGCTTGAGGCCAATATCAAAGCCGTGATTTCTAATCACGGCACTCTTAAAAACTTAGTGGAGAAATTTGAAATCCCTTATCATCACATCAGTGCAGAAAATTTAGAACGCAAAGAACAAGAAAAACAAGTTTTAGAATGCTTGAAAGAGTATCGATTTGATTATTTGGTTTTGGCAAAATATATGAGAATTTTATCCCCTGATTTTGTCAAACATTTTGAAGGAAAGATAGTCAATATCCATCATTCTTTCTTGCCTGCATTTATAGGAGCAAATCCTTACAAGCAAGCTTTTGAGCGCGGGGTGAAGATTATTGGAGCTACGGCGCATTTTGTTAATAACAATCTTGATGAAGGACCGATTATCACTCAAGCAGTTTTACCTGTAAGTCATGAATATACCTGGCAAGATATGCAGCAAGCCGGACGCAATGTAGAAAAAAATGTACTTTCAAAAGCCCTTGATTTGGTTTTTGACGATAGAATTTTTATACACAAAAATAAAACCATAGTATTTTAATAAAAATTGAGTATTTTTAGATAAACAAGTTTTATATTTTCATATAAAAACATAAAACTTAAAATATTTTAAGTTTTCTTTTAATTATAAAGAATATAATTTTTTCCATTTTTAAAATTACCTTTATAAGTAATAAAACAAGAAGAGGATATAAAGTATGTTTATTTTTACTCCTTTGTTTACGATTTTTATCTTGCTTGCGGGCGGATATTTTGCCAAAAGGGTAGGGATATTAAAGCAAAAGCAAGCAAGAACCTTTTTGGATTTTGCTATCGTTTTTGCTTTGCCTTGTTTGATTTTCGATAAAGCTTATCATTTAAATTTTGACTTTTCTTTAGTTGTTTTGATACTTATAGGATTTTTTAGTTGTGCTCTTGCTGCTTTTGTAGTTGTATTTTTAGGTTTTATCTTTAAATTTTCCAAAGTAACTTTAGTGAGTATGTTTTTACTTTCTTGTTTTGGAAATACTATTTTTGTGGGCATGCCTATCATTGAAGGTATTTTTGCTAATGCACAATTGGGTGCAGAAGTAATACTTTATGATGCTTTAGCTACTACTTTGCCCATTTCTCTTATAGGACCTTTCATCCTTTCTTTGGGAAGTGGAGAAAAAGTAAGCCTGATGGCAAATATTAAAAAAATTCTTTCTTTCCCGCCTTTTTTGGCTTTACTGTTGGGTTTTTTGTGTAAATTAATATCCTTGCCTGAATTTATTTTCTCCCCCATTCGTTTATTTGGCGGTGCAGCTACTCCAGTAGCACTTTTTGCTATAGGTTTGGGACTTGGATTTATGGCGGTTAAAACCGCTTATAAGCCTACCATTCTTGTGATTTTAGCTAAAATGATTTTAGCGCCTTTAATTTTTATGTTTTTCTTAAAGATTTTTGGTTTTGAAATGAAAACCTCGACCATAGTTGCTATCATAGAAAGCGCTACGCCCACTATGACTTTAGCGGGAGCTATGGTGATGAAGGCTAAATTAGATAGCAATCTAGCTGTAAGCTCTGTGGCTTTTGGAGTGCTTTTTGCTTTTATTTCTATGCCGATTTTAGTTTGGATTTTGGTGTAAATTTTTAAGTAATAAAGTAATGATAAGAAAATTAAAAAAAGCAAAGAGTATCATCTCTTTGCTAAAAGTATTTTTTATTTTAAATCAAACTTTTTGCTAGTTCTTTGACACCTTTTAAGTCCACTTTTCCAGAGCCTAAAAGTGGAATCTTTTCTACTTTTAAGTAGCGACTCGGCTTAAAAATAGCAGGCATATTTGAGCTTTTTATAGCTTCGCAAACACCTTCAAAAAATTCATCATTACATTCTACAAGCAGGGCAACTTGCTCACCTTTTTTCTCATCTTCTAGGGCCACAGCACAAAATTTTACTATATCTGTATCGATAAATTTAGCAATTTCTTCTTCTAAAGCGCCTAAAGATATCATCTCTCCACCGATTTTTGCAAAGCGCGAATAACGATCTACAATATATAAAAATCCATCTTCATCTAAATGTCCTTTATCGCCGGTGTTATACCATCTTATACCATCGATTTCTTTGATGACTTCATCGGTTTTTTCTTTATTATTAAGATATCCTACCATGACTTGGTGTCCACCTATGAGTATCAGTCCATCTTCATTTGTTTTTAAAGTTTCATAAGTATTAGGATCAACAATACGAACAGCAGTTCCAGGTAGAGGCATACCCACACTTCCTTCTTTGTTTGCGCGGTGAACTATCCAATAATCCGCATCAAAGCGATTAGGCAAATTTACGCTTGCAACAGGAGTGGTTTCAGTTGCTCCATAACCTTCAAAAATAGTCTTTTTAAATTTCGTTTCAAAAGCGGATCTGACTTCATTTTTAAGCTTTTCGGCTCCTGAAACAACCACTCTTAAACTTTCAAACATAATGGCATCAAGCTTTTTATTTCTAGCGTAAATTCCTAAGAAAGTTGAGGTTCCGCACATTATTGTAACATTGTTTTTGGCTACAGCTTTTGCTACACCCAAAGCATCAGTTGGATCAGCAAAAGTGATACTTTTAATGCTTTCAAGTAAAGGTAAAAATGTAGTCACAGTTAACCCAAAAGCATGAAAAGGGGGCAAGGATGAAAGTATTGCATCATTGTTTCTTGTGCAAAGTACATCTGAAATTTGAGCGATATTGCTTAAGATATTGCGGTTATTTAGCATTACGCCTTTTGGGGTGCCTTCGCTACCACTACTAAAAAGAATAGCCGCTATGGCGAGATTGTTTTTAGAAGGAGCAAAGATCGCTTTTAATATAAAGCTAGGTAAAATACTAACAGTCACCATCATTGCTAAAATTTTACTTTTTTGTTTTTTAAAGATTTCGACTACGTCTTCCATGTAGATAAGATATACTCCTTCGCCAAAATTTAGAGAAATACCTTTGCTTTCTAGTTTTTCTAAGAATTTCTTAGAAGTATAAATTTGTGAAATTTGAGCACTTTTTACTGCTGCTTGCAAGGCTTTTTCTCCTGCAGTAAAATTTAAATTTACTACAACTTTTTGCGCAAATAAGACACTTAAATTCAGCAAAGAGCTAGCAAAAGAAGCAGGGAGTAAAATTCCTACGCATTCTTCTTTGGGCGCATAAGATCCGCGTTCAAAATTGTTATTGATTTTTTTTGAATTTTCTTTTATAAGGGTGCTTAAAATAAAACTAAGGCTCAATAATTTTCTATAGCTAATCGCCCCCGCTATAGAATCGATTATAGCTATATTACCAAGATTTCTTTTAGCGCTAGTAATAAAAGCTCTTGCTATGGTATGCATTGCTTCGCATTGAGATTTCCAAGCCATAAAAGAAAGTTCAAAAACTTTAGCCTTTACTTCTTCTTTTTTAGAGTGTAAAGGCATAGGGGCACCAAAAGCTATAGCGATATTTCTTTTGCTTAGCGTGCGATTTCTAGCTGAAAATTCTTCATCGCTTCTTGAAAAAGTGCTACCCCAAAGTCCGCGTATATAAAAAGGTAAAATCACCCCATCATCTTCTTCTAAATTTGAGCAAACATGTTCAAATCCGCCTTTAAATTCATTGAGTTGTCCATGTCTTGAAAGCACACCTTCAGGAAAAAGACAAACTAAATCTCCTTGTTTAATACGCTCTGCAATAAGCTCTAAACTAGCCTTGCTTGCTGCACTTGAAACAGGAATGACACCAAATTTATCAAGAAAAATTTTAATATACCATTTAGAATAAATACTTCGCTCCATGACAAAATAAATTTTTCTAGGGATTGCCATTTGCACTATAGCCCAATCAATAAAAGAAATATGATTGCCCAAAAGCAAAGCACCGCCTTTTTCAGGGATATTTTTAAAGCCTTCTACAAGTAAACGATAACGCCCTAAAAATGCTATACTTAAAAGCATTCTTACTAAAGAAAAAGGGAGCTTAAAGACTACATAAATCGCACCCAAAAAAGCAACAAGAGTGATGAAGTAAAATAAATAAATCACATTGATTTCTAAATTTGCAAATAAAGTTGCTAAAAGAAGAAAAGTAAGCATTGCGATATTTTGCACGAAGTTATTTCCTGCTAAAATTTTGCCCAGCTCATTTTCTTTTGCATGAAATTGTATAAGAGAATTTAAAGGTATGATAAACAATGCACCACAAAAACCAAAGATGAAAAAGATAAAACTATATGTAATCAAGCTTGTAAAATAGGGCATAATTAAAGCCATTAAAAACACACCCAAAGCTCCAAAAGGAATGAGTCCAAGCTCGATATAATTTTTAGAAAATCTGCCTGCTATTAAGGAGCCTAAAACTACCCCAATCCCTGAAAATCCTAAAGAAACTTGCACAAAAAAAGTATTTTCAACAAAAAGTTCATTTTTGCTAAATACGGGAAAACTCACAAGATATAATTGCGAAATCGCCCAAAATATCGAAATTCCAACGATACAAAGCCAAATTACTTTATTTTCAAAAATAAGCTTTAAATTACTCATCAGCAATTTTCCGCTCAAATAGCGTTTGGAATCAAATTTTAACTCTTTTATCTCCTCTTTAAGCTTAGGTAAACGCCATGCCAAGTAAAGCTCTATAAGAGAAAAAAGTATAAGTAAAAATCCCAAAGGCGCGACTTGTTTTAAAACCTCTTCCGAGCTGCTATGATTTGCATCATATAAGCTTTCAAAACTTAAAGAAAAAAGGCTCATTCCAGCCAGTATAGCCACAATACTTACTGCATTAACTGCACCATTTCCCATCGCAAGTAAATCTTTTCCGACCAATTCTTTAATAAAGCCGTATTTGCTAGGAGAATAAAGTGCTGCTTGAATTCCCATGATGAAAGTGAGTACAAAAGCTGTCCAAAAAGCCCCATTATAATAACTTATACAAATGATAATTGTAAGTATAACGCTAAAAGCCGCTGAGAGTTTCATGATAAGATTTTTTGGATATTTATCTGCTAAAAATCCCGATGGCGAAAGCATTAGGATAAAAGGTAGAAGGATAAGAGCGTTCACAAGAGCTGTTAAAAGAAGCTGCGTGCTACCTTCATAAACTTTATAAATAGTATTTTGAATGATGATTTTATGCCCTAAATCTACAAAAGCATTGATAAAAGCTACAAGTAAAAAGGGTACAAGCCCATGGATTTGTAAAAAAGAATTTTTTTGCATATAATTTACTCCTAAATTTATGAAAAACTTTTTGTAAATAAGGCATGAATTTTATCACAAAATTCTAATTATAAAATAGAAGATGATTTAAGATTGTGAATAAATAATTTTTGTATAAAAACAATAAAATTAAAGGTAAAAATACTTAAATATCTTTACCTTTGAAGTATCTATGGGATAAATTACATAAAACTAGGCGCATCATTAGAAAAAAGTATTAAATCACCTTGTTGGGTTTCTTTTGCTAAAACTTTTACAAGATCTGCTTTTTCTTTAAGCACAATGGTTTTTATTTTAAGTTCTTTTTTAAAGATATCAGCATTTACTTGTGCTGTAATGATAGCAAGATCAAAGCATTCATTAATGATTTTGGCTAATTTTATATTTTCATCTTTATCTACTTCTACTATACCAGGGCTTACTAAAACCTTGCGTCCTTTATAACTTTTACAAAGCTTGTAGCTTGCACTCATGCCTTTATAGTTTCCATTAAAGCCATCATCAATGATGAATTTAGGCTCTTTAGAGATGATTTGCAAACGATGTTCTACTGAATTGATTTTTAAAACTTGCTTTTGAATTTTTTCTATTTTTACACCTAGATATTTTGCACAAAGTATGCAAGCACAAAGATTTTGAGCGTTAAAATCCCCTAAAATTTGGCTTTTAAATTCATGTGTTTTATTTTCTAAATTGATTTTAAATTCCAAACCTTGAAGACTTGCTTGAATGTCTTGTAATTTATCATCGTAAAGTAAGATAAGCTCATCTTCGCTTTTTTGAGTGCTAGTATGCAAAAAAGCTTTTTCTAATCTTTTGGAATTTAAAGCTTCAAGTTTAGTGTTTCGCGTATTTTCTATATTTTTAAAATACTCCAAATGCGCATTTCCTATCTCTCCTACAATGCAAATTTGAGGCTCTAAAAAACGCGTTATAACATCAATATCGCCTTTTACTCTGGCTCCTGCTTCTGCTATGTAAATTTGTGTATCATCGCTTAAATTTGTATTGATATCTGCAATAATACCAAGTAGGGTGTTTACAGATCGAGGAGTTTTGTAGGTTTTAAAATCATCTTTTAAAAGCTCGTAGAGGAAATTTTTAATACTTGTTTTTCCAAAACTTGCAGTAATGAGTATAATTTTTAGTTGTGGATTGTTTTGAAGTTTGGCTTTGGCTTTATTTTTAAAATATAAATTGCTAAACAACTCAAAGATTTTAAGACTTATAAGAGCAAAGGGTAGGGCAAAAAGATTAAAAAGAAAAGAAAAACGCAAAGCAAGTATGGCAAAAAGGGTATTGTAAATAAATACGAAAACAAAAAACCATTTAACCTTACTTGTAAAGACGAGTTTTTTATCTATGCTTTTGTTCCAAAAATACAAAATCGGAGTATGAATAAATGCAAAATATGCTAAAGAGTACAAAGGAAAAGCTAAAAAGAAAAAATAAGGCAAAAATAAAAAATACAAATGCCACAAAGGTCTATGATAGTGAAAAAATACGCGTTTAAATTTATAAGAATACCATTGCAAAGCACTCATGAGATAAAAAGCTACACAAAAATTAAAAAATAAAGAATTGAGAAAATAAAGTGTATTGGTTAGCATTGACTTTCCTTGATTTTATTGGCTATAAGTAAAGAATGTTTTAAAAAGAAAAAATGATCCCCTTCTAGAGGATAAAATTCGCTAGTTTTGATAAGTTTGTGCATTGTTTCTCCACTTTTTAAAGGGGTAGCTTTATCCTCAATTCCCCAAAAAATAAGGCTTTTGTTATCGATTTTGGCAAAAGTTTGACTAAGATCTTCATCTACTACATTTTTAAAAGTTTGATACATTAAAGGATTTAAGTTTGCTCCATCTTTGCTTGCAAAATAACGATAAAATCTACCCAAACCTAATTTTTTAAGAAATTTAAACAGCGTGATTTTAAAACGTACTTTAAAAGATTTTTTTGCAAGTATGCCTGAATTTGAAAGTAAAACAAGTTGAGCTTTTTGAAAATCCAAAACAAGTAAAGCAGCTATTTTTCCACCAAAAGAATGTCCTAGAAAAATATCAATATCAAGTTTTTTTTCTTTTAAAAATTCTTTTATGATATTTACATAATCTTGACTATAAAGACTTTTTGGCGCGCTTGAATTTCCAAAACCAGGTAAATCTAGATAAATTTGACAAAAATCATTTAAATTTTTAGAAAAAGCTTGCTTCATAAGCTCCTTATTTGCACCCCATCCATGCAATATGAGTAAAGATTTTTTCTTATCTTGATTTAAAATTTCATAACTTAATTCATAAGTATCATTATTATAAATCACATTTACAAGCGCCATCTTAAACCTTTTGGTTTTTGTAAATATTTTCTAAGAGTTGCATAGCATTTTGCAAGCGTTCAAATTCTTTCATACTGAGCAAAACGGCCTCAAATTTATTGTTTTTTAAGATGACCATTTTGCCCGATTCGCTTTTTTTTAGTTTTTCGATCAAAGGGCTAAAGTTTCGCACAACTTCTGTGGCGGTATAGATTTCATCTTGTTTAAAAGAAAGCATAAATTTTCCTAAAATACATAAAATTTTATGTAAAATTTAACATACTTTCTCTTAAAGCTTTATAATTTGCCTTTTTGTCCATTAATAGAATGCAAAAAATCATAAGTGATTTTAATCTTCTTTTCGCTTTCTATACTTAGAGCAAGTTGCTCTATAATTTTGTTAAAATCTTTGAAAAGATAATTTGCTAAAGAGCCTGGATTTGGATTGATTTCATTCAGATAAACTTCATTATCTAGGATGAAAAAATCACAACGGATTAAAGCACCTTTAAATAAAGGATTGTAAATTTTGGCAAAATTATCTTTAAGCTTTTGCTTTAATTCTTCGCTCAAATCAGCTTCGATAAGTTCGTTATGGCCTGAAAAACTAAGATATTTTTGCTCAAAATCCAAAAATTCTTTTTTCTTTGGTTCTTCGATGATTGAAAAGATAAATTCATCTTTGATCATACATCCTGCAAGATTGTACTCTTTGATGTCACTTTTAAAATCCTCTACCAAAATATCAGTATCAAACTCAAAACCCACATCCTTAGCATAATCCAATTCCTTTTCATTTTTAGCTATGCTGATACCTATACTGCTTCCAAGTCGCGCAGGCTTTAAAATGCAAGGAAAATGAGCTGTAAAATCTTGTTTTTGATTTTTTCTAAGCATTTGATAATCTAGAGTTTTAACCCCAACGCTTTGTGCGTAAAGTTTTGTGAACTCTTTATTGAAAGATAAAACACTTGCTTCAACCCTAGGACCTATGAATTTGATATCAAAAAATTCAAGCAAAGAAGCTATCTTTCCGTCTTCTCCATCTCTTCCATGGATGAGGTTGATCACGCAATCTAATTCTAAGCTTTTTTCGCTCCACAAGCTTTTAAAACAAAAAGCCTTTTGTCTTAAGAATAGCTCTTTTTCTTTTTGATAAGCGCCACTGCTAAAGGTTTTAGAATTCATTTTTTCACTAGGAATTAAATAAAATTTTCTCTTTTCATCGCAAAAAATAAATATTAAATCCGTATTTATCACTTTTTTTAATACCACAGCACTTACAATGCTGATCTCATGTTCGTAAGAATTTCCTCCAAAAAGTATCGCTAATTTCATTATTTTTCCTTATGCTAGTTTTTTTAGTGCTTCTTTGATAAGTTCGCTTGTGTCTTTTCCGTTACAAGTGCTTAAAACACTTAATATTTTATCCTGTTTAAATCCCAAAGAAAGCAAGGCAGCTAAAGCTTCGCTTTTGTCATCGCTTACACTTTCGAGTTGCACTTTGGCATCTCCAAGTTCTACAATAATGCGTTTGGCGCTTTTTGGGCCGATACCTGGAACTTTTTTAAGTACGCTTTCATCCCCCAAATTTAAAGCTTTATAAAAAGAATTTACATCCAAACTCGAGCATATAGCCATCGCAGTACTTGCGCCCACTCCATTTACTTTTAAAAGCATTTCAAACATTTTTTGCTCATCTTTGTCTAAGAAACCATAGAATTTATTGGAATCCTCTTTGATGATTTGAGTGATGAAAAGCTCATATTTTTGATGAGTTTCAAGCTTAGCAGCGCAAAAAAGTGAGATAAAAACCCCATAACTTAAGCCACTAGCACATTTAATAACGGCAAAAGTGGGTTCTTTTTTTGTGATTATTCCTTCGATGGCAACAACCATTCAATGTCCTTTTCTTCGTAATTAGCTTTTTTATCAATTTCTATATACTCTTGATTATTTTGTATGATTTTTTTCAAAGCTATGAATTTTGCATTTTCTTTAGTAGAAGAAGAATAAAAAATATCTCCTTTGGGTTCTAAAAGTGAAAATCTAATTTCATTCATATCACTCCATTTACCGCTTTTGTTGATAAATTTAGCCTTAAATAAATCTTCTTCAAGTACTAAAAGTTCTTCATGAATTTTTTTTCTATATGCTAAAAGTTCTTTTTCCTGATTTTGGAGCTTGTTTAAATTTGCATTTTGTATAGAAAAATCTTTTAAAAATTTTTTATATTGACTTGGTGTATTCTGTCCTTGATTCTCAAGCTCTAAGACTTTTTTTTCTATTTCTAAAACATTGTTTTTATTTGATAAAATATATTGTTTGAGCTTATTTATCTTATGGTGAAGAGATGAAATTTCATTCTTTATTTTTAAAAGCTCTTGATTGTAGTCTTTGTCTAATGTTTTTATTTGAATATGAAATTTATTATTTTCACCCTCAAAGCGTTCTATGACAACATTATTGTAAAAAATACACGAATTATTGCTTTCTAGTTGTTCTATGAAAATTTTATCTGCCTCTATTGTTCCGCCTAGACTTTTTTTAATCCTTACTTCTTTAGCCTTTACATTGCCACCTTCTAAGAGATCTATATTTAACTTTTCTGCTTGAGCAAAACCGCGATGTGTTTTGATATAGGCTTCTTGGGCATAAATTTTAGCTTTTGTATGAGTGGTACCTTCAACCCTCATTCTTGCGGCTTTTAAATTTGTATTGCTTCCAACGCTTCCTGCGATATTGAGTTCTTCACATTCTATTCCTACGCCTGAATTAACAGCATCTTGCATATCGGATATAAATTTAATATTTATTTTTACATTTTTATCCAATCCTGCACGAATTACGCCTATATTTTTAAAATCAACTTTATTGTTAAATTCAAGCAAGGTTGCAATATCAAATCTGTTTTGATTTTCGATTATATAACCTTTTTTTAGTGCTAAATATTCTGTATAATCTTCATGCTCTACAGCTTTAAATGCTGAAGAGCAAGTAAAATTAACCTTATTTTTATTAGCATCTATAACTTTTAAGGTGTGTAAATTTAAATCTCTCCCTTCTTTGCCCTGTCTGAATTTATTATGCTTTAATACAGCTTCATTTTCGTCCACTGCTATAATGCCTGAGCGTTTTTCATCTATGGTATAATCTTTTGTTTTTTCTTTATAGAGCAAAATCAAAGCTTCGTCTTGACTTTGTATGGGCTCAATGCCTTTGGCTACATTAATTTGTAAGATTTTATTTAAAGGATTTTTTTTATGCTCATTGCATATATGAACGAGTTCTTTTTTAAAATCAAAGGTGCGTATGCCTATTAAAAACTTAAGTTTTAGCATTTTTTTATAGATATTTTGCAAAAGCTCTAAAGCTAATTTATCGTGATAGTTTAGCTTGCTAAAATCAATTTGAGCTATGATTTTTGTTAAATTTTTATTAGCGATAAGTTTTATGGCATTAGCGGTTTTATCTTGGCTTGTATGATGGAAAATTTCGATTTTATATTCTTGCTTGATTTGCAAATCTTCTTTTAAAAATACTTCATCTTTTTCAAAAAGAATAAGATCTTTTTCTGCAATTTTAACCCATTCGGTGCTTTCAAGACGATATTGTGTTGAAAAAGCTAAAAGATGGAAATCAAGCTCATTTAAAGCAATATTGGTTCTTGAGGCTACAGATAAAAGTTCATGAGAAGGATTTTCGGTATAGGAAATAATTTTCTCATCTAAGGCCAAAGTTTTACCCCTTTGTTGTCTGATTTTAAGTTTAAAATATTATAGTCAATTTTTAATCAAATTTAGTTAAAATGATAGTTTTTATATTTGAATTTTTGTGAAAATTTTATGAAGAGTTTAGTATTTAAAAATTTTATTATCAATGCTTTAGGAATTTTATTTTCTCGTGTTTTGGGTTTAGCGCGTGATGTTTTAATCGCTCTTTTTTTGGGAGCTGGAATTTATAGCGATATTTTTTTTGTAGCATTAAAAATGCCTGCTTTTTTTAGAAGAATTTTTGCCGAAGGGGCATTTGGTCAAAGCTTTTTACCTAATTTTGTAAAAGCAAAGAAAAAAGGTGCTTTTTGTGTTAGCGTTATGTATCAATTTAGCGTTATAGTGTTCTTATTTTGTCTTTTAGTAAGCTTTTTTTCTTCATTTTTTACCAAGCTTTTTGCTTTTGGGTTTAGTTCTGACACCATAGCTTTAGCTTCTCCTTTGGTGGCGATTAATTTTTGGTATTTATTTTTTATTTTTTTGGTTACCTTTTTAGGGGCAATTTTAAATTATAGGCAAAAATTTTTTATTACTTCTTTTTCAGCGGCTTTGTTTAATCTAAGCATAGTTATAGCCGCATTTTTTGTCGATAAAGATGCTCCTCAAGATACGCTTTATTATTTTTCTTATGCGACTGTATTAAGTGGTGTAGCACAATTGATTTTACATTTAATGGTGTTGCGAAAAAACCCTGTGATGCGCTCCATGGCGCTAAGTGTGAAATTTAGACGAGCAAAGGCTAAACTGGAGGGTTTTTATAGTAATTTTTTTCATGGTGTTTTAGGTTCTTCTGCTACACAAATAAGCTCTTTACTTGATACGACAATAGCGAGTTTTTTAATGACGGGTAGTATTTCTTATCTTTATTATGCAAACCGCGTTTTTCAGCTTCCTTTAGCTCTTTTTGCTATAGCTTTAACTCAAGTTTCTTTTCCTAAAATTTTAAAGCATTTAAAAAGCGATCAAGAAAATTTAGCTTTAAGTTTTATGCAAAGAGCTTTGGCAGTTTTAAGTGTTTTGTTGATTGTTTCAAGTATTGTAGGTTCTGTATTTGCCTTAGAAATTTCAAAGCTTTTGTTTGAAAGAGGAAATTTTACTCACGAAGATAGTATTATCACGGCTTATGTTTTAATTGCTTATTTGGTAGGGCTCTTGCCTTTTGGCTTGCAAAAATTATTTTCTTTATGGCTTTATGCTAAATTCAAACAAAAAACCGCCGCTTTTATCGCCTTTAAAGCTTTGCTCATCAGCGCTTTATGCTCTGTGCTTTTTATTTTTTTAATCAAAGATGAGAGTTTAAAGGTTATAGCTGTGGCGCTTTCAAGTTCTTTAAGTGCTTTTTATTTACTTATTGCCAATATCAAAGAATTTGGTTTTAAGAACTTTTTTGCTTTAATATCTTTTAAATTTTGTTTTTTAATGATTATAGGACTTGTTATTTTTACAATTTTGCTTTATGGGATCAAACCTTATCTTATAGAGGCTTTGTTGTGGATTGTTGCTAGTGTTAAAGGAGTGTTTTGATGAAATTAATGGATAGTGTTTTAAAAGAAAAAATTGAACTTAAACAAGATAATATAAATATTTATTTATGCGGACCTACTGTATATGATGATGCACATTTAGGCCATGCTAGAAGCAGTGTTTGTTTTGATTTGTTGCGTAGGGTTTTGCTTTCTTTGGGTTATAGGGTGCAATTTGCTAGAAATTATACAGATATAGACGATAAAATTTTAAAAAAAATGAGTGAAAGTGGTAAGAGCTTAAATGAACTTGTTGAGTTTTATATAGCAAATTACGAAAGAGATATGAAAGCTTTAAATGTCTTAGAGCCTGATTTTAAACCTCGTGCGACATATTATATAGAACCCATGCTAGATCTTATCCATAAGCTTAGTAAAAATGGCTTTACTTATACCTTAGAAGATGGAGTGTATTTTGATACTAGTAAAGATGAGGATTATTTAAGTTTATCTCATCGCAATACAGAAGAAAATGTTTCAAGACTTAGTAATGAAGTTGAAAAAAGAAATGAGAGTGATTTTGTTCTTTGGAAATTTGATGAAAATTTTTATGATAGTGAGTTTGGAAAAGGGCGACCAGGTTGGCATACTGAATGTGTGGCTATGATCGATTCTATTTTTGGTGATACTCTTGATATACATGCGGGTGGGGTGGATTTGTTATTTCCTCATCATGAAAATGAGGCAGCACAATGTCGTTGTGCGTGCAAAAGAACATTGGCAAAAATTTGGCTTCACAATGGTTTTGTAAAAATCAATGGAGAAAAAATGAGCAAAAGCTTAAATAATAGCTTTTTCTTGAAAGATGCGTTGAAAGATTTTATGGGAGAAGCTTTGAGATTTTATCTTTTAAGTTCTCATTATAGAGCTCATTTTAATTATTCTTTAGATGATTTAGAAAATGTGAAAAAACGCTTGGATAAGTTTTATCGTCTTAAAAAAAGACTTGCTGTGGGAAAGAGTGAGGATTTTGGAATTTTAAATGATATAGAGATTCGTAGTAATATCGCCAAGCAAATCTTAGAAGTCTTAAGCGATGATTTAAATATTTCTAAAGCTTTAGCTCTTTTAGATGAGTTTATAACCAATGCAAATTTAGAACTTGATCAGCAAAGTAAAAATAAAGAATTAAAACAAAAAATCAAAGAAGCCTTAAGTGAACTAGCTAAAATTTTTGGCTTTGGTTTTATGGATGAAAATTTATATTTTCAATGGGGGGTAGCCGAAGAGATGAAAGAAAAAATTCAAGATCAAATTTTGCAAAGAAACGAAGCTAAGAAAAATAAAGATTTTGCCAAAGCAGATCAAATCAGAGAAGATTTGCTCAAACTTGGTATCGCCTTGCAAGATACGCCACAAGGAACGATTTGGGAGAAAATTTAAATGCATAAAGATATGACTCTTAAAGATGTTTTAATCCGTTTTAAGCCTTTTTATAAAAAATACAAGAAAGAATTTGCCATTGCTATTTTTGGGATGATACTTACTAGTATAGGAACGGCTGGAAGTTTTGCATCTTTAAAGCCTATTTTAGATTATATTTTTGTTGAAAAAAATGAGGCTTTACTCTATACTTTACCTTTTTTACTTGTTGTTATTTATATTTTAAAGAATTTGGGTTTTTATTTGCAAACTTATTATTTAAGTTTTATAGGGATGGATACTTTAAGAATTTTGCGTTTTGAGGTATTAAAAAATCTTTTAAGACTTGATATTGATTTTTTTAAGCGCAATAGAAACGGCGAGTTAGTAAGTCGTTGTACGAATGATATTAATGCTCTTCAAAGTATAGTTTCTAATATCATTCCTGATTTTTTTAGAGAGCTTTTAACCATTGTGGGTTTGTTGATAGTTGTATTTTATCAAAGCCCCACTTTGGCTTTTTTTGCTCTAGTAGTTTTACCTTGTGCGATTTTTCCTTTGGTGCATTTTGCTAGAAAATTAAAAAAATATGCTAGAAGTATACAAGAAACAAATTCTGATTTGCTTTCAAGATTGAGCGAAATTTTTTCAAATATTGAACTTATTAAGGCGAGCAATACCCAAAACAAAGAAAGCGAAAAGTTTGCTAAGCAAAATAATGAGCTTTGCCGTTTAAATTTAAAATCTACTCGTATCGATGCTTTAACTAGTCCTCTTATGGAGATTATCGGATCTCTTGGAGTGGCTGCGGTAATTATCATCGGGGGAAGAGAAGTGATCCATGGCACGATGAGTGTGGGTAGCTTTTTTGCTTTTATTACAGCACTTTTTGCTATTTATACACCTTTAAAAAGACTATCTTCGCTTTATGGTAAGCTACAAGGTGCGATAGCAGCAAGCGAGAGGACTTTTTATTTACTTGATTTAGAGCCACAAATTCTAAATGGAAGTAAAAATTTAGAAAGTATAGAAAGGGTTAAATTTAAGCAAGTGGAATTTGCTTATGAAAATCCTTATAAAAGTGTTTTAAAAGATATTAATTTTGAATTCAGCAAGGGTGAAATTCTTGCACTTGTTGGAACAAGCGGAGGTGGAAAATCATCCATCATCAATCTTTTAATGCGTTTTTATGATAAGCAAAAGGGTGAGATTTTGTTAAATGATTTAGATATCAGTGAATTCAGCATAGAAAGTTTGCATGATAGAATAGGTCTTGTAACGCAAAACATTTATCTTTTTAATGACAGCTTTGCTGAAAATATAGCTTATAGTGAAGAGCCTAATGAAGAAAAGATTATTAAAGCTTTAAAATTAGCCAATGCTTATGATTTTGTCCAAGAAATGGGGGGAATTTATGCAGAGATAAAAGAGCATGGTAAAAACTTAAGCGGAGGTCAAAAGCAACGCATTGCCATAGCTAGAGCCTTATATAAAAATCCTGATTTGCTTATCTTTGATGAAGCAACTTCAGCTCTTGATAATGAAAGCGAAAAAGCTATCATTGAGACTATAGAAAATTTAAAAAAAGATAGACTTATCTTAATGATAGCTCATCGTTTAAGTACTATAGAAAATGCGGATAAGATTGCAGTGATTGATCAAGGTCAAATGATTGCCATAGGAACCAATGAAGAGCTTTTGCAAAGCTGCGAACTTTATCAGAAATTTAAAAATAAAGAAGTAGATAAAGTCTAGTTTTAAGTTAAAATTGGTTAAAATTTTAAAAAACGAGGAATAATATGCTTTACGATTTTATAAAACCTTTACTTTTTAAGCTTGATCCTGAAAATGCTCATGCCTTGGTGGAGGGCAGTTTAAGAACTTTAAATACTGCTTTACCAGGGTCTTTGAGTTTTTTTGCTTATAATTATATTATAAATGATGATAGCTTGAAACAAAAATTGCTAGGACTTGATTTTAACAATCCTGTGGGCTTAGCAGGAGGATTTGATAAAAATGCTACCATGATACGCCCCTTGGCAGCGCTTGGTTTTGGGTTTTTAGAATTTGGAACCTTTACTCCAAAGCCTCAAGAAGGAAATGAAAAACCGCGTTTATTTCGCCTTGTAAAGCAAGAAAGTATACAAAATGCAATGGGTTTTAATAATCAAGGGGCGGAGAAAATCGCTACAAGATTATCAAAAGTTTATCCTTTTGTTTTACCTTTGGGAGCAAATATAGGAAAAAATAAGATTACAAGCAATGATAAAGCTTTGGAAGATTATTTTGCTTTATTTAGAAATTTTAAAGATTTGTGTGATTATTTTATCGTCAATATTTCTTCACCTAATACTAAAAATTTAAGAGAACTTCAAAATGATGATTTTTTAAATCATCTTCTTGAGGAAGCTAGAAAAATCACAAATAAGCCTATTTTGATAAAAATTGCTCCTGATATGCCTATAGATAGCGCTTTAAAGCTTTGCGAAAATGCTATTTCAAAAGGAGCAGATGGCTTTATTATAGCCAATACAAGCGTAGATTATTCTCTTCTTGATAATAACAGAACTTTTGGTGGTATAAGCGGAAAGCTTATTACAGAAAAAAGCGGTATTTTCTTTAAAGAGCTTGCTAAGGTTTTATTTGGAAAAACTTTACTTATTGCAAGTGGAGGGATAGACAGTGGTGAGATTGCTTATGAACGAATCAAAAATGGAGCCAATTTGATACAAGTTTATACAGCATTGATTTTTAAGGGGCCTTCATTGGTAAGAGATATTAATAAAACTCTTATAGAATTATTAAAACAAGATGGTTTTATGCATATTAGTGAAGCGGTGGGAGCAAATTTAAAATGATAGACTATAGTAAAATTACATTAAAAAATAAATTGGATGTTTATACTTTCCCTGTAAACAAAAACAGTGATGTTATCAGTGTGGATATTTTTTACAAAGTGGGTTCAAGAAATGAGATCATGGGAAAAAGTGGTATAGCTCATATGCTTGAACATTTGAATTTTAAAAGCACTAAAAATTTAAAAGCAGGGGAATTTGATGAGATAGTTAAGGGCTTTGGCGGGGTTGATAACGCTAGCACAGGCTTTGATTATACTCATTATTATATCAAATGTTCTAAGAAAAATTTAGACAAAACCTTAGAGCTTTTTGCGGAGCTTATGGAAAATCTAAGTCTTAAGGATGAGGAATTTCAACCCGAAAGAAGTGTGGTCTTAGAAGAGCGTAGATGGAGAACGGATAACAATCCTTTGGGATATTTGTATTTTAGACTTTTTAATCATGCTTTTATGTATCATCCTTATCATTGGACTCCTATAGGCTTTTTTAAGGATATAGAAAATTGGAGTATAGAAGATATTAAAGAATTTCATAGCACTTATTATCAACCTAAAAATGCTATTTTGATAGTAAGTGGGGATATTGATAGTGAAGAGGTTTTTAGTGGGGCTAAAAAACATTTTGAAAAAATTAAAAATACCAAGCCTATTCCAAAAATCCATACCAAAGAGCCTAAACAAGATGGAGCTAAAAGGATAGAGATTAAAAAACCAACTCAAACTGAACTTCTTGCTATAGGTTTTAAAATTCCTAATTTTAAACACAAGGATATACCTGCTTTAAATGCTTTAGCAGAGCTTTTAGGAAATGGAAAAAGTTCTATGATGAATGAAATTTTGGTGGATGAGTTAAATTTAGTCAATGAATTTTATTCTTTTGCAAATGATTGCATAGATGAGAATTTGTTCATTTTTATTTGCAATTGTAATGTAGGCGTGAAAGCAGAAAGAGTAGAGCAAGAGCTTTGGAAGATTATAGACAGGCTTAAAAAGGGTGATTTTTCGAGTAAGGATTTGCAAAAAGTAAAAAATAATGTCAAGAGTGATTTTATCTTTTCGTTTGATACAGCAAGTGCAGTTTCAAATACTTATGGTTCTTATTTGGCTAGGGGAGATTTAAAACCTCTCTTAGAATATGAAAACAATATAGCCCATTTGTGCGAGCAAGACTTGGTTAAAAGCGCTAAAAAATATTTTGACAGATCAAATTCGACTACATTGATTTTAAGAAAGGATTAAAAAATGGATAAAAATGTCATTATCGGAGCAATGACAGCTTTGATTACACCTTTTAAAAATGGCAAGTTAGATGAGCAAAGTTATGCAAGATTGATACAAAGACAAATTGATAATGGTATTGATGCAGTAGTCCCTGTTGGGACGACAGGAGAGAGCGCGACTCTAACCCATGAAGAACATAGAACTTGTATTGAAATCGCAGTAGATATTTGTAAAGGTACTAAGGTTAAAGTTCTAGCGGGTGCTGGAAGTAATGCTACTCATGAGGCTGTGGATTTGGCTCAATTTGCCAAAGAGCATGGAGCAGATGGAATTTTAAGTGTAGCTCCTTATTATAATAAACCAACACAGCAAGGGCTTTATGAGCATTATAAAGCGATCGCAAATAGTGTAGATATTCCTGTGCTTTTATACAATGTTCCTGGAAGAACAGGCTGTGAAATTAGCACCGAGACTATTATTAAATTATTTAGAGATTGCGAAAATATCTATGGGGTTAAAGAAGCAAGCGGTAATATAGATAAATGTGTTGATTTGCTTGCGCATGAACCAAGGATGATATTGATTTCAGGTGAAGATGCGATCAATTATCCTATACTTTCTAATGGGGGTAAAGGGGTGATTTCAGTTACTTCAAATTTATTGCCTGATATGATCAGCGAACTTACTCATTTGGCTTTAGAAGAAAATTATAAAGAAGCTAAAAAGATTAATGATGAGCTTTATAATATCAATAAAATTTTATTTTGCGAGAGCAATCCCATTCCTATAAAAACTGCCATGTATATAGCAGGACTTATTGAAAGTTTGGAATTTAGACTTCCTCTTTGCCCTCCAAGTAAAGAAAACTTTGCTAAAATAGAAGAAGTAATGAAAAAATATAAAATTAAAGGATTTTAATGGAAACAGAATTTAAAGGAAAAACCTTAGTCATTAGCGGTGGAACACGCGGAATTGGCAAGGCTATTGTGTATGAATTTGCAAAAGTAGGAGCAAATGTAGCTTTTACTTATAATTCAAATGCACAAATTGCTGATGAGATGGTTGAGGATTTGGAGAAAAATTATAAGATCAAAGCAAGAGCTTATGAATTTAATATTTTAGAACCTGAAACCTACAAAGAGCTTTTTGAAAAAATTGATATGGATTTTGATAGAGTGGATTATTTTATTTCAAATGCTATTATTTCAGGTCGTGCAGTTGTGGGTGGTTATACTAAATTTATGAAGTTAAAACCAAAAGGAATTAATAATATCTTTACTGCTACTGTAAATGCTTTTGTTGTAGGAGCTCAAGAAGCAGCTAAGAGAATGGAAAAAGTAGGGGGTGGAAGTATTATTTCAATTTCATCTACTGGAAATTTGGTTTATATAGAAAATTACTCAGGACACGGCACAGCAAAAGCTGCAGTTGAAGCAATGGCAAGATATGCAGCAACAGAGCTTGGAGAAAAAAATATCCGTGTAAATGTAGTCAGTGGCGGACCGATTGAAACAGATGCTTTAAGAGCTTTTACAAATTATGAAGAGGTTAAACAAGCGACTATAAATTTAAGTCCTTTAAATCGCATGGGACAGCCTGAGGATTTAGCTGGCGCTTGTCTTTTTCTTTGCTCAGATAAAGCAAGCTGGGTAACAGGACACACTTTCATCGTAGATGGTGGAACGACTTTTAAGTAAAATTTAATTTTACTTAAAAATATTATTTATTTTTTTGAGTGCTTGCTTAAAAACTTGCACTTGTAAAAATAAATTCTTTTAGAGTAATCATAAAAATAGAGCTTAATCAAGCTTTAGCTTCCAACCCATATAAGCAGTCAAAAGCGTAAATAAGAAAATTAAATTTAAAAATAAATCGCCAAACCCAACATAGCCTATAGACAGTACGCTATAAAAAAATCCGCCTACAGCTGAATAAATGCAAATTGTACTTAAAGAGCCATTTTCCGCCATTTGTTTACAGGGACAAATTTTATAAAATTTTTTATCATTAAATTGATTTTTTTTCTTATTTCCTAAAAATAAACCTAAAAGTGCAAAAGCATCTAGAAAAATAAAGAAGCAAAGTAACGCAAAATCCAAATTCACAAACGCCACCTTTAAAAATATCTAAGCCAAGAAGGCAAATGTACTTGTTCAGCTCTAAGGCTTGTTTCTTGCCCATGTCCAGGTAAAAGTCTAAAGTCTTCTTTATAAGTCATCACTTTTTCCAAGCTTTGTTTCATTAAATTAGCATCTGAATAAGGAAAATCCCATCTTCCTATACTTCTATAAAATAAAAAATCTCCACTAAACATCAAATTTTCACCCACAAGCTCTATCATGGTACAGCCTGGTGTATGCCCAGGGAGAAAATGAAATTTAAACCGAGTGTTAGAAATTTCAAGCTCGTTTTCGTTTTCGATTAAAACATCTGCATTGCTTGGTTCAAAACCTTTTCCAAAAGGATCTTGCAGCATAAATTCATCATTTTTATGGATATAAATAGGAATGTCAAATTCTTTTTTTGCTCTAGCATTGTCCCATACATGATCATAATGCCCGTGAGTATTTAAAATCGCTAGAGGTTTTTTAGCGTATTGTTTTATAAAGCTTAGAGCATTAAAGCCAGGATCTATTATAAAATCTCCTTTGGAGGTATTTAAAATATAGCAATTTGTCTCATAAGGTCCGCAAGCTTGTTTTAGAATTTGCATTTTTAGCCTTTTTTATTGAAATTTGAACTTAAAATGAATTATAATTATACATTGATTGTTTAAAGGTAAGTTTATGGATTATGAAAAAATTTCTCAGGCTTTATGTGAATTTATTCAGCGCAAGGTTCAAGACTCGGGTTTAAGTGGTGTTGTTTTAGGGCTTAGTGGGGGAATTGATTCTGCTTTGGTGGCGACGCTTTGCAAGAAGGCTTTAGGTGAAAATGTTTTTGCGCTTTTAATGCCTACAAAATTTTCTAATCAAGAAAATTTAAACGATGCTTTAGATCTTTGTCAGGAATTAAATTTAAAATACAAAATCATAGAAATTCAAGACATTTTAGAAGCTTTTTTAAAACAAAGTGAAAATACAGATGAGTTAAGCAGGGGAAATTTTGCCGCACGCATTAGAATGAGCTTACTTTATGATTATTCTGCTTTAAAAAAAGCTTTAGTGGTTGGTACTTCAAATAAAAGCGAATTGCTTTTAGGCTATGGGACAATTTATGGAGATTTGGCTTACGCTTTTAATCCTATAGGAGAGCTTTATAAAAGTGAAATTTATGGATTAGCAAGATATTTAAATTTAAATGAAAAATTTATTCAAAAAGCTCCAAGTGCAGATCTTTGGATAGGGCAAAGTGATGAGAAAGACTTGGGTTTTTCCTATGAGCTTATAGACAAAGGATTAAAAGCGCTTGAAAATCAAGATATGAAAGTATTGGAAAATTTAGATAAAAAATTATTAGATATGCTTCAATCAAGAATGAAAAACAATGCTTTTAAAAGAAATATGCCTGAAATTGCGAGTTTGAATAAATAATGAATGAAGAAAAAAAGTATCAACTTTGGCTTGATAATTATTTTTTTAAACCCAGCTTTTTTCAAAAATGTTTAGCTTTTATTCTTTTGCCTTTGAGTTTGCTTTATGGTTTGTGTGCGATTTTAAATACTTGTTTTCGTCAAAAGATTGATTTTAAAAAACCCATTATAAGCGTAGGAAATTTAAGCTTTGGAGGAAATGGAAAAACACCTATTTGCAAGGCTATAGCAAGGGAATTTGAAGGCGTTTTTATAGTGCTTAGAGGTTATAAGCGTAAAAGCAAGGGTTTGGTTGTGGTTAAAAATGAAAATACAATTTTAGCTCAAGTTTCGCAAAGTGGCGATGAAGCGATGGAGTATGCATTTGAAGAATGTGTCAAGGGTGTGATCGTAAGTGAAGATAGGGTAGTAGGAATTCAAAAAGCTTTTGAGCTAGGGGCTAAAATAGTACTTTTAGATGATGCTTTTTCTAAATTTCATATTCAAAAATTTGATATTTTGCTTGAAAGCAAGGTCAAGCCTTATTTTAATTTTACCTTACCAAGTGGTGCTTATCGTTTACCTCAATTTTATGAAAAAAAAGCTGATTTCATAGCTTGTGAGGGTAGGGATTTTATACGTTATTCTTATGTAAAAGAAAATCCTAAGGCGGTTTTGATTACAGCTATTGCAAAGCCTTTTAGGCTTTATGAACATTTTATAAAGGCTAGAGCTTGTTACTTTTTTAAGGATCATTATGAATTCAAAAAAGAAGAATTGCAAGCTTTGTTGGATAAGCATCATTGCGATACTTTAATGCTAACTTTTAAGGATTATGTTAAGGTGAAGGATTTTGGATTTAAGTGCCAGATTATAGAATTAAATATAGAATTAAAAGAAAATTTCAAAGAAAAATTATATCAATATATAAGGAGTTTTAATGTTGCTAGTTGAAAGTAGAAATGGAAACAATAAAGTAGATTTTAAAAATGCGTTAATCAATCCTAATGCCCCGCAAGGTGGACTTTATTCGCCTTTAAGTTTGCCTCAATTTGATGGAGAAAAATACGCAGACTTATCTTATAAGGAATTTGCTTTAAAGTTGATAGAGAGCTTTGAATTTGGACATGAAGCTTTGTTTGATAAGGCTTTAAAAAGTTATGAAAAATTTGATGATAAAAACTCACCTATCGCTTTAAAAAAGATAAAAGATAAAACATACATTAACGAGCTTTGGCATGGGCCTACAAGGGCTTTTAAAGATATGGCTTTGCAACCTTTTGGAGTGCTTTTAAATGAATTTTCTCAAAATGAAAAAATTTTAATTATTTGTGCTACAAGTGGAGATACAGGACCTGCAACGCTTAAAAGCTTTGAAAATTTAGAAAATATTAAAGTGCTTTGCATGTATCCAAAAGGTGGAACAAGTGCTATACAAGAGCTTCAAATGAGAGCTTTAGATAAGGGCAATTTAAAGGTTTTTGCTATCAGGGGAGATTTTGATGATGCACAACGCACTCTTAAAAATTTACTTGCAAAAGAAACTTTTAAAGATGAATTGAGCAAGGTAGGATACGGACTTTGTGCTGCTAACTCTGTAAATTTTGGTAGAATTTTATTTCAAATCATCTATCATTACTATGCAAGCTTAAAACTTTATCACGAGTTTAAAGAGGAGATTGAAATTCTTGTACCAAGTGGGAATTTTGGTAATGCTTTAGGAGCGTATTATGCTAAATTGATGGGAGCTAAAATTTCTAAGATAAAAATTGTTTCTAATGCTAATAATATCCTTACTGATTTTTTTACCAAAGGAGAGTATGATCTTAGGGATAGAAGTTTAAAAAAGACGATTTCTCCGGCTATGGATATACTTATTTCTTCAAACATCGAAAGATTGTTATTTTCTAAATTTTCAGATCTTAGGACTAATGAATTGATGAATTTGTTAAAAACTGAAAAATATTTCAAATTAGAAAAAGAGGAATTGCAAAGTTTGCAAGAGGATTTTGAAGCTGATTTTTGTACTGATGAAGAATGTATGAATTTTATTAAAGAGAGTAAAATTTTAATCGATCCTCATACTGCAACTTGCTTTAAAATGCTTGATGCTTCAAAGCCAAGCATCATCACTTCAACAGCAGAATGGACTAAATTTACTCCAAGTATGGTAAAAGCACTTTTTGGTAGAGAATGCAAGGATGAAAAAGCAGATTTTGAACTTTTGGCTAAAGAATTTAAAGTAGATATCAAAAAAGATCTTTTAGAGCTTTTTAATCTTAAAAATGCTGATGAAAAAGTCTATGAAATAGGGGATATTGAGGGTGAAATTTTAGAATGGATTAAAAAATGATTATTATACCGACAAGATTAGCTTCAACGCGTTTTCCTGAGAAAATTCTTTGTGATATAGGTGGTGTACCTATGTTTATCGCTACTGCTAAGCAAGTTTCGAGTGTGGATGAGGTTTGTATAGCAGTAGATGATGAAAAAGTGCTAGAAATCGCTAAAAGATATGGCTTTAACGCGGTTTTAACAAGTAAAAATCATGAAAGCGGCACAGATAGGATCAATGAAGCTTGTAAAAAGCTTAACCTAAAAGATGATGAAATCATCATCAATGTACAAGCAGATGAACCCTTTATAGAATGCGAGAATTTAGCCAAATTTAAAGAATTTGCTAATTCTTGTTTGAAACAAGAAGCTTTTATGGCAAGTTGTTATAAAGATATCAGTAAAGATGATGCAAGCGATCCAAATTTGGTGAAAGTGGTTTGCGATAAAAATAATTTTGCTTTATATTTTTCAAGAGCGAAAATTCCTTACGAAAGGGCAGACTATGAGGAAAGTTTTAAAGGACATTTAGGAATTTATGCCTATAGCGTTAAAGCTTTGCGCGAATTTTGTACTTTGGAAAATTCTGCTCTTGAAAAAGCTGAAAAACTAGAGCAATTAAGAGCTATTGAAAATGGTAAAAAGATAAAAATGCTTCAAATTAACACTGATAGCATGGGGATTGATACCCAAGAAGATTATGAAAGGGCTTTGCGAATTTATTTAGGAAAATAGCTTATTAGCATTTTTTAAACAGTGTAAGGATTTTAATAGCATTTGATATTAAAATCCAAAATGTTCCACTTTGGAAATTTAGAGATTTAACCGCGATAATTTTGTAATATTAAGATTTTAAATTTATTTTCTTCTAATAATAAAATAAGATAAAATTCGTATAATTTTCAAAATCAATAAAGGAGAAAAAGTGAAAAAAATATTTTATTTTTTAGCTTTGTTTTTTGCTCTAAATTTGGCTGCAAAAGACTTGGTTGTAGGTATGGAGTTGGGTTATCCACCTTTTGAAATGAGCGATAAAAACGGAAAAGCAAGCGGAATTAGTGTCGATTTTTTGGAAGCTTTTGCTAAAGAAAATAATTACAAGCTTATAGTAAAAAATATCGCTTGGGATGGATTAATACCAGCCTTAAGAACGGGTAAAATTGATCTTATTATGTCCTCTATGACAATTACTGATGATCGTAAGAAAGCTGTTGATTTTAGCATTCCTTATGCACAAGCTAATTTAGCAATTTTAACTCCCCTAAATTCAGATATTAAAAATATCAAAGATTTGGATCAAAAGGGTAAAATTTTGGCTCTAAAGAGAGGTTCTACTGGACATTTATATGCAAATAAAAATCTTAAAAACGCTACGATACATTTATTTGATAAAGAAAATGCAGCTATTTTAGAGGTTATACAAGGCAAAGCAGATGGATTTTTTTATGATCAGCTTACCATTTATAGAACTTGGCAAAAACACCAAGATACCACAAGAGCGATTTTAGCACCTTTTCAAGAAAATCCTGAATTTTGGGGTATAGCTATACAAAAAGGAAATAAAGAGCTTAAAAAAGAACTTGATGATTTTATCACTCAAAGTAAAAAAGATGGACTTTTTGATAGTCTAGGAGAGAAGTATCTTAAAGAAGTTAAAGATACATTTAAAAAAGAAAATTTACAATTTTTCTTTTAATTAAAAAAGGCCTTGAGCCTTTTTTAAGTTACAAAACTTTCTACCAATCTTTGAACAAGTAAATTCCACCCATCTACAAGAACAAAAATCAAAAGTTTAAAAGGCAGTGAAATCATGACAGGAGGAAGCATCATCATCCCCATCGCCATCAAAACCGAACTTACAACCATATCGATAACCAAAAACGGCAGATAAATCAAAAAGCCTATCTCAAAAGCAGTTTTAAGTTCTGAAATCATAAAAGCAGGAACTAAAACCGTAAGTGGAACATCGTCAATGGTTTTAGGATTAGGCAGGTTGCGTATGCGATAAAATAAAGCTAAATCTTTTTCGCGTGTGTTTTTAAGCATAAAATCTTTAAAAGGTTTTACGCCTCTTGCAAAAGCTTCTTCATAGCCTATTTGCTCTGCTAAATAAGGCTTGATGCCTTCGTTATAAGACTTTGTAGCCACAGGTTCCATTATAAAAAAGGTTAAAATCAATGCCAAAGTTACTAAGATCGTATTAGGTGGCATGCTTTGAGTTCCCATGGCTTGACGTAAGAATGAAAAAACTACGATCAAGCGCAAAAAAGAAGTCATAACAAAAACTATACTTGGAGCTAATGCAAGTATGGTTAAGACTATGACTATATTTAATGTTGTAACAAGTTGATTAGGAGTATCAGGAGCACTTAGGCTTAAATTTACCGTAGGAATCGTTGCTTCGGCAGCGAAAATAACGCTAAAAAAACCGCTGATAAACAATAGTGTTAGAATTTTTTTCAAAAATAAACCTTGATTAAAAAATGAAACTTAATTTTAACTTTTACTCACTAAAAAAGAGTTTAACTTCCTTTAGTTTAGAGAAAAATTTAACTTTAAGATGTTAAAATTAAATAAAATTATCTTCAAAAGGCTTTTTATAATGAAAACTTCCATTTTGATTTTAGCAGCAGGACTTGGAACAAGGATGAAATCTGAAAAACCAAAAGTATTGCAAGAACTGTGTCAAAAAAGTATGATTTTGCATATTTTAGAAAAAGCTTTTGCTATAAGTGAAGATGTGAGTGTGGTTTTATCCCATCAAAAAGAACGCGTTGAAAAAGAAATTTTAGAGCATTTTCCTAAAACGCAAATTTTAGAACAAGATTTGATCAATTTCCCAGGAACTGCAGGTGCTTTAAAGGGTTTTACGCCTAAAAATGAAAAAGTTTTAATTCTTTGTGGAGATATGCCTTTGGTTGAAAAAACAAGCTTGGAAGCCTTGCTTCAAAGCGAAGGCGAACTTAGTTTGGCTGTTTTTAATGCAAGAGATGCTAAGAGTTATGGAAGAGTGATTATTAAAGATAATCAAGTGGAAAAAATTGTTGAATTTAAAGACGCAAACGAAGAAGAAAGAAAAGTGAGTGTTTGTAATGCGGGTGTGTATGTGATAGAGTCTAAGCTTTTAGCACAAATTCTACCCCTTATAGACAATCATAATGCTGCAAAAGAATATTATCTAACCGATTCTATCTCTTTAGCTAAAAAACAAGGTGCAAGTATCAAAGCTGTTTTTGTGGATGAAGATGAATTTATGGGGATAAATGATAAATTTGAGTTAAACATAGCACAAAATTTAATGCAAGAAAAGATTAAAAAATACTGGATGAAACAGGGTGTGATTTTTCATTTGCCACAAAGTACTTATATAGGAATGGATGTGGAATTTGTGGGTGAGTGCGAAGTATATGAAAATGTTCGCATAGAGGGAAAAAGCAAGATAATTAATTCTATCATTAAAAGTTCAAGCGTTATTGAAAATAGTATTGTCGAAAATTCTGATGTAGGTCCTTTGGCGCATTTGCGTCCTAAATGCGAGCTAAAAGACACTCATATAGGAAATTTTGTAGAATGTAAAAATGCCAAGCTAAATGGCGTAAAAGCAGGACATCTAAGCTATTTGGGAGATTGTGAGATAGAGAGTGGGACAAATATAGGATGTGGAACTATAACTTGCAATTATGACGGAGTTAAAAAACATAAAACCATCATAGGAAAGAATGTTTTTGTAGGTTCTGATACTCAATTTATCGCGCCTGTAAAGATAGAAGATGATGTAATTATTGCTGCTGGAAGTTCGGTTGATTGCAATGTTGAAAGTGGGGTTCTTTTTATCAACCGTGCAGAGAAAAAACTTATCAAAGATTATTTTTACAAGAAATTTCAAAAATGAAAAAAACCATACTTCTAGCCATAAGCGGTAGTATAGCTTTTTATAAAGCTTATGAGCTTATATCTTTGTTTAAAAAAGAAGGCTTTAGAGTAAAAGTTTTGCTTTCTAATGGGCTTTTAAAATTTGCTTCTAAAATGAGCTTTGAGGCTTTAGCAGATGAAATTTTATGCGAAGAGAATGAGAGCTGGAAAAACTCAAACAATCATATCGCTTTTAGTAAAGATGCGGATTTGATTCTTTTTGCACCTGCAAGTGTAAATTCTATCAACAAACTAGCCTTAGGAATAGCTGATAATCTTTTCATACAAACCCTAATTGCTGCAAACAAGCCATTAATCATCGCTCCTGCTGCAAATACCAATATGTATCATCATTTTAGCACTCAAAATTCACTGGCCTTACTTAAAAAAAATCAAGCTTTGATCATAGAGCCAATTTCAAAAATTTTAGCTTGTAAGGATGAGGGTATCGGAGCTTTGGCTGAAGTAAAAGATATCTTTAATATAAGCAAAAGAGAGCTTTTAAAGCAGTCATTTTGGTGTGATAAAGAAGTCGTCATTAGTGGTGGAGGGACAAAAGAAAAGATTGATAATGTGCGTTGTGTGAGTAATTTTTCAAGTGGAAAAATGGCAAAGGCAATCGCTGATGCATTTTATTTTTTAGGAGCTAAAGTAACACTTTTGAGTTCGGTTTATTTTGATACTCCTTATTCTCTTAAGAGTTTTGAAAGCTCGCGAGAATTAAAAGAATTGTTAGAGCAAAATTCAAATAAAGATTATTTAATCATGGCAGCGGCTGTCAGTGATTTTATACCCGAATTTAAAAAAGGCAAAATCAAAAAAAATGAGCATTTAGAGGGTTTAAATTTGTATTTAAGATTGAATGAAGATCTGCTTAAAAATTTAAATTTTAAAGGTAAAAAAATAGGCTTTAAGATGGAATTTGACGCTCAAAATGCTTTAGAAAATGCCAAAAAATCGCTCAATGATAAAAAGCTTGATATGGTTTGTCTAAATATCTTAGAAGAGGAAAATTATTTTGGAAGCTCTAAGAATGAGATTCATTTTATTACAGCAAGCAAGATTGAAAAAAGCGGTTTAAAAAGCAAGCAAGAATTGGCTTTTGATTTGGTTTCTTGGTGTGAAAAAATATGAATATGATAAACTCAACCCTACCTATACAAATGAAGGTTTTAGCAAAATCAGGCTATGCACACTATACGCTTTTGCTCAATCATAGAAAAATTCAAACCAAAAGCATGATAGAATTAGAAATTGGAGCTGAGTATTTAGCCGAGCTTTATATAGAAAAAGGCGGTGCGATCGCATTTAAGCATTTATCTAAAAGACCTGAATTTTATCCTTTTGAAGAGGGATTATCTTTGATAGTTGAAATTCTAGAAGGCAGGGTTGATTATAAAAAATATATTATTTCAAATCTTTTAGAATGCAAAGACAAAGAGAAGTATCATGTTTTAAAAGAAATGCTTTTTGCAAGTTTTGAAAATATCTATCATATCCCTTTTATCTTTGAGGGTAAAGCTTGTTTGTTTCAGATGAAAAAAAGAGTTAAATTTTTAGAAATTTATCTTTATTTTAGCGTCTTTGGGGCTTTGAAAATTCTGATGGATGAAGGGGGAATTTCGATATTTACCCCCTTTTTTAAGGTGCAAAAATTTTTAAATGAACAATTGAAATTTAATGTTTTGCAAGATAAAAATATACAACCTTTATTTGTATTTAAAAAATTATTTGATTTTAAAGGGTGATGATGAATGAGTTAAATCATCTTGCTGTGGTGATGGATGGCAATAGGCGTTGGGCTAAGGCAAAGGGTTTTTTAGCAAAGCTTGGATACTCTCAAGGTGTTAAAACCATGCAAAAACTTATGGAAGTTTGCGTAGAAGAGGGAATTTCAAATTTAAGCCTTTTTGCTTTCAGCACGGAAAATTGGAACAGGCCTCAAGATGAGATCGAATTTATTTTTGAACTTTTGGATCGTTGTTTGGATGAAGCCTTAAAAGAATTTGAAAAAAACAATGTAAGATTAAGAGCTATCGGAGATTTATCAAGACTTGATACGCATTTGCAAGAAAAAATAGCTCTTGTAGAAGAAAAAACCAAGCATTGTGATTTGCTTTGTGTGAATTTAGCTATCAGTTATGGAGCAAAAGATGAAATTGTGCGTTCAGTTAAACGCTTGATTGGAAAAGGCTTGGAAATCAATGAAAAAAATATAAGCGATAATTTGGACTTGCCTTTGGATGTGGATTTGATGCTTCGCGTGGGAAATGCCAAAAGATTGTCTAATTTCTTGCTATGGCAATGTGCTTATGCGGAAATTTATTTTAGCGAAACCTTATTTCCTTCTCTTACAAAAAGAGAATTTAAAAAAATTATAAAAGAATTCAGAAAAAGAGAGAGAACTTTTGGAAAATAATCCTATAGTTTTTTTGATTTTAGCTATTTTAGGAGCGAGCTTGGGTTCATTTTGCATGAGCGTGACAATGCGTTTTTGTGAAAACAAGCCCTTATTAAGCTTGCGTTCTTATTGCTTTTCTTGTCATCAAAAACTCAAACCCTTAGAGTTAATACCCATTTTTTCTTATATTTTTCTTCGTTTTAAGTGCAAAACTTGCCATGCTAAAATCCCTTTTTATGTTTTTTTAGCTGAAATTTTGGGGATTGTTTTTACTTGGATTGCTTATTTGTTAAGTCAAGATATGGGGGAATTTATCCATTTATTGATTTTTTTATTTGTTTTATTTGCGCTCTCTTATATAGATTTAAAATTTCAAGCTGTGCCTCAAAAATTGCTTTGGTTGATTTTTTTTGTTGCATTTTCCTTTGCTTTTAGCAGTGATGAATTTGCGTATTTTTTCATATTTGAAAATTTTCAAAATGGATTTATGGTTCAGGCTTTTATTTTTGCTGGTTTTTTGTTTTTGCTTAAAAATTTTATAGCATTCATAAAGAATTTTAAAACAAAAAACATACAAGAAAATTTAGGTGACGCAGATATTATTATCCTTGCTAGCATGGCAGGAATTTTTGGTTTTAAGAGTGCTTTTATAATTCTTTTTCTTGCTTCGTTATTGTCTTTGCCCTTTTTTGTTTATAATAAAAGCACAAAACTAGCATTTTTACCCTTTATCAATGCTGCTTTTGTGATGTATTTGATATATTTGATTGTTTAGGAATTAATATGAAACTTGCTTTAAGATATGTTTTGAATCAATTTTTAAGTACAAATTTATCGATTTTTTTTGTGCTTTTTACTATAGTTTCGATGGTTTTTTTTATACAACTTGCCAAGCTTACTTCTAGTATTGAGATTAATTTTTTTAGATTTGCTCAAATTATATGGTTTTATGCTACCTAGAATTCTCATTTTTACCTTGCCTATAGCTTTTTTTATCGCCCTTACTTTAGCTCTTTTTAGGCTTTCTAGAGAGAATGAAAGTATAGTGTTGTTTACCTTAGGATTTTCACCTAAAATTTTGGCTAAGTTTTTTTTAAAAATTGCTGCTTTAGTAAGTGCGCTGATGCTAATTATAGCTTTGATTATGATACCTATAGTATTTGAATTGCAAGATAATTTTGTAAATTTTAAAAAAACTCAAGTTAAATTTAATTATAAAACGGGTGAATTTGGGCAAAGATTTCTTGGCTGGATGATTTTTATTGAAAAACAAGAAAACGACAGATATGAAAATATCATCATGTATCATCCAAAACGTACTATAGAAGACAAAGAGCAATTGATTGTCGCAAAGGAAGCAACAGTACAAAGAAATGAAGACAGCTTTGCTTTTAAACTCTCTAATGGCAAAATGTATAATTTTGAAAATGGACAAACGCTTTTTACTGGAAATTTTGACAAACTCGTAGTTAATACACAGTTTGATGATCAAAATTTGCAAACTAAAAAATTCTATGAGTACTGGAATGATTTAAATTCAAATCCCCAACGCGCGAAAGAATTTGTAATTTATGTAACTATAGCATTGTTTCCGCTCGCAAGCACGCTTTTTGCTCTTTCTTTTGGCATAGTAACTTATCGTTATGAAAAAGGTTTTATTTATTTTGGTATGTTTGGAGTTATTGCTGTATATTTTGGGCTTTTAAGCTCTTTTTCACAGCCTCCGATTTTAGCTTCTATTGGAATCTTTATCTTAAGTTTTATCGTATCTATTGTTTGTTTTAAAAAGATGATTTTGAGTCGTTATTGATGAAATTAAAAATTGTTTTTTCCTATGATGGATCGAAATTTTTGGGTTCAGCTACCCAACCTCATAAAAAAAGCGTTCAAGATGCTTTACAAGATGCTTTAAGTCATCTTGGAATTTTTTCCTCTGTATTGATGGCTTCTCGAACTGATAAGGGAGTGCATGCAAGCTATGCTGTTGCCTGTGTGGAATGTGGGGAGCACTTTAGGGATTTGAGCTATCTTAGAAAGCAAATCAATAAATTTTCTCATCCTTTTATACATGTTAAAAATTTAAAAATTATGCCTTCAAATTTTGAAGTAAGATACGATGTGAAAAGCAGAGAATATCGCTATATATTTTATCACGGGGCTTATAATCCTTTTTTAGCTTCTTATGTTCATTTTTATCCTTCTATCGATATTTTAAAGGCTGATCTTATTTTGCAAAATTTTGTAGGTATTAAGGATTTTAAATTCTTTTGCAAAAGCGGAGGGGATAATAAAACAACTATCAGGGAAATATTTTTAGCTAAAGCATATTCTTATAAGGAATGTACTATTTTTCGCTTTAAGGCTAATGGTTTTTTAAGGGCACAAATAAGATTAATGGTTGCGAGTGTTTTAAAAGTTTTAGAAAATAAGATGAGCGAGGAAGAGCTAAAAGAGCAAATCGAAGCTAAAAAACAATATAATCATTTTTTAGCCCCGCCTTGCGGACTTTATCTGAGTAGAATTTCTTATTAGAAAGTTTCGTAAAAATCAAAACCTTTATCTTTTAAGATATTTCTAACTTCTTCTTGATGTTCTTTGCCTTTGGTTTCTAAGGTGATAGAAATCATAGCATCGCCATAATCAAGCTTTGTTGAAAATCTATCATAATCAATTTTGACTATGTTTGCATTGGCTGATTTCAAGCTGTCTGTAAGATTGAGTAAGGCTCCCGGTTTGTCAATTAGAGTAACATTGATTTGCATTTTACGATAAGCTTTAAAAAGACCCTTTTCTATGATGATATTTAGCATTTGTACATCAATGTTGCCACCGCTTAAAACAACGCCTATTTTCTTAGAATTTTTTATATCGATTTTTTGATGAAGTAGGGCAGCTACACTTGCAGCACCTGCGCCTTCGACTATGATTTTATGCTTCTCAAGTAAAAATAATACTGCATTAGCAATTTCCTCATCATCTACTTGAACAAATTCATCCACGCATTCAAGGATAATACCTAGGTTAATAGGATTAGCATCACGCACAGCAATACCATCTGCTATAGTGCGAACGCTTTTAGAATTTTTAACCTCTTTTGCTTTAAAGCTATCGTGCATTGCAGGGGCTCCTTTAGCACCTACTGCAATAATTTTAATATTAGGATTGATTTGTTTTGCGGCGCTTGCTATACCGCTAATAAGTCCACCGCCCCCTACAGGAGCTATGATGGTATCAAGATCGCTTACATCATCAAGCATTTCAAGCATAAGTGTACCTTGTCCTGCCATCACAAGTTCATCTTCAAAAGGGTGGATAAAACTCAATCCATTTTCTTTTGCATAGTTTGTTGCAAAAGCATAAGCTTCATCAAAATTATCACCCTTTAAGATGACTTCTGCGCCCAAACTTTTGGTAGCAGAAACTTTTAAGAGTGGGGTGGATTCGGGCATTACGATTATGGCTTTTGTGCCAAATTTCTTTGCACTTATGGCAACGCCTTGAGCGTGATTTCCAGCACTAGCAGCTATAACTCCTGCTTTTTTAGCTTCTAAGTCTAAATTGGCTATTTTGTTGTATGCGCCACGAATTTTATAAGCTCCTGTAATTTGCAAATTTTCATTTTTTAAATACACCTCACTCTTGCAAAGTTCGCTTAAAAAAGAAGAATGTATAAAAGGGGTTTTGCTTACAAAATCAGCAATTTTTTGTTTGGCTTGGTAGATTTTATTTAATTCTAGCATTTACTCATCCTATCTTGATAAAGTGGTAATTCGCGCATAATACATTTATCCTGTATGAAATTAATTTTTAACTTTTCACATTCTTTGGCAACTTCATTGTTGCAAATTCCAAGTTGTAGCCAAAAATTCTGAATTCCTTTATGGATAATGCTTGGCAATAATGAAGAAGCAAATTCACCTTTGCGAAACATTAAAACAAGATCTATGTTTTCATTGATATCATCTAAACTTCGATAAACGCGTTCGCCTAAAATTTCATCACATTTAGGATATATAGGATAAATTTTATAATTATTTTCTTGTAAAAATTGTCCTATCATAAAAGAAGGTTTGCTTTCATCGGGACTAAGTCCTACTATGGCAATGGTTTTTGTGTTTTTGAGTATTTTATCTACGATTAAATTTTCGTTCACTGTGTTACTTTATATAAAAATTTTAAAAATTAAATCATAATCTTATTTCGCTTAAAAATAGTTTTCAATTTGGCAATATATTTGCATAAAATTAACTGAAGTGAATTTTTAAAAGACAAAAAACTGCTACAATATGCAAAAAATTTATACTTAAAAAAAAAAGGGGGGGGGCGGAATGGCTCAAATTTATCCTTATATTTTAATCGTTCATCTACTTTGTGCAATCTTTTTTATAGGTTATTTATTTGTCGATGTCTTTATATTGAGTGCAATCAAGAAAAAAAATCCGGATTTTGATAAAGAGCTTTTTTCTTCTGTAGGCGTTAAAATTATGCCTTTTATTGCGCTTTTATTGTTCTTAAGCGGTGGTATGATGATAAGCTTTCATCTTAATCCTCTAAATTTAATTTTTTTAATAAAATTAGTTTTAGCTTTTAGTATTTTCTCTTTAATAGTGTGCTCTTTATTTTTTCACTTTATATTAAAGAGAAAAAACCCTTTAACACAATTTATACATCCTTTTGTTTTTGTGCTTTGTATTCTTATCGTGATTTTAGCTAAGTTGATGGATTATTATTTTTTATAATTCATCAACTTTCAAATTTAAGATTATTTAGAATCTAAAGATTTCAAAAATACTCCGCATTCTAAATGTGGAGTATTGACAAACTGATCAAAAAGTGCAAATTTTTCAACTCTATGTGTGAGAGTAAGTTCTTTTAAATTTTCTTTCAAGCTGACAGGGTTGCAAGAAATATAAATAATGTTTTCATAATTTTTAATTAAGTCAATCACGCTTTTATCAAGTCCTGCGCGTGGTGGATCAACTAAAATATGAGAAAAATTAAAACTATCCAAAACAATATCTTTTAGACGAAAAAACTCTCTTTCTTTTCTTAAAGCTTGAGATAATTCTTCGCTTGAAAGCCTTGCAAAATGGATATTTGAAATATTGTTTATCTTACAATTAAGCAAAGCAAAATTAATATTGCTTTTTGAAATTTCAGTAGCTAATACTTTATCAAAAAAATTTGCTAAAGCTAGGGTGAAATTTCCATATCCACAATAAAGCTCAAGCAAATCTTTTCTTTCTTGAGCTTTTAAATTCTCGCATACCCAAGTTATCATTTTTTCATTGATGGAGGTATTGGGCTGTATGAAGCAATCATTGTTAAATTCATAAAATATTTTTCTACCCTGTATATCAAGCTCTTGTCTTAAATTTTCTTTTTTAAAAACAAGCTTTCTACCTTTGCTTCTTGCGATCAAATTCGCATCAAGTTCTAAGCTTAAATTATTTAAGTCATTGTAAATAAGATCTATATTTTTATGATAGAGTAGAGTAGTGCTTAATTCTTTTTTAGTTGCTAAAAACTCTACGCCGAAAAGTTTTTCTTTTAAATTTGCATTATTGCGAATTTGTTTTAAGAGTTTGGGCATAAAAGCAGTGATTTTTTCATCTGCAAAATCTAAGCTTTCTATGATGATCTTCTTTTTATTTTCAAACATTGCATAATGAATTTCATCTTTATCATGATAAAATGAAAGTTCCGCTCTTGTACGATAATGTTTGTCTTTAGAAGAAAAAAGCTCAAAATTTTCTTGATAAAAATCTTTAAAAAATTCTTTTATAAAAGAAGCTTTTTCTTCTAATTTTAAAAAATTACCAAATTCTTGAAGACTCATGAAACTTTCTTTCCGATAACTCTAAGTAAAAATGCAATAAGAATTAAATTTAAAGGAAGAACTAGCCATACGCTAAGCCCCAAAGAAACAGGTATATATCCAGCAAATAAAGAAATCACGCAAATAAATAAAGCATAAGGAATTTGAGTGCGAACATGCTCCATATGATCACATTTTGCACTCATTGATGAAAGGATTACATTATCTGAAATAGGCGAACAATGATTTCCAAAAATTGCTCCAGTTAAAACGCAGCTTATATTAATCACCATATAATGATGCATTGCGTCCATATCCATCCCATTAATTTGCGCAATCTTATAAGCTAAAGGTACGGCTAGGGGCATTAAAATACCCATAGTTCCATAACTTGTTCCTATTGCAAAAGAAATAAGCGAAGCAAAAGCAAAAATGGTGGCAGGTAAAATAAATTCAGGCAATTTATCAGCAAGCAAGCTTGAAATAAATTCTGGAGTTCCAAGCTCTTTTACTATGCTTGAAAGCGACCATGCAAACAAGAGTAAAACTATGGTAAAAATCATAGTCTTCCAACCGTATATCCAAGTTTCAACCGCTTCTTTAAAGCTAAAAATCTTACGATATACCCCGATAAAAATTGCTACGATAGCAGCAAATAAGGCTGCTTGAAAAAGTACTACTGAAGAATTTGCACTTCCAAAGGCTAGTCTAAAGGTTTCAAAAGATAAAGGATTTGCATTTGCTTTTATCAATTCTTCGCCTTCTAAAGCACTTAATCCGTTAAAATAAAATCCAAGTATGGCTAAAACGATTAAAGTTAAAACAGGGATAATAGCATCTAATGCACGAATTTTAATCCCTTCTTTTGGAGCTAGAAATTGATCTTCAAGCTCCGCGGTGTCTAGTGTACCTGATTTTGTTAAAGGAGCGATTTGGCCCGTTGTTCTTGCGCGAATTTCAGCTTTTAGCATAGGACCAAATTCACGCCCCATAAGTGCGGTCATTAAAACAAAGAAAAGCATAAAAATATTGTAAAATCTATAAGGTATGGTTTCAACAAAAATCCCAAAAGCGCTGATATTGCTAATACCTATATCTTCATAGGCGTTTTTAATTAAAGATACTTCCAAGCCTATCCAAGTAGAAATCACAGCAATTCCTGCAACAGGTGCAGCCGTAGAATCAATAATAAAGGCAAATTTTTCACGAGAAATTTTAAATTTATCTGCCAAAGGACGCATGATAGGCCCTACGATGAGTAAATTAGCGTAATCATCAAAAAAGATTAACAATCCTAAAAACCAAGTATTTACTTGCGCCGATACTGCTGATTTTGCTCTTTTTGCAAATTTTATAGCCACAGCTTTTGCACCACCCATCTTTGTAATCAACGCAACAAGCCCACCTATGCATAAAATTTGCAAGATAATACCGGCATTTACTGGATCTGAAGTTGATTCTAAGAGATAAGAAATAATTTTCGAAAAAGAATCTATCGCAGTATTGTAAAAATGAATAAAACTCAAACTATCCGCTTGAAAAATATTAGAAGCAAGACTGAGCAAGAAAGTTCCACTTAAAACTCCCGCAAAAAGGGATAAAATCACATCTTTTGTAATAAAAGCTAGAGTAATAGCAACCAAAGGAGGTATAAGAGTAAAAGCTCCAAATAAATTTGCATTTGCTGTAGCTTGATGTGTGTTGGCAAATGCGATCAAAGGCAGTAGAAAAAATACTAAAAATCTCATCGGTTTTGCTCTATATAAAAGCCATTCCAAGTTTGAGTAACGGGCATTAGTTCTATTTCATTGACATTGATATGGCTTGGCAGATTGATAATAGACATCACCACTTTGGCTATATCTTGTGCGCTTATGTATTGTGTTCCTTCGTAGACTGCATCGGCTTTTGCTTTATCTCCTTTAAAACGAACTTCGCTAAATTCGGTTTTGCAAAGACCTGGAGCTATATTTGTAACCTTGATATTTGTGCCTCTTAAATCATTTCTTAAAGCTTTAGAAAATTGTCCCACAAACGCCTTGGTTCCACAGTACACATTGCCACCAAAATAAGGATTTTTAGCAGCCACAGAGCCAAGATTGAATATATAAGCACTTTTTTGCTTGCGAAGCGTAGGAATGATTGCTTTTGCTACGTATAAAAGACCTTTTATATTGGTATCAACCATGGTATCTATATCTTCTATGCTCAATTTATCAAATTCATCTATACCAAGAGCTAAGCCAGCGTTATTGAAAAGTATGTCTATTTCTTTAAATTCGTTAGGCAGGTTTTTAACAGCATGAAAGATTTCTTCTTGCTTTCTTACATCAAGACAAAGGGTGTGAATTTGATCTTTGTATTTAGCTTTTAATTCATCCAAGCGATCTTTTCTTCTTGCTAGTGCAATGACTTTGTATCCTTCTTGTATAAAAGCTTCCACGCAAGCATATCCAAAACCAGAACTTGCTCCTGTGATAAATGCGGTTTTCATTCTAGACTCCCTCCATAAATTAAATTTTCATTGGGCTTTAAACCTAGGCTTTGTAGATAGTTAGCATTTTCTTTTTGATTGGCTGCTAAAGCAAAATCCAAAGCATTAAAGCCTAAATCATCTACTTCGTTGATATCAGCACCTTTGGCAATGAGCATTTTTAAAATTTCTACATCCCCATAAGCAGCTGCGTGCATAAGAACATTTTTAGAAGTATGCTCTAAGGCACAAAAGGTGATAAAATAAGGAGTATTTCCACCTATATTTGCACTTAGGGCGAGCTTTTCATTGTTATTGATGTATTTTTTATTAACATTGGCGCCATATTCTAAAAGCAGTGAAATAATATCCTTGCGTTTAAATTCTATAGCATAAAATAAAGGTGTTTTTCCAAAAGTATTAGTACTATTGACATTTAGACCTAGCTCTAGTAAAAATTTAGTATTATCATAGCTTTCTAAGGCATAAAATAAAGCATTTTCATAGCCCTCATCAATCTCAGCGCCTAAATGAATTAAAAGATTTAAGATATCTCTGCTGCGTTGTTTTAATAAAGCAGCTTGAAGTCCTATGGTAAGCTCATCTCGATTTGGTTTATTGGAATAAATAAAATCTTGGATATAGTTTATTGAATGATTTTTATTAGATAAAACTTTTGCTAAAGGACTTATATCTTTATAAATTTTAGTTTCTCCTACAGCCCAGTTTAAAAATTCATTTAAGGCATTGGTTGTGTAGTAAATATTGCTTCCCTTATCAAATTTAAAATTATTTTCAAAATATTGTTCTAAGGGTTCTATGGCATTATTGTATTCTTTCCAAAATTCTTGATAAAGTCTGAAATTTCCTATACTTTGATATGCCCAATACCTAAAATAAGATCTTAAAAGAGTGTATTTTTTTTCTAAATTTTCAGGAGTATCTAAACCTTTTTGATACTCTATAGGATCAATAGAGATTTTTAAAAGCAAAAAGTCAAATTCTTGATGCTTTGGAAAATATTCAACACCGCTACAAGCAGCATTTCCACCGCGAATTTCATTAGCAAGTTGATAAAGTCTTTTAGTAAAAGTTTGATTTTTTAAGGAAAAATCACAAGTAGAAGCAATATCAAGATAGTCCTGTTTAAGACTATCTTGAAAAATTTGGGTTTTGTTATTTTTTATATAATCGCAAGTAATTAAATTTTCGGCTTTTAAGCCTAAAAAACAACAAAATAAAATAAACAATAATCTCAATTTTATCCTTTGAAATTTTTAATCCATAATTTTAACCCAAATATGCTTTAAATTTGGATTAATTATCTAGTTTAAAATTATCAATTTCATTAAAATTGAGATACTTGTAAATATTTGCTTTGTGCGCATCATTTAATTTATCACTTACAATTTGCAAATATTCTTCTTTGCTTGGGATTTTACCTAAAATCGCACAAACTGCTGCAAGTTCAGCACTTCCTAGATATACTTTAGCGCCCATACCCATACGATTATCAAAGTTTCTTGTAGAAGTTGAGAAAACAACAGCGCCATCGTTTACTCTTGCTTGATTTCCCATGCATAGCGAACAACCTGGAACTTCTATTCTTGCACCAGCAGAACCAAAGATACTGTAATATCCTTCTTTGGTGAGTTGTGCCTTATCCATTTTTGTTGGTGGAACAACCCAAAGTCTAGTTTTTAACATACCTTTATCTTTTAAAATCTCTCCTAAAGCTCTATAATGTCCTATATTTGTCATACATGAGCCTACAAAAACTTCGTCAATATTTTTTGGGCGATTATCATCTGCTAAAATTTCACTTAAGGTCGCCACATCATCAGGATCGTTAGGGCAAGCTAGAATTGGCTCTTTGATGTCGTTAAGATTGATATCGATGATATATGCATATTTTGCGTCTTTATCTGCTCTTAAAAGAGTAGGATTTTTAAGCCATTCTCTCATCTTATCCGCTCTTCTAGCAAGGGTAGCTTTATCTTCATATCCTGCTTCTATCATCGCTTCTATAAGAGTAATGTTTGATTTGATGTACTCGCTTACACTTTCAATACTTAAATCAACGCTACAAGCAGCAGCACTTCTTTCCGCACTAGCATCACTTAGCTCAAAAGCTTGTTCTACTTTTAAATTTGGCAAGCCTTCGATTTCTAAAATTTTTCCTGCAAAAATATTCTTTTTATTTTTCTTTTCAACGGTAAGTTGTCCTTGTTTGATCGCATAATAAGGTATAGCGTTTACAAGATCTCTTAAGGTAACTCCAGCTTGTAATTCTCCGCTAAAGCGCACCAAAACACTTTCAGGCACATTTAAAGGCATAGAGCCAGTTACTGCAGCAAAAGCTACAAGTCCACTTCCTGCAGGAAATGAAATTCCTATAGGAAAACGAGTATGAGAATCCCCACCTGTTCCTACTGTATCAGGTAAAACAAAACGGTTAAGCCAAGAGTGAATTACCCCATCGCCTGGTTTTAAGCTTACCCCGCCACGACTTGTCATGAAATTCGGTAAAGTTTTATGTAAGTTTGAGTCGCTAACTTTTGGATAAGCAGCAGTGTGGCAAAAACTTTGCATTACAAAATCCGCATTAAATCCTAAACTTGCAAGCTCTTTAATCTCATCTCTTGTCATAGGACCTGTAGTATCTTGAGAACCTACAGTAAGCGTGCGAGGTTCTATATACATACCTGGACGCACACCTTCAACTCCACAGGCACGTCCTAGCATTTTTTGAGCTAAAGTATATCCACCGCTTGAAGCTTCAGGCTGTTCTGGTTTGGTAAAGATATTTTCATTTTCCATTCCTAAGAATTCTCTAGCTTTAGTACAAAGTCCACGACCTATGATAAGTGGAATTCTTCCTCCTGCTCTAACTTCATCTAAGATAGTATTTGGACTGAGCTTAAACTCTGCGATAACCGAACCATTTTTTACAATCTTTCCTTCGTAAGGATGAATCTCAAACTCATCTCCCATTTCTAGATTAGATACATCACAAATAATAGGCAAAGCACCGCTATCTTGAGCTGTGTTAAAGAAAATAGGAGCTATGGTTGAACCCATTACTATACCACCACTATGTTTGTTTGGTACACCGTCGATTTCTTTTCCTAGATGCCATTGTATAGAATTGATCGCAGATTTTCTACTTGAGCCTGTACCTACTACATCGCCTACATATACAACTTCACGACCGCTTTTTTTGAGTTCTTTGATTTTTTCTAAAGAACCTACTTGTCTTACTTTTAGCATAGCATTAGCATGCAAAGGGATATCACTTCTTGTAAAAGCATCACCAGCAGGGCTTAAGTCATCTGTATTGGTTTCTCCTGCTACTTTAAAAACCACACATTGAATCACTTGAGGTAGTTTTTCTTTTTTATTAAACCAATCTGCATTTGCCCAGCTTTCTAAAACAGCTTTAGCATGCTTATTGCTTTTGCTAAGTTCTGCTATAGTGTGGAAATTATCATGTACAAAGATGATATTTTTAAGCACTTCTGCTGCATCGCTAGCTATACTTTCATCTTTTAAGGCATCGATTAAAACTTTTACATTATAACCGCCTAACATTGTTTCAAGCATTTTTAAAGCAAGTTTTTTATCTATAGCTGGAGCTTGAAATTTATTTTTTAAAATTCCATCTAGAAATTCGCATTTTATCAAGGCTGCATCATCAACGCCAGGATTGACACGATTTTGCAATAAAGATACTAATTTTTCATCATTTTGAGTTTTTAAAAGTTCACAAAGTTCTTTGGTTTGTTCTACATTTAAAGGAAGGGGTGGAATTCCCAAAGCTGCTCTTTCTTCAACAAGCTTGTTATAATCCTGCATAAAAGACATTTTTTACTCCTTAAATCTTTTTTAGTATAATTCTAGCCATTTAAAGGATAAAATATGTTTAAAGTTTATTACAAATTACCTTTTTGTTACTTATCTCTACATAGTAATGGTGATTTCTTAACAAGAATTGATTTTTGTGATTATTTAGATATTGAAAATACTTGCTCTTTGCTTGAATTTGCCAAAGAAGAACTCAGTCTTTATTTTACTAAAAAACTTCAAAAATTTCAAACACCTTTATGGATACAAGGGAGTGAATTTGAACAAAAAGTGTATAAAGAGTTGATAAATATCCCTTATGCAAAGCTTGCTACCTATAAAGAAGTAGCTATAAATATCAATCATCCTAAAGCTTTTCGTGCGGTGGGTAATGCAAATTCTAAAAATTTAATTCCTATTTTTATCCCTTGCCATAGGGTAATAGCTAGCAATGGTTTAGGTGGATATAATGGCGGTCTTGCTATAAAAAGATTTTTGCTAGAATGCGAGGGGGTTGATTTAAGTCAGTTTAAAAATAAGCTTGGGGATTGATTTTCTTTATTTTTAAATTCATACTCAAAAGCCTCATAATCTTCTAAAAGAAGACAGTATTTAAAATTTTTTAAGCTTTTAAGATCTAAAAGTTTATCGTATGAAAAATCGCAAAATAGTGAATTATGCAAAGCGGTTTTGAAACCCTTTATATTTTTAAAATTTTCTTGCCAAAAATCAAAAGTATCTTGATTGCTTACGATGATAAATGCTCTTGCACTTGAGCCAAATTCAGCAATATTAAAATTTTCATCCATAAAATAAATTTTAAAATCATCTATTTTGTTAAAATCAAAACTCATTTTTGTATTTTTTTCTTTAAGATAAAACATAATTTTTGCAAAAATTTTGGCGTAGATAAAGGGAAGATTTAAGTTTTTAAAATACAAATTATCGCAAACCAAAGTCGTAAAAAAAAAGCTAGAACGAGAAAGTAGGGTAAAATTTGCTTCTTTTAAGACTGTCAATGACGCGCAAATTTGAAGCAAATAATTTTCATCACTAAAACAAAAAATTTCACCCTTTTTAGCCTTGATAAGCGAGTTAAAATCTATAAATATATTTCCTTTTAAAATGTTTAAAGAAAATGCCTTACAGATTCCTAGCTCATAAGCTTGAAGTGCTAAAAATTCACACTCTTTTTCTTCGCATAAAAAACGCAAGAGTTTAATTAAGGCTGATTCTAGATTATCCACCTGAAGATAATAAATTTCTTTATCATTAATACAAAACTCATGCTCTGAAACAATCGCAAATGCACCTTTTTGTACTGCTTGGATTATTTCTTTTTCGTTATTGCTAAAAAAAGCGAAACCATTTTTAAGCTCATGAAGACTTAATGCAAAGCCTGTAACGCTTAAAACACTGCCTTCATTAAGCATATTTGCATGAATGAGTTCGCTTAGATTGCTAATATTCATTCTAGCCTACTAAAGAGCCGTTTTCTACAAGTTGTTCAGGGCTTATGAGCACAAGCTTATCCCCGCTTTTTGCAGAAAGTATCATACCATCGCTTTCATGCCCAAAAATTTTGGCTTTTTTAAGATTGCTTATAACACAAACTTGCTTTCCTATCAAATCACTTGCTTTATAATACTTAGCAATACCTGAAAGCACTTGACGAATTTCTTTATTATCAAGTTCGAGTTTAAATTTTAAAAGCTTTTCACTGCCTTCTATATTTTGGCAATCAATTACCTTAGCCACTTTGATCTCTATTTTTGCAAAATCGTCGATTTTGATTTTCGGCTTTTCTTCTTTTTTAACTTCTTGTTTTTCTTCCTGAGCTAAAAGAGGTTTTTCTACTTTTGGAAATAAAGCTTCGCAAGTACTAGCTTTAAAATCCAAAAGTTCATTTTGTAATATAAGTTTTTGATAATTTGTAGGTGAAATTTCAAAATTTAAAGCCAAACCCACCTTTTGACAAGATTTTGGTAGAGTAGGGCTTAATAAAAGACTTGTTTTAGCTAAGATATTTGCGCAAAGCCCTATGAGAGCATTGGCTTCTTTGATTTTATCTGCTTTGATTAAATTCCAAGGTTCGTATTTGCTAATGGCTAAATTTGCAACACTTAAGGCTTTAAAAAGCTCTTCTAGATAGCGATTGCATTGTAGATTTTCTAAAAAGTTTATAGCACTATCTAAGTGTTCTTTGGCTGTATCAAGTTCGTTTTTATAAAATTCCAAAACACCTTCTTGAGAAATATCGCCTTGGTTGTATTTCATACTCATTCCTATAATGCGGTTAAGCAAATTGCCAAATTCATTACTTAGTTCTGCATTGATTCTGTTAATCAAAACACTTTCGCTAAAATCACCATCATTGCCAAATGGAACTTCTCTTAACAGGAAGTATCTAAAAGCCTCTAAACCATAAGCATCTACTACTTCTTTAGGTTTTACAACATTGCCTTTAGATTTGCTCATTTTTTCGCCCTCTTTAGTCCACCAACCGTGCGCACCGATAAATTTAGGCAAAGGCAAATCCACGCTCATTAAGAAAGCTGGCCAATAAATCGCATGAAAACGCAAGATATCCTTGCCTACTAAGTGTATGTGAGCTGGCCAAAATTTAGCATTCTCTCCTTGGCTTTGGTAATCAAGAGAGCTTATATAAATAAAAAGCGCATCAAGCCATACATAAATGATATGCTTATCATCTTTGATTTCTTCTGGAATTTTAATACCCCAATCAAAACTTGTTCGAGTGATAGAAAGATCTTTAAGTCCACTTTGGACAAAATTAACCAATTCATTTTTTTTATTTTTAGGCAGGATAGGATCTTCTTTATCATACCATTGAAGAATTTTATCTTGATACTTTGACAGTTTAAAAAAATAACTTTCTTCCTTTAATAAAGAAGTATCCTTGCCACAATCAGGACATCCGCATTCATTTATAAGTTGACTTTTTGTAAAAAAACTTTCACATGAAATGCAATAATGTCCTTCGTATTCATCCTTATAAATATCTCCTTTTTGCCACATTTTTAAAAACATAGCTTTAACAAATTCAACATGTCTAGTATCAGTTGTTCTTGCGTATATGTCATAAGTGATTTCAAACTCATCCCAAAGTTTTTTAAATTCAGAGCTGATTTTATCGGCGTATTCTTTTGGGGTTGAATTTTTTGTTTTTGCTGCTTGTTCTATTTTTTGTCCGTGCTCATCAGTACCTGTTAACAGTCTAGTTTCATGCCCTTGCAAACGATAAAATCTAGCCAAAGTGTCCGCAATAATGGTGGTATAAGCATGTCCTAAGTGAGGTACATCATTTACATAATAAATTGGAGTTGTAAGATAACGCATTTTATTCCTTTAAAAATCAAATCCGCCTTCGGTTTTACCCTTAGACATACTATTATAAACTGCATCTACATAATCTTTTCTCGTAGAGCAATTAAAAATTTCATCGCAATTATAGCAAGACTTTAAACCTTTTGAGCTTTGACAAGAGTTTAGAATTTCTTTTTTTTATCTAAATCTTGTTCAAATTCATCTCTTGTTTCACTCATTATAAGCCTTTAAAAGTTCTGAAATTTCATATTTTGAGCCAAAAAAGCAAGGCGTGGTTGCATGAATTTTATCAAAATCAAGCTCTAGTAAAGAATGATTTTCTCCATTTGTGGTTTTGCCTCCTGCTTTTTCTATAATAAATGCTAAAGGAAATACTTCAAAAAAAGCACGCAATTTACCCTTAGGTGCATCACTGGTTGCTGGATAGCTAAAAAGCCCACCACCTTTGAGTAAAATTTGATTGATATCACTTACCATAGCCCCTGAATATCTTAAACGATAACCTTCATCGAATAATTTTTTGATAAAATTAGCATGCTTTTCTTCCCAAAATTTTTGAGTACCGCCTGTGGCATTGATTTTACCTTTTTCTTGCATTTGAAGCTCTTTTACAAAAGCAAATTTATCATTTTTATCAAGACGATAAAGTTTCGGTTTATCTTCACAAATAACAAGCTCTAAACGAGCTCCATACATACTATAAAGCGCAGCTTTTAAATTTTTAGCACTTGCTTTTTCTTCATAAATAGCAAAAATAGAACCTATAGCAAAATTAACATCCATCAAGCTTGAACCATCAAGTGGATCATAGGCGACAACAAATTTTGCATTTTCATTAATATTTAAAATCTCATCTTTTTCTTCACTAATGATAGCTTTAATGCTAGGGCATCGGCTTAAAGTATTTGTAATAATCTCATCGCTTAAAACATCAAATTTAAGTTGAGTATCACCTGTGGAGTTTTGGTTTTGGCTATAGCTTGTATCGGGAAATTTTAAAGCATTTGAAATTTCAATCACTGCTTTTTGTATATAGGAAATAAGTTCTTGCATTTTATAATTCTCCTTGTAAATTTTTTGCATTTTTTAAAATATAATTACAAATTCCTTGCACATCGTTTAAATCAAGCCAAGTTAAATTCGGATAAGAATCAATTTTTTCATAGCTTGCAATAGCGTTAGAAAAAGCAAAATAGCTTTCATCAATTTCTTTGCAAAAAACGCTTATGCGCGGTAGATCTAAGGTTTTTAATCCCTCAACTAAACATAAGTCAAAATCAGGCGCTATTTTTAAGGCGCTTAATATATCTCTTTTTTCGTGAGAGAAAAAAGTTGTGCGAGTTGGGCTTAAAACCATTACTTCGGCACCACTTTGAAAAAATTTAAAACTATCTTTGCCATTGATATCAAATTGAGCTTTATCTGCAGGATCGTGTTTAATGATTAAAACCTTTAGATTTTGTTTTATAAATTCGTTTGCAATTTTTGTGATTAATGTTGTTTTGCCTGAATTTGAAGGACCGCTAAAAGCTATGATTGATTTTTTCATTACTATTTTCCTAAAATAAAATGTAAATTATAGTATTTTAAACCAAAAAATAGAGTTAAAAGGTTAAAATATAGAAAAAAATTAGGAAAAATATGAAGATTTACACCTTAGCTCTTGCTGCCTTAGTTTTTAGTGCTTGCTCTTTAAAAGAAGAAGCGATAGTGGATGCAAATTTAAAAACTCAAACTTTAATGTTTGCTCAAAAATACAAAATTACTCAGGATAAATTAAATGCTGTAATTACCATGTCTTATTTAAACCCTGTTTTGGATAAAGCCAGTCAAGATGATATTTTTGCTTTGACTCTTACTCCTGATACTTTAAAGATAGAAACTTTAGAAATTTTTATCAATGAAAGAAAAGCTAAGATAGAAAAACTTGATAAAGAGTTTCTTAAATATTTAATACAAAATCACTATACTCAATATTTAAAAATAACTCTTCCAAGCATAAAAGAAGAAAATAAAATTGTAGCTAAGATTTGTTTAAATCAGCTGCCTTGTTTTGAGTTAAAGTTTCAAAAATATCCGAAATCTTTATACTATCGTTCAGAAGATATCGATACACAATATAATTAGCTAACACTTTTTTTCCATAAATTCGGCTTTCTTGATAAGGAACAAATTCCATAGATAAGAAAGGTTCGAATTTACCCTGTTTGAACATATCATCCCTTGCAAGCATACGATTGGTAAAGCCTATACCTCCATTATAAGCATAGGCGATAAAAAGAGGAGATTTTAAGTGTTTTTCTAAGTAGTTTAAATGATGATTTCCAAAATAATAGGCATTTTTTGGTTTAAACATAAAATCTTGATCAAAATTTGGGATTTTTAATTCCTTCTCGCCGATATGATTAGCTAAAAATGGCATAAATTGCATCATACCTAAAGCATAAGAAACCGATATCGCAGTAGGGATAAAACGACTTTCTTGTCTAGCAATAGCTAAAATAAGTGCTTGTCTTGGGATGTTGTAATCTTTAATGTATTCATAATAAGGCATTATAAAATAATGCTTTTTAAATTTTGATTTTCTTTCTAAAATATAAGCATAAACAGGTAGGGTTTCTTTTGAATTAAATTCTTTAGCCAGTTTGTCAAGTTGGCTTGCATTGGCTTCGCGAATTTGTTTGTTGAGCTTTTGCCATGCAAAAGGATCTTGCATATTGAAATTATTTTTTTTCTTGCCCATAGATTCTATAGTTTCAATTTTTGGAAATTCAGAATTTGTTAGTTCTCTAGCATAAAGACTATAGATATTTAAAGAAGGACTTTTAGCTAAGGTTTGTAAAACTTTATCATCTTTTTTAATCATCCACATCCAAAATACAGCATTATCTTTATTGCTTTGCATTTTAAAAGTTTGTGCCGCTTTTTCAAAGAAATTGTAAGCAAGATCTTCTTTGTTATAGGCTAAGGCGTTGATTCCCAAATAAAAAGCAGAGTCCTCATTTACAAAAGTTGGATCTATTTTTAACATTGAAGCCCTAAATTTAGGATTTTCTTTTTTTATGATAATGTTTTGTGCAAAATTTTTAAATCCTACATGAGTTGGCAATTTATTAGCAAAACTAGTATTTAAGTCAAAGTCATATTTTTTAGAATAATTATAAAGTTTAAAAAAGCTATTAACATCTTCTTTTTGAATAATATAGGCCATAGGCTCAGGAGTGTTAAAGGCTAAAAGCAGATTTGATAAATCACTTCTTTGAGGGCTAAATTTTGCGGCCAAAGTGCTTCTGCTAGCATTGTCAAGACTTGCTATAAAGGCTATCGAGTTTAATCTTACACTTTGACAAGTTTGATTTGCGTCGAGTATGTTGGTTTTAGTGTAGTTGTAGCACGGAGCGTATTTAGGATCGATAAAAATTTTTACAGGAATTATTTTTTCGAGTTCAGATTTGATTTTTCCGACATAGCGAAAAATATGAGAATTTAAACTTTCAGCTTCTTTTTTGCTTATCGCTTTTTTCTCTAAAAGACGGTAAATATAATAATCCTTAGCTAAAGAATTTTCTTCTTGTTTTAGTCTTTCTAGGTTGTATTGATTGGCATTTAAAAATGCCAAGCTTAGGCTAAGTAAGATAAATATTTTTCTCACAACAAGCTCCTTAAGATATTTCCAAGAAAAATACTAAGAAATTGTAATGCTAAAACGATAATCAAAGGCGCTAGATCTATACTTCCTATGCGTGTTGGAATTTTTCTAGCTAAAGCATAAGCAGGATAACTTAGCTTATATAAAATTTGAACTATAGGATTGTAAGGATCAGGATTTACCCAACTTAAAAGTGCTGTGATGATAATAATCCAAGTGTAAATATTGATAATAATTTGAATCACTTGAAAAATAGAAATAATCAAAGAATCTACAACCATTATTTATATCCTTGCTAATTCATTAATATAATTTTTTATATAAGGGTAAAGATCGCTTAATTCAGGACCGTGAGTATTTCCTGTTAGGATGATCCTTAGAGGCATAAAAAATTTTTTACCCTTCAATTGACTTTTTTCTAAGAGATAGCTTTTAAACTCTTCGTAACTTTCAAAAGGTTCGATTTGACTCAAAAGATCTTTTAAAATTTTACATTCTGGTTCAAATTCGTTAAAATCTTTAATACCAAAGATGGCTTCTAGTTTTTCTTTGATCTCTTTGATAGTACTTGCTTCTTGGGTATAAAATTTAGCAAGTTGTGCTAGATCTTTGTTTAAATTTAAAGCAGTGTTGAGTTCATCATCTGACATCATTTTTATATGTTCGCGATTGATTTGTAAAAGTTTTTTAAGGTCAAATCTTGCTGGAGCTTTAGAAATTTTGCCAATATCAAACCACTCAATCGCTTCTTCTAGGGTAAAAATTTCACGAGGAGTTTTATTTCCCAACATGATAAGATAATTCGCGATCGCACTAGGTAAAATTCCACTTTCAAGTAGCCATTTTACTGAAGAATGAGCTTCTCTTTTGCTCATTTTCACGCCCTCTTCATTTAAAATAATAGGCAAATGTGCATAAGTCATAGCTTTATCATAACCTAAACTTGCGCGAATATGTTCTTGTTTTGGAGTATTTGAAACATGATCTTCACCGCGTATGATGCAACTTACATTTTCAAGCATATCATCTACTGCGCAAGCAAAATTATAAGTAGGGGTTTTATCTGTTCGCATAATCACAAAAGAATCGATATTTTCAGGCTCAAAACTCAATTCTCCCTTGACAAAATCTGTAAATTTCATAGTGTGAGTAGGTTTTTTAAGGCGAATTACAAAGGGTTTTTCGCATTCTAAAACATCAATGTCTGCTAAATTCTGACAAGTACCATCGTAACGATATGCTTTACCTTGTTTTTTGGCAAGTTCTTTTTTTGCTTCAAGCTCTTCTTCGGTACAAAAACAAGCAAAAGCCTTTTTTTCGCTTACAAGCCTTAATGCCATTTGACGATGAAATTTTAAATTTTCACTTTGCACATAATAATGCTGCCATGAAATACCAAATAGATGTAAAATTTCTTTAATTTCTTCTTCTTTTCCTGTTATATTTCTAGCCTTATCGGTGTCTTCGATACGCAAAATAAAATCCATATTTTTTTGTCTAGCGCATATATAATTAAATAAAGCTGCGCGCAGATTTCCTATATGCATATCACCTGTTGGAGAAGGTGCAAAACGATACATTTGATAACCTTTTATTTTATTAAAGGTCTATTATAACAGAAAAATTTATATGGTTATTTAATCTTTACTTGGCTATAATCGACATTATGATATTTTTTATTTTTTCTTTCGTTACATTATTAATTTTTGGTTTGGCAAATATTTATATTTACAAAAGACTGATTAGGAAAATTTTTATTTTTAAGCATCTTTATAAAATTTTTGCCTTTGTTTTCGCTCTGCTTTTTTTAGCTCAAGCGATATTTTTAATCTTTCGTAGAAATGAGTACTTAAGCGACAGTTGGTATGAATTTTTGGCTGCATTGTATGCGCCAACTTATTGTTTGTTTTTCATAACTTTGGCGCTTGATTTTATAAGGCTTATTTTAATACTGATAGGCAAGACGCATAAAAAATATAATCTTACTTTGCGTTCATTTTTTGATTTCGCCATTATAACTTTAGCAGCAGTATTGATTTATACAAGTATAAATAATGCTATAAGAGTACCTGAAATTCAAAATGTGGATATTCATCTTGCTAAACTTGATCGTGATTTAAAAATAGCTATGCTTACAGATATACATCTGGGTAAAAATTTGCACAAGGATTTTTTAGATAAGCTTATTGCCGAGGTAAATTTACAAAAGCCTGATATGGTGGTTATAGTAGGAGATTTGGTAGATACAAATCCTAAAGAATTGCAAAGTTATATTTCAAGACTTAATGATTTAAAATCCACTTATGGAACTTTTTATGCTTTAGGAAATCATGAGTACTATCACGGAATAGAAGAAGTTTTAGACTTGCTTAAGAAATATACTGATATGAAAATTTTAGTCAATCAAAATTTAGATCTAGGCTTTATAAATATCGCAGGACTTGGAGATTTAGCAGGGCTTAGTAAGGGTTTGTATGCTCCTGATTTAGCAAGAGTCAAGGTAGATTTAAATACAAGTAAACCTAGCATTTTACTTGCTCACCAACCTAAAACTGCTTTGCTTTATGATTTAAGTGATTTTGATCTTGTTTTAAGCGGTCATACACATGGGGGACAAATTTTCCCTTTTATGCTCTTGGTAAAACTTCAGCAAGGTTTTGTGCATGGACTTTATGATTTGGGCAAAAATACCAAGCTTTTTGTTAGTAGTGGGGCGGGATTTTGGGGGCCTAGTTTAAGGGTTTTTGCTCCTAATGAAATTGTGATTTTAAATTTGAAAGGTGAAAAATGAGTTTTTCTAATGAGAGTTCAAGAATTTTTGGACTTATAGCAGGGATTAAATTTCCTAGTTTTATACAAAAAACAATCAATGAAAAATATGTTGATTATTTTAAGATCGACATGAGTGAATTTAAAGCCCCTTGTGAGTATGAGAGCTTAAATGCGCTTTTTACAAGATCTTTGCAAATTCCAAGAGAGATAAATGAAGGTTTTATAAGCCCAAGCGATGGAAAAATTTTAGAGTGCGGAAGTGCTTTTTTAGCAGATAACACACCTTTTGCTTTTTCGATTAAAGGACATACTTACAGCGTAGAAGAGCTTTTAAAAGATAGTTTTGCAAAAGAAGAGCTAGAAAATGGGCTTGATTATGTCAATATCTATCTTTCTCCAAGAGATTATCATCGCTATCATAGTCCTTGTGATATGCAAATTTTAAGTGCAACTTATACAAGCGGGGCACTTTATAGTGTAAATGAAAAGCATTTAGAGCGTATTAGCAATTTATATGTAAAAAATGAAAGAGTGAGTTTAAAATGCCAAAACGATAAGGGTATTTTTTGGCTTGTGTTTGTAGGGGCTCAAAATGTAGGAAAAATGCGTTTTAATTTCGATACAAGCATACAAACTAATGCAAAAACTTCTCATAATTTTACTAGAAAATATGAAAATTTAGAGCTTAAAAAAGGTGAGGAGTTGGGCAATTTTGAATTAGGTTCTACCATAGTTTTAATTGCTCAAAAAGGACTTTTAGATATAAAGCTTAGAGCAGGGCAGAGTGTTAAGTTTGGAGAAAAAATAGCAGATTAGTTTTTAGGTGTTTTATTTGCCATTTGATAAATAAAAGCAAAAACTTCAGCTACGGCCTTGTACATATTAGGTGGAATTTCATCTCCTAAGTCTAATTTGCTTAAAATTTCTATCAAATCCTCATCTTCTTTGATGGGAACTCCGTGTTCTTTAGCTAAAGAGATGATTTTAGCAGCGCTTTCTCCTTTGCCACTTGCAAGGACTTTAGGTGCTGAATTTTTTTCTTTTTGATAGCCTAGAGCAACAGCTTTTTTGATTGATTTTTTTATCTTGCTCATACTTTTTTATCCATACCCATTTCAAGATCTAAATTTTTAGCATTTCTTGTATCAAATTTGCTTCTTATGATATCCCCCACAAAGAAATTTGCGCTTAAAAGTCCTGCTTTGTTGATATTTCTTTTAAGTTCATGGGCATTTTCATAGATGGTTTTTCTAAAATCAACATTCTCTGCCATGATATTGATATCTATATACTTTTCATTGTTTAAAGAGATAAGAATTTCCAAATCGCCAAGCTTAGCAAATTCAAGTTTGATTTGAGCAAAAAATTTATCTTTTTTTCCACGCCTAAACATGATTTTAGAATCATCTAAATCTTCCCAAGAAAAGGGTAGGTAGGTATTGATAGAATCGTTAGCTAAAGACATGAGTTGATTGAGTTCAATTTGTGCTAAAAGACGATTGGCTTGATTGTATACAGCCTCATTACCTTCGTTTTTAGCTAAATTTGAAATTTGCAAAAGGGTTGATTTTACATCATGATGTAAGGATTCGGCTATATCTTGCTCGGTTTTTGGTTTAATTTGTGCTAAATCTTTCATGGATAGATTTAGTTTATGATCTAAGGTTTTTAATTCTGCTTGATTGTGTCTAGCATTGTGAGTATGGGGTTCGAGTTCTTTAAGACTTTCGTTGAGTTTTCTTGAGAGATTGTTTAAGCTTTTACTTAAATCCTGTACTTGTTCTAAGTCCAAATTCTCTACACTAAAGGCCAAATTTTTTACAATATTTTGTTTTATAAACTCTTGATTTTTTAAGATATTTTGAGTAGCTTGATTGTTAAATTGTTGTGTATTTTGAGAATTATTTATATTTTGTGTGTTGTTTGGGTTGTTGGTATTTAAAGTTTTATTTTCTGTTTTTGCTTCATAAAATTTAGGATTTTCCTTGCTAATATTTTCTTTAATTTTTTCTTGTTTTTCATCTTTGATTTTATCTTGGTTTGAGGTGGAATTTTTTGTATTGTTTTCTGATTGGTTTTCTTCTACTTTATCTTTTGAATCCGGAGTATTTTCTTTACCTTCTTCTGTTTTGAAATCCAAATCTCCTTCTAGGAAGGAATCTTCTTGAGATTCTAAATTTTCTCCTTCGAGTGTTCGTTTTGTATCCGTATCATCGTCTAGCAAATCCTCTTTTTTTGTTATTTGAGGTTCATTTTTCTCACTCTGCTCATTTTTTATAGCAGAATTAAGATTTTCATCTTTAATGTTTTCTTTGGAATTTAGAAGATTTTCCAAGATGCTTTCTTTTTGCGGTGTTTTAGGAAAATGATCACCTAGGATATTTTTTAAGGTATTTTCTACTTTCTCAAACGCCCATGCGCTTTGTTTTAGAAGCTCGGTATCTTTTATCATTAAATTTTCTGGTTTATTCAAGGCCTTAAAAAAATCATTTTTTATTGCATTTAATTCTTTTGCGATTTTGCTAGCTATAGGAAGAATTTTTTCTTGAGTATGGCTCGGATTTTTGGCAATATAGTTTTTAAAATTCTCTAGCTTTGAGCTTAAATTTAAAAGCGCCTTGAAAGAACTTTGATTTAAAATTTGCTTATTTTCGTTTTTATTGGAATAGATGATATTTTTTAGTTCTTTTAAAGTATCTTTAGGACTTAAATTTGCATTTGCAAGTTGGGCGATTTGTGCGCTTAGTTTTTCGCTGCTAAGCCCTTTGATAGTACTTATAAGAGAATGAAAACTTTTAGGTAGTAATTCTTCATTTAAACCATCTTTTAATTTTGCTTCAAAAAAAACACCGGAATTTTTTAATAAAGGCGCTAGATTGCTATTTTTTATTTCACTTGCGGGTTTTAAAATTTGGTTTAATTTATCCAAAACTTGAGTGAAGGTATCGCTTTTTGCAAGTTCTGTGCTTAAAACTTTTAATTCATTGGCAAAATTAGGAGCTAAATTTAAATTCTTTCCTTGTTTAAGCATGGGCGAATCAGGATTTTTTTGCGCATTGATTTGATCTAAGAGTTTATTGACAAGTTCTTTTAATTTTGCGCTTGTTTCATTCTGAACAAGACGAGTTAAAACCTCCTCATCGCTTGCATTTTGACTTAGGCCTAAATTTTGCTTTAAGGCTTGAGAAAGTGCTTCTTTAGGATTATCTTTAGAATTTAGCTTGTCTTTACTTATCCCACTATCTGTTTTTATGTCATTTTTTTGAGCGTTTGCAATTTGGCTTGTAAGTTGGGTATTAATCATCAAGCATCACCATATTTCCTGGTTTTTTCTTAAATTTTTTATTTAAAATATTAGGTTTATTAACTGCAAAAAGGATAAGAAATCCAAGAGAAGCTATATAAAACCAAACAAAACCATTTGTGTTAAAATACTGTATTAAAAACCCTAAAATTAAAGGACCAACCAAAGAGCCTAAAGAATAGCAGAATAAAACTCCACGACCTAATTCTACTCCTCGATTTTTATTTGTTAGCATATCATTAGCCCTTGCAAGAGCTAGAGCATAAAGACAAAAAACTCCTATGCCAAGTAAAATACCTAAAAAATATTGTATATACAAATGAAGTTTGAAAAAAGCAAAGATGAGCATAGTAAAAAAACCTATGCTTGAACAAGTAATGATTGCAAATTTTCTCCCCATTTTGTCAGAAATGCTTCCTACAACAGTTTGGGCTAAAAATCCACCCAATACCCCACAAAACATAAAATAAGAAACTTCTTTAGCATCAAAACCTTGTAAAAGTATAAACAAAGACGCCATGGAAAAAAAACCATTAATGAGCATTCCAGCTACAAAACTTGTAACGATAGCCAAGGGGGCTATGTCAAAAATTTTAGGTATAGAAATAGGACTTGGCGCAGGCAAGACGGGCTCTTTGATTTTGATTAAATTTAAAGGCAATGATGAAAGTAAGATAAGTGCTGCGCTTAAAATAAATATATTATGTTTGCTTAAATCTAGGGCGATAATCAAAACTCCAATGCCAAATGCAAGATAAAATACGATTTCATAAAAACCTAAAATTCTAGAACGAACAGCATTTTTACTTTTTTCATTAAGCCATGATTCTATTACCATTAAAAGTCCATAATAGCAAATTCCTATAAAAAATCTTAAAATTGCCCAAAAAACAAGATTTTCGCTAAGAGTATGAAGCATAGCAGAAATTCCAAATACCGCACCAAACAAACCAAAAGATCTTATATGTCCAATACGAGAGATAATTTTATGTGCTCCAATGGTGCCTATAAGGGCTCCTATAAAAAAGCAAGAGCTTACTACTCCAACTGCTAAAGAACTTTCTCCATTTTCTTTTAAGATAACACCTATGGAGCTTACTATCAAAGCATTGCCTGCAAACAAGAATGTCATACTGGCAAAAAGTGCTGTCATGGATCTAATGATTTTTTTTGGTACTCATATCTTCTTATATACAGCATAAAAATAAAAACACATACCAGCAAGGATGAAATTCCACATATATAAGATAAAATATCTAATCTATCTTGACGATGCAAAAATAAAAATACCCGCAACTAAAACTCCATAGGCTATCAACTTAAATAAAGCAAAAAACAGAGTAAAAAAGCGCAACCTATCTTTAAAATTTAGAGTTAAATCGTCTTTGACGGGTATAAATTTAACAATCCTAGGTAGTTTTTCTATCTTTTTTATATAAAATAAGCTTGGATAAATGAAATCTTTTTGATAATTTTTTGCTTGAGCTAGAATAAAATTTTTATAATTAAAATAAGAAGCAAAAACGATCAATAAAATACTAAAAAAAGCAAACTCATAGCTTAAAATTATATTTAAATTTATCCATTTTAAAATAATAAGAACGCAATAAAACATTATATGGATTAAGCATAAGATAATAAAAAAAACTACTTTTATTTTCCATTATCTTGTTCTTTTTGACGAATTTTCTCTTTTATAAACTCATCCCTTTGTTCAAATTCTCCATAGCTTTTAACCTGTGATTTATAAGCTTTATAAACATTAAGTATTGCTGCTGCAACACCCCAAAATACACCCAGCCAAAAAAGCCAAGGGTAGGGTGTAAATTTTTTTAACAAATACCCCACGCCAATCCCGATTAAAATAGCAACGACCATGGAAATTCCAAGACTAAGCCCATCTGCGGCTTCTATAGTCTTGCGAATGATTTTTTGTCTTTTATTAGAATTCTCACTCATAGTTTCTTAAAGCTTTCATATGTACTTTGTAAGGTTTTATCGATAAGCTCTTTATTCATTTTAGCGCAGATAAATCCTGTTTCAAATTGAGAAGGAGCTAGATAAATTCCATTTTTAAGCATATTTTGATGAAATTTAGAAAAGAGTTTAAGATCGGATTTTAGAGCATCCTTATAATTATACACTGGATCTTGTGTGAAAAAATATCCAAACATAGAGCCTATATAGCAAGTTTGTAAAGCAATACCTCTTTCATTTGCAAGCTCTTTCATTCCCTTAGTAAGCCTTTTGGCTAATTTTCCAAGTTTAGTATAAAGATCTTTTTTCTTTTTGGCTTTAGATAAACTAGCAATTCCTGCAGCCATTGCCAAAGGATTTCCACTGAGTGTTCCTGCTTGATAAACTCCTCCTAATGGACTTAAAATATCCATGATTTCTGTTCTAGCTGCAAAAGCTGCTGCAGGTAAGCCTCCACCTATAACCTTGCCAAAAGTAACGATATCTGCTTGTATATGATTGATACCATAAGAGCCAAAATATGAAGCTCTGTATCCGCTCATCACTTCATCAAAGATAAGCAAGGTATCATTTTCTTTACAAATTTTGGCAAGCTCTTCTAAGAAATCTTGCTTGCCAGGAACCAATCCCATATTTCCTGCAATAGGCTCAATAATAACACAAGCAATGTCTTTATTTTTCTCAAAAAGCTCTTTTACGCTTTCTATATCGTTATAAGTTGCTACTAGAGTATGCTTTGCTACATCTGCTAAAACCCCTAAAGAGCTCGGTGAATTAAAAGTAGCAGCGCCGCTTCCAGCACTTACAAGTAAAGAATCTGAATGCCCGTGATAACAACCTTCAAATTTTAGAATTTTATCTTTTTTAGTAAAGCCGCGAGCAAGGCGTATAGCACTCATAGTTGCTTCTGTACCACTGCTTACAAAGCGAATTTTATCTAAATGCGGAAAGTCTTCTAAAACAAGCTCGGCTAGTTGTGTTTCTAGTAAAGTCGGCGCGCCAAAACTTGAACCTTTTTTTAAAGCTTGATTGCAAGCTTTTAAGATATCTTTATCACAATGTCCAAAAAGCAAAGGCCCCCAACTTTGCACATAATCAATATAGCTATTTCCTTCTATATCAAAAATATAAGCTCCCTTGCCATGAGATATAAATCTAGGTTCGCTTTGTACATTTGCAAAAGCACGAACGGGAGAATTTACGCCTCCTGCGATCAGACTGCAAGCTGTTTTAAAAGCCTTTTTATTTGTCATTTTTGCTCCTTTTTAGATTGCATGATGTAATTATATAAGGTTATAATTTCATCATTGGTTAATGAATAATTTGGCATGATTGATTTTGCATCTTTGTCTTGATTAAGAGAATTTCGAAATTCTTCAAAACTAAGATTTTGAATACTTGGAACTTTATAGGCTGTTTTAACCCCATTTTTCATATAAAAACCTAGAATTTGTTCGCTTCCATCACTTCCATGGCATTTTTTACAACTAATGCCTCTTGGGTTTTCATAGAGCATTTTCGAATACTCTTTAAGTGTTATGAAATCAGAAGCAAAAAGATTTAAAATGGCTCCTAGAAATATTAAAACAGCTTTCAAAATTTCACCTTGTTAATGAAGTTTTAATATGATACAATTTTTACTTTAAAAAAGTGATAAATTTATAAAGGAAAAGAATGACTTTACTTGATGGTAAAGCTTTAAGCGCTAAGATCAAACAAGAGCTTAAAGAAAAAAATAAAATTTTAAAAGAAAATGGAGTAGAAACTTGTCTTGCGGTAATTTTAGTAGGCAATGATCCAGCGAGTCAAACTTATGTTAATTCTAAAGCTAAGGCCTGTGAAGCGTGTGATATCAAATCTTTAGTTTATCGTTTAGATGAAAATACAACTCAAAATGAACTTTTAGCTCTTATTAACACTTTAAATCATGATGATAGTGTTCATGGAATTTTAGTCCAGCTTCCTTTGCCAAAGCACATCAGCAAAGATTTAATTTTAGAAAGTATTATCAGTAGTAAAGATGTGGATGGTTTTCATCCTATTAATGTGGGTTATTTAAATTTAGGCTTAGAAAGCGGATTCTTACCTTGTACTCCACTAGGCGTTATGAAGCTTTTAAAAGCCTATGATATCAATCTTGAAGGACTAGATAGTGTTGTAATCGGTGCTTCAAACATAGTAGGTCGTCCTATGGCTACTATGCTTTTAAATGCAGGTTGTACAGTAAGTATTTGCCATATAAAGACAAAAGATTTGAGCACTTATACTCAAAAAGCAGATTTGATTATAGTGGCAGCAGGATGTGTTAATTTGCTTCGTGCAGATATGGTCAAAGAAGGTGCTATTATAATTGATGTGGGGATTAATCGCCTTGAAAATGGTAAAATAGTAGGCGATGTGGATTTTGAAGAGGTTTCAAAAAAAGCTAGTTTTATAACCCCTGTTCCAGGTGGTGTAGGACCTATGACTATAGCGATGCTTTTAGAAAACACAGTAAAATCAGCTAAAAATAGTTTAAAATCAGGAATATAAATGAATTTTTTAAAAAAACTTTATAAATTTTCACAATCATGGACAGGAACGGTTGTTATCGTTCTTTTGGTGATCTTTTTTTTCATACAAGCTTTTGTTATACCTTCGGGTTCAATGAAAAATACCTTGCTTGTAGGCGATTTTTTATTTGTTAAAAAATTCAGCTATGGAATTCCAACTCCACATATCCCATGGCTTGAAATTCCGGTTTTACCAGATTTTGATAAAGATGGACATTTAATCAAAGGACAAAGTCCTCAAAGAGGCGAGATAGTAGTTTTTAGAAATCCTAAAAATGAAAAAGAGCATTTTGTAAAACGCTGCGTGGGAGTGGGCGGAGATAGAATCGTTTATGCTAATAAAACACTTTATATAAGAATGCATGAGGGTGATGAATTTATGAAAGAGCGTTATCCTAATGATTTGGTAACTCTTGGAGGGCAAATTTATGTTAAAGAGCCTTATAAGCAAAAAGGAATTCATTATGATTTAAATAAAAATATAGAAAGTGATATTTTACGCTTTCTTAGCATAGGTGAATTTGCTATGTCGCCAACCTATTTTAAAGAACTCGGAAATAATATAGGCTTTAGCGGTGGCAATGCTTATGTTTTTGATGTAGCCGAAGAAGAGTATTTTATGGTAGGGGATAATAGAGATTATTCTTATGACAGTCGTTTTTGGGGTTCTGTGCCTTATCGTTTGATAGTAGGCAAGCCTTGGTTTGTTTATTTTTCATGGGATCAAGATAAAAATGTTCGTTGGGAAAGAATAGGGCGTTTTGTTGATACTTTAGAAAATGAAGAAGAATATATCCATGATCATGATGATGAGGATAAATTGAGTTGATTTTATTTTTCTGTGCAAGCAGTAGATAAAATCACCTTGCTATTTTTTATTTATTTTTCACAATCGCTACAAATACCTTTTATAAGTACACTTTTAATTGTACCTTCAACTTTTGGCATTTGAACATCGCTAATTTTATGGCACATATCACAAACAAAATGTGCCTTGGCGTGATTTGCTAGCTCATAAAAGCTTTTACGGTTTAACTCACTTTTGCTAACAATACCCTTTTTTTCAAAAAGTTCCATATTGCGATAAAAACTAGTTTTGTTGGCTTTGATGTTGAAATGATCGTAGCTTAATGGAGTTTTTGCAAGGGATAAAATTTGCAATAATTCTATGCGTAGGTTTGTTATAGCTATATCATGTTTTTTTAATAATTCTAGAGCTTCCATATAAAATTTACCTTTAAAATATATAAATTATACTTTATTTTAACATAAAAAAAGCTTTATGTTTGCAACTTCATATTTAAGTTGCAACTAAGTTGCATTTTGTATAATTCCAAAACATTTTATTATAAGGAAAATTTATGTTGAGAATTTTATTGTTAAGTGCATTGTGTGTTTTCGCTTTTGGAAAACCCATAATTAGTGTAAGTATTCCACCTCAAGCTTTTTTCGTAGAAAAAATAGCTAAAGACAGCGTTGAAATAAATATACTCATACCGCCAAATTCAGACGAGCATACTATGGAGTTTAAACCTCAGGCCTTGAAAAAATTAGAGCAAAGCAAAATTTATTTCTTAGCAGATTTAGAGCTTGAAAAAATCTTAGGAGAAAAATTTAAAAGTGTATTAAAAAATGTAAAAATTGTTAATATTAATGAAGGTATTCATCTTCTTGAAGGAGGGCATGATCATGAACATGATCACGAACATGATCACGATGGACATCATGCAGAAGAAGAGCATGATGAGTATAATGATCCTCATGTTTGGCTTGATCCTGTTTTGGTTAAAAAATTGGCGCAAAATATTACCCAAGCTTTGGTGCAAAGTTTTCCAAAGAACAAAGAATTTTATGAAGCAAATTTGGCTAACTTTTTAAAAGAGCTTGATCAAATGGATGCTCAAATCGCAGAGAAACTTAAAAATATTAAAAGAAATGAATTTATAGTTTATCATCCAAGTTGGGCTTATTTGGCTAAAAGATATAATCTTGTGCAAATTCCTGTAGAGATTGACGGCAAAGAGCCTAAAAGTAAAGATTTGCAAAATCTTATCAAGCTTGCAAAAGAAAAAGATATACGCGTTATCTTTGTTCAACCCGGCTTTCCAGAAAATTCAGCAAAAGTGTTAGCTAAGGAATTAAATGCTCAAATTGTTTCTATCAATCATTTGGCTAGAAATTGGGATGAAGAACTTCTAAAAAGCATCCAAGCCTTAAGTTTGGCCTTACAATGAGAGCGATTTTTGTTTTAATTTTTCTAGCTTTAAGCAACTTATATTCTTGCGCCTTGTGCGCAACTTATACTCCAAATGTGAATGTAAATTTGGATTTTAATATAAGCAACGATAAAATCAAGCAGGTGAATATAAGCTGGGAATTTTCAGAAGAATTTTTTAATGTTTTACTTGAAAATTATGATTTTAATTATAATGATAAATTTGATCCTGATGAGCTTGAAATTGTAAAATACACACTTTTAGATTACATAAAACCTAAATATTTTCTAACCCAATTTAGCTTTAATGGTTTGGAAGAAAATATAAATATCAAGCAATTTAAAAATCCTAAATTAAAGTTAAAATCTCCTCATTTATTCTTTAGCTATCAAGTTGTTTTGGATATGCCTATTAAGGACAACAACGCTTTTAGTGTGAAAATTCACGATGATGGAGGCTTTTTTAATTTTAATATAATAAATCAAAATTCTATAAGCTTAAATTCACAAAATTATATTATTTCCAGTATTGATTCAAATACTGCATCTTTTGAAGTGTATCAAGGACAATTGCCCCAAGATATATATATAGATAAGACTCCAACTTCATCTTTTTCAAAAAATTTTTTAGAAAAATTGATCGAATTTAATAATACACTTTTCGCTCATATTAAGGATATATTAAAAAAAGAATTTGATTTTAAATCTTTTTTGATTTTGTTGGTGATTTCTTTTGCATACGGTGTTTTTCATGCTAGTGCTCCAGGCCATGCTAAAATGCTAACAAGTTCGTATTTTTTAACTCATAAAAGCACACCTTTAAAGATATTGTATTTTGTATCTAAGATAGGTGTTATTCATATATTGAGTGCGTTTTTGTTGGTGAGTGTTGGAGTGGTTTTGCTTGAGCATTTGCTAAAAGATGTTAATAATGAAGCTGGCTTTGTATTGACTAAAATTACGAGCTTGTTTATTATTTTTATTGCTTTATTTATGATCAGTAAAAAGATATTAAGCGACAAAAAGCAATGTTGCTGTGCTCATCATAAAAGCAATGAATGGGGCATTATACTTAGCGCTGCTTTAGTGCCTTGTCCCGGGGTTGTCTTGCTTATAGTATTTGCCTATGAATTTAGTTTTTGGTATGCCTTAAGTTCGGCTTTATTCATCACTTTGGGAATGTGTTTGGTATTGTTTGCTTTTGCATGGGGAGCAAATCAATTTTATAAAAGCATTTCTCATACAAAAATAAGAATCTTTTTAGAGTATTTTGGACTTATTGTTATGTTTTTGTTTGGTTTATTTTTATTTATCAATATAAAAACGACAGTAATATAAAATAAAAACTGATTGGATAAATTAAAAATAGGGTTATATTATCTAAATCAAAAATATAACCCCGTGCTTATATAAACTCTAGTTCTATGTTTTCCATCAAATTTGAATTTATGCACAGCTCTAGCTGCGTCCGCTTTTATATAAAATTTTCCAGGTTTTATGTAAAGGGCTTGCATACCCATTGCATCCATAAAATAATGATTTGTATTTTGATATTGTTTATTCTGATACCAAGAATAACCTATATCATAAAAAGGCATGAGATAAAATCCTCGTAAGGGAGTTTGGAATCTTATTCCTAAACTTCCCCATATGGCATTATCTGCGCCACCTTCACCATCATAATAAGCTCTAACTCCATAAGGACCGCCAATAGAAGTGGTTTCGCTACCATCTAGCACCATTCCGCCTATGACTTTTTGATAATTAAGCTGAAAGATATGGGTTAGAAGTTCTTGAAAGTGATATTCGTTGTTAATGTTGATATTCATCTTGCCAAAATTTCCTAAATTGGGACCTTGGGTGATGATTTTACTTCCATCATCTTCTAAATTCCCATAAGTAAAATTTATAATGTAGCTTAAAGAATTATTTTCTATACCTTGATAAGTTCCTTCTATGCCCACATTGCCTGAATTTGAGGCTTTTTTGCTTATGGCAATATCTTTTAGATAGTGATCTTCAAGTTCTCTATGGGTAAAACCAAAAACAAGCTTTAAGGTTTTATCAGAATACAAAAAGATAGGGTAGGCGAATTTTACTCCGCTATTTAAAGAAGTTCCAAAAAAACCTGAACCCGCATAAGATCCGCCTAGTGTATAAGAGCTTTTGGAAATGAAAGGAGATATGCTTAAATTGCCTATAAAGGTAGAATAGGTAGCTCCGTAATTGATTTGATTTTCATCGGTGTTTTGTATATAGAAGTTGAGTGTATCTCCTTGTCTTGCAAGATTATTAATAGTTTGACTCATGCCTCCTTTATGGCGTCCTGTTTCTTTGGTACCATAGTTATCACCGTAGATAAGCAAGGTGGCGCTTTTATCTTTAGCAACTTCAATCACTACATCGCTTTCGCCATAGTTATCTCCTGCTTGGATATTGCCTCCTACTTTAACCCCATTCATTTCGCTTACTCTATACGCAGAATCTTCTATTTTTCTAACGGTGAGAATTTTTCCTTTGAGTTTTTGGTTAAGTTTGCTTTCTATAGCATAATCCCTTGCGCCAGAGCTATTTTTAATGATAAATTTGCCCAATCTGCCTAAGGTTATATTGATTTGAACATTGGCATTGCTTAGATCTTGTGGGGGGATGTAGGCTGTAGCAGCAGGATAGCCATGGGTTTGAAAATAATAAGAAACAATATTGGCTATATCTTTTAAGGTTCGAATGCTTAATTCTTCATTTTTGAAATTTGAAATTAAAAGTTGAATTTCTTTTTCATCAACTCCTAAACTTTTGAATGTTTCTTCTTTATTATCTAGGTGTAAAGTATAAGACTTTATATAAGCTTTAGGTTCGTCAGTATCCAAAACTTCATTGTTTTCTATGGTTGTTTCATCTTCTGTGTTTTCATTAAAAAGCTTGATATCGGTTTGTTGATTTTTTAAACTATTGCTAATATTTTTATTTTGTGCTTCATTGCTATAAGGGGAGTTTTTTATCATATCCCCCATCTGTTTCGCATCATCGTTTATGCCATATAAAAGAGCTTGACTGAGAGCTAAACTTATAAAAATTTTCTTTATCATCCTAAGCCTTGTTATTTAATAGCACATATATTCATAGTTCTAAAATCATCACTCACTACGCACAATACGCCTTTTTCTTGAATTTGTGCTTCATCTAAACCCAATCTATTTTCTTCATCTTCTTTTTCATCTTGATCTTGAATGTCAGCATAAAGAGTATTGGAATTATCGTTGTCTATATCTACCGTATTGTCTCCCCCTTGATTTGGATTGTCATTGTTTTCAGGTTTTTGATCAGGTAGGGTAGGTTTATCGTTTATATCAGGCTTGCTAGGTTTGTCTGAATTGACAGGCTTGTCTTCTACATCAGGCTTGCTAGGTTCATAGTTTAAGCCACTTATACTAGGCAAATTGATGTTGTTTTGCACATACTTATCATCAGTTGGTTTATCAAGGAAAGGTATATTATCAGGATTTTTTAAAGCCCCACTAAAGATATAAGAACCTACAAATTTTTTACCATCAGCATCTTTAATACCTATAGAGTTAAGACTATGATTAGGATCATCTACTAAGCTATCAAGTTTAAGATCTGCAAGATCTTGTTTGAGTTTATCTAACTCGTTTTTATTGGCATTTATGTCAGCTTGTTGATTGAATAGATCGTTATAAATTTGCTCAAGTGTATTTTTTTCAGCATTGATTTGGTTAAATTGAGCAAAAAGTGCATTTTTTTGAGCTTCTAGTTCGTTTTTATAATCTGTAAAATTTTTAATCTGTTCTTGAAGATTGATAAATTGATTATAAGCAGTTTTATCATCAAACTGAGTGAAGTTGTTATTATAGTCATCGATTTTAATTTGAAGTTTATTTGCAATCTTATAAAAATTAACAATCGCTTTGTTTAACATTTCAGAAGCTTCATTATAGTTTTTAATATTATCAACCAATTCTTGCAATCTATTTGCATAAGAATTATTATCTAGAATTTTATCCATTGCATCGATGATAGCTTGATATTTATTTAATGCTTCTTGATAATCTTGATATTTATTTTCTATAGTATCTGTATTAAATTTACTTTTATAAATACTGTGTAGATTGACATAGTTTTTATAGTTTTGATTTGAGTCATGATTCCATGTATCTTTAAAATTTTTAGCTATATCTTTATTATCAAAATGATTTAAGAAATTTATACTTTGGTAAATAGGATTGTCGTTATATTTACCTTCTTTATTGTCTACAAATTCACTCCATTTTACTAGATGGTTGTTGCCCAAATCTATATACCATTCTTCTCCTAATTTATAAACATATTTTCCATTGAAAATATCATCTAAAATTCTTTGAAGCATTTTTGGGTCAAAATCATCTTTGCTCCATGCTGTTGGATTTTTAAAATTTGGAATTTCAGGTTTTAATTTAAGAGTATTGTTAAAATAAGAAACATATCCTTTATTGCTATCGGATACTACGATATCACCTTTTCGTTTTAAGCCATTTGTTATGGTTGTATTTATATTTTTTTCAACCCATGAACCTGCTTGATAATTTTGATAATATCTACCTTGAGCATTAAAGAAATGATATTCAATATCGTCATACCACCAATTTAATTGACGGCTATTTGCATAATAGGCATAAAGATCTTTGGTTTTTAAAATTCGATTATCCCACCAACTTTCGCTAAATATTCCAAAAAGAACCCCTCTATATTCTTTGCCTGTAAACCCATTAGCCTGATATTTAACATCTAATATCGTATTTTTTCCTAGCTTAATATATACATTATCAAAATTTACTTTTTTTGCATAACCTGTAGTAAACAATCCGCCCAAAAATCCACCGGCCGCATTGGTTTCATAGCTATTATTTCCCAACAAACCATCTCCAGCTTTGGCATATATTTTCATATTGCTATCAAAATTGATTAAAATATTTTTAAAATTTGTTTCCAATCCATATATGTTAAAAGGATTTAAAATTCCAACAAATCCACCCGCACCAACATTGTAGTATCCTGTAACCGTCCAAACATATCCTCTTTCAGCTCTAATATCCCCGAAATCAATTAAAGAAATTTTATCAAAGGTATTAAGACCTTCAATCGCTCCAACAAATCCACCCGCACCAACATGTTTAACAAAGATATTTCCTTGAGCTATAATACCGTATTTTTTACCCATATGGTTTAAATCAATTTTGGAAAAATTTGACCTATCTTTAGCATAACCTATAAAACCACCTGTAAAAATATTACCTCCTGTCTCAGAGCCTTTAACTATAACACCCCCTATATTTTTTAGAGAAATGTTGTTAAAGGTGCTACCTTCACTTAAGCCTGCAAAGCCTCCTAGATAAATATCAGCATAAGCACTACTGTATGTTCCTTCGGGTTGCATGGCTATATAGTCAAAATTATCCAAACTGATACGATAAAAATTAGAGTTATTTTTAGCATGACCTACAAAACCACCCGCATAAAGAAGTTTTGAATTTTCTTTATTTGGATCGTAGAAATTTAATCCCCCAAATCTCTTTAAATGTATATTGTAAAAATCAGCATTTTCACTTTGTGCAACAAAACCTCCACCAGAATTTGTTTTACCGCTAAATTTTAAACCATCTATGGTGAGGTTATAAATTTGAGCTTTGTTATTGCTAGCTCCCTTAATATTGCCAAATATACCTGTATTCCAATTACCTGTTTGAGCTTTGATGGTTAAATTTTTAAGCGTGTATCCACCTCCATTAAATTTACCGCTAAAGGCAATAACAGCACCCACAGGATCAATCGCATGATAATTACTAAAATCTATATTATTTACTAATCTTATAGTAGTTAATCCGTCTTTAAAAATATCCCCATTAAGCCCATTGTTATTCCAACCATTAGCAAAAAGTTCCCATTCATGAGCATTTGCTTTATTGTTTGATTGACTACCTATGGTAACGGCTTTGGTAAAATCTATACTTTGAGTCTTGTTATAGGAAGTTTTTTCTATGTTTATAAAATCTCCAAAGATATAACCATCATTTGCAAAGCTTGTCATATCTCTTTGTAGATATCCTTCTTTAATAGCTGTTCCTTTTAGCGAGTCTACATTTACGGTATTTTCACCATTTTTTTCTCCTACGCTTACATATACATAATTACCCACTAAATGAGCTTTTTTAGTATTGCTAGTTTCATCTTTTCCATTGATTACTCCGCTATTGCCTATTTCAACTTTATTGCCTACTAAAATAATATCATCTGCATTGATAGTTCCAAGATTGACTATATTTCCTCGTTTATTTGGGTTAAAAATAGGAGAAAAGCTTGCTCCTTGTGTTAGGAAATTTTTTATATCACTATCTTTTATAGCTGTGGTACTAGCTACAAATTTATTAGCTATTATACTTCCATTTGCACCTATTAAAACACCCATAGGATTAACTAAAAAGATATTATTGGTGCCACCGTTTAATTTTCCATCAATTTTGGAGGCATCTTTTTGATAAGCAATATTTAAATAATTTTTATTTGAAGTTGTGAAATTTACACTTTCTCCATGACTAATATTAAAACCACCACCCCATTGGATAACATTATTTTGGCTATTGCCCGTGATATTCATTGTATTCGCGTTTGAAGTTATGCTTCCTGTTGAACCGTGAGTAAATTTGCCCCCTTGCGGCAAGGCATTAGCTTGTGAGCAGAGTAAAGAACTTGCTATAAATGATAAAACTATTTGTTTACTTATTTTTTTCTTCATATTATCCCCCTTTTTTTACAATTACACGATTGAATATTTATTGTTTATAATATATTGACATAAATTATCTTAGCATCGTCTGAAACCTCAAAACCTATTTTTAAAGGATTTAAGGAACTATTTGTTAAAGCATCTATATTTTTATAATTAAATTTATGTTTATTTTTTAACATTTTGTTGAGAGTTGTTATCAATTCTTTTTGATTTAAATATTCATTATTTTCATTTAAAAAAACCTTTTTGACTTTCGATGAGTTTATATCTTCCTTTTAAAAGTTTGTTGTCATCTTTGGTAAATAACTTAAAACTTCCTTTGGAGGGTAAATTCATAGGATTTTTTTCTACGCTTAAAACTGTAGAAGTGAAATTTTTAGGCAGGATAAGACTAAAATTCTCAAAATTATTGAGTGTTTTTACTTTAAGTCCTTGGGTATCCAAGATTAAAAGATTGTTTTTTGCAAGTTCTTTTTTGTGCACCAAGGCTGAAATTTTGTTATCTTGTCTTTGTATATTGCTCAGTATAGTTCCTGCAAGTACATTGATAGGATTGAAAGTATTGACATATCCTCCCATGTAAACAGTATTATTGTAAGATTTTGATTTATTGTTTAAAATTCCAGCTGAGGCTAAAATGATTGCAGAATCATTTTTATACTCATCTATATTTAGGTTTGTAATCTCTAAGATGTTATCGTGGGTATTGTTTGAAACTCCTGCTATAGTGCTAACATAGCCCATTCTTTTGTCTGAGGCAGTTCCAAAAGCAGGATTGTTTAATATAATTTTATTATAAGCAGTTTCTTTATCCCCTGTAATCACATAAACACTGCCATAAGAAGCTGAAGAATAATCTTTTAAAATGATAGTATTGTAATTTGCATTTTCTTTTGTAGCATGCAAGATGATTTTAGATCCTTTCCCTAAGGAGCTAGTTTCAGATAAGCTTTGTACGGTATCAAATAATACTTTATTGTTTTGAACACTTTTAGCTTCTATAATAAAACTTAAATTCTTCGAAGATTTAACAGTATTAAGCTTAATATTGTTGTCATTAGCTTCATCAGCTTGATAATTTTTACCCTCTATGTTTGTTATAGCGGTGATATAACCATATAAAGGTAAAGAAATTAAAGAATTGTTAATATCTATAGTGTTATGATTGGCTTTGCCGCTTAAGGTTCTGGCTGCATAAATCACAAAACAATCTTTATAATTTTCAGGAACGAAATTATTGTTAAAATCATTTTGTATGATAATGCTATTGCCACTAGCTCCTTTGGTTGCATAAGCTCCATAAATATTAAAATAAGTTTGTCCATAAAAATTATCTCGCACTCTAAAAGGTTTTTGAAGATTTAGGCTGATGGTATTATTATTAGCTTCGCCTTCTAGGGTATAACCTCCATAAAAATTAATTGAACTCTGTGCCGAAACATTTTTTTTGAGAATATCTAGGGTTTCAAGATTTTTAACCAATATAGTGTTTTTATTGGCATTACCTTTAACAGTTCTTCCTCCAAAAAATTCTCCAAAGGCTAGGGCGTTGTAAAAGTTTAAGGAACCTTTGGAATCAACTCTTAAATCTAAATTTAGTTCGTTAATTAATAAAGAATTATTGATAGCATCATAAGTTTTGTTATTATCCGCATTGACAAAAGCTCCAGCTAATTCTATAGTAGAAGTGCTTGAGTAAGAAGTATTAGGGCCATGTACAAGCAAATGAGCGCCATTGAAAATCAATTGGTTATTTTTAGCATTACCATTGAGAGTTGAGGCGCCAAGTATATGAGTGATTTGCTCATCATAAGCATTAAGACTGGCTTTTTCATTGATATGTCTTGAGCTATGAGCATCAATTTTGGAATTATTTTCCAAAATAACCTGATTTGAATTTGCATCTCCATTGATAACATTAGCGCCTACTATATAAGGGGCACCATTAAGAGCTAGGGTGTAGGTGTTTTCCACACCCATATTAACATAGGCATTGTTTTTTAGGATATTTTGATTATAGTTGGCATTGCCATTTATTACAAAAGCTGGAGTGATGAGGTATCTATACTTAATTTCTTCATTTAAATCAGGAGGAACTTTAGTAAGATTGAGTGAGCTAGGCTTTAAAAAGAAGACAGAAGACAACTCCCCGTTTTCTAGTATAAGCTTATTGTTGTTTGCATCTGCATTGTTGGTAAAAGCGCTCACTAAAAAAGGCACATAAGCAATATTTTTTATAAATTTTTTTTCAGAGCTGGTTCTTAGAGTGTTTCCAAAAGAAATAATTTCATCTTTAGAAATATCAGGAGTAAGAATTTCTAACTTGAAATGATTTTTGTTGGTTTTTGGATTATTATAAATTAATGTAATGTTAGATAAATTTAAATGAGATTGAACTCCATAGTAATTTATTCCATTGAGTAGTTTAAAATTTTTATTTACCATATCATAAACTTGAGAATCGCTAAAAGAATGTCTTGGAATATAAAAAGTTTTATTATCTAAACTTTTAGCTTGGGTAGCTGCAAAAGCCTCAAGACTCATAAAAGTAGAGCTTAAAAATAAAGAAAGAGTTAGATGAAATTTAGCAATCCCTTCCCTCTCCCCTAAAGTTAAAATTGCCATGGGTGTCCTCTAAAATCAACTAAATTAAATTTAATAATTTAATAATATTATTAAACCGAAGTTTATAAAAAAGCATAATTATAATTATAATATTCTTAATTATATGTTAAATATAATTAAAATATTTAATAAAAATTAATAATAAATAAGTCATTTTTTAATTATATATTAAATAATATATCTTGATATTTTTAAAATTTTTATTAAAAAATTAATTTAATACTTTATATTATAGGGTAAATCAAAAATTGATATTAGAATTCATTATATAGTATAATATTTTTTTAATAAAAAATATTATTTCTTTAAAGATAAGTAATAAAGGTGTATATGCATTTAATAGTCATTGTATTTTTTGGTTTTTTAAAAAAAGTTTGAGCTTTAAAATTAAAAATATTAAATCACGATAAAATTATTTTAGCCCTATGAAAAAATAAAAAATGATATAGATTTTATTTAAAAAATATATTACGAAATAATATTAAAATATACAAAAGTATTTTTTAATTAAATATATTAAAATTCTAAAAAAGGATTTGCAAATGAAGATACGCATATATTATGAAGATACAGACGCTGGAGGAGTAGTGTATCATAGTAATTATTTGAAATTTTGTGAAAGGGCAAGAAGTGAAATCTTTTTTGCCAAAAATGCACCGATTTTCGATGCCAATAAGGGACATTTTTTGCTAACAAAGGCAAATTGTTTTTTTGTAAAGCCAGCCAAACTCGGAGATATTATCGAGGTTAAAACAAAGCTTTTAAAAATAAAAAATGCTTCAGTTGAAATCATGCAAGAAATTTATAGGGATGAGATATTGCTTTTCAGGGTTGAGCTTACTCTTGCATATATTCAAAATGAGAAGCCCGCTAAGATAGATGTAGGAATTAAAAAGCTTTTTGAAGAATTATTTTAATTCTTCAAAGCTAGCTTTAGCACCTTGCATAAGGCGAACTTTATATAAAATCTGAGAATTTTGAATTTCTTCATTAAAAAGACTGTTGCTTTCAGGATTTAAAAATTGAGTATAGAAATAATCTGTTCCTATGCTTGTAGCGTACGCTATCCAATTGTAATCTATACTTTGGTTAAAAATTTCATTTAGATATGATAGATTGTCATCGTGATTATCGATAGAATTTGCAAGAATAAAATTTTTACGATCTCCTTCTTGAGTAAGACTTAAAAATGTTGGATTGTAATTGATTTGAGTTGATAAGAGCACATAGGGTTGGATATCATATACACGCAATTGCGAGCTTATAAGTGCTGTTTTGATTAAAGGAGTGTTGAGAAATATGGAAGCATTATTTAAGCCACCTTGTGAGCGCAAGAGTTTATAAAAATCAAGTCTTTCTCCCTCAACTCGGTAAAATCTTGTATTTGCATTCTGTGCAAGTATACGAGAGTTTAAATTGCTTGAAAGCATAGAACCATCGCTAAAAGCCACTATATCTGAATTTGCCTTATTTAAAAGCGCTAAAACCTGAGCATCATAATCTATACTTCCAAAAATTATATTTTTATTTAAATTTGAAAAAGAAACATTATTTTTATGAAGAGTAGGGATGAAAATTTTCATATTTCCCGAATAATCTTTTAATTGATTTGCACCTTTAAGTGTTAGGGCAGCAATAGCATATTGATAGCCTTGAGATTGTGCTTTTTCAAGCGTTGAGCGAATTTTGTCATTATCTTCTGTACCGGTTAAAAAAACCTTAACTTTAATGTCCGCTCTTTGTCTTAAAAGGTAGGCTATGCTTGAATTAATTATGGTATTAGAGTAGCTTTTTATGGTTTTTTCAGGTATGATGATAGCAAGTTTTACGGAAGTAATTTTTTGTAAATTTTTATCAAAATCCGTGATAGAATTTAAAAGTTTGGCATAAATATTTGATAAAAATTGATCATGCTGATCAACAAATTCACTTAAAAAACTAAGATAAAGCCTTGCCTCTAAAAGCTCTAACAAACAGTTTGAGTCGCATTCTTGTGTGCTTATTTTTGGATAAAAATTTTCAGCAGGTTTAACATCGACTAATTTTTGTTCCTTAGCAAAAACAATGCTAAAGCACAAGCATAAGATTAAGAATATTTTTTTCATAAAAATCCTTTGATTTTTTTTAAATCTTGTATGAAATTTTTTTCATAACTTGGGTTTTTTTCTATAAATTCAAGTTCAAAACTTGCCATTATAAAGAAATTTTTATAAGCAAAGATTTCACCCCTAAGAGTATTAAAATCTGCAAAACCCAAACTCTTAAAAGGATATTCTCCTAAGCAAAGAATAACTTTAGGTTGAACAAGTTCTAATTCATTCCAAAAAAACGGTAAGCACGATTGTAGCGAAAAATCATCAAATTTTCCATTAGAAAAACATTTAAAAAGATAAGAAAAATAAAATTCTTTCTCGCAAAGTCCTAAAATTTCTTTGAGATAAAACTTTAACCTTTCTCCTTTTTTTGAATTTAACAAAATACCTTTTTCATTTTCATCTTTATGAGCAAACATATCTACTATCATAAGGGAAGTATTTTTGATTTCTTTTTCCATGAGTGTAAAGTGGCGAGATTTAGAAAAATGACACAGGGTGCATTCTTGGATATTTTTTCTTAAATCTTTAAAATTTTGTATTTTAAAATGCTGTGTTGAATTTTCATCTGTAAAATTATAACCCATGGCTTTTAGATAGTGTAAAGTTCTTATCATAACTCACAAAGTTTTTCTAAATTTTCCCCACTTAAACGATAATTGCGCCATTGTTTTAAATGCTCTGCCTTTAGACTTTCATAAAAATTTATACCCAAAACATTGTCATTTAAACAAACCCAATCAAGTCTTTTTAAATTCTCTTTTTTGCATATTTGTCCTAAAAATTTAAAAACTGCTCGTCCATAACCTTTCTTGCGATAATTTTTTCTTATATAGATATCTTCTAAATAAATTCCACCACTTCCCCAAAAGGATGAAAAGGTATAAAAATAAATCATATAACCTATGATATTTTCATCTTCTTTAAGTAAAAACGCTCGGGCAAATTGATTATCAAATAAAGAAGTTTCAAGTTTTTCTTTTGAGCACTGTAAAGAGTCTTCCATTTCTTCGTATTGTGCGAATTCTCTAATCATCTCAAGTAAAATGTCTAATTCTTCGCGTTTAAGTGTTTCAATTTTAAATTCTGGCATTTTTTATATATTCCTTATGCTGATTTAATTTTGAAAATTTATCAAAATAAAATAAAAAATACTCTTAATTAAAAGCATTTTATAAGTAAGATTAAGATAGAATACAACCTTATTTTATATTTTTTTAAGGAAAATTGAAATGAAAAGAACTTATCAGCCACATGGTACTCCAAGAAAACGTACTCACGGTTTTCGTGTTCGTATGAAGACTAAAAATGGTCGCAAAGTAATCAATGCAAGACGCGCTAAAGGTAGAAAAAGACTCGCTGTGTGAAAACTTTTGGTAAATTCAGCGAAAACGACGAATTTTCAGCCGTATATAAAACAGGTAAAAAGTGGTATTGCGAAGGCATTATCATCTTTTATCTTAAAAATGACGAGCAAAAGATGGCAGTTGTTGCTAGTAAAAAAGTTGGAAAAGCAGTGATTAGAAATCGCTCAAAACGCATTTTAAGAGCTTTGTTTGCTCAATTCGAAAGTAAGCTTCAAAATGGAAAATATATTTTTGTTGCTAAAAGTGAGATCACTCAATTTCCTTTTTCTAGATTGGAAAAAAATCTAAAATGGGGATTAAAAAAACTAGAATGTTTAAAATAGTATGTTTAAAAACTCTTCGCTTTTATCAAAAATTTTTAAGCCCTTTAAAACCCCCTGTTTGTAGATATTATCCCACATGTTCAGAATACGCCTTTTGGCAATTTCAAAAAAGAAATTGTATATTTGCATTTTTTTCAAGCTTTTTTAGAATTTTAAAATGCAATCCTTTTTTTAAGGGTGGATTTGATTATCCAAAAATTACTAAAAATATTACCTCTTACAATTTATGCTTCAAGCCCATTTTTCTGGCGCAAAAAAAGCTTTATTTTTTATATATACCTTATCAAGGTAAAAGTTTTTATCTTGTTAAAATTATCTTTCAAAGGACAAATAAGTGAATAATTCGAATAATATTTTTCAGCAAAAACGCATTCTTTTAGCTGTGGTTATTTCTTTTTTATTTTTTGTTGTATATGATTATTTTTTCATACCTAAACAACAAATAAAATTAGAACAAAACATTACTACTGCACAAGCTGATTCTCAAAATGCAACCAATATCAATGCCCCGCAACAAAGTGTGCAAGCAGGTTTAACTTCAGCTGCGGTTAATACTGCTATGCCTCAAGATAAAATAATCGCTGATGTCAAGAGTGAGCATTTTGAAGCTCAGATTGATTCTTTGGGTAGAATTGTAAATTTTTATCTTCAAGATAAAAAATATCAAAACGATAAAGGTGAGCCTATTAATCTTATAAGTAAAGAAAATTTACCTTATCCTTTAGAAATGCGTTTTAGTGATCCTGTTATTAATACGCAAGCGTTTAGTGTGCCTTATACTGCGGATATGAGTAAACTTTTTATCGATGAAAACGGTAGCAAGACACTCAAACTTACTCAACAACTTTCAGATTTACTTGTCGAAAAGAAAATAACTTTTTATTCTAAAGGTAATTACGATATTGAGGTTAAACTAAGCAAAAACACAAACTATTTTATAAGTCCTGGTTATCGTCCAAGCATAGCAGTGGATAGTTATACAGTTCATGGAGCTTTAGTTATGGATAATCAAGAAACTATCCATACTTATGAAGATGGCGATATGGACAAGGATGAGAATATAAACAACACTTGGATGACTTCAGCTTTTGATAGATATTATGCTACTTTCTTCTATAATTTCGACAAGCCTTTAAATGTGACTATTAGCAAAGATGCTCAAAATAATCCTTTGGTATTTGCAATGAGTGATAATGTATTTAAAGCTGGTGGTTATATAGGCCCTAAAGAACATGTGATTTTGAGATCTATAGATCCGCGTCTTGAAGCTGTTGTAGAGTATGGTTGGTTTACTTTTATAGCTAAGCCTATGTTTGAATTTTTAAATTTTTTACACAATCACATAGGAAATTGGGGTTGGGCTATTGTTATAATGGTTTTGATTATTCGTATAATCTTATTTCCATTGACTTATAAATCCATGATTTCTATGAACAAGCTTAAAGATTTAGCGCCTAAAATGAAAGAGCTAAGAGAGCGTTATAAAGGTGATCCTCAAAAAATGAATATGCATATGATGGAACTTTATAAAAAGCACGGTGCAAATCCTATGAGTGGGTGTTTACCTATACTTTTACAAATTCCTATTTTCTTTGCTATTTATCGTGTATTACTTAATGCTATAGAGCTAAAAGCTGCACCTTGGGCATTTTGGATACATGACTTATCAGTAATGGATCCTTATTTTATTTTACCTATTTTAATGGGTGTGACAATGTTTATACAACAATTAATCACTCCTATGACTATACAAGATCCTATGCAGGCAAAAATCATGAAATTCTTGCCTATAATTTTTACCTTTTTCTTTATTACTTTCCCAGCAGGTCTTACCCTTTATTGGTTTATTAACAATCTTTGTTCTTTAGTGCAACAATGGGTGATCAATAAAATGTTTGCAAAAGAGCATCATAAAAAACAAGCGGAGTAAAAAATGAGAATCGAAGCAAAAGATCTTCAAAGCGCATTAACAGAAGCTTCCAAAAGTCTTGAGTGTTCGGTTATAGATTTAGAATATGAAATTATCCAACATTCAAAAAGTGGATTTTTAGGTTTTTGGCGCAAAAACGCCATTATTGAGGCTAGGGCTAAAAAACAGCCCTATGCTAAAAAAAATCCTAAAAAAGATTTTAATATACACAAAAATGATATTCATAAAAATCATGAAAAATCTTACCGCAAATTTGATGATAAAAATAAATCAGAAGTCAAAAAAGAAATCGAAACAGAATTTAAAGAAATCAAACCTAAAGAAAAATATGTTGTTAAAAGTGATGGAATTTTTGATAGCTTTCATAAAGAGAGTAGAGAAACTCGCAATAAAGAAGATGTTTTAGATGAAATCCGCATACAACTAGAGCATTTACTAAAATCAACTTGTTTTAATATCTCTTTGGTAGAGTTAAGAATGTATGATGAAGAAAGTGTTTTTATCCGTTTAGATGGCGATGATGCAGCTTTATTAATCGGCAAAGAAGCTCATCGCTATAAGGCTATTTCTTATCTTTTGCACAATTGGATCAATCTTAAATACAATCTTTTGGTTCGTCTTGAGATTGCACAATTTTTAGAAAATCAAATTCAAGGAATGCAAATTTATCTTCAAGGTGTGATTGAAAAAATAAAACTTAATGGAAGAGGGCAAACAAAACCTTTAGATGGTGTTTTGATTAAAATTGCTTTAGAAAAATTACGAGCGGAATTTCCGGATAAATATGTAGGCATCAAGCAAAACAACGATCAAAGATATGTTGTAATTAATGATTTTTTTAAAAAAGATGAATGATACTATAGTAGCAATTGCAACAGCCCATGGAGTGGGTTCTATTTCAATAATAAGATTAAGCGGGGAAAAAGCGCTTGAATTCGCTTTAAAATTAAGCAAAAAGAAAGAATTTCTTCCCCGCTATGCAACCTTTACAAAGCTTTTTAATCAAAAAAATGAATTTCTTGATGAAGCTATTGTGATTTATTTTAAAGCCCCTTTTAGTTTTACAGGCGAAGATATAGTTGAATTTCAAGTACATGGCGGATTTAGTGTAAGTGAAATTTTGCTTGAAGAGTTGATAAGCTTAGGAGCAAGATTGGCTGAACCTGGAGAATTCAGTAAAAGAGCTTGTTTAAAGGGTAAAATGAGTCCTTTAAAGGCTCTAAACATCCAGGATTTAATCTTAGCAAAATCTGCAAATGCAGCAAAGATTATCGCAAGAAATATGCAAGGAAGCCTAGGTGAACTTCTTGATAAAATTCGTACAGATTTGGTGAAAACTTTAGCTTTTGTGGAAACGAGTATTGATTATGCTGATGATGATTTGCCTTCTGATTTGTTAGAGCAAATTAGCACAATGTGTGAAGAAAATTCTAAAATTTTAAAAGAAATTTATACGCTTTCAGAAAGTAAAAAAGGATTGATAGAGGGTTTTAAGATCGCTATTGTGGGTAAGCCTAATGTTGGAAAATCCTCTCTCTTAAATGCCTTACTTTCTTATAAAAGAGCCATTGTTTCTGATATAGCTGGAACGACTCGTGATACTATAGAGGAGAGTTTTAAGTTGGGTACGCATTTATTGCGTATTGTTGATACTGCAGGAATTCGAGAAAGCAAAGATGAAATCGAGCAAATCGGTATAGAACTTAGCAAAAAAAGTATCGAGGATGCAGATATTATTTTAGCTATTTTTGATAATTCAAGAAAAAAAGATGAAGAGGATGAAAATATTTTTAAGCTTTTAAGACAAAGCGACAAAAAGATTTTTTATCTTTTAAATAAAAGCGATTTAAAAAGTCAATTTGATAAGCCTTGTGATATTGATTTTATAGAGCTTAGTGTTCAAAACGATATTCAAATTTTAAAAGAAAAGCTTGAAAAATATTTAAATTCGCTAGATAGTGATGGATTTTTAGTTAGTTCTATTGCTCTTATTAATGCTTGTAAAATTTCGAGTGAAGCGATTTTAAGGGCCAAAGAATTACTCAGTGAAAATTCTTTAGAGTTGTTTGCCTTTGAGCTAAATTTAGCTATTGGCAAACTTGCAAAATTTACTAAAGACTTCGATAGAAATGAAATCTTAGATGAAATGTTTGGTAATTTTTGTTTAGGAAAATGAAAGGATAAAAATGGACAAAGAAACAATAAAAGCACATAAAATAAGTGATGAAGAATATGGGCAAATATTAGAAATTTTAGGGCGTGAGCCAAATTTACTTGAACTAGGTGTCATTTCTGCGATGTGGAGCGAGCACTGTTCTTACAAATCCAGTAAAAAATATCTCAATGGTTTTCCAACCAAAGCTCCTTGGGTGATTCAAGGTCCAGGTGAAAATGCAGGGGTTATTGATATAGGTCAAGGTATGGCAGCAGTTTTTAAAGTAGAAAGTCACAATCATCCTAGTTTTATAGAGCCTTTTGCGGGTGCAGCCACAGGAGTAGGGGGGATTTTGCGTGATGTTTTTACTATGGGCGCAAGAGTAGTTGCAGGGCTTAATTCTTTAAAATTTGGCGATATTCACGATGAGAAGTGCGGCAAACATCAAAAATATCTTGTTAAAGGCGTTGTAAGTGGAATTTCTCACTATGGAAATTGCATGGGTGTGCCAACTATAGGTGGAGAGTGTGCTTTTGATGAATGTTTTAATGGAAATATTTTAGTCAATGCTTTTGCTTTGGGTATTTGTAAAAGTGAAGATATTTTCTATGCTAAGGCTGAAGGTATAGGAAATCCTGTGATTTATGTAGGTTCTAAAACAGGCCGAGATGGGTTAGGTGGAGCAGTAATGGCAAGCGATAGTTTCAATGAAGAAAGTAAAAGTTTAAGACCTACTGTTCAAATTGGCGATCCTTTCAGTGAAAAACTTTTAATGGAAGCTTGTTTGGAGCTTTTTAAAACAGATTATATTGTGGGTATTCAAGATATGGGTGCAGCAGGGCTTACTTCAAGTTCTTTTGAAATGGCAGGAAGAAGCGGTAGCGGTATGAAGCTTTATCTTGATAAAACTCCTATGCGAGAAAGCGGTATGACGCCTTATGAATTAATGCTTAGTGAGTCTCAAGAAAGAATGTTAATTTGTGCTAAAAAAGGTTGTGAAGATAAGGTTATAGAAATCTTTAAAAAATGGAATTTGGATGCTGTGGTTATGGGTGAAGTAACAGATACTGGAAAAATGGAACTTTTTTGGCATGATGAGCTTGTAGGACTTATACCTATCGATCCTTTGAGTGAAAAAGCACCGATTTTAGATCGTCCTGTAAGCGAGCCAAGATATTTAAATGAAATTAAAGATTATAGCTTTACACTCAAAATGTCTCAACAAGAGCTTTTTGAAAAAATGCTAAAAAATGAAAACATTAACAATAAAGCTTTTATTTATGATCAGTTTGATTCTAGTGTGCAAACAAATACTATAAAAGCAGATGGAGCTTTAGGTGCGAGTGTGATACGCATCAAAGAAAATGGTGCAAGTGTAGCAATGGCTATAGAATGTAATTCGCGTTTAAATTATGTAAATCCTAAAACTGGAGCCGCTTTAGCAGTCGCAGCAGCAGGTAGAAAGGTAGCTTGCACGGGTGCAAAACCTTTGGCGATTAGCGATTGTTTAAATTATGGTAATCCTCAAAATCCTGAAGTGATGTGGCAATTTGCACAGGGTTGTGAAGGTATTAAACAAGCTTGTAAAGAATTAAACACTCCTGTAGTAAGTGGCAATGTTTCACTTTATAATGAAACCGAGGGTGTTAGCATATTCCCAAGTCCAACTATAGTTAATGTGGGCGTTTTAGAAGATGCAAATAAAACCCTAAAAGCAAATTTTGAAAAAGAAAATACTATTGTTTATCTTTTAGGTGAAAGTTTTGGAGAATTTGCAGCTTCGATGGCTATGAAAATACAAGATAAAAAGGTAGCAGGTGATCTTAAAGAGCTTGACTATAAGGCTGAACTTGCACTTTGGAATTTGCTTTATACAGCAAATCAAAACTCCTTGCTTGAGTGTGCTAATAGTGTGGGCATAGGTGGTATTGCTATGACTTTAGCAAAGATGTTTGCTATTTCTAGTGTGGGTGCAAATTTAAACAGTGGTTTTAGTGATGAAAAAATGATTTTTGATGAAAGTGCTAGCCGTGCTATCGTAGGTCTTGATAAAGAAAATGAAGACGCATTTTTAAAACTGGCACAAGAATTGGGTGTAAAAGCTACAAAACTAGGTTTTAGTACTAAGGAACAAAGTTTCAAACTTGATAATATAAATTTAAGCAAAGACGAACTTAATAAACTTTATTTTGATAGCTTTAAAGAGCAAATTCAATGATTTTTGTTTTAATCGTTTTAACCATCTTAGTGTTTTATTGGTATTATAAAACTTGGGGAAAGCAAGATTTTTTAAACTCAGCCACACGAGGGGCCAAAGGTTTTGCCAAAGGCTTTGCTCGTGGAGTCATGGAAGAGAGGATAGATGAATTTAAAAGGCGTATGAATTACTATGTTATCGCGCTTTTGGCAAAGATAGCAAAAAGTGATGGTAGGGTAAGTGAAAATGAAGCAGAAATGATCAGCCAAATTTTAGATGCAAATGCCAAAGATGAAAAGGAAAGAGCTTTTCTAAAAGCAAGTTTTAATGAACATAAAGAAAATATCCACGATGCTTTTTATGTGGCAAAAGATTTCTTAAAAGAAGTTCCTTTGCCAAAAAATGAACGCTTTAATGTGCTTCGTGTGCTTGTGTTTATGGCTTTAGTTGATGCAGATTTTAGCTCAAAAAAGCGTGAAATTTTAGAGCAGATTGCAAAGGCTTTTGATATTGCAAAAAGTGAGCTTGATAATTTTATCGCAAGTATTTCAAATTTAAAAAGCACCAAAAAAGAACTAAGTCTTGATGAGGCTTATCGTATTTTAGAGCTTTCAAATAATGCGGATTTAAACGCAGTAAAAAAACAATACAGAGCTTTGGCTAAAAAATACCACCCTGATATTTTAAATGCAAATAATGTTAGCGAAGAAGAGCTTAAAATAGGTGTAGAAAAATTTCAAAAAATTAATGAAGCTTATGAAAAAATCAAAAAGCATTTGGAGAAATGATTTTAAAAGAAAAATATTTTTTTAAGAATCTTATCTAAGAATGAGTGGACTTCATCTAGTGTAAATTAAATTTATAAAAATATTTCAAATAAAATATAAGTAAATTTTAAAAAGGAGTAAAAATGAGAGCATTGCTAAGTGTAAGCGACAAAGAAGGTATAGTTGAGTTTGGTAAAGAACTTGAAAATTTAGGCTTTGAGCTACTTTCAACAGGCGGGACTTTTAAACTCTTGAAAGAAAATGGAGTAAAGGTTATTGAAGTAAGTGAATTTACAAAAAGCCCTGAGCTTTTTGAAGGACGCGTAAAAACCTTACATCCTAAAATTCACGGCGGAATTTTACACAAAAGAAGTGATGAAAATCATATCAAGCAGGCAAAAGAACATGAAATTTTAGGCATTGATTTAGTTTGTGTGAATTTATATCCTTTTAAAAAGACCACTATAATGACAGATGATTTTGATGAAATTATAGAAAATATCGATATAGGTGGCCCTGCAATGATAAGAAGTGCGGCTAAAAATTATAAAGATGTGATGGTGCTTTGTGATCCATTGGATTATGAAAAAACGATTGATGTTTTAAAAAAAGGTGAAAATGATGAGAAATTTCGCCTTAATTTGATGATAAAAGCTTACGAGCATACAGCAAATTATGATTCTTATATCGCAAATTATATGAACGAACGCTTTAACAATGGTTTTGGAGCAAGTAAGTTTATAGTAGGTCAAAAGGTTTTTGATACAAAATACGGAGAAAATCCACATCAAAAAGGCGCTTTGTATGAATTTGATGCCTTTTTTAGTACCAATTTCAAAGCTTTAAAAGGAGAGGCGAGTTTTAACAATCTTACTGATATTAATGCAGCTTTAAATCTAGCAAGCAGTTTTGACAAGGCTCCTGCTATTGCTATTGTAAAACATGGCAATCCTTGCGGTTTTGCGATAAAAGAAAACTTGGTGCAAAGCTATATACATGCTTTAAAATGCGATAGCGTGAGCGCTTATGGGGGAGTAGTTGCCATAAACGGAACTCTTGATGAAGCTTTAGCAAATAAGATAAATGAAATTTATGTAGAAGTGATTATCGCTGCAAATGTAGATGAAAAAGCCTTGGCTGTATTTGAGGGCAAAAAGCGTATTAAAATCTTTACTCAAGAGAGTCCTTATTTGATTAGAAGTTTTGATAGTTATGATTTTAAACATATTGATGGGGGATTTGTATATCAAAATAGTGATGAAGTGGGCGAAGATGAGCTTAAAAATGCCAAACTTGTAAGCCAAAGAGAAGCAAGTCAAGCAGAAATTCAAGATCTTGAGATTGCAATGAAAATTGCAGCACTTACAAAATCAAACAATGTTGTTTATGTAAAAAAAGGCGCAATGGTAGCTATAGGAATGGGTATGACAAGCAGGATTGATGCAGCTAAAGCAGCTATTGCTAAAGCACAGGAAATGGGGCTTGATCTACAAGGTTGTGTTTTAGCTAGCGAAGCCTTTTTTCCTTTTAGAGATAGCATAGATGAAGCAAGTAAAGTAGGAGTTAAAGCCATAGTAGAACCAGGCGGAAGCATAAGAGATGATGAAGTGATACAGGCTGCAAATGAGTATGGTATAGCACTTTATTTTACAGGAGTAAGACATTTTTTACATTAATTAAATGTGTTAAAATCAGATAGAATTTATATCATTTAAATAATTTTAAACAAAAGTAAAGTAAAATAAAAATAAATTCAAAGAAGAAAGAAAAAAGATGTTTAGAACTATAGGTTTTAAAGTTTCTGCGGCGATTTTTGTTGTTTTGTTATTAAGTTTTATTGCTATGCAATTTATTTTAAATTTGGACTTTAAAAATACTGCAGACAAGATGAGCAAATCTAATTTAAATACCGTTAGTTCTTCCGTCTTTCAAACCATGAGAATGGCTATGAACTTAGGAGATCCTGAGAAGATTGAAGAAGCCATTAATGATGCCAAAACGATCGAAGGTATTAGTGATATTAAAATTTATCCTTCAAAAGAAACTATAGAACTTTTTGAGATTAAAGATCCTAGAATTTCAGAAGATAAACTTATTTTAGATCAGTTTACACAGCCTAATTTGATTTCTTTGGAACAAGAGCTTAATAATGTTAATCATTTAAGACTTATTCGTCCTTTGGTCGCAGATGAGAGTTGTATAGCTTGTCATGCTAATGCAAGCTTGGGTAGTGTTTTGGGTGTTATGGATATATATCATTCTTTAGAAAATATAGAAAAAGATATTGCAAAAACGAGCAGATCTTATATAGTGATTTTTACTATAGCTTTGATTTTTACACTAGTAGTAGTACTTTTCGTGCTTAAAATGGTTGTGGGAAATCCTATCGTAGAGCTTTTAAGTCATGCTAAAGAATTGGCGCAAGGAAGCGGGAATTTAAGAGCTAGGATAAAGGTTAAAGGGCGTGATGAAATTGCTAAAGCATGTGAGTATATCAATCAATTTATAGAAAAAACACAAAAAGCAGTAAGCAGTGCAAGTCTTAACTCAAAAAATGTAGAAAAACAAAGCATGCTTTTAAATTCAAATGCTATAGAGCTCAATGAAATTTCAACTTCTAGTCATCAAAAGATTGATTCTAGTTTTAAATTAGGTATGGATGTGGGAGCAGAGCTTGATGAAATATCTAATCTTTCTAATGATGCAAATAAAGCAAATGATAAGTCTTATCAGCTTTTGGATCAAATGATACATTCGCTTCTTGAAATCGATAAAAAAGTAAGCGATTTGGCAGAAAATGAAAGTAGTTTGGCGCTAAAAATTGAAAATATGGTTAAATACGCACAAAATATCCAAAAAGCTACACAAATGATGGGTGAGATAGCAGATAAAACCAATCTTTTATCTTTAAATGCGGGTATAGAATCTGCTAGAGCGGGTAGTTATGGTAAGGGTTTTTCTGTTATCGCCGAAGATATTAGAAACTTAGCTAACAATAGCGAGGAATTTTTGCGTAATGTAGAACTTATAATCAAAGAGCTTTTAGAGAGTATACAAGAAGTAGCCAAAGAGCTTAAAGAAAATTCTCGCAGTATTTTCTCTCTTAATGAAAACACGCACTTACTTGCAAATGATGCAAATGAAGTAAAGCTTTGCAATCAAGATTCTAAAAATCTTGTAACTCAGTGTGCTCAGAGAATTAAAATCTCACAAGAAAATATTCAAAATTTACTCAAGCATATGCAAGAAAATGTTAAAGCAAGCGGCAAAAATGAAGAAATCTCAAAAATTTTACTCCGAGTTGCAGATGAGTTAAAAATTGTGTGCCATAATTTGGAAAGCGAATTAAATCAATTTCAAATTTAAAGGAAAAATATGAAAAAAACTTTACAAATTGCCTTAGCTCTAGCTTTTTTTGCCGGTTGTGCTAGCACTTCTGTAAATTCAAAACCAGCTTCTAAAATCAATAATGGTTTTATGCAAAATCAGCTTTTTGAAATAGACAAAATCGTAGTTAACGGTAAGACTTTTGATCCTAAAAATGCTGAAGAAAATCCAAATATCAGCTTTGAAAATAATAAATTTTACGGTTATGCAGGATGTAATCGTTTCTTTGGATCTTATCAAAGCAATGAAAATACTTTAGAAATTCAAGGGGATCGCGTTGCTTCGACTCAAATGCTTTGCCATCCTTTGGATGTTATGGAATTTGAAAATGCTTTTCTTTCTAACTTTAAAGGAAATTTTAAAATTTCAAATAAAAATGATAAATTGATTCTTGACAACGGTGAGATGAAAATATTCTTTAAATAACACACTACACTCCTATAAGGAGTGTTTTTTCTTCAACTTGACAAAAAACCAAAAAATGATACAATTATAATTTTATTATCAAAAAAGGTAGTTAAATGATAAAATCAATTCCCGAATGGAATGAGCAAGAATATTTAATGCTTTCTTTGCCTCATGAAAAAAGCGATTGGAAGCCTTATTTAGGAGAGATTATACAAGCTTATAAGGAATTTGTTAGAGCAGCAAGTGAATTTCAAAAGGTTTTACTTATCGCCCCTAGTAAAAGTGACTTTGTCCCATTTGAAAATATGACAAATGTAGAATTTTTTATATGCGATACTAATGATACATGGATACGCGATTTTGGCGCTATCGATATTTTAGAAGATAATCGTTTAAAAGCTCTTGATTTTACTTTTAATGCTTGGGGAAATAAATTTCAAAGCGAGTTAGATAATGAGGTAAATTCCAAACTTTTCAAAGAAAAATTTAAGGAAAAACTTACAAAAATCGATTTTATTTTGGAGGGCGGTAGTATTGATTTTAATGGCGAAGGCGTGATGCTTACAAGCTCTAATTGTCTTCTAAATGAAAACAGAAATTCTCATTTGGATAAAAATCAAATTGAAGCAAAATTAAAAGAAATTTTTGGCTTAAAGCAAATTATTTGGCTAGAAAATGGTTTTATAAAAGGTGATGATACGGATCATCATATTGATACTTTGGCAAGATTTATCGATAAAAATACTATAGCATATTCTGTTTGTGAAGATGAGGAAGATGAGCATTATATACCCTTACAAAAGATGAAAAAAGAACTTGAAGCAACAGGGTTTAATTTAATAGAACTGCCCTTGCCAAAGCCTTTATACTATGAAGGAAGAAGACTTGGAGCTACTTATGCAAATTTTGTTTTTGTAAATGATGCCTTGATTATGCCTTTTTATAAGGATAAAAATGATGAAATTATAAGGCAAAGATTAGCTAAAGCATTGCCTGAACGCAAGATTGTAGGCGTAGATGCAAGAGTATTTTTACGCCAAAATGGTTCTTTACACTGTTCTTGTCAAAACCGCTTCAAGGGTTTAAGATGAATTTACAAAAAAGGGCAACACTTATAGCGAGTTTATGTGCTATAGTGTTGGCTTTGATCAAATTTGTGGTAGGATTAACAAGTGGATCAGTGGCCGTGCTTTCAAGTGCGATTGATTCTTTGATGGATTTTGCAATATCAGCTTTTAACTTTTTAGCCTTAAAGAAAAGCTCTCAAAAGGCAAATGAGAATTATAACTTTGGCTTTTCTAAAATCGAAGCTTTAATGGGGCTTTTAGAAGGTGCTTTCATTGTGGCTGTGGGAATTTTTATTTTTTATGAAAGTATTTTAAAAATTTACTATAAGGAAGAAATTACAAATTTAAATGCAAGTATTTATGTAATGATCTTTGCTTTGATACTTACTTTTTTGCTTGTACTTTTTTTAAATTATGTGGTTAAAAAAACTAAAAGTTTGATTATAGAAAGTGATGCTTTGCATTATAAAACAGACTGTTTAACCAATGCTTGCACCTTAGCAGCTTTGGTTTTAATCTATTTTACAAATTTGCATATTATTGATGCAATTTTTGGTATAGTTGTAAGTCTTTATACTGCATTTTCTGCTTTTAAAATTATCAAAAAGGCTTTAGCTTTTTTAATGGATGAAGCCTTACCTAAAGAACAAGTCAGTCAAATTTGCGCTTTAATATCTAGCAATCCTGAAGTTGTTTCTTATCATGAGTTAAAAACACGCAAAACCCCAAATTGCAATTATTTAAGCGTTCATTTGGTGTTTTGTCCTATAATTTCGCTTTTAAGCGCACACAAGGTTTCAGATGAGATAGAAAATGGTGTGCGTGAAATGTTTAATGGGGAGAAATGGGATATACAAATTCACCTAGATCCTTATGATGATGAAGAACAAGAAAGGCAAAGACAATGAAAATTGCACTAATTCAACAAAAATTTCATTCTACTAAAGAAAAAACCATAGAAAAAACTTGCGAATTTATCGAACAAGCTGCTAAGCAAGGAGCCGAGCTTGTTTGCTTAGGAGAGCTTCATCAAAGCGAGTATTTTTGTCAAAGTGAAAATGTGGAATTTTTTGATTTGGCAAATGATTATGAAAAAGATGTGCAGTTTTGGTCGAGCGTAGCAAAGAAACATGGTGTAGTTTTACTTACTTCGCTTTTTGAAAAAAGAAGCGCAGGGCTTTATCATAATACTGCTGTAGTTTTTGAAAAAGACGGAAGTATGGCAGGCAAGTATCGCAAGATGCATATACCTGATGATCCTTGTTTTTATGAAAAATTCTATTTTACCCCAGGTGATTTGGGTTTTGAGCCTATAAATACAAGTTTAGGAAAGCTTGGAGTGCTTGTTTGTTGGGATCAGTGGTATCCTGAAGCGGCTAGACTTATGGCTTTAAAAGGAGCTCAAATTCTGATTTATCCTACTGCTATTGGTTGGTTTGACAAGGATGAAAAAGAAGAAAAACAAAGACAACTTGGTGCTTGGCTAGGGGTTCAAAAAGGACATGCTATTGCTAACGGTTTGTATACCGTAGCAGTTAATAGAGTGGGCTTTGAAGAGGATAAAAGTGGTGTAGAAGAGGGGATAAGATTTTGGGGAAATTCTTTTGTTTTTGGGCCACAAGGTGAAGAAATTTGTATTTTAGATAGTGAAAATGAATGCATAAAGCTTGTCGATATTGATTTAGAGAGAAGTGAAAATGTGCGTCGTTGGTGGCCTTTTTTACGCGATAGACGCATAGAGTATTTTAGCAATTTATCAAAAAGATTTATTGATTGAAAAATTAAAAAGCTCTTTTTGATAAAGAGCTTTAAAAATTAGTTTGCTTTATTTTTTAACTTTTCTAAGTAGTTTAGAATTTGTTCTTTTTCTTCTTTATTTAAAGAAATAAAACTCACTTCCTTAAGTCTTGAAAGCAATAAATTTTCTTTTGAAATTTCATCTTTTCCAATTTCTAAGCTAGTAATAACGCTCGAGCTTATAAGCAGTCTTTGAGTTTCGTCTTTTCTTAATCCCCATATATTGTGCACAGCGACATTTTTATCTGAAATTTTTCCTGCATAAAGCATTATGTGACCGGGCAAATAGAGTAAATTTAAATAAGCTTTTCCAAAACGATCTAAGAAATCTTTTTTTTGAGAATTATCAAGAGTGCCTATATCAAAATGCGTAAAAGAATTTTTTTGCGCAGCTGAATTTCTTGGCAAATAAAGCCCAAAAGCTGAAAAGACATCGCGAGTGAGTAAAGAGCAATCTCTTTCGAAATTGTAACCGCCCCAGCCATAAGGCAAATTTAAAACTTCAGAAATTTGATTTTTTAAATTTTCATCATTGAAATTGAGAGGAAATTTACTTGCATCATCTTTAGATATCTTGTATTTTTTAGGGCCTATTTTTCCGTAAAAATAATTTTTATCTTCCTTATAATAAGGATAAATCGCTCCGATTCTGCTTTCAAAGAAAAAATTTCCATCTTCATCTAAAATAACTAATTTTTCTTTTAAAGGTGTAAGAAAATTAAGTTTTTCATAAATTTGTGCTCTATTGTTAGAAAAAAATTCCAAATCCTTGCTTTCTATAAAACCCACCCCTGCTTCACTTAACACAAAAGCATAGCGTTTATCCTTACTAAAATGCGAAACTAAGATAGGGGTGCCCGCATTTAAAATACTATCGCTTGCATAATCAAAGGGAATTCCTTCGCTTTGAAAAAAAGGATTTTTTAAAATCGCTCTTTGTGTAGGAATGTTTTTAACAAGAGTGTTTTGTATAATCAATGCTTTTTTATTAAGCTTGCCTAGTTCTTTGATATTTGCATTATCTATGGTTTTTTCAAACCACGATAAGGGGATTGCTTGCTTGTTAAAGAAATAATAAGTATTTTTAGGATTTGTATATAAAGAAAATGACCAAAAAAGATTTTGATTTTTTAGAGTTTTAAAAGAACTGTGCCATGGGCTAAAAAAGTGCTGTTTGTATTTTTGAAAATCAAAATTTATATTTTGATTCATTTTAGATAAAACACTGATATTTTGATCAAATTCGAGTTTTGCATAATGCGAATCTTGTTGATGTTTAAAATTTGAAATTTCCTGTGATGAGTTTAAATTTAGTTCTGATTCTTTTAAGGAGCAAGCGGTAAAAAATAATGTTGCAAGACAGGGATATAGCCAAATTTTCATAATCAACCTTTTACAAAAAGTAGTTATAATTAAAGCTAAGGAAATATAATGCTTGATAAACTAGAGAAATTTTTAGTCTATGATAATGTTTTTTTAAGTGGTGGTGCAGGTGTTGGGAAAAGTTTTTTAACCAATGAACTCATACACTCTTATAAAAGACAAGGTAAGATTGTTGTAGCTCTTGGTTCTAGCGCGCTTTCGGCATTTAATATAGCAGGAGTAACTCTACATAGCTTTTTTTGTTTGGGTTATTGTCAAGATATGACCACGCTTAGTGTCTTTGATCGCAATCAAAAACAAAGGGAGAGGGTTGTAAAATTAAAAGAAAGCCTCAAAAAAATTGATCTGATTATCATCGATGAAATTTCTATGGTAAGTGCTGATATTTTTGAGATGATAGGTTTTAGATTGAAAAATTCACAATTTGATGGCAAAATTTTAGTTGTGGGTGATTTTTTTCAATTGCCGCCTGTGATTAAAGAAAAAAAAGAAAATCTTTTTATAAATTCCACCTATGCTTTTTCTTCCTTTTTTTGGAAGGAATTAAAATTTAAAAATATCAAATTAACTCAGCCAAAAAGAACACATAATTTAGAATTTTATGGAAATTTATCCTTGATTAGGCAAGGGTTTTTGGATGATAAAATTTTAAACTTTTTTGAAAATTTATGCATTAATACAAAAGAAATAGAAGAATTAGATGATGATTATACCTTGCTTTGTAGTATAAATAAAAAGGTAAATGCTGTCAATGACGATAGATTAAATAAGCTTGAAAGTCCGCTTGTTTGCTTTAAGGCTGAAATTCGCAAAGAATGTCAAGATATAGATGAGCATAAAATTCAAACTTGGATAAAAAGTTTAAACATTTTAGATGAGCTTAAGATCAAAATAGGTGCGCGCGTTATTTTTTGCGTAAATAATTGGGATAAGGGATATTATAATGGCGAGCAAGGCATTATTGAAAGCATTACTTATGAAGAGGATAAAACTTATATTGGCATTATGAAAAGCAATGGTGTTAAAATCATGCTTGAACCTTATGTATTTTTTATGGAAGAGCTTGAGCAAAATAACAATGAAATGTTTATCAATGTGCTTGCAAGTGTAAGTCAATTTCCTATTAAACTAGCTTATGCTATTACCATACATAAATCACAGGGTATGAGTATAGAAAAATTAGTATGCGATATCGATCATATTTTTGAAAATGGACAGCTTTATGTGGCTTTATCGCGTGCTATAAATCCTGCTACTCTTAAAATTTATTTTACAAAAAGAATAAATTTTAAAGCCTATTTTGCTAGTATTTTAAAATTTGATACAAGCGTAAGAGAATTTTATCAAAATAATGATTTTTTAGATCTTGAATTGGAAGATAATATAATTTAAAAGGATGAGAATGAAAAAAATATTTTTGCTTGCTTTTTTATCTTTAAGTCTTAATGCACAAAGTCTAGAACTTGATAAAATAAGAACAGATTTATACTCAAAAAGCGGAGCAAATGTACTTAAAAAAGTTGAAATTTCTTTAGAATTTGAAGGTGAGAAATTAAAAGAAAATGAAAATAAACTTACAGATGCGGTAAATACTGTGATTTCTGGATTTTTTTATGAAGATATTTTTACGGAACTTGGGAAAAATAATTTTAAAAAAACTTTAGAAAAATTTATAGATAAAAAATACAAAATTAAAATCAATGATATTTATATCCTGTCTTTAAGTGGAGTGGAAAAATTTGATTTAGAAGAATTTAAGCGCTTTTTAGAAAGCACTGAGGCTAAGGAAAAAAATGTAGGTAGTGAAGTTAAAAAAGCTCTTGATAACTTAGAAATTCCACAAGCTCCTGCGGTTCCAAATATTTCCAATATAAAAGCTCCACAAATTGATCAACTTTTTAAAGATGATAATACCCAAAATCAAGAAGATAACGGAGAAATCGATATCAATACTCTTGATATTCCTAAAATTACAGATATAGAAGAGAAGATAAAACGAGATTTGATTGCGAATCCACCGCAAATTTTTAAAGAAAGCAATAATTCTAAAGAAAAAGGCTTTGAGTTGAATTTGGATACAAATTCAACTATACCTTAAGTCTTATCGGATAATATCGTAATGATTGGGAAATTTGGGTTTAAAAACTTCAGAGTTGATGGTAGGATTTTTAATTTGATGATTTAGAGTGATTAAAATATCGTTTTCAAATTCATCCTTATAGGCAATGCTTTGAATTTCATTATCCTTAAGAGTGATAGTATAATTTATATTTTCATATTTTGCGATCAATTGATTATCGTTTAAATGTTTTGCTTTTTTAAAAATCTCATTGAGATTAGGAATGTTATCAAGATGTGAAAAGACAACTTGTTCTAAATCATGCTCTACTAAAACAATTTGATTTTTATTGATATATATTTCTTTTTTGCTTGGAGTGTCATAGCTCCAATAAGCTTGTTCTTGACTTAAAGTAAAATGTCCTGAGTAGGAAAGCGTCGAATTTTTTGATTTTACTGACTGTGTGAAATTGCTAGAATAGGTATTAAAATTAAGATCAGTAGCTAAAATATGACTTAAAAAAAAGAAAAATAAACAAAATATTTTTTTCATACAATTGCCTTATAAATTTATTTTGGAATTTTTGTAGCATTCTAGCTAATTTTAATTAAATAATCGTTATAATCATAGTTTGAAAAAAATATCAAAAGAGGTTTAAAAATGTTTTTAAATACCTTAAAAGCCGTATTTGGGACAAAAAATGATCGCGAAGTAAAAAAATATCTTAAACGAGTAACACAAATAAATGCTCTTGAGAGCAAATATCAAAAATTAAATGATGATGAATTAAAGGCCGAATTTGGAAAATTTAAAGAGCAAATTCTAAGTGGAGAAAAAAAAGAAAGCGATATCTTAAACGATGTCTTTGCCATAGTTAGAGAAGTAGGAAAAAGAACTTTAAATATGCGCCATTTTGATGTACAATTAATCGGCGGTATGGTTTTGCACCATGGAAAAATCGCAGAAATGAAAACAGGGGAGGGTAAAACTCTTGTGGCAACTCTACCTGTTGTGCTAAATGCCATGAGTGGAAAAGGCGTGCATGTGGTTACAGTCAATGATTATTTGGCTAAAAGAGATGCGGAACAAATGAGTGCGATTTATAATTTCCTAGGCTTTAGTGTAGGCGTGATTCTTTCGTCTCAAAATAGTGATTTAGAGCATAAAAAAGCCTATGATTGTGATATTACTTATGGGACAAATAATGAATTTGGCTTTGATTATTTGCGTGATAATATGAAATTTTCAAAGGCTGAAAAGGTACAAAGAGAACATCATTTTGTTATTGTGGATGAAGTAGATAGTATTTTAATCGATGAAGCAAGAACTCCACTTATCATCAGTGGCCCTACAAATCGTACTTTAGATGGTTATATCAAGGCAAATGAAGTAGCCAAGCAAATGCAAAGAGGTGAGGCGGTTTTACCTCCTGCTAAACCTGAGGGTGATTTTATAGTGGATGAAAAAAATCGTAATATCTTAATCACAGAAGCGGGAATTGCTAAAGCTGAAAAATTATTTGGTGTGGAAAATTTATACAGTCTTGATAATGCTATCTTGGCTCATCAGCTTGATCAAGCTTTAAAAGCACACAATCTTTTTGAAAAAGATGTGCATTATGTTCTAAGAAATAACGAAGTAATCATCGTTGATGAATTTACGGGTCGTTTAAGCGAGGGTCGCCGATTTAGCGAAGGACTTCATCAAGCTTTAGAGGCTAAGGAAAATGTAAAAATTCAAGAAGAAAGCCAGACTTTAGCTGATATTACATTTCAAAACTATTTTAGAATGTATGAAAAATTAGCCGGTATGACAGGAACGGCACAAACAGAAGCAACTGAATTTTCCCAAATTTACAGCTTAGATGTTGTTTCTATACCTACAAATATCCCTATCAAAAGACAGGATAAGGATGATTTGATTTATAAAACTCAAAATGAAAAATTTAAAGCTGTAATCGAAGAAATCAAAAAAGCAAACGCTAAAGGACAACCTGTACTTGTAGGAACTGCAAGCATTGAAAGAAGTGAAGTTTTTCACAATATGCTTGTAAAAGAAAAAATTCCTCATCATGTTTTAAATGCTAAAAATCATGAACAAGAGGCTCTAATTATCCAAGATGCGGGAAAAAAAGGTGCAGTGACTATCGCTACAAATATGGCAGGTCGTGGTGTGGATATAAAAATCGATGATGAGATAAGAGCTTTGGGTGGGCTTTATATTATTGGTACAGAAAGACACGAAAGCCGTAGGATTGATAATCAACTTCGTGGTCGTGCCGGAAGACAGGGTGATCCAGGTATTAGCCGTTTTTATTTGAGTTTGGAAGATAATCTTTTAAGAATTTTTGGTGGAGATCGTATCAAAAATATTATGGATCGCTTAGGTATACAAGAGGGTGAACATATAGAATCAAAAATTGTGACAAGAGCGGTTGAAAATGCGCAAAAAAAAGTTGAAAGCTTACATTTTGAAAGCAGAAAGCATTTGCTCGAATACGATGATGTGGCCAATGAACAAAGAAAGACTATCTATCGTTACCGTAATGAACTTTTAGACGAAGAATATGATATCAAAACCAAAATTTCACAAAATATCGCAGAATACAGTGCTTATGTCATGAATGATTTTATGATCGAAGAAAGTGGAGCAGAATTAAATTTTGAAAATTTAAAAGCTAAAATTTTGGATGAATGTTCCATTGAACTTAAACAAAGTGATTTTGAAAATCTTAGCTTGATCGAAATGCAAGAAAAACTAAGCGAAATACTAGAAAAATCATACGATGAAAAAATGTCAAAATTGGATTCTAAACAGCTTCATCATATAGAGCGTATTTTATATTTGCAAGTTTTAGACAATGCTTGGCGTGAGCATTTATATCAAATGGATATTTTAAAAACAGGTATAGGACTTCGCGGATATAATCAAAAAGATCCTTTGGTGGAATACAAAAAAGAAAGTTATAATCTTTTTTTAGAGCTTGTTAATCGTATCAAATTTGATAGCATCAAATTGCTTTTTAGTGTGAAATTTAATCAAGAAGAAGCACAAAATTTAGAAGAAAAAGCAAATCAAGAAAATGAAGCTTTATTTGAAAAATCAGTAGAAATGGGTGCTAGTGAGGATAATTTAGGTGAAGCTGAATTTAAAAAAGTTCCACGCAATGCTCCTTGCCCTTGCGGAAGCGGTAAAAAATTTAAAGAATGTCATGGAAAAAGTGGGCCTAAACAAGGAATTTTAGCTTGAAAAAAAGCGTTTTAAAATATCTACTTTTTAAATACTTAAGATTTGATAAAGAGCAACCCTTTATCAATCTCTCTATGCTTTTAGCTTTTCTAGGGGTTTGTGTAGGACTTTGTGTTTTACTTGTGGCAATGGCTATCATGAATGGCTTTGATAAAGAATTTGAAAAGCGTTTTTTTGTGATGAATTATCCTATTACCATAGTGCCAAAATTTTATTCTCCTATGAATGATGATTTGGTAACAGAGCTTAAAAGAGAATTTCCTCATTTGCTTTTTAGTCCATATATTAGCACTCAAGTTGTAGCAAAAGCAGACAATCGCTTTGAGGGAGGTGTCCTTTTTGGCGTGAATTTCAACGATGAAATTAAAATTAATGAAGTGGTAGCTAAAGCATTAAAAGATGAGAATTTAAGTGGCTTTGATATACTTGTGGGTTCGGTGCTTGCAGATGAACTTAACTTACATAAAAACGACAAACTTTCACTTATCTTTTCAAATCTTAGTCCCAGTGGATTTTCTTTAGTTCCGCAAGCTAAACGCTTTGATGTGAAAGCGCGTTTTACTTCAGGGCTTATATTTTATGATAAAGCTTATATGTACACGGATGTAAACGCACTTCGAAAAGTACTTGGTATCAGCAATCAACAAAGTTATGATGGTGTACATGTTTATAGTGAAAATGCATTTAAAGATGTAGAAAAACTTAAATCCTACCTAAAGAGTGATTATGCTGTTGTAGGCTGGTGGGAACAAAATCAAAACTTCTTTTCTGCCCTTAAGCTTGAAAAAAGAGCGCTTTTTATTGTTTTGATGCTTATTATCTTGGTGGCAAGCTTGAATATAGTGAGTTCTTTGCTGATGATAGTAATGAATCGTCGCGCCGAAATCGCACTTTTACTTGCCTTAGGTGCAAGCAAATTGGAAATAAAGAAAAGCTTTTTTGCTTTAGGCATGCTAATAGGTGGTGGCGGTATGATCATAGGAATCATACTCGCATTTTTTGCTTTGTGGCTTTTAGGAAATTTTGATATTGTCACTTTGCCTGCAGATGTTTATGGTACGAGCAAATTACCGCTTGATTTATCTGTGATGGATTTTTCTTTAACCTTGGTGGGTGCTTTGATAATCATTGCTTTATCTTCTTATTATCCTGCTAAAAAAGCAACACAAATCAATGTTTTAGATACTTTAAGAAACGAATAAAAAGTATAAACTAGGAACTACGCAAAACTAAAGATTATCATCAAGGATGGTTTTTTCTTAATGATAATCTTGTATCAGACTTTTTAAAATCACTCCATCAACTCTTAATTCATAAGCTTTTTCAAGTTTATGTAAATTTTCAACTAGGAGTAAAATTTTACTATCAAAGAGATAAAATTCTGCTACCTCGGAAGCAAAACGAGCTAAATTTTCATCATTAAAAATTAAAAATTTAGCCCCCAAGGCATTGCTTAGAAAAATTTCATTTTTATCTTGTATTAAAACGGCAAAATCCAAATTTTCATTTCTTGCATTTTGGATGATTTCCTCATTGTATAAAAAGCAAGAAATTTGATCTTTTTTTAATTTTTTATTTTCATCAATAAAGTAAAAATTTGAATTTTGTGCTAATAAATGGTGTCCAAAAATCAGCATTTTAATTTCCTTATTTTGTTTTTATAATCATAGTTAAGTTTAACTTATAAAAAATTTTAAAAATAGAGCTTAATTAAATTTAATTTGACTTTGGCTAAAATATCTACAATAAAAAGGAGAAAACTTGTCTTTATTTATACAAAAATGTAAAAATTTCAAATTTCAAGCACCTCTTCCTAAAAAAACGATATTTTTTAATGCTTTGATTTTAATTTTTATTTTGAGCTTATTTTTTTATTTTAGCTTTAGTGTGAGTGCTTATCATTTTGATTTTGTTTCTTTATTGGAATATAAAAATAAAATTATCTATGGTTTTTTTCAAACCCTATCTGTTAGTTTTTTAGCTTTAGTGTGTAGTGTAATTTTAGGGCTTATAGTTTGCTTTTTTTCTTTGAGCAAGATTATTATTTTGAGATTTTTTGCTACTTTATATATAGAACTTGTCCGCGGAACCCCTTTGCTTGTACAAGTGCTTTTGGTTTTTTATATCATTGCAAATAGTTTGGGATTTGACGATCGTTATGTTGTAGGTATATTTATCCTTTCAATGTTTTCAGCGGCTTATTTATCTGAAATTTTTAGAGCAGGCATTTTAAGTGTGCCTATCATTCAAATAGAAAGTGCTAGAGCTTTAGGACTTAGCGAAAGGCAAATTTTTTTATATATCATTTTTCCTCAAGCTTTAAAAAATATTTTAGCTCCTATTAGTGGGCAGCTTGCTAATCTTATCAAGGACAGTTCTTTATTAAGTGTAATTGCGCTTAATGAGCTTACGCAAAGCATACAAGAAGTGAATTCATATATCTTTGCAACCCTAGAAGGATATATTGTTTTGGCCTTTGCATATCTTATTTTAACCTTGCCTATAGCTATGTTTTCACGCTATTTGGAAAGAAAATATCAAAAATAAGTTAAATTTCCTTGACAAATTGGTATATATTTTGGCATAATCACATTTTCATTTAAAAAATGTCTCGTTAGCTCAGCCGGTAGAGCATCTCCCTTTTAAGGAGGGGGCCGTTGGTTCGAATCCAACACGGGACACCATTTTATTTTTAAGGTCGCTTAGCTCAGTTGGTAGAGCGCCACCCTTACAAGGTGGATGTCATAAGTTCGAGTCTTATAGTGACCACCATTAAATTATTACTTCTTAGGTGCAGCGGTAGTTCAGCTGGTTAGAATGCCGCCCTGTCACGGCGGAGGTCGCGGGTTCGAGCCCCGTCCGCTGCGCCATCTTTAAAATTTCAATTTTGTGATACTTTTTTGCAGTGCTTCAAAGAAATAATCAATATCTTCTTTTTCATGGGTGTAATGTAAACTGATTCTTAGCCAACCTGGTTTGGTTTTTAATTCTTCATTGTCTTTTAAGCCCAATAAATCATGCCCATAAGGACCAGCACAAGCACATCCTGCGCGTGTTTCTATGTGGTATTTTTTACTCAGTTCATAGGCTAAGTCGAAAGGAGAGATATTTTCGATATTAAAAGCAAAGATGGGCAAGCGAGCTTTTATATTATTAGCATATAGGATTAAATGAGGTATGGTTTTTAGTTTTTCAAAGAAGTATTCTTTTAAGGTTTCTTCTTTTTTTTCTATTTCTTCTATACTTATTTTATCTTTTATTTTGAAGGCTAGACTCGCACGAATCAATTGTAAAATTCCAGGAGTTCCCCCTTCTTCTAAAGCTTCTTCATTGCAAAGATAGCATTGAGAAGTACGCGAAACATAGCCCACAGTCCCCCCTGCAGCAAAACTAGGTTTACTTCCACAAAGTTCTTTTTTGATCGCTAAAAGGCCAGAACCTCCTATGCCGCCGATTAATTTATGAGAGCTTATAAATAAAGCATCATAATACTTGCAAGCTATGTTTTTATAAGGGATAAAGCTTGATGCGTCAAAAGCCACTATACCTTTAAATTTACGCACTAATTTAGAAATGCATTTATAATCGCTTAATATACCCGTAACATTTGAAGCTAGGGAAAAACTAGCGATAATTTTTCTGTGTTGATTTTCTTTTAAGGTTTTTTCTAAAATTTCAAAGTCTATACCCCCTTTTTTATCTAGGGGAATTCTTATACATTCGCATAAACCTTCACGGAAAGAAAGTTCATTAGAATGATGTTCATAAGGCCCTACGATAACTAAGGGTAGGGTGCTTTTATCCACTTTATCAAAATACTTTTCTTTGATAAGTGGCGGGATGTAAATTCCAAGCAATTCTTGAAATTTTTTAATAGCACTGCTAGAGCCTGAACCGCAAGCAATAAGCGCAAAATCATCGCTTAGTTCGAGACTTGTTTTGATATCTTTGCGTGCTTGTTCGTAAATTTGTTGAGTTTTAAAAGAGTTTAAAGAACTATCAGAGTGAGTATTAGCATAACTTGGCAGTATTTTTGCAATTTCTTTTTCCACGCATTTTAATGCCAAGGCACTAGCAGTAAAATCAAAATACAAAGTGCCCTTTTTTAAAATTATTTCTTTTTTTAAATCTGAAATTTGCAAGCATAATCCTTTAAAAATTTGCTAAAATTATACTATAAAAATACTTTTAAAAAGGAAAAATATAAATTTTAATCATTTTGCAAAAATTTGCAATACTTCAGCTTTGGCTAAAATTTTTGATTTTTATAGTGTTTTTGAGGGTTTTGAGAGTTTAGACAGCTTAAATTTTGAAAAAGATATATTTGAAAATATAGAATGTCTTTTACTTAAAGACTATTTACATATCAAGGATCATTTTGAGCTTGATGAGACCGCTTCTTATGCTCTTAGCTTGCTAGCTAAAAATAATCGCAAACGCTTTTCTATCAATAGAAAAATTCAGCATTTTAAGGCTTTATCAACTTTAAAATATCTTTTAAGAGCGGGTATTATAAGGCTTGAGCATAGCAAAGAGGCAAAAAGGATAAAAGATAAACGACAAAAACTAAAAAAAGAATTAAGATCTTATGTGATTCAAGATAAAATCATTTTTGCTAATCACTTTACTCGTTTCTTTTTTTACTTTTTAAAACCTAATGAAAAGTTGATTTTGCAAAATCAATATGAAGAAGTTTTAGGACTGATCAAAGAGAAATTTGAGCTTTATCAGAGTTTTTGTTTTGAGCAACTTTCTAGAGAATTGCTTGAAAAGAAATTTCAGGTGAGTGGAGTGCAGAGCTATTGGGATAAGAATTTAGAACTTGATCTTTATTATAAGGATGATGAGATAAGTTTTATCGGTGAAGTCAAATTTAAAAATAAAAAAATTTGTAGAAATATTTTAAATCTTTTAGAATCAAAAGCAAAATCTTTAAAGTTAGAACCAAATAATTATATTATCATTTCAAAAAATGGTTTTAGTAAAGAATTTTATAAAATTTGCAAACAGAATTTACTTTTGATGGATTTAAATGATTTTAAAATTTTATTAGAGGAAGATAGATGAATGAAGATATTTTAAAAAGCCTAGATTCAAGTGAAAAGGAAACCTTTCAAAAAGGCCTGCTAAGTCTTATAGAGCAAACTTACATCGTAGAAAACGAATATAAAAATTTGCGCGCTATGCTGGATGGAATCATTGAGGTTTTACCGACCGCGCTTTGGGTTTTGGATAAGGAAAAAAATATTATTTTGCAAAATCAAGAAGCTTTAAAAAAGCCTAGATTGCTTGATATTATTAGTCTTGAAAAAAATCGTGATGAACTTGAATTTGAGAATAGATTTTACACGGTTAAAATCATCTCAGATAATGAAAAAACTATAGTTTCAGCCACTGATATTAGCGATGAAAAGCGCAATGAAAGACTTGCTAGCATGGGAAGTGTTGCGGCACATTTGGCGCATGAGATAAGAAATCCTATAGGCTCCATATCCTTACTCGCCTCTACGCTTTTTTCTCGTAGCGAGCTTAAAAACAAACATATTGTACTTGAAATTCAAAAGGCTATTGCTAGGGTAGAGCGTATCGTAAATTCCACCTTACTTTTTACTAAGGGTGTGCATATCAATGCAAGTGAGTTTAATCTTTTGGAGCTAACAGAAGAATGTGAAAGTGCTATAAATTCTTACAATTACTCATCTCAAATTGATTTTGAAATCAAATTTTTAGATATGAAAATTTATGGAGATAAAGCGCTTTTATCTTTGGTTTTGCAAAATTTAATTTATAATGCCATAGATGCAATCGAAGAAAGTGAGTGTGAAAATCCTAAAATCAAAATTCAAGCAAGCTGCGATGAGCAAAATTTATACATTAGAGTTTATGATAATGGTTGTGAAATAAAAGATGAAAATTTGGTCTTTGAAGCTTTTAGAACTACTAAACTCAAAGGAAATGGGCTGGGCTTATCGCTTTCTAAAGAAATCATTAACGCTCACAAAGGGGAATTAAAATTTGAAATTCAGCCTAAAAATTTTTATTTTGTTTTGCCTTGTAAGTTGTAGTTTGAGAAGCAATGGTGCCTGAGGTCGGACTCGAACCGACACAAGGTTGCCCTTACCAGATTTTGAGTCTGGCGCGTCTACCAGTTTCACCACTCAGGCTTTGTAAAGGTGTAATTATATCTATCTTAGACTAAAAAAGACTTTAAAAATATATAAAATATTTTAAATTTTTGTTTTTAAATATTTTTTTTAAGTTAAATATAGATTTAAGATAAAATACTATTAGATTTTTCCGATATTGTGAAATAAAATTGGAACAATTATTGCTTATATTGATATAGCAATGTTTGAAAAGATTTATTTAAATCAAAATTCCAAGGATGAATATGAGAATTACAAATAAACTCAACTTTACAAATTCTATAAGCACTTCAATGGGTGCACAAAGCTCCTTATATCAAATTTCACAACAACTTTCATCGGGGATTAAAATACAAAATTCTTATGAAGATGCAAGTGTTTATATAGACAATACTCGCCTTGAATACGAAATCAAAACTTTAGAACAGGTTAAGCAAGCCACAAACTCAGCTAAAGAAATGACCCAAAACAGTATGAAGGCTTTGCAAGATATGGTGAAGCTTCTTGAGGAATTTAAAGTAAAGGTTACTCAAGCAGCAAGCGATAGTAATTCTCAAACTTCAAGAGAGGCTATAGCTAAAGAATTAGAACGAATTAAAGAAAGTATAGTTCAGCTTGCAAATACTAGTGTTAATGGGCAATATCTTTTTGCGGGTTCACAAGTAGCTAATAAACCTTTTGATTCTAATGGAAATTATTATGGAGATAAAAACAATATCAATGTAGTAACTGGATCGGGCACCGAAAGTCCTTATAATATCCCTGGATGGGATTTGTTTTTTAAAGCCGATGGTGACTATAAAAAACAAATAAGCACCAATGTCAGTTTTACGGATAATCGTTGGGATCTTACTCAAAATCCTGATCAAACCAAGTATCTTACAAGTGATTCTAAATGGCAACAACTAATCGGTCAAGGTTATGTACAAGATAATAGCTTGGATGCCGATAAAGACTTTGAATATGATGATAAGCTAGATTTTCCTCCTACTACTCTTTATGTTCAAGGCACAAGACCAGATGGAACAAGTTTTAAAAGTGCTGTGCTTGTAAAACCTGAAGATACTTTAGAAGATGTAATGGAAAATATCGGAACCCTATATGGTAATACTCCAAACAATAAAGTCGTTGAAGTAAGCATGAATGATAGCGGTCAAATTCAAATCACAGATTTAAAACAAGGCAATAATAAACTTGATTTTCACGCTGTAGCTTTCACGCCGCAAGCTGATGATAGGGGTGAGCTTACGGGCATTATCGATGCTGCTAAGCAAGAAGGTATTTCCATGGAAGAGGTTACAAATAGGGTGATGGCTGCTGCTACTGCAAATCCTAGCAATGGAGATATCACAAACTTAAATAATCCCGTGACCGTAACAATTAATAACCAAAACTTTACAATCGATTTAAAACAAACTGATTTTATTAAAAGTAAAATGACAGATACAGATGGAAATGCAGCCAATGGAGCTGATTATGATAATGTTTATTTTGAAAAAGATGGCAATACGGTTTACGGTAATGTTTCTCAAGTTATCAAAGGAAGCAATGCTTATGCTACCGAATCAACCAAGCTTAGCGAAGTTATGGCAGGAGATAGCTTAAATGGTACGACTTTGAATTTAAAAGTTAATTCTAAAGGCGGAAATACTTATGATGTAAGTATAAATTTACAAACTTCAACTGTAAGTTTTCCTGATCCTAATGATCCTACACAAACTATAAGCTTTCCTATTATGCATACTGATCCTGCAACAGGAAATAGTGGCGTTGTCACAGGATCAAACGATATTACCTACGGACAAATCAATGATATTATAGGAATGTTTGCTGCAGATAAAATTCCTACCGCAAGTATCAATCCAACCAATGGAAAAGTAGCTGCGGCGGATTATCAAAACATACAACAACTCATGAAAGATTCTAATGCAACTGTAGATGTAAGTATGGATTATAAAGGTCGTATAAGTGTAACTGATAAACTTTCATCAGGAACTAATATAGAAATTTCTCTTAGCGACTCTCAAAGTGGACATTTTCCAACACCTCCTTTTACCACAACTTCTACCGTTCAAAATGGTCCAAATTTCAATTTTAGCGCGAACAATTCTTTAACTATAGATGAGCCAAATGTGGACATTATCAAAGATCTGGATTTGATGATAGATGCTGTTTTGAGTGGAAATATGAGAGCGGATTCTGAAAGTGAAGATCCAAGAAATACAGGAATGCAAGGAGCTTTAGAAAGACTTGATCATTTAGCAGATCATGTCAGCAAGCTTAATACAACAATGGGAGCATATCATAATACCATCGATGGGGTGAACACGCGTGCAACCTTTTTAAGTGTTAATGTTCAAAGTATAAAATCAAATGTGATTGATGTTGATTACGGTGAGGCGATGATGAATTTGATGCAAACGCAACTTGCTTATCAAGCTTCTTTGAAAGCTAGCACGACGATATCGCAACTTAGCTTATTAAATTATATGTAAAAAAACTATGATATAATGGCTTCTTAAAAATTATTTTAAGGAAAAATCATCAAAAAAGAAGCCATTTTTACAAGTTCTACTTTTGGTATCTTTTATCTATGTCTTTGTATGTTAGCTCCAGATATGGGAGTTTGGCTTTATAAGCTAAATTTATTTTTATTTGGGGAATTTGCGTATTATTATCCTTTTTTCTTATTTGTCTTAAATTATGTTTATTATAAGAGAAATTATAAATTAGCTAATTTCACAAGAAGAGAGCTTTTTGGCATAGGATTTGCTTTTTTCTCAAGCTTACTTTTGTTTGCGGTTTTTTATCCTAATTTTGGTTATGTACTAGAACTTTCTTATGTGATTTTTTCTACAATCTTAGGACATACTGGAAGTGGAATTTTTGCTCTTTTGCTCCTGTTTTTTTCTTTTGTTTTATTGTTTCCAAAGACTACAAAGGAGCTTTTTAAGATTGAGCTCAATTTTAATAACTTACTTAGGATAGAAAATGCTTTAAAAGCATTATTAATGAGGGTTTTTGGCGGAGAAAATGAAAAGGATGATCTAGGTAAAATAGAACCTAAAGCACCTATTATCACTTCAGAAAAGAGTATCGATTCCGCTCAAGAAAAAAATCAAAATGAGAATGAAAATTTAAACTTAAATCAAACAGAACAGCTTATTAAATATAGCAATATAAATGCTAGTAAAAATTCTATAATTACCGCAAAAGAGAATTTTGAAAAGCTTAAAAATCAAATTTTAGATGAAAAAGTAGAGATAGATCAAGAAAGCATAAAAGAAGCCAAAAGTTTTATGTATGAAAACTCACAGCAAGTAAGAAGTTTTGTTCAAAAAGCGAGCAGAATGAGTATAAAACTTGACGAAGATTTTAATTTTATTTCAGAAGAAGAGGCAGATATGATTCCAGAACGATTTTTAAAACCTAAAAAGCTTGAAGATATTAAGCAAATTGACACAAGCAATAAAAATTTAGATGAGCCAAGTTATAAAAGAAAAAATATTGAAATTTCTGTACCCAAGCAAGAAATAAAGCCAAAAATTTTTACTAAAGAATTAGAACTTAGAGAAAATCTTATAAAAGAAGCAAAATTAGAGCAAGAATATAAAGCTTATCAAAATGAAATTTTGGAAAATAAGGTTCAAGAAGAAATCAAAGAGTTAGAAAAAAAAGATAAATTAGAACCCGATCTAAATCATATCATACAAGGAAGCAAATATAATTTTAGCACTCCTTTGCAAGAGACATCAAGCATAAAAGAAGAAGTAAAGATGCAAGATGTGCAAACTTTTTCTGTGTCAGAAAAGACAAATGAGATTGAAGTTATAGATTTTGATGAAAGTGAAATTGAAATCAAAAAAATGGAAAGCATAAATAAAAGCATCCATGATTTTATACCTGTAGTTGAAGAATTAGAACACCCTTATGTGGAGCCAACACCTATTGTAAAAGTTGAAGAAATAGAACCTTTAAATAATCATCAAGTAAATAATCAAGTTCAAATTCAAGAGCAAGATAAAATTATAGAGCAAACAGAGAGTTTTGCTAAAGAACAAATTTCACAAGAGCCGAGTCAAGAAATTACTAGACAAAAAGCGATTTTAGCTAAAGAAATCGAGCTTAATAAAGCTTTACTTAGGGAAATAGAGCAGGGTGAAATAGAAAAGCCTAAAGATTTTGAGCTTCCACCGCTTGAGTTTTTGACAAATCCTAGCCACAACAAGCAAGAGATTAATGAAAGCGAGATTGATAAAAAAATCTATAATCTACTTGAAAAATTGCGTCGTTTTAAAATAGGGGGCGATGTTATCAGCACCTATATAGGACCTGTTGTAACTACTTTTGAATTTCGTCCAAGCGCAGATGTGAAAGTAAGTCGTATTTTAAATTTACAAGATGATTTAACTATGGCTTTGATGGCAAAATCGATCCGTATCCAAGCACCTATTCCTGGAAAAGATGTGGTAGGTATAGAAGTACCAAATGATGAAATTCAAACTATTTATTTAAGAGAAATTTTAGAAAGTGAAGTCTTTAAAAATGCAAAAAGTCCTTTAACTATAGCCTTAGGTAAAGATATAGTAGGAAATGCTTTTGTAACTGATCTTAAAAAGCTTCCACATCTACTTATCGCAGGAACTACAGGAAGTGGAAAGAGTGTAGGTATAAATTCTATGCTTTTAAGTCTTTTATATCGCAACTCTCCAAAAACTTTGCGCTTGATGATGATAGATCCAAAAATGCTTGAATTTAGTATTTACAATGATATCCCTCATCTTTTAACTCCGGTAATTACCGATCCCAAAAAAGCAGTCAACGCTCTTTCAAATATGGTTGCAGAAATGGAAAGACGCTATCGTTTAATGGCTGAAGCAAAAACTAAAAATATAGAAAATTATAATGAAAAGATGAAAGAGCTAGGTGAAGAGGAACTTCCTTTTATTGTTGTGATTATTGACGAGCTTGCTGATTTGATGATGACTGCAGGAAAGGATGTAGAATTTTATATAGGTCGTTTAGCACAAATGGCAAGAGCAAGTGGGATTCACTTGATCGTTGCTACGCAACGCCCTTCGGTGGATGTTGTAACAGGGCTTATCAAGGCTAATTTACCAAGTAGAATTTCTTATAAAGTAGGGCAAAAAATTGACTCTAAAGTTATCTTAGATGCTATGGGAGCTGAAAGTTTATTAGGCAGAGGGGATTGTTTATTTACACCTCCAGGAACAAGCTCTATAGTTCGTTTACACGCTCCATTTGCAAGTGAATTTGAGATAGAAAAAATCGTAGACTTTTTAAAAGATCAACAAAGTGTAGAATATGATGAAAGCTTTTTAAAAGATCAACAAAGCATGGGTGTAACAAGTAGCGAAAGTATAAATAATGGTGAATACGATGAGCTTTATGAAGATGCTAAGCGCGTTATATTAAGCGATGGAAAAACAAGCATTTCTTATCTGCAAAGAAAGCTCAATATCGGATACAACCGAGCGGCAAATATTATCGATCAACTTACGGAAAGCGGAGTGTTGAGCGAGCCAAATACTAAAGGGCAAAGAGAAATTTTATAAAATTTGATAATTTAAAAGATTAAAGAATGATTTGAAGAGCAAGCCCTTTTTTAGGGCTTGTAAATTTTTATTTATCTCTAAGATTTAATTCTGTAATTAATTTACTATAAGAATTGTAATCTTTTCTTTTTAGATAAGCTAAAAGTCTTTTTCTTTGACCTACAAGTTTTAAAAGTCCTAATCTTGAAGAAAAATCTTTTTTGTAGATTTTTAAATGTTCTGTAAGTTCTGCAATTCTCGCACTTAAAAGTGCTACTTGAACTTCTGTCGAGCCAGTATCGCCCGCTTTTCTAGCGAATTTCGCAACAATTTCTGCTTTTTTAGCCGAATCCAAAGCCATGATAGACCTCCTGATTGGTGATTTTAAAAGCTAAGATTATATCAAATAAAACAAAAAATAAGCTGAAATTTACATTTTCGTTTCAAATTATAATTTTTTAAGCCATTTTCTAAGATTTTTTTATTATAATTAAAACTATTTTTTTATTAATAATAAGGAGAAATCCGTGCTATTTACCAAAGCTAGCGAATATGCTTTACTTTCTTTAATTTATATCGCTCATAAAGAAAATCCTCAAGATGTTGATTCTTTGGCGTTAGAGCTTAATATTCCTAAAAGTTTTTTGGCGAAAATTTTACAAACTCTAGCTAAAGATGATTTATTAAAATCTTTTAAGGGTGCTAAGGGTGGATTTGCTCTTATTAAAGAGCCAAGCCAATACAGTATAAAAGAGATTGTCAATAGTGCAGAAAAGAAAGAAGTAAGCGTTTTCGAATGCAGTGGTGGAGTGTGTCCTAATAATAAAGAAGAAAATTGTGCTCTTATGCCAATACTTATAAATTTACAAAATAAAGTAGATGAATTTTTGGATTCCATCACCCTAGCGGATATTATGAATCATAATGGCAAAAAATAAATTAGTCGATCTTGTTTTTCCTTTTTTAGGACCCTTAATTGGTCCTGTATTAAGAGCTAAAAGTCTTACTATCGTTGGATTTATAGTATGTATTTTAGCTATTATTATTGTTCCTTTACCAAGTCCTATTTTGGACTTTTTCTTGGCTTTAAGTATTGCTTTATCGGTACTTATTATTTTAATTTCTATTTATATTCCCAAACCAACAGATTTAACTACTTTTCCAACTCTTATCTTGATTATCACACTATTTAGACTTTCTCTAAATATAGCGACTACGAGAATGATTCTAAGTGAAGGGCAAAATGGTCCTGCGGCGGTGAGTGAGATTATCGCAGCTTTTGGAGAATTTGTAGTGGGTGGAAATATGGTCATTGGGGTGATTGTATTTTGTATTTTGGTTTTGATTAACTTTATGGTTGTAACCAAAGGTAGTACAAGGGTTTCTGAAGTACAAGCAAGATTTACTCTTGATGCAATGCCAGGAAAGCAAATGGCTATTGATGCGGATTTAAATGCGGGACTTATCGATGAGCAAACTGCAAGAGCAAGGCGTCAAGAAATTATCGCTGAGGCAAATTTCTATGGTGCAATGGACGGTTCTTCTAAATTTATCAAAGGGGATGCTGTTGCAGGTATTATTATAACCATTATAAATATTATAGGCGGCTTCTTAATAGGCGCTTTTCAGCATGATATGGCTTTGGCAGATGCAGCCTCTACTTATACTATACTTACTATAGGCGATGGTCTTGTATCACAAATTCCAGGACTTATCACTTCTACAGCAACGGCTATCATCATCACCCGTGCAAGTAAAGATGAGGAAAATTTTGCTGAAGGGACATTGACACAGCTTTTAAGCGAGTATCGAACACTTTTGATTGTGGGTTTTGTTCTTTTTATCTTTGCTCTTGTTCCAGGTTTGCCACATTTATCATTAGGTTTTATGGCTTTGGTATTTTTAGCACTTGGTTATCTAACCAAGCAAGTAAAAGAGGGTAAAATTGAAGTCAATACACCTAAAAAAGCAAAAGCAAGTGCGGCTAATGCTGCAAGTGGAGCGGGTGGGGCTAGTGGAGCTCCTGCTCCTGCCAAAAAAAGCGAAGAAGAAATTCTAAAAGAAGAAGAGCATAAAATAAATGATATACTTAAGGTTGAAATTTTAGAACTTGAACTAGGTTATGGTTTGATAAAACTTGCCGAAACCGAATTAACTGAAAGAATTCGCTCTATGAGAAGAAGTATTGCTGAGAGCTTAGGTTTTTTAATGCCTAAAATTAGAATTCGGGATAATTTACGACTTAAGCCTAATGAATACAGCTTTAAACTAAAGGGTGTATCTATAGCAAGTGCTGAAATTTACCCTGATAAGTATTTGGCTATGGATAGTGGCTTTATCACAGAAGAGATTGAAGGGATTGCTACAAAAGAACCTGCTTTTAATTCTGATGCACTTTGGATAGATTCAAATTTAAAAGATGAAGCAACTTTAAATGGCTATATAGTTATAGATCCAGCAAGTGTGATCTCAACGCATATGAGCGAGCTTATCAAGGCACACGCAAGCGAACTCCTTACACGCCAAGAAGTACAAAATCTTCTTGATAAGGTTAAAAATGATTATCCAATTATAGTAGAAGGTGCTTTAGGTGTAGCTCCTGTAAGTCTTATCCAAAAAATTCTTAAAGACTTGCTCAAACACAATATACCTATTAAAGATATGCTGACTATTTTAGAATCTGTAAGCGATATTGCTGAAGTAAGCAAGAGCTTTGATATGATCATAGAGCATGTAAGAGCATCTTTGGCCAGAATGATTACCAACATGTATCTTGACGATAAAGGAAATTTGGATATTTTCATTCTAGACTCTGCTAGCTCTGCAGTTTTAATGGAAAATGTGCAATTTAGAGACGGTAGTTATCACCTACCTTTAAGCGTAGCACAAACGGGAACTTTGGTAGATACTTTAAGGGCTGAAGTTGCTGCGGTAGCAAATGGGCGTATCAAGCCTTTTATACTTTGCGTTGAACCGCAACTTAGAAAATTTATCGCTGATATTTGTTATAATTTTAATATTAATATAGTTGTTCTCAGTTTTGCAGAAATAGCGGAAAATACAAATTTTAATACCGAAGGTATTATCAGGATAGAACTTTAAGGAAATCAATGAAAATTTATCATCTTTCACATACTGATCTTGATGGTTATGCTTGTCAATATATAGTCAATTTTTATTTTAAAAATGTAAATTTTTATAATTCTAATTATGGTAAAGAAATCAATGAAAATTTCAATGCGATTTTAGCAGATATAGAAAAAGATAATAGCTTTGGGCAGGCTATTATTTTAATCACTGATTTGAATTTGAATTTAAATCAGTGCGAAGAATTTGATAAAATTTGCAAAGAAAAAAATATCAAAATCTTTTTATTAGATCACCATCAAAGCGGTGAAGAATGTGCTCAAAAATATGCATGGTATTTGCTAGATAATAAAAGATGTGCGACTAAAATTACTTATGATTTTTTCTCTAAAATTTGTAAGCCTGATTTAGAACTTTTAAATTTTGCTCAGGTTGTAAATGCTGTTGATATTTGGTTAAGCGAGGATGCGAATTTTGAACTTGGAAAAGTTTTTTTGGGTTTGATTGCAAATGCAAAAGAAATTAATCGCGTGATGTTTAAGCAAGCGCAAGTTTTTTATATGTTTTTCTTGCTTGAAAGAGCAAGAAAATTTATAAATCAACCTAATTCACATATTTTGCTTGATAATGCTATCCATTTTATCAAAAAAGATTTTTTTGCTAAAGATCATGACGATACTCTTTCTAATCTCATCTCTTATTTTGTAGTAGAAAAACTGAGTGAGTTAAAAGAAGAATTCAGTATAGAGTATGAAGGCCATAAGGGAATTCTTACTTCAAATATAGGCAATACCTCTGTCATAGGTAATGAATTTTTAGTTAAAAATCCTGACTATGATTTTTTCATCGATGTAAGTTCTAGAAAAACTTTAAGCTTTCGTGCAAATGGTAAGGTTGATGTAAGCTTGATGGCTAAAAAGCTAGTAGGTGGAGGAGGGCATAAAAATGCTAGTGGTGGGCTTTTTGCGGCTTATAAAGATGGAGCAAATTATAACTATATCAAAGCTCAAATCGTTGATTTGATAAAAAGTAAAGAACTCAAAAAAGGAAATTCAGATGCCACAAACACACAATAAAAATTTAAAAAATGAATTAGAAGATCTAAGATATGAATTAAGCATAGTTTTAGAAGCTATGCTTTTGTATGCGGGTGTTAAAAGAGAGAAGCTAGAAAGCGCTATAGAAGCTTATATAGACAATATAGATAGCGTCTTGGAAAATTCAAATAAAGAAGGAGTTGATGAAGTTTTAGAAGTGGTGGAATTTTTAAAAAATCAACACCCAGAGTTTTTTCAATGAAAAAAATACTTCCGATACTTATAGGCTTTTGTTCTCTATCGCTCGCTAATGTTTATGAAAAACTTAATGATTTTGCATATGAAAAAAAGCCCAATAAAGATTTTAAAATTCAAGAAGTTAAATTGATACAATTTTCACAAAATAATAAAAATTGTCTTGATCTTTTAATAGAAGCAGGGCAGGTGAGAATTCTTAAAAGCTATAATGAATGTCAAAAATTAAGCAAAGATACCGAATTTCAAAAATTTCTTAATGATGACTTTTTAAAATTATATAAAAATGATGGATATATTATCCATGAGAATTTGCAAGATCTTAAAAAGGCCATGCAAGATATTATGATATATTATAAATTGCGTTTTGCTTTTAGTGATAACATACAAGATATGAGTAAAAACAAAAATTTAAGTATTTTAAATATGGATAAAAAAGAAGGTGGCACGCTTCTTTATAAGATCAATAATCAAGCTTGCGTAGGTATAGAGCTTGCAAGACATAATTCTAGAATGGCTATGAAAGTCTATGGAATAGAAAACTTAGATAAGGAATGTAAGTTTTTTATACAAGCCCCATCTTTTAAGAATATTTCTTTTACAAAAAATGATTTTAAATGGTATTATTTAGAGTAAAAGAAAGTTTTTAATTTTGAAAGTATTGTTTTTAGCAAAAGTGCTAAAGTAGAAGGCTCTTTTTCTCCAAGAGTCTTAAAAACACAGTTATCAAGATCTTTTTTTTCTTGAATGCTTAAATTTTTCATCAAAAATAACCTTTAAAAATATTGCGAAGCAAATTATAACTAAACAACTTTATTTTTGCATTAAAAAATTTAATTTAAATTTCAATGCATTATCTAGTGTTAGAAAATGCATTGTTTTATTTTATGGCATATTGCTAAGTTTTTTAACGATATTTTCTAAATCCTGCATTGATCCGATTGCGCTAGGATTGATTTGATATTTCCCATTTACAACAAAAGTAGGGGTTCCATAGGTTCTAGCTATATCATTGGCTCTTTTAAATTCATTTAAAATTTCTTTAGCCTTAGGAGTATTTAAAAAATTCAACACTTCGTTTTTGTCTACACCCATAGCTTTTAAACCTATATCATAAAATTCATCCAAATTTGAAAAATCAGTTTGTTTATTTATGAAATAAACTACAAAATAAACATCGGCAAGTTTATGCGATAGACTATCGCTATAGCTAGCATCCTTACTATTTTGTTCATCTTTAAACTGAGCAAAGGCAAAGAGTTCATTAAGTTCGTTTGCATATTCTCCATTCATTAAGCTTACAGGATAGAGTTTAAAATTCAAATTTGGAAAAGCTTCTCTGAGTTTTTCTAAGGTACCAAATTTATGGTGATTATAACAATGTATGCATTTATAAGAAAAAGCTTCTATAACAGAATTTTTAGAATCAGGCAAAGCTTCTGATAGAGTGATAAAATCATCTGCCATCGCAAAAGTACAAACAAGACTCAAACTTGTTAAAATTTTTGTCATCTTTTTAAACATGGGTATTTATCCTTAATCAAATATAAAAAGCAATTCTATTTAAAAAGGATAAATAAGCAAAATTTAGAAAATGTCTTCACCCTAGTATCTTTAGTATTAAAACCAATCCTATAGTAATGATGATAAAAATAATTCTTTTTTGGCTAAAAACATAGCTTATAAACATTATAAAAAGTAAAATCAAAGAGCATAAAAATGCTATAAAGCAACAAGTGGCCATATTCATAAATTTCAAACTAGGGATTAGAAACCAACCATTGCTGTAAAGCCCATTTTTTCCTACAAAAAAATCTTGAAAAACGTTTAAATGAATAGAATTTGGAACCATAGGAAAATCCATTCCGCATTGTCCTATGGGTTTAAACCAAGAGGGAAACCATTCGTGTAAAGCTAGATTAAAAGGGTAGAGTGGAATATCGCGACATCCATTGACACCACCAAAAGGATTTTCAGTGCTGATAGCTTCATGAATGCGATTTAAAGTCCATGAATGTTCTATTCCAAGCCAAATTCCATAAAAAGCTAAGGTATAGGCGAGAATTTTAATCACGGCATTTTTAGGATTTATCAGCGCAATGACACCTCCTAAAGCTATAATTAGCATATCTAATCTTATATAAACACATTGTTCGCAAGGTCTCATATAAAAATACTCTTGAAATAAAAAATGCGCTATGAAAACAAGACCCACCATCGTAATACTCATAATAAGCCAAGGACTACGCGTATCTTGCCATTTAGAAAAACAATCAATCCAATATAAATTTTTCACCTTGCTTTTTTACTCCTTAAATAATACTTACAGACAAGCAATCATTATAAAAGCTTAATAATAAATACATTCTTAAAAAAATAAAATTTAGAAAATGTTTTGATGTGTAATTTTAAAAGAATAGGGTATTTCTTTATATTTTATAAATTATCATTTTTATATTATTTTGATAAATATATATGATGATATATCAAGATATATTTTATTTGAGATTTTAAAAAAGATAAATTATAGTTTTCAAATTACAAAATAAAATAATCATTTTTATACATTAAATTTTATGGATAAGTTATCAAAATACAAAAAGTAAATAGGCTTATAATACCTATAATATAGCTTATATATTGGCATAAGACTTTATAGAATTAGAGTATAAATATAAAAGTTTGAAAATTATAGTTTTCAATACAAAATAATTAATTTTATGTATTTTTACCTTTTATCATATAATTATGCAAATGTAATTAAGAATTATTTAATATATTTTATATAAGGAATTTAAATTTATTTTTTAAAGTTAAAATGAGCTAGAAAAGCTTTTTTTTACTAAGTTGATACTAAAATACCTTTTTTAGTTAAAATTGATTAAAAACAAAAATTATAAGATTTTAGGAAAAGTTTTTATGAAATATCCTTTAGATTGTGAAGAAAATTTTGAAAAGTCTTTTTTATTTTGGCTTGCAAAATATGTCAAATTTAAACTCAACTCTCTTTCTAATAAAGAACTTAAAAATCCAAAAGCCCTAGCGGAGGTTAATTTTGCGCTTACAAAGGGTGTTAAAAATATAGAAGAGCTTGATGCTTTGGCTAAAAAAGCAAGAAATGCGGGTTTAAATGGTGTTAATACTTATTTTAACCCCTTAAAAAAAGTCTTTGAATATCTTAATTTTTATAAACTACACTCCTTAAAACAAATAGATGAAGAGCTTATGGTAGAAGTTTTAGCAAGCATTACCGGAGCTTTATCAGATGCGAGTAAAAAAAATTACCGCATTGCAGTGATTAATTTTTTTGACTTTTTAGATAAGCAAAATGAAGAGGATGAAAAGGCGCATATTTTTGATATTATGCTTAAAAATTGGGGAGGCATTACAGGAAGCAAAGGGACAAAACTACCTGAATTTATGAACGAAGATGAGTTAAAAAAATTCCTTGAAGCCATAGAAAATGCAGATTTTAAAAACAATACCATACGCAACAAGCTCATTATAAAAATCATTATTTTTACGGGAATCCGCGTAAGCGAGGCTATCAATATCAAACTCAAGGATATTAGCGAAGAAAACGAACTTTACATTATAAGAATTCGCGCCAAAGGAAATAAATACCGCGTTGTGATGATAAAAAAAGAATTAATCGAGCATTTGTTAAAGGATGTAAGGGTTAATTATTTAAGTGAAGATGGCTTACTTTTTGTCAATCGCAATGGAAAAGCTTTAACACAGGCTTATATAAGTCGTATTGTAGAGCAAATTTTATTTCGCGCAGGAATTCGCAAACAAAAAAACGGCGCTCATATGCTTCGCCATACTTTTGCTACCCTACTCTATAAAAAACAAAAAGATTTGGTTTTGGTGCAAGAAGCTTTAGGTCATGCAAGTTTAAATACTTCAAGAATTTATACACATTTTGACAATGATAAATTAAAGCTTGCTGCACAAGTAGCAAAGGAATTAAGTGAGCGCTGAAACAAAATTTGCTATTTTTGGCAAGTATTTTTATTATGACTTAAAATTTGTTCTTAAAGCTTATAACAAAAAACAAAGCAAAAAATACTTTAAATTTGTGCAAAAACATAAAGATAAATATTATTTTTTAACTCTTGTGGATTATGAATTTTATAAATATTTACAAGATAAAAACTTTACTAGTAAAGAGGCTTATTTGAGCTTTTATGCTTATAAAAAAAGAAAAAAATTTAGTGCGATGAGCATTGATGAAGAAAATTTTATGCCTATTTTTAAAAATCATTTAGATTTTAAAAACTATGAAAAAAACTTTTTGCAAGTAAAATCTGCTATAGCAAAAGGACGAAGCTATCAAGCCAATCTCACCCAAAACTTTCATTTTGATAGCTTGCTTGATGGATTTTCTTTGTTTAGTCTTTTATCTAAAAGGCAAGATACTGAATTTAAAGCGTATATTAAAGATGAAGGACGCGAAATTCTTTCCTTTTCTCCTGAATTATTTTTTAAAACCCATAAAAGAAAAATAATCACCCAACCCATGAAAGGCACGAGTGCGAGATCTAAGGATTTAAATCAAGATAAGAAAAATAAACTTTTTTTGCAAAAAGATATTAAAAATTTAAGCGAAAATGTAATGATAGTCGATCTTTTAAGAAACGATCTTTCAAAACTTATCGTTAGAAACAGCATGAAAACAAAGCTTTTTAAAATTCAAAGCTACCCTACTTTGCATCAAATGACTTCCATTATAAAAGGCAAGCTTAAAAAAGATATTGATTATTTTCAAATTTTCAAAGCTTTATTTCCCTGTGGTTCGATCACAGGAGCCCCTAAACTTGAAACCATAAAACTTATAGAAGAACTTGAAGCAAGAAAACGTGGAATTTATTGTGGTGCTATAGGTTGTATCCATAAAAATAAAAGCAAATTTAGCGTTGCTATACGCACTCTTGAGAAAAAACAAGATTATCAATATAGCGTGGGAAGTGGCTTGGTGTGGGATTCTAAGCTTGAGGAAGAATTTAAAGAATTGGAGCTAAAAACTCAATTTTTAATGCCTAAGGACTTTTATCTTTTTGAAACTATGTATTATAAAAAAGGTAAAATTTTATTTTTTAAAGAACACTTGCAAAGAATCTTAAATTCTGCCTTAAAATTAAATTTTAACACAGAAAAACTCATTAAAGATTTTCAAGAAGTGTTAAATTGCAAATCCAATTTAAAAGAATTTAAAAATTTCAATATCCAGGCTTTAAATGAAAAACTTTTTCATAAAAATCATAGTTTTTTTTATCCAAGCACCATTAAAAGTCATCACAAACAGGCTATTTTTAAACTTATCTTACAAAAAGATGGCAGCTATACTGTCTTAGAAAATCATATCAAAACAAGTGATAATAATATCTTACTTTTAAGTGATAAATCCTTAAATTCGCAAAGTGATTCTTTATATCATAAAAGTTCTTTAAGGCAAATTTATGATGAAAAAGCTTTTTTATGGAAAGAAAATCAATGCTTTGATATAGCTTTTTTTAATGAAAAAAATGAATTATGCGAAGGTTCAAGAAGTAATATCATCATTAAAAAAGATAAAGTCTTTTACACCCCTACTCTGCAAAGTGGACTTTTGAATGGAATTTATAGGCAATTTTTACTCGATTTAGGACTTATAAAAGAAAAAAAACTTTTCAAGGAAGATTTGTTAAATGCGGATAAGATTTATTGTATCAATTCGGTTAGAGGATTGCAAAAAGTGAGTGTAAAATGAAAAAAATTTTACTCATAGATAATTACGATTCTTTCAGCTATACTATAGTTTTTTATCTTAAAGAATTGGGCTATCAATGCAAAATTATAAAAAATGATGAATTTAAAAAAGTTAAAGATTTGGCTCGCTTTGACTTTTCTCATCTTATCATCTCCCCAGGCCCAAATTCTCCTGCTGAATCAAAATTAAGCTTGAAAGCAATTCAATATTTTAAAAAAGATAAAAAAATACTAGGAATTTGTTTGGGACATCAGTGTATAGGCGAGGTTTTTGGCGGAAAAATCACTCTGATGCCCCACCCTATGCAAGGTAAAATTTCAAGATTGCATCTTAAGAAAAATGCTAAAAAAAGTCTGCTTTTTAAAGGTGTTGAAAATAAAAGTAAAATTTGTTTGTATCATTCTTTACATATTAGCAAAATGCCAAAAAGTTGTGAAATTTTAGCCTTAAATGATGAAAATATCATCATGGCAATCAAGCATAAAAAATATGAGATTTATGGGGTGCAATTTCATCCCGAAGCAATTTTAAGCCAAAATGGCAAAAAATTACTTAAAAATTTTATGAAAATTTAACTTTTCTTAGCATTTAAAATCACACTTAAAATAATCAAAGCAAAGGCAAAAAGATCTAAAAAGCTGTATCTTGTTCCTAAAAATAAAAAGCTCATAAAAGCAGCTGCCACAGGCTCGATGCATGCTATCATGCTTGCTCTTACAGCTCCTATATATTCAACCCCTTTAAGATATAAACAAAAAGCACCTATGGTACCAACTAGCACAATACCGCTCATAGCCAAAAATGCTTTTAATGAAAAATCATAATGAACGAAACTACCCTTAAATTCCAAAATTCCAAAAAGCACATAAGAAGCAAATAAAGAAGCCATTCCCATGACAAAGAAAATTCCATATTTTGCAATGATTTTTCTTGCACCCAAAGAATAAAAAGCAACCCCAAAAGCTCCCAAAATAGCCCAAAAAATTCCCCAAAAATTTAGATTCAAGTTATTTACATCCCCGCCGCTTGCAAGCAAAAATATACCTAGGATAATTAAAATTAAAGCCAAGATCTCAAACCATTTTGGAGTTTTTTTATCCCTAAGACACACAAAAAGCATTATAATAATCGGTGCTGAATATTGTATCATAGTAGCAGTGCCTGCATCGGTGTAAAAAATTCCTTTAAAATAGCCATATTGAGTCATCAAAAGCCCAAAAATAGCAAAAATCAAAAGAGAAAAAATTTCATTTTTGTTTTTAAAAAGTATGAAATTTTTGCGTTTTAAACTAATAGCTAAAAGCAAAATCCCTGTAAATAAAAGTCTATAAAAACTTACCCAATCTACTCCGTAATTATTTTTAAACAAATATTCAGCTAAAACTCCACTTATAGCCCAAAAAATTCCACCCAGTAAAACCAAAAAAACACCCATTATATTGCCTTGAAAAATAAAATATGTACGATTTTTTAAATTTAAAATAATACAATAAAATAACCAAACTTTAAAGAAATTTAAGTTCTAAATAAATTATAAATTTCAAAATGAAAAGCCCAAGTAATAAACTTTTACAAAGTTTAAAAAGGTATAATTAAGCCTTGAAATTTAAAATAAGGTTTATTATAATGACTTATTTAGAGATACAAGGTTCTCAAAAACTTCAAGGTGAAGTTACTATAAGTGGTGCAAAAAATGCCGCTTTACCCCTAATTGCTTCTAGTATACTTGCAAAAAATGAAGTTAAAATAAATAATGTTCCCAATGTTGCAGATATCAAAACACTCATTTCTTTGCTTGAAAATTTGGGAGCAAAAACTGATTTTAAAGAAAATACAGCATATTTAGATACAACGACACTTGATAAAACTGTGGCTAAATATGATATCGTGCGTAAAATGCGTGCTTCCATCCTTACTCTAGGGCCTTTACTTGCTCGTTTTAATCATTGCGAAGTTTCATTGCCTGGAGGATGTGCTATAGGACAAAGACCTATTGATTTACACCTAAGCGCTTTAGAAAAAATGGGTGCAAATATAGAAATAAAACAAGGCTATGTCGTAGCAAGTGGAAATTTGAAAGGAGCTCAAATTCTTTTTGATAAAATCACTGTTACAGGCAGTGAAAATATCATTATGGCGGCAGCTTTAGCTAAGGGAAAAACTAAGCTTGTAAATGTTGCTAAAGAGCCTGAAGTCGTACAGCTTTGCGAAGTTTTAACCAATGCTGGACTTGATATAAAAGGCATAGGTACAGATGAACTTGAAATTTATGGCACAGATAAAGAACTTTTGGATTTTAAAGAATTTAGCGTGATTCCTGATAGGATCGAAGCAGGAACTTATTTGTGTGCAGGAGCTATTACAAATTCTAAAATCACACTTAAAAAAGTAAATGCTGAACATTTAGGAGCGGTTTTAGCAAAACTTCATCAAATGGGTTTTGAAACTTCAGTAGATAATGATAATATCACTTTATTTCCTGCAAAAGAAATTAAAGCTACGGAGATCATGACTAGTGAATATCCTGGTTTTCCAACCGATATGCAAGCACAATTTATGGCTTTAGCCTTAATGGCAAAGGGTACAAGCATTATCGATGAAAGACTTTTTGAAAACCGCTTTATGCATGTAAGCGAGCTTTTAAGAATGGGTGCGGATATTAAATTAAATGGGCATATTGCTACTATAGTGGGCGGTAAAGAATTAAATGCTGCAGATGTTATGGCCACAGATTTACGTGCTTCTTCGGCTTTGATTTTAGCAGCACTTGTAGCTAAGGGTACAAGCAGGATACATAGAATTTATCATCTTGATCGTGGTTATGAAAAATTAGAAGAAAAATTTAAAGCCTTAGGCGCTAAAATCACAAGGCTTGAAGAATGAAAAATATTTTTCAAACCTTAGCACATCTGCAAGATCAAATTACAGCTCTTAATGAATTTGAATTGATCAGTCTTGAAGAAGCTAAAGATAGGGTTTTGGCCAAAGATCTTTATGCCGTAAAAAATTTGCCTAGTTTTGATAATGCCGCGCTTGATGGTTATGCTTTTAATTATGCGGATATAAATCAAGCTTTAGATATAAAAGGCACGATTTTAGCTGGAGATAAAAACACTTATGAGATTTATAAAAATGAATGTTTTAAGATCATGACAGGCGCAAAAATGCCTAAAAATGCCGATACTATTTTAATGATAGAAGATGAATGCATAGAAGAAGGCAAACTTATCATCAAAAAGCCACCTAAGCAATACAACGCTTATCGTTATAAGGGCGAAGAATTAAAAAAAGATGAGCTTTTGTTAAAAAAAGGTACAAAGCTTAATGCTAGACATATCGCCCTGCTCTCTTCTCAAGGGAATTATAAAATAGAAGTTGTAAGAAAAATTCGTATCGGAATTTTTTCAAGCGGAGATGAGTTAAAAGAACCTTGGCAAGATTGTGATGCGGAAAATATTTATAATGCCAATGCTTTGCCTTTACTTGCTTTATTTGAAGATTGTGCTACAAGTTATCTTGGTATTATTAAAGATGATTTTAATACAACCAAAAAAGCTTTAGAAAATGCTAATTTTGATCTTTTAATCACTTCAGGTGGAGCGAGTGTAGGAGAAGCTGATTTTATGGAAAAAGCTTTAAATGAATTAGGCTTTACTCCACTTTTTAAGGGTTTAAAAGCGCGCCCAGCAAGACCAACTAAGCTGTATCAAAAAGATAAAACTTTAGTATTGATTTTACCAGGAAATCCTATGGCAGCTTATCTTTCTGCTTTTATCTTTGCTAGAAAAATTATCGCTCTACTTTACGGGAATTTAGAAAATTCTTTACAAATTCAAGCTATCATGGGGAGTGATTTAAAAGTAAAAAGCGGAAGAAATAATCTTATCTTAGGAAATTTAGAAAAGGGTATTTTTCATCCTTTTAATGATAACAAATTTGGCTCAGGGATGATATTGCCTCTGATTCAAAGCGAATTTTTGCTCATCAGTGAAGAAGAAAAGGCAGAATTTCAAAAAGATGAAAAAGTCATGCTTTTTAAGCTTTAAATAATCGCCATCATTTTCATGTTGCAAATTTTATAAATAAATATAGCACTTTAAAGAGATATTCTATCTTTAATTGTTGATTTTTGATTTAATTTTTTTGTTTTTTTAAAAAAATATGCTATCATTATGATTTTAAATTTCAAAAAAATAAGGGGGGAGTTTTTTTATGAAGTATCATAAAAAGATCATGCTTTCTGCAATTGCAGCCAGTTTTTTAGTTGCCCAAGGGCTTTATTCTGCTAATATTATCGATAATAAATTAATTCAAGATTCAAATGACAAGAGTAAATATATTTATGAATTTAGCACTAATGAAATTGTTAAAGATGATCTTGGTTCAACTAAATTAACAGAGGATGAAAATAGAATCAAATATCTTGATATCCGTGCAGGCAACAAGCAAACAGGTGGGCTTACCTTTCAAGGAATGTATCTAGGTGGAAATTTAAACAATGGATTCAGTTTTAATCTTACAGCGGATAAAGTTCAATTTAATAAAGATGATAAATACTTAAATGCTATTTATGTAGGCAGTGGAGATAGCATCATTACCGCCAAAGGGGGTGTTGAATTAAATGATACCTTTATTAATATTGCTACTGGGGATTATTTTAATCACAGCTATAATGGTTCTTTAACTATAAATGGAAATTTAAAACTTGTAGATAGTAGTATTTTAAATCAAGGAGGTGCAAAATTTCATGTAAATGGAAAAGTGATTGCTTTTGATACTCAATTTAGCGTGAGTGTTGATGATTTTGACCGCGTTACAAATAACGGGATAGTTATTATGACTGCTTCTGAAGGATTTGAAAGTTTAGATAAAGATAAAACTTTTACAGATATCGATTCGGGAAATTTTGGAGTAATATATGTGCACAATAAACTTGTTAATATCTCCTCTAATCTAATGGATAGCAAATATGCAAAAGATATAGGAACCATTACTGAAGCAGATTTTAAAAAAATAGCACCTACACATGATTTATCGGATCGCGATAGTTTATATGAAACTGAACTTGTTCAACAAGGCAACAATCTTTATGTAAGCGGTAATTTTGATAAGGCTAAATTTTATACTGATGGAAGGCTCGATTTTGATAAATTAAATACTGCTTTAAAAAAAGAATATGCAGCACAAAAAAGTGATTTGGAAATACTTTACAAAAATAATGCAGGAAATGAAAGTGGATTTTTTCTTGATAAAAGACAAAGGGTAGATGCTGAAATTAAAGCTCATGCTATCGAAATTTCTTCATCTGAAGCAAAAGTAAGTAGTGCTAAATTAACACTTGATGAAACAAAAAAAGGAAATGATTTCAAAAGAATCGAAGAAGCTCAAAAAGCATACGATGATGCTAAGAAAAAACTAGATAGCGATAAAAAAATCTTAGATGAACTTAAAAATCGCCTAGCAGAATACGATAGACTTATAGAGGAAGTAAAAAACAAAACTGCCGATCTTGATAAAAAAATTACAGGATTTGCAGATGGGGGCTCTAGTGTTCAAATGGGACAAAAAGGGCAAATATTTGCTTCTTTAGCAGAGTCTAATGTCGGAGGAAAGGTATCTGCAACAGCAGGTTATATTTTTTCTAACGATAAAGCAATTGATGATATTGAAAAAGCAGGAAGATCTAATGCTGGAAATTCAGCACTTAATTCTCCGGTTAATGCAATCAATATATCTAATGAAATGACCATTTCAAATCGCTTAGCTAAATTTAGCAATCCTTATTCTACCATCAAACTCGCTTCTTTAGCGTGGGAAAAATTTGCCGCAGGAGAAGGAATTGCTAGTGATTCTACTTTTTCTTACGGCGCAAGAGCTTATGAAAATAATATATGGGCAAATGTTATAGGTGGAGCAAATATTATCGATAGCAATAGCGGCTCTTTATATGGAGTAAGTGTGGGATATGATCGCTTGATAGGTGAAGAAACTATTTTGGGGGCTTATTTAACTTATGCAAATTCAGAAACTAAAACCAGTACAATAGAACAAAAAAGTGATAATCTACAGCTTGGTTTATATTCAAGAACACTTTATAACAATAGCGAATTTGATTTTAAAACTTATGCACAATTTGGTTGGACTGATCAAAATAGACTCATAGCACAAACAATTAATTCATCTGATTTTACTAGAAAATTCTTAGGTGCTAGCGGAAGTTACGGTTATGTGTTTGATATAGGAAATGATCTTTATATTAAACCTTTAGCAGGGCTTAATCTTTATTATTCTCTTACACCTAGCTATAATGAAAATGGTCCATATGCTCAACATGTAAGATCGCAATCTAATTTTGATGCTAGCATAGAAGCGGGCGCTGAATTTAGAAAATATCTTTCAAAAGAAAGCTATATCTATGCTACACCAAAAATTGAACAATATATCATTACTTCTGGAGATCATTATACGGCTAGATTTTTAGGAAGTCCTACTTCATTTACTATCAATGGAAGCGATAAGAAAAAAACTTACGGCTCATTAATAGTAGGTGGTGATGTTAATATTAAAAATGCTTGGGCTTTTACTTTCTCAGCGGGTATTAAACATCTTTTAAGCGGAAAAGCAAATAATGAGAGCGAAACTTATTTAAGTGGAAATATCGGTCTTAAATATCAATTTTAATTAATTAAAAAAGAATTCTCCATGCAAGGGATTTTTTCTCTTGCATCTATTCAATGCGCTTAAAATTCAAAGAGTTTAAAATAAAGCTTTTGGATAAATATAATTTTGAAGTCTGTGAAGTATGGAGCGGGAAACGAGATTCGAACTCGCGACCCCAACCTTGGCAAGGTTGTGCTCTACCCCTGAGCTATTCCCGCAATTTAAATTCAAATTATAATAAATTTTAATATTTTTTGTCAATAAATTTTTATGTTTTATTTATAAAAATTTATAGATTTTCACTTTTTTCCAAAACTTCAAAATACTCAGTCTCTAGTTTTTCTAATTCTTTTTGTGCTTGCTCTAGCTCTTTATAAAGAGTGTTTATGCCTATTTCGTGATATACACTTGGATTTGAAAGATCGTCGTTTAATTTAGAAATTTGTTTTTCAAGAATTTCAATTTTTTCGGGGTGATTTTTTAAAATTTCATTCTCTTTATAGCTTAGTTTTTTACTATTTTTTTCTTTTTGTATGTGAGTTTGCTCTTGTTGCGAATCAAGACTTGAAATATAATCATCAAATTCTTGCATTTCTTTTTCATTTTCAAGATATTCAGTATAAAGCGTATGTAAAATATTGATCTTAGCACCACTTTCAAAAGCATAAAGTTTGGTGGCAATTTTATCTACAAAATATCTATCATGGGAGACTAGTAAAATTGCTCCTTCAAAGCTAAGTAAATATTCTTCTAAAATATTAATAGTCGCTATATCAAGATCATTTGTAGGCTCATCTAGGATTAAAACATCATATTCTTCTGTAAAAAGCAAAGCCAAAGCAACACGATTTTTTTCTCCACCGCTTAAAACAGAAACACTTTTATCTAAAAATTCTTTAGGAAATAAGAAATTTTTTAAATATCCATAAACATGCATATTTTTTCCACGCACTTCAACCCTATCGCCTCCATTAGGACAGAAAATTTCAAGCAAGGTTTTATCTGAATTTACAAGACTTCTAGCTTGATCAAAATATCCTATCTTGATCTCTCCACGCTTGATCTCTCCACTATCTTGTTTTAACTCACCTAAAAGTATTTTTAAAAAAGTAGACTTTCCGCAGCCATTTTTTCCTACTATAGCAATGCGCTCACCTTGTAAAATACGACTTGAAAAATCTGCAAAAAGAGCTTTTTCTCCTAAATTTTTACTTACGTTTTTAAGCTCAAAAAGCATTTTTTTGCGATTAGGAATTTTTTCTCCTGTAAAATTTAAAGCTGCTCTTGAAATTTCAAGCTTTAAACGCTTGATAGCGCCAGGATTTTTTTTAGCTTCTTCGCGCATTTTAAAAATACGCTCTTTGCGTCCTTCATTTCTTTTAAGCCTTGCTTTAACACCTCTTCTAAGCCATTCTTCTTCGCTTTTTAAATGTTTTAAAAGCGTTTCATGGCTTTTAGCTAAACTTTCTAGAATTTGAGTTTTTTTCTCTAAATAATTCGCATAACCACCCTTAAATACACTGAGTTTGCCTTGATCAACTTCTACGCATCTATGTGCAATTGCATCTATAAAATATCTATCATGTGAAATAAAAATCACACACATCTTTGAAATTTTTAACAAATCCTCTAAAAAGCTTGTCATATAAACATCAAGGTGGTTTGTAGGCTCATCAAGCAATAAAATATCAGGATTTTTAAGCAAAAGTATACAAAGACCTACCCTACGAATTTCACCACCGCTTAGAGTGCAAACCAAACGATCGGAGTAATCCAATAGGCTGAATTCTTTTAAAACACGCGTGATTTTAGCTTCGATATTCCAAGCATCTTTGCTATCAATTAGGGCAATTAAATCATCTATTTGTTTTAAATAATCTTTATTTGCAGGCTCTTTTTCGAGTTTGCTTTGCAATGCTTCATATTCTTTTAATGTATTATAAATTTCTTCAAGTTCGATTTTTATGGCTTCTTTGACACTTAAATTTGCATTAAAATCAACAGTTTGTGAAAGCATGGCTATGCTTTTTCCATTTTGCCTTACTACTCTGCCACTATCTAGAGTTAAAGTACCTAAAAGTGCTTTTAAAAGACTTGATTTCCCTTCTCCATTTTTTCCTATGATGGCTATTTTTTCGCCTTCATGGGCGCTAAAATTTGCCTCATTTAAAACAATTTTTTCTCCAAATTTTTTCGAAGCGTCGATTAAATCAATAAGTGCCATTTTTTTCCTTAGTGAAGTTTAAAACTAAATTTAGAACCCTGTGATACAGTGCTAGAGATTTCTAAATAGCTTTTATGTATACTTAAAATTTTTTTTACTAAAAAAAGTCCAAGCCCAAAAGAATTGTCACTTTTGGTGTCAATTTTATAAAATTTTTTTGTGATAAGCTTTAATTGATCCTCTTCTATACCCTTGCCAAAATCCAAAACACTAATCTTTTGATCTTGTGCAATTAAAATAACTTCTTTTTGGCTATATTTTAAGGCATTGGAAAGCAAGTTAATAATCACTTGTTCGATTAAAAACTCATCAGCTTTTACCTTAGTGCTTTTTCCGCGTAAAATCACTCTTTCAAAACCTGGGTTTTTAACGATTTTTTCACATAAAGCAAAAAGATCAAATTCTTGCATTTGTAAAGCTTCGTGGTTGAGATTAAAAACAAAATTGAGTTTGTGCGTTAAAGCGTTTAGCTTTAGACTTTGGCGTGAAATTTTTTCCAATAATTCTTTTTTGAGTTTTTCATCTTTTAAATTCTCGTCCTTAAGTATTTCTAAACTAAGATCAATCACACTTAAGGGGTTTTTTAGCTCATGAGAAATAGCAGAAATAACACTTGCTAATTGGGTATTTTTAAGAGCAATTTTGTCGCTTTGTTTTTTATTTTTTTGAATATTTTTTAAGATTTTCTCTTTTGTTTTTAAAAGTTTTTTATTTAGCAAATTGAGCTCTTTAAAAATACTATCTTCTAAAATAACAGATTTTGAATCATTGATAAAATTTAAAAATTCTAAAATTTTTTTAAAACTTTTTGCTAGCTTTCTTCCCATGAAAAATACTAAAACAAAAACAAGCATAAAATAAAGCCCAAAGCTTATGCTTATTTTTAGCCAAAAATTTTGCAAATTTAAAAATCTTGGATAAACAATGATCATATATTTATAGTCTTTATAAGTTATATTTTTAACAAGAACTCTTTTGGAATTTAAATCGTAAATTTTATTTTCTTTTAAATTTAAAAATAAATCAGGGTTTAAAACAGAAGAAATCTTGAAATCATCTTTAAAAATAATAAAATCCGCCCTTGTATCTTGTGCAAATTCTTTGATATTATCAGAATTTAAATGTTTTAAAAGTGAAAATTTTAAAACATCATCAAGGCTTTTGATTTTTTGTTCGTATTGCTTTAAGAGCAAAAAATTCAAATAAGAATTTGTAAGCGTGTAAAAAATCATACCAAAAGATAAAATCAGTAGAACAAAAAAAGTTATAAAAATATTTTTAGTTTTTAACATATCTTATAACCAACACCCCTAACACTTATAATATGCTCTTTAAGCTTTGGAAATTTGTTTCTTAGTCTTGTTAATGCTATATTGATCGTTTTATCGCTTGTAGTGTCATCTTTCCATACACTTTCGCTTAAAAATTGTCGTGTTAACAAAGCATTGGGATTTTCAAAAAAGCATTTTAAAAGCTCATATTCTAAATTTGAAATATCTAGTTTTTCATTTTTATAGAAAAATTCATAATTGATCAAATCCAAAGAGAAATCTTTAAAAACCAATCTCTCCTCTTCTCTTTTATGACGCTTTAAGATGGCTTTAATGCGAAGCAATAATTCATTAAAATCAAAAGGCTTGCACATGTAATCATCGCAACCGCTTTCAAAACCTTCAAGTAAGTCTTGATGTAAGGTTTTAGCGGTTAAAAAAATCACCGCTTCTTTATAACCTTGCTTTCTTAGTTCTTTGATCTTATCCAAAGAATCTCCACTTGGAAGATTTCTATCGACTATCAAAAGATCGATTTGCTCATTATCGAGCAAATCTTCAACTCCTTTAAAATCTAGTAAGGAAAAAATTTGATAATCACAAGCCTTAAGTCTCAAGCTAAGCAAATCATTTAAATCTGTATCATCTTCTATGATAAGAATTTTAGATTTCGACATATTGTACAAATATACACGCCTCTAGTTGTCTTAATTCTTCTAAAACTTCTTTTTGCACTTTTTCATCGATTAATACCACTGCTAAAGCATATCCAAAACCATCTCTACCTAATCTAAAATCAGCAATATTGATATTTTTAGATGCTAAGACAGAGCTGATTTTAGCAATAACACCTGGGATATCTTTATTTTTGAAAATGATCATTTTTCCTTTTGGCTTGAAATCTGTTTGGAAGCCATTTAATCCAACTATGCGTTGTTCATTTTCGTTAAATACAGTCCCTGAAACATTGATATTTGAATTTTCTGTGATAATTTTAACGCTAAGTTTGTTGTTGTAACCGCTATTTGGAAGAGTCTCGCAAGATAAGTCCACGCCTTTTTCTTTTGCAACAAATTCAGCATTGACATAATTTATTTTTTCACCCAAAATTCCACTTAAAGCTCCTACGGTAGCAAAAGTAAGCATAGAGTTAACATATTCTCCTATTACACCCTCTGCTTCTAGTTTAATACTTTTTATAGGATTTTTATCGATTTGAACTGCTAGAAACGCCATCTTAGAAACAAGTTCAATATAAGGCGCTACAAAAGGCGGTAAATCCTCGGTTTTAATCGGTAAGTTAAGAGCATTAGGATATGCTACACCTCTAGCTGCACTAAGGGCTTGTTCGCAAGCTTCTCTTGCGATATTATCTTGACTTTCTAGGGTGTTTGCACCAAGATGAGAGGTTACTGACACATTTTCAAAATCTAAAAGAGGATGATTAGTAGCAGGCTCTTTTTCAAAAACATCGATACCAAGCCAAGCTATTTTACCACTTTTTAAACCCTCACATAGAGCTTCTTCTGTATATAATCCCCCACGAGCACAGTTGATAAGTCTTATACCATCTTTCATTTTTGCAATTTCATTTATACCGATCATACCATCAGTTTCTTTGGTTTTTGGCGTATGGATAGTGATAAAATCACTTTGGGTAAGAATTTCATCCAAGCTTTTTGCTTGTTCCATATCTAAATCTGTGATTTTGGATGCTGAAATATATGGATCATAGGCTAAAATTTTCATACCAAAAGCTTTAGCACGGATAGCAACGCGCGAACCTATATTACCAAAGCCGATCACACCTAAGGTTTTGCCCATGAGTTCTACACCATACCATTTTTCTCTTTCCCATTTTCTTTCATTCTTTAAAAAATTATGTGCATTAACAAAACTTCTAGCAGAGCTTAGAAGATGAGCCATGGTAAGCTCTACTGCAGCGATGGTATTAGCGGTTGGAACATTCATCACTATAACGCCGCGTTTAGAGCATTCTGGGATATCGACATTATCTACACCTACTCCTGCACGTATAAGAGCTTTGAGTTTTTTAGCATGATTCAAAAAATTTATATCCACATCAGTAGAACTTCTAGTAATGGCAACTTCTACATCCGCAAGCATATCCATTAGCTCATTTTTTGGAACTTTAGCAGCTTCAATAAGCTCAATATCCTCAGCTTTTCTTAAAAGATCTACACCTTTATCTAAAATTGCATCACAAACAATAATCTTTTTTTTCATAACCAAATCTCCTTTGCTTCTGTGTTGATTTTATATTTTTTAAGTTCTTTGATAATATCATCGATTAAATTCTTATTGCCTGTATCTAAAAAGATTTCAGGACTTTCACCGGATTTTAATAAAAAATACTTCACATTAAAAGAATTTAAAGTCTGTCTTAAACAAAACATGGAGTAAATATCATACTTGTTAACAACAAGTTGATAGTATTTGTTTTTTTCCTTGAGTTCGCTAGTATCTGCATCAAAATATAGCGTAAATTGCTCTACAGCTGGGGTAAAGTCTTTACTAGGCCATTTAGCCAACTCTTCTTGCCAACTGAGTTCTTGGGTTTGCTTTTCTTGAATTTGATGCATATTTGTATCTTTCGCAAATTCGGGAATAAAATTAGAATTTGCTTTAAATTTCCAAAGTAGTACAAAAACGACAATAAGCAAAATGAGCAATAAAATACTCAAAATGCTTATAGTTGCATATTTTTTCATCATTAAGCTAACTGATCTTTGATGATGTCACCTAAAGTTACTTTATCGTCGCTATTGATTTCGTTCAATACTTCTCGTTCTTTGATTCTAACTAAATTTTTAACACTTAGGCGAATTCTATTTTTCTTTTCATCGATAAATGCAATCGCTGCTTCAATCTCATCACCGATTTTTAAATTTTCAAGGGTTGAAGTACTGATATCTTCTTTATGGATGAGTGCATCCACATTTTTATTTAGCTCTACAAATACCCCAAAATCTTTGATATCTCTGATTTTTCCTTTAACAATATCACCTACTTTGTGGTTTTTAGCATATTCTTGAACAGGCGACTCACTAAGTTCTTTAATGCTTAAAGAAATTTTTTGGCCTTCTTCATCAATTTTAATAATCTTAACTTTGATAATGTTACCATTGTTAAATTTATCTTTGCATTTTTCATTTCTATCCCAAGATGCATCTTCATTGTGTAAAAGACCCTCTACAGAACCGATTTTAACAAAAGCACCAAAAGAAGTTGTCGAAGTAACTTCTCCTTCTATCACATCTCCGATTTTATAGCTTTTCATAAATTCATCAAAAGGTTTAGAGAGTAAATTTCTTAAAGATACTCTTAAGCGTCTTTCGTCTGAATTGATTTCAATAACTTCAACATCAATTTCTTGACCCTTGCTTATATAATCTTTTGGATTTTTTATATTTTTATCCCAAGAAATTTCGCTGATATGTAAAAATCCTTCTATATCATTACCAAGATCAACAAAAGCACCATATGGTTCTATATTTGAAACAATAACCTTGATAGTATCGCCTACTTCTAAACTGTCTTTAATCTCTCCCCAAGGATCAGGTAAGGCTGCTTTAATAGAAAGAGATAAATGCTTGCGTTCTTTATCGTATTTTACAACCTTAACAGGAACTTTATCTCCTTCTTTGTATAAAATACTAGGATTTACAGGTCCTTTATATGAAATTTCGCTATAATGAACAAGTCCATCAACACCACCCACATCAACAAACATACCATAGGTTGTAATCTTTTTCACAATACCTTCGATAAGCCCTTCTTGTTGAGCGATATTGCTAATAAGCTCTTTGCGTTTTTTTCTTTCATCATCTAAAGTTTTCTTTCTAGAAACAATAATACTTTGTTCTTCTTTGTCAACTTTAATGATTTTAACTTTAAAAGTTTTACCTATAACATTGTTATTTTCTTTAAAACCGTATTGTGATTTTGGTAAGAAAAATTCTACATCATTATCATTTACAACAACAAGTCCGCCTTTATTTTTTCCCACTACTTTTACTTCAAAAATATACTCATCATCTTCTTTATAATTTTGAATAAATTCAACAACTTTTTCTTTTCTTAAAGCTTTTTTGTGAGAAAGTAAAGATCTACCACCACGAGAGCCTATAACGGCAACTTTAATGTTATCGCCTACATTAAATAACAAATTAGCATTGTCATCTTGGATTTCATTTAATGCCAAGATACCTTCTGATTTTCTGCCTACATCTACATAGACTTCATCGTTTTTAATCTCTACGATTACACCTTCGGTTATAGTTTCTTCTCTTGACTTGTCAAAAGCTTCTAAAAGTTGACCGAAGTCTTCATCCTCAAGATAGTCCTCTAAATTATTTTGAACTTTTTTGTTCGCCTCGCTCATCAGGGTCCTTTTGAAAAAAATTAAAATTTGACTGATTTTACCTTATTTTTCTTTAATTAGTGTTAAGATTTTTAATTTTTGATGTATTTTTTTAATAATAGTTTTATTTTACTTTTTTGCAAAATAAAATATCACGATTTTAACACTCAAAAGATTCGATTTTAGCTACAACTTTTTTAATAATCCAATCAGGTGTGCTAGCCCCAGCACTAATCCCGCAATGTGTTTTATTTAAAAACCATTCTTTTTGCAATTCTTCTTCGGTTTCGATGAGATAGCTGTCTTTGCAATTTGCTTTGGCTATTAAAAAAAGTTGTTTGGTATTGGCCGAATTTTTACCTCCAACAACTACCATCACATCACTTTTAACCGAAAGTTCTTTAATGGCATCTTGATTCTTAAAAGTTGCATCACAAATTGTATTAAAAACTCTTACCTCTTTAACTCTAAGAATTAAAAAATTGACTATTTCCATAAAATGTTCAGGTTTTTTGGTCGTTTGGCTAACAACTGCGATTTTATTAGGTAGTTTAATATCTTCGAGTTCTTTTTTATCTAGAACTACATAAGCTTTTGTAGCTACATAACTTCTTACACCCTTAACCTCAGGATGATTCGCATCACCAAAAATCACTACATCATAGCCTTCTGCACTCATTTTTTCGCAAATTTGTTGTGGTTTGGTTACAAAGGGGCAAGTTGCATCAAAAATTTCTATATCTTTCTTTTTAAGCTCTTCTAAATCTTGCTTAGTAATTCCATGTGTTCTTATAATAGCTTTTTTTTCATCGCTTAAAGCTCTTATATTTTCTAAGGTTTTAACATTGAAATTTTTTTGCAAACGAGAAATTTCTTCATTATTATGGATAAGTGGCCCTATGGTTGCTGCGTCTTTGATTTGTTCAGCTTTCTTAATTGCTCTTTTTACACCAAAACAAAAGCCATAATTTTTAGCCAATTCAATAATCAATTTTAGCTCCTATTTTTGTAAGAATATCCATAAAATTGGGAAAAGAAGTTTTAATACAGTCGCTTTCATCAATCTCCATCTCGCAAAGCAAACCTAAAATTGCAAAACTCATAGCAATACGGTGGTCTCCATAGCTTTTTATCTTAGCTTTTTTAATTTGAGAGCCTTCGATTTCAAAACCATCTTCAAGTTCTTTAGCATTTACTCCACAAAGTTTTAAATTCTTAACCATTGCGGTAATTCTATCGCTTTCTTTTACTCGAAGTTCTTTAGCATTGATGAGTTTGGATTTACCCTTTGCTAAAGCAAATGCTATGGCTAAAGCGGGTGCTTCATCTATAAGCCAAGCTATATTTTCTTTAACTTCTACTGCTTTTAACTCGCTTGAGCTTGCATGAATTTCACCTATGGTTTCAAAATCATTTTGTGTAATTTTTATTTCAAGTTTTGCACCCATTTTTTGTAAAATTTTATAAGCTTCGATGCGTGTAGGATTGAGCAAAATATTTTTTAAAACCACCTTAGAATTAGGCAATATAATTGCAGCCAAAGCAAAATAAAAAGCTGAAGAAGGATCATTAGGTATGAGAATATCTTGAGCTTTTAAAGCTTGATTCAAAGGAGAAATTTCAAGACTTAAGTTATCATCACTTATTTTTAGAGGTGCATTCATGGCTTTTAGCATATTTTCACTATGATTTCTACTTAAAGATATTTCGCTGAATTTAGAAGTTTTATCTGCTCTAAAAGCCGATAAAATCATAGCTGTTTTAACTTGAGCTGAAGAAATTTCACTTTTATAATCAAAAGCTTTTAGTTTTTGTCCTTCTATGCAGAGTGGAGCTAAATTTGCCTGTTCTCTACCGTAAATTTTCGCACCAATTTCACTTAAAGGTTTGCAAATTCTTTTCATAGGACGATTGTTAAGGTATTTATCGCCACTTAAAATAAAAAAACCTGGAATGCCTGCTAAAAATCCTATCATTAAGCGCATTGCAGTACCTGAATTTCCGCATTCTAAAACACAATTAGGAGAAAATATCTCGCTAGGCGGCATAATACTTACATTAGAACCTTCTCGTTTAACTTTGGCTCCTAAATTTTCTATTATTTTAAGAGTATTTAAAGTATCCTCGGCTAAAAGATAATTTTTAGCCCTATTTTCACCCTGGGTTAAAAGCGAAAAAATAGCAAAACGATGAGATATACTTTTATCTGCTGCTATATCAGAAATTTCAGCATTAAAGGATTTTAAAGCATTTATCTTCATCTCAGTTCAAGCCCCATTTCTTTAAAGCTTTGCAAAATTTTATCGATATATTCTGCAACTTGAGCCTCTTCTAGGGTTTTATTCATATCTCTAAAAACAAATTTAAGAGTTAAGCTGTAAGAATTTTCAAGGCTTGCATCACTATATAAATCAACCAAGCGGAAATTTTCAAGGTTTTCTAAATCTAATTCCTCTATACAGTTTTTAATTTTTTCATATTCAAAACCCTTAGGTATGAGTATGCTAAGATCTCTACTAATACTTGGAAATTTAGAATAAGGTTTAGCCAATTTAAAATGCTGTTTAATTAAATTTAAATCAAGTTCGCAAACATATGTTTTTAACAAATCTCTTTCATTTTCTATTTTTAAATGTAAGCGACCCGCAAACCCTATTTTTAAATCTTTTAAGTAAATATCAGCTTGCTCATAAGGACTTAAAATATCATACTTTGAAGCTTTTAATTTAAAATCTCCTATGATATTTTTAAGATCTAAAAGAAAATCATAAAAATTAGCTAATTCAGGCTTTGCTTTATTAGAAATTTTAGGTTCTTCTTTATAGCCTGAATGTACAAAAGCTATATGATTTAATTCTTCATTATTGCTTCCAAAAACTACTCCAAGTTCAAAAAGCTTAATGATTTTTTTAGAATTTTTTGCATTTAAACTTGCTGCGTTTAAAAGATGGTTTAAAAGCGTTGTTCTTAGAGTGTTCAACTCTGCAGTAATTGGATTGATTAGTTTTAATTTTATAGGATTAAAACCAAGGGATTTTAATTCTTCTTCATTATCTAAAACATAATGCAAACTTTCAAAATACCCATTCGCTACTGCTTTTTTTCTTAGCTCTACTAGTTCTTTATAATTCTTATAAGTAGAATTTAAACGATTTTTTTCTACAAATTCCAAACCTTTTGAAGCAATATTATCAATACCTATAATACGCACTACTTCTTCGCAAATATCGGCTAAATTTTTTATATCAGGACGATGCATTGGAGCTTTAACATTGACAAGTCCATCGGCAGAAAGTATAAGCTCAAAACCTAATTTTTTAAGAATTTTTAAAACTTCATCCTTATCCACCTCTTGCCCTATGGTCTTGCTAATGCTTTCAATACTGATTGCTATATTAGGCAATTCTTTGTTTGTTATAATTTGCTGTGAGGAGCTATAAATAATCAAATTTGGATTTTTTTCTAAAACACTCAATAAAAAATCCATACCCAAATTTAATTTTGGCTCACTTCCTCTAAAACTTCTATAAATAGTTTGATCATCTTGCTTTTTATAAGATATTTTTGCATCCGCGATAATCATTGGATCCGTATAATTTGCTTCAATGATAATTATCTTAGAATCTTCTTTGGATTTAAATTTTTCTTCTTGATAAATTCCACTCACGCTAAGAAGCTCATCCTGACATGAAACTTTAGTCTCACCCTGCGCTTCTTTAACCAAATTCAAAGTAAATTCTTCATTTTCTTTGTAAAAAGAATCAAGATCGTAAGCATTAAAAAGTACGCCCGTGGAGTGCGTTGCGTAATTTAGTAAATTTTCTATAGGATTTTTCCCAAGATTTTCTACCTGTGCCAACCTTAAGCCAATGAGCAAATTTGTTTGAATTTTTTCTTTTAATTCTATAGCTCTATAATTATAAAGACTGTTTAATTCTTTTTCAGCACTTAAGCGTAAAATACGGCCTATACCTAAAACATTCTCTCCTTCTTTAAAAGGTAGTTTTTCTTTTAAATTTAAATTTAAAGCCGCTGCTAAGTCGCGTGCTATACCATAAATACTAAGACAATCTCCCCTATTTGGAGTTAATTCAACCTCAATCAAGCCATCATTAAAAATTTCATAAGAATTTAAAGCTTTTCCAAGCTCTAATTCCCCGATACTATCATCTAAAAGCATGATGCCATCATTGATTTTTTCAAAACCCAATTCTGTACTAGAGCAAAGCATGCCACAAGAATCCACTCCACGCAATTTAGCTTCTTTGATTTCCATACCATTTGGCATTAAAGCACCTTTTAAAGCTACTGCAACAAATTGTCCTTGTGCGACATTTTGGGCTCCACAAACTATTTGCAAGATTTCATTTCCAACATCAACTTGACAAATGCTTAATTTATCAGAATTTTCATGCTTTACTTTTTCTTTTACAAAACCTACCACGATTTTATCTGGCACTTTTAAAGTGCAAATTCTATCTACTTCTATACCTATAGAATTTAATGTATGCGCTATATCATCTAAACTTTTATCTTCGAAATCCAACCAATCGCTTAACCAACTTTTAGTAATTATCATCTAAATTGCTCCAATAGTCTTAAATCGCCTTCAAATAAAGATCTTAGATCAGGAATTTGATGCAAAAGCATTGCAAAGCGTTCTACACCAAGACCAAACGCATAGCCACTTACATCTTTATAACCCACAAAATTAAACACATTAGGATCTACAACCCCACATCCTAAAACCTCAAGCCAACCTGTTTGCTTGCAAACTCTACATCCGCAACCCTTGCAAAATACACATGAAATATCAACCTCTGCTGACGGCTCAGTAAATGGGAAGAAGCTAGGGCGAAAACGCACTTTTACATCTCCAAACATATAACGCAAAAAGTCTTCTAAAATATTTTTTAAATTTGCAAAACTTACTCTTTGCCCCTCTTCTACCACAAGCCCTTCTACTTGATGAAACATAGGAGTGTGAGTGATATCAAAATCTCTTCTAAAAACCGCACCTGGAGCTATCATTCTAATAGGAGGTTTTTGTGCAAGCATGGTTCTGATTTGCACAGGAGAGGTTTGAGTTCTTAAAAGTCTTTTATCATCAAAATAAAAAGTATCTTGCATATCTCTTGCTGGATGAGATTTTGGCAAATTTAAAGCTTCAAAATTATGAAAATCATCTTCTATTAAAGGGCCTTTTTCTATACTAAAATTCAAGCTTACAAAATATTCTATAATTCTATCCATAGTACTCATAACAGGATGTAAAGCACCATTTGTAGGGCTTTCATCAAAATAATTAAAATCAAGAGCATCTTGCTTCATTTTTTCTTCCAAAGCTAAATTTTCCAAAACTTTAAATTTCAATGAATATGCCTCATTAAAAGCATCCTTTTGAGAATTTAATTTAGCTGCAAATTCTTTTTTCTCCTCGCCAGCTAAATCTTTTAGTTTTGCAAAACTCTCTGTTAAGACACCCTTTTTTCCAAGGACAGCAACTCTAAGAGCCTCTAAATCGTTTAAATTTTCGCATTGTTGAATTTGTTCGATAAAATTTTGCAACTTTCTACCTTAATAAATTATTTTTAGTCTTAATTTTATTAAAAACTATTTTAAATTCAGCATAAAAACTAAAGTTTAAAGATATAATTGTATAAAATTAACACTAAAGAAGGATAAATAATGAAAGAAAAAACTGTTTTTGAACTCATTGTTGAAGGAAAAATTCCTTGCAATAAAGTACTTGAAAATAATGATTTTTTAGCTTTTCATGATATAGCTCCTAAGGCACCGATTCATATACTTATTATCCCGAAAAAACATTTTAAAGACTTTCAAGAATTTGATCCTAAACTCATGGAAAAAATGACAAGTTTTATACAAGAATTAGCTGTACTTTTAGGAGTGGATAAAAGTGGATATCGCTTGGTAACAAATTGTGGTAAAAATAGTGGTCAAGAAGTCTTTCATCTACATTTTCATATGCTAGGCGGCTTTAAACTTCCTAAAGAAAAGGATGAAAACGAAAATCCTCAAGCTTTATTTTAATTTATGATAGTGTAAAAAACACTATCATAGAAAAATACTTATTTTGTTAAAGGGATAAGTAAGCCTTCGTACAATGAATTATAAATTTCATCGCCGCACAATTGTCTTGCAAGTTCTAGACCAAATAAAATAGCTGTTGCAGGACCTGCACTTGTAACAACATTTTTATTTACAACCACAGCTTTATTGATTCTATTTCCTCTAAGACCTGTTTCGCAGCTTGGATAGCAAGAAAAATCACCCTCTAAAACTCCAGCAGCATCCAATACTATAGGAGAAGCACAAATTGCAGAAACAATTTTTCCATCACTGTGTAGTTTTTTAATAATACTTAAAATTTCATTAGAATTTTTAAGATTATTCATACCATTAAAGCCGCCTGCTAGAGCTATTGCATCAAGATTTTTAGTATCTACAGCTTCTAAAGAGCAGTCTGCTTTTATGCTGATCCCATTTGCTCCTTTTACCAAAAGTTCATTATCCAAAGAAGCGATAATCACCTCTAAATTTCCACTTAGTTCCGCAGCTCTTTTTAATACATCTGCTATACCTATAAACTCAGCTTCTTCAAAACCTTGAGCCAAAGGAATCAATACTTTTTTACTCATTTTTTCTCTCCTTATTTTTAAATTTTTCTTCTCGAATTTTAGCTTTTTCACTCATTTGACGGTTAAATCCTACTATTAAAAATATCATAAAAAGTACAAAAGCTACGACTAAAATAAAATCTAAAACTATCATATCATGAAGCCTTTTTTGAAAATTCTAACATATTATTGCAAATCTTTAAAGAAAAATCAAACGATAATTTTATAAAATTTAAGTCAAAAATTTTTGATAAAGGTTGTGTTTTGAATCAAAAAAATATAAGGATATTCGTATTTTTTACCATTATTCTTTTTTGGGGATATTTTTCGTTTCCTATTGAAATTTTACAAATAAAAGAAGCTAGTGGAGTTATAAATTATGATTATACTCCAAATGCACAAGCTTATGTTAAAAGTTATTTCACTACTCTTTTGCTCACTGCTTGTTCAGCAATTATAGGTATAGTTGTTGGCTTTAGTCTTGCTATTTTACGCTTTTCAAAGATAAAAGTTTTAAATTTTATTATAGATGAATATATTGATATCATAAGAGGAACCCCTGTAATACTACAACTCATGATTTTTGCTTTCGTGATATTTACCTTTATTGACAATCTTTACGCAGCAATATTTGCGCTAGGACTTAATAGCTCTGCATATATAGCAGAAATCGTAAGAAGCGGGATTAATAGTGTCGATAAAGGACAAATGGAAGCGGCGCGTGCTATGGGGCTTGATTATAAAACTTCGATGAAAGAAATTATATTACCCCAAGCAACTAAAAATATCTTACCTGCTTTGGCAAATGAATTTATTTCTTTATTTAAAGAAACCTCTGTGGTTGGATTTATAAGCGTTATTGACATTACTATGCAAAGCCAAAGTCTTCAAGCAGTATTATACAACCCAAAACCTCTTATTTTTACAGGGCTTGTATATTATATAAGTGTAAAAATTTTTAGTTATTTTGCTAAGAAACTTGAGTTAAGGATGAGCAAAAATGATTGAGATTCGAAATTTAAATAAAAAATATGGAAATTTAGAAGTTATTAAAAATATTAGTACAAAAATTTCCAAAGGTGATATTATATCTGTTATAGGTCCAAGTGGAGGTGGAAAAAGCACCTTTTTGCGTTGTATCAACCGCCTAGAACTTGCAGACAGTGGAGAAATTCTTATCAAGGGTCACAATATTTTAGATGAACAAACTGATATTAATAAAATTCGCCAAAAAGTCAGTATGGTTTTTCAGCATTTTAATCTTTTTGCCAATAAAAATGTATTGCAAAATTTATGTTTAGCTCCTATAAAAACAGGAATTTTAAATGAGGATGAAGCTGTAAAAAAAGCCGAAATTTTACTTAAAAAAGTAGGATTATCTGATAAAAAAGAAGTAATGCCACATAAACTTTCAGGTGGACAAAAGCAACGCATTGCCATAGCAAGAAGTTTGATGATGAATCCCGATGTGATTTTATTTGATGAGCCTACTTCAGCACTTGATCCTGAGATGATAGGAGAAGTTTTAAGCATCATGAAAGATTTGGCCGCTGAAGGGCTTACCATGATAGTAGTTACTCATGAAATGGGTTTTGCTAGAAATGTCGCTAATCGTATTTTTTTCATGGATAAAGGAGAGCTTGCAGTAGATGCAAGCCCTAAAGAAGTATTTGAAAATCCTAAAAATGAAAGATTAAAAGAATTTTTAAATAAAGTTTTAAATCATTAAAAAGCCTTAAAACCAAGGCTTTTTAATTAGTCCCAACATTCAGCGTTTTTAATACCTAGTTTTGAAGCGCTAAATTGAGGATCTATTTTAGAGTTTTGCTGAGCATTGAAATCTTTCAATACTTTATTAACTATACCACCCAAAAGTAGTAGAGAAATAATATTTGTAACCGCCATAAATGCCATGGTTAAATCTGCCAAGCTCCAAGCGAGTTTTAAATTCATTTGAGAACCTATAAAAATCATTGCCACAGCAGTAATTCTAAATAAATTCATTACCAATTTAGAATTTGTAAGATATTTTACATTAGCTTGAGCATAGTAATAATTTCCTATTAAAGAAGTGATAGCAAATAAAACAATAGCTATGGTAATAAAATGAACTCCGAAACTACCATAATATTCACGCATTGCTTCTTGTACTAAAGGCATTGCTGTTAAAAGAGGTTTTCCATCAGCTCCTACATTAAAATATGCCATAGAGAAAAGAACCAAAAAGCCCGAACTTGTACAAACAATAACATCAATTAAAACTGAAAAAGCTTGTATTACGCCTTGTTTTGCAGGGTGGCTTGTAAGAGCAGCTGCAGCAGCATTTGGAGCAGAACCCATACCTGCTTCATTCGAGAAAAGCCCTCTTTTGATTCCTATAACTAAAGCAGAACCGGCAAATCCACCAAAAATCGCTTTAAAATCAAAAGCACTTTCAAATATGAGCGATACTACAGAAGGAATTTTTTCAAAATTGATTAAAACAGCTATAAGAGCAAGCAAGATATAAGCTAGAGCCATAAAAGGAACGATTAAAGAGCTTACTTTACCTATCTTTGTATGGTGTGAGAAAAACATCCAAATTCCAAAAAGAGTTAAAATAATACCGATAATCATAGGCCAAGAACTTGAAGCAAAATCTGCCGTAGCATTAGGATTAAACATATCATAATAAACTTTAAAAGCTGAAGTCATGGTTTGACTTTGAAGTCCGTTAAATCCATATGCATAAGTAATGATAAGAATAAAAGCAAAAAAAGCTCCAAAAAAATGAGAACCTAAAGCTTTTTTTATATAATAAGCAGGACCACCTTTAAATCCTCCTGTATCATCTTTAGACTTATAAATTTGCGCTAAAGTACTTTCTGCAAAAGCCGAAGCTCCACCAAAAAATGCCATAAACCACATCCAAAATAAAGCACCTGCACCCCCTGTAGCGATTGCAATAGAAATACCTGCGATATTTCCTATACCTACCCTAGAAGCTGTTGATATCATTAAAGCTTGAAAAGGGGATATATGCTCCTTGGTGTGATTTTCATTTTTTTCAGTAAGAATTTTAAAAACAGATTTTAACATGCGAAATTGTACAAATCTAGTTAAAAAACTATAATAAATTCCGCAGATTATAAGTAAAACTACCATTATAGTATCAGTATATGGTAGGACATATTCGAGAAGTTTTAATATTTTTTCATCGAATGCAAGAGTTACACTTTGTTCACCCATATTTCTCCTTTAAAAAAGTAAAATCTGTTACTACTTTAGCATATTTTTTATGAAAAATTATTTATAATCAGGAAAAATATTTTAAAAATTTATAAAGTGAGTAAATTTAAGAACTAAAATGATCAAAATTTTGTCGCAAGGCTTCATAAGAAACAATACCAACACTTGTAGCTAAATTTAAACTTCTACCACAAGCTTTCATAGGGATTGTAATGGCATTATCCCAATTAAGCTGCATCAATTCCATCGGCAAACCGTAGCTCTCACTACCAAAAAATAAAAAATCATTTTCTTTAAATTCAGCCTGAAAATAGAATTTGTTACTCTTTGTTGTAGCGAAGAAAAAGCGATCTTTATAAATAAGATTGTGTTCAAGAAAGATATCTAAACTTTCCCAAACTATAGGTTCAAGCTTTTCCCAGTAATCAAGCCCTGCTCTACGCACCGCTTTTTGAGAAATATCAAAAACTATAGGTTTAATAATATGCAATTTAAAACCCGCATTAAAACACATTCTACCTATGCTACCGGTATTTTGAGGAATTCTAGGATGCACTAAAACGATATTAAACATATTTACACCAACACTCTTGGGATATCAGGATGAAGTTTGACTAAAATTTCATAATTGATAGTCCTAAAAAAATCTGCCCAAATATTTGCATTGTCAAACACGCACACTTCTTCTCCAAAATCTTGGCAAGAAAAACTATCCATTGAAATTTTACCTAAAATTTTTTGTTTATTAGCTAGCAATAAATCTCCTTTGCCATCGTAGCGAAACAAGCCATCCGCATAGCCTAGATCATAAGTGGCTATTTTTATTTTTTCTGTTGCACTAAAAGCTCCGCCATAGCCTACACTTTGACCTATTTGTAATTCTCTATGGCTTAATCTATGAGCATATAAGCTTAAAACTCTTTCTAATTTTTCATCTCCATAGCCAAATTGTGCCAGACCTGTTCTACAAAATTCATCTTCGGGTATTTTTACAGCTCTAAATAAAGCAGCAGAATTATGTGAATGAAAAATTAAATTATCATAAATTTGCTTAGCAATATCCTTGGCCTTAGAAAATTTCTCTTTTTGGATATAAAAACTTGCATCCATTTCATCTGCACCTGCAAAATGTGTAAATATACCCTCTAGTTTCAAAGCAGAAGATTTAATTTTCAACAAAGTTTCACTTAAATTTTCAATACAAACTCCATTGCGATGCATCCCTGTATCTATTTTAAGGTGTATTTTTGTATTGTTTTGATAGGTGTTTATTTTATCTATATCATTTAAAGCATAAATAAATTTAGAATTTTCTTTGCCATGTGGATGATGAGAAAGGATTAGAATATTATCAAAAAAAGACTCAAGCTCATAAGCTTCTTTTTCGTTTTTAACTGCTATAAAATTAACACCCAAAGCTTTAGCAATTGGGGCTAAAATTTTAGCTCCATGTCCATATGCATTATCTTTAAAAACGCAAATCAATCTTGAAAAATCACCTACTTTGCTAGCTATAGTTTTTAGGTTATTTTCATAAGCTTTTTGATTGATTTTGATTAAAGACATTATTGCTCTGCTAAGATTTTCATTTTTCCCTTGCTATCAATTTTAACATATAGGATTTTATCTCCTTTAAATTGATAGTTTTTGGTGTAATAATCCTCATAAAAAGAAATTCTATACATAGTCTCATTATTCAAATTTGGATAAGGACTGATATTTATATCTGAAAATTGAATTTTTTTATCTTCCTTGCGCGCAAAGATAGATTTTTTCATAGAAGCAAATTGATTGAAATTCATTTTATCAAAACGCTTGAATTCTTTTTCATCGTAGAAATTTAAATAATCATTGATATTGCTATCTGTCCAAGCTAGCTTCCAAGCAAAAAGATCTGCAAGTAAAATAGCTATATCTTCTTTTTTAGCTCTGACTTTTTCTTTTTCCTCTGTCATAGCAAATACTTTTTTATCTTGTACTACTTTAGCAAATTCTTCAAGATTTTCATTAAATAAAGCTATACAACCGCGTGTTCTAAATTCATCTAATCTTGTTCCATCCAAAGGATAACCATGGATCCAAATTCCTCCACCTGTTTTGCCTTGAACTTTATCAAGTAAATTTGGATAAGTTGTAGCAAATGCAAAAGGACCATAGTAAGGATCCCCTGGATTGAATTTGCGTCCAAGTTCGTAAAAACCCACTGGAGTTTTTAAATCCCCCTCGACTTTTTTATCTCCCATAAGTCCTGTAATGATAGCTTTTTGCTCAAAATCTTGTTTAATTTTTCCATTATGATAAGAATAAACACGAAGAACTTTGTCTGTTTTATTTGTAAGCACAATGGCAACATCATCATCGTAGTACCCCAAAGAAATATTTTTATCACCTATTTCATCTAACCAAAATTCTTTATTTGTTAATTCTTTTTCAATTGCTATACCTACAGCATCCAAACCTTGATTTAAATAAATTTTTACTAAATCAGAAGCCCCGAGGCTTGAAGCGCACACAAAATAAAATGCTAAAATTTTCTTAAGCAATGCTTTTCCTCAAATTGTAATTATAATTTCTTGACAAAATGTCTGTGATTATATTATTTTTTTTCTTAAAGAATAGTAATTATGCAAATTTAAAAATTTTGAACTAAATTTTAATGATTTTTATACAGATATTAAAAATTATTAAAAAATATCTTGTAATTTGCCAAAGAATGAGTTTAATTTTTAGAAACATTTGCTTATTTTCTTTTATTTTGATACAATTTAAAAAATATTTAATACCAAAAATAACAAGGAAAAATCATGAAAAAAATTATTACTTTAAGTGCCTTACTTGCATTAAGTCTTTATGCTAAAGATATAGAAATTAAAGATGCATTTATAAAACAAACCCCACCTAATGCTGTTAATAGCGCTATTTTTCTTACTATTGTTAATAATACTGATAAAGATATCTCTCTAATAGATGCAAAAACCAATATCAATCAAGTCAGCGAATTGCATACTCATGAGCATAAACACGGTATGAAAGCTATGATACAAATTCCAAAAATACCTATTAAAGCACATTCTAGTACTGAGCTAAAACCTGGGGGCTATCATATCATGCTTTTCAAGCTCAATCAAGCTATTGATAAAAATACAAAAGCAAATTTAACTTTAATTTTTGATAATAATCAAAGCCTAGAAGTCCGCGATATAGGATCGAAAGAGTTGTAAATAATGAAAAAAATATTTTTTATCTTGGCCTCAGGCCTCTCTCTTTTAATTCTTTATCTTATATTTGATTTTTATGTTCTTAAAGACAGAGCAACCCTAAATCAAACCGAAGCTTTACCGTCCTTAAGTTGCGATTTAAATGTAGAAAGTTGCACCTATGATTTTAAAGATAGAAAAGTTTTAGTTTCCATGGATCCAAAACCTATTCAATCCTTAGAAGTTACAAATTTGAAAATTAAAAATTTAGGAAATTATGAGAATTTAAAGATTAGAATTTATGGCTTAAATATGTTTATGGGAGATATAATGCCTAAAGTTAACAAAGTAAACGAAACAGATTATGAATCAAAATTGGTTTTAGCTGCGTGTGTACTTGAGCTTATGCGTTTTAGAGCTGAAGTTTTGGAAGATGATAAACCTATTGGTTTTTATTTTGACTTTGATTTAAGAAGATGAAAAAAGTTTTTTTGATTATTATCGCACTTATTGCGGTGGGGATAGCAGTTTTTTATTTTATGAGTAAAAATCAATACGACTTCAATCTAAGATCTGCTTTTAAAGAACAAACCACATTAGAAGACTTCAAAGGCAAAAAACTTATAGTTTATTTTGGTTATACTTTTTGTCCTGATATTTGTCCCTCTACCCTCTCTTTAATCGGTAGAAATTTAAAAATCCTTAAAGATCCAAAAGCTCATGTTCTTTTTATTTCTTTGGATATTTCTAGAGATGGCAATTTAACTTCAACTAATGAGTGGTTAAGATACTTTTATCCTAATGCAGACGCCCTTATTGCAAAAGATGATAGTGTTTTAAAGAAAGTGGCTAAAAATTATGGAGTTCAATATAAAAAAATAGATATCAATGATTCTGTTATGAAGTATTCCGTTGCACACAGTAGTGAAATTTTTCTTATTGATGAAAATGGAAAGTTGCAAAAAGTCATTAGAGATTTAAATCCTGAAGAAGTTGCAAAAGAGCTTAAAATCTTTCTAAGCTCTAAATAAATTTTTAACTAAAAAGATCGGTTGAAAGATATCTTTCAGCTGTATCATTTAGCATAGTAAGAATTTTTTTATCTGGAAATTTTTTAGCCAAAATACTTGCCACAAATACATTTGCACCGCTTGAAATTCCTACCATAAGTCCGTTTCTAGCAAGCTCTTTAGCAGTATTTATCGCATCTTCATTGCTTACTGCAATAATTTCATCTATAATATCTTTATTTAAAATACTAGGGATAAAATTTGCACCTATACCTTGTATTTTATGACTCCCCGCCTCACCCTTGCTAAGCAATGGAGAAGCCAAAGGCTCTACTGCAACGATGTGAATTTTATCTAATGTTTCTTTTAAAATTTCTCCAACACCACTGATGGTTCCACCTGTTCCAAAACCTGCCACAAAAATATCAAGATCATTGTCTAAATCGTTTAATATTTCTAAAGCAGTGGTTTTACGGTGTGCATTTTTATTAGCCAAATTTTCAAATTGTGATGGCATGAAAGAATTTGGAGTATTTTTTAAAATCTCATTAGCTTTATCCACTGCACCTTTCATGCCTAAATTCGCAGGTGTTAATTCGAGTTTTGCTCCAAAAAGAGTAATCATCTTGCGTCTTTCTAAACTCATAGATTCTGGCATAACGGCTATAAATTGAAGTCCCAAATCTGCACAAATCATCGCCAATGCAATACCCGTATTTCCACTTGTAGCTTCGACTATAACTGTTTTAGAATCGATTTTACCTTCATTTAAAGCATTTTGAATCATTTCAAAAGCAGCTCTATCTTTGATTGAGTGGCTTGGATTTAAAAATTCACATTTGGCAAAAAGATTTGCACCAAATTTCTCTAATTGTATTATAGGAGTATTGCCTATAAGCTCATTTACTTTTTTATAAACTCTCATAAAGCTAATCCTTAAAAATTTAGTTTAAAATAAGTCTATAAAAATAAAGTAAATAAAAGGATATAAACTATCTGATTAATTTGAAATTTTTTAGATTTGAAGATGGCTAGAAAAGTTTCTAGCCTGAATAATTATTTTTTCTTTTTAGCTTTTGCAACAGCGTCTTTAAGGTTTTTACCTACTTTAAATTTAGCAACTCTAGTTGCAGGAACCTTAATAGTTTTACCAGTGCTTGGTACTCTTGCTTCTCTTGCAGCTCTTTCAGTTGTTGAGAAAGTACCAAAACCTATAAAGCTAACGCTATCACCTTTAGCCAATACATCAGTGATAGTAGAAATAACTGCATCAGTAGCAGCAGTAGCATCTTTTTTTGTTAGCCCAGCGGTTTGAGCAACTTGTGAAATGAAATCTGCTTTAGTCATAAAAGCTCCTTTGATTTATATTAAAACCCTTAATTCTAGCATATTTAGAAAACAATATCAAGTAAAAATAAGCCTTTTTAAGATTTTTTTTGTCATCTTGTAACGCTCGAATTCACCGCTATCATCAAGCTCATTACCTATTTTTTCATACAAACTATAATAGAATTGAACAAACTCTTTGCATTCAGGATGAAGTGGTATAAAAATATCATTTTCTAAAATACAAAAACGATTTAAAAATTCTTTAGCATCGAGTTTCAAGGTGTAATGCTTGGCTAAATCATGATAATTTTTTAAAGTTGATTCCTTAAATTTTTCATAATAATCTAGATTAAAATTAATAATTAATTTATCATTTTTAAATTCCAAAACTCCACTTTGAAACAATAATGAAAGATGAATTAATCCTTCTGTATAATAAGGTTTAACCTCTTCAACTCTTTGCCAAGCTATCAAAGATACAGCTCTTTTGATAAGCTCGTGAAAAACAGGTAGTTTTAAATCCTCTTGCTCGTGATAAAAGAAATTAATAAGCCCACCACTTGTTGCTTTATACTCTTCGATATTTTTAAAAAATCCACTTTGATTCATAAGCTTTTCGCTATCTTTAGCAATAAAAAATATATGACCAAATTCATGACCTATAGTTGAAACTTCATAAACTCTTTTCCAAATTTTCTCTTTAAAAAATAAAATATCTCTTCCGTAATCTAAAAAATCTTTATCAAAAATTTCACTGGCAATCTTCATAAAAGGTTTTGTTTTAGCATTTTCATAAACGAAATTTAAAAAAGCAAAGATTTTTTTTCCTGCGATAGAGCTTACAAATTCATCATTAGGAACAACCTGCGCAGAAAACAAACCCTTAAGCTCGGCTCCATAGTAAATCATTGGCGCACAAACATAAAGTTGTGTTTTATCAATATTGTGTAAAACTTCATTTTTAAGCTCTTCATCTTCAACGCCGATATTTTCATATACACGCATAAAGCTTTGCTTGATATCTTTTGAAAAATTCAAGGCATCAAAATCGCTTTCATCTTCTATTCTTATATCCCATTCTAAAGCTACAGCATGAGTATAACTGTCTTCATAGTATTCTAAAGGATGACCTACTTGCAATGGAGATTTTACCTTCATCCATGCAAATTCAGCTTCTTGCCAAGCTCCTATAACCTTTTCTTCTTCTTTTTCACAAAAAGCTAACTTTAATTTTCGAAAATACTCTATATAAGCTAACTCGTCTTCATTTTTAGCTATTTGGTTTAATTTATCGATCATATCATCAAAAGCAAATTCAAGTTTTAAAATTTCATTTTCAAAAAATCTTGCATAAGGAACAAATTTCCACATATTTCCTATTCTTACCAAAACACCATAGCTTCTTTCACAAATATCACCCTGTGGAGTTGTCTGATAAAGTTGATTTTTTCGTAAAAATTCCATTGCATCATCTAATTTTGGAAATTGCATTGCTAAAATTTTATTGTTTTTTTCTATAATCTCCTTAGTCCAAGAAACCTCAAAAGCATTGATGATTAAGCCTATATTGTGCACTCCTTGGATGAGATTTTGATAAAAATCATTTACGATTTTTCTTTCTTTAAGTTCATTAATCAGTTCTTGATGCTCGTTTTCATAAAATTTTCTTATTTCTTCATAGAATTTATGTTTAAGCTCAGTAATTTTTTCCTCTTTAAAGTTATTCTTTTTCCATTCTTGTATTAGATTTTCTTCTTTAAGATCAACCAAGCGTCTTAATATAGCTAAAAGTGTTGTTTTATCTTTTTTTAGTTCGCTAAGAGCTAAAAGTCTTTCAAAATACTCATTCCATTGATTGGTTTCTAAAAGATCGTATAAAAGATTGATATTTTCTTTACGGTTTTTTACAAGTTTTGCTAATTCTTTAAAATTATTCATACTTTCATTCTCCTTTTTAACTTTATTCAATTATAATTCATTTTTCAAAATAAGGAGTAAAAATGAGAAATATGGGAGAACCAAAATTAAAAATTGTTGCAATGCCAAGCGATACTAATCCTGCGGGTAATATTTTTGGTGGATGGATACTTTCACAGATTGACTTAGCAGGCGCAATAGCAGCAAGAGAACTTTCTCCGGAACGCGTTGTAACTATATCTATGGATAAAGTAGTCTTTAAAGAACCTGTTTTTATAGGAGATATTATTTCTTGCTATTCTAAGGTTATAAGCGTGGGAAATACTTCTATAGGTGTAGAGGTAGAAGTTACCGCTCAAAGAGTGGATTCTCAAGGCTGTACCTCTTGTATCAATGTAACTTCTGCTTTAGTTACTTATGTCAGTGTTACAAGGGATGGAAAGAAAAAACCTATCAGTGAAGAATTAAAGAGAATTCACGGATTTTTAAATACCTAAAAGCTTATTTTTGTATGGTAAAAACTTTACCCTCTTAAGCTCATCAGCATTTATTTAAACCGCCGCTGTTGTATTTTTTATCTAAACACTCCTTGAAAAATTCTCCTCTTGATTTTGGGGTTTTTTCAGGATGTTTTTGCTTCATGTGTTCTAAATACTTATCATAACTCGAAAGTCCCACTAAGGGATGAAAAAACCTTTCGGCTTTTTCATAATATTGCTTAAACTTTTTGAAATTCATTAAGCTTAATATATTTGGTTTCTTTTAGTGGAATTTTGATCTTACCTAGGCAAATTCCTATGCAAGAGATTATGACAAGCAATGTTGCTAACATGAAAAATACACAAAGAATAGCATTGATTAAATTTCCAATCTTGCTTTGAGTAGCTATAGAAATTTGTTTTTCAATCGCCGCAATTTCACTTTCATCCTTAGCATTATTTAATTTCAATTCTAAATCTTGAATTTTTTGACTTTGTATAGTAACTGCTGCCACATGGCTTACAGCATTTCCTACTTTATTCCCTTCCTCATAAGGCATAATTTTTTGTATTCCTCCATATAAAGTTGCCACTAAAACAAATGTAGCAGGAACTAAAGTCACCCAAGTGTATTTTGCTTTACCCATTTTTACAAGTATAGTTGTAGCAAGAAGTAAAGCCATACCTGCAAGCATTTGATTGCTCACACCAAAAAGAGGCCAAAGGGTATAAATCCCACCTTTAGGATCGATTGCACCTTGATAAAGAAAATATCCCCATCCTGCAACACTCAATGCAGTTGCTAAAATTCCAGCTGGATAGCTATGAATATTCCCTAAAGGTTTATAAACATTACCTAAGATATCTTGCACCATAAAACGACAAGCTCTAGTTCCAGCATCTACAGCTGTTAAAATAAACAAAGCTTCAAACAATATAGCAAAATGATACCAAAAAGCCATAAGATCAATACCACCAAAAAGCTCATGTAAAATCAAAGCTACACCTATAGCAAAAGTCGGAGCTCCACCTGTTCTAGAAAGTATAGTGTATTCTCCTATATTTGTGGTTAAAGCAGTAATTTCTTCAGGAGTGATACTAAATCCCCAGCTTGAAATAGCTTGTGCCGCACTTGCAACATCAGTTCCTATTAAAGCAGAACTTGAATTTATAGCAAAATAAAGACCGGGATGTAAAATACAAGCACAAATTAAAGCCATAATCGCTACAGCACTTTCCGCAAGCATAGAACCATATCCAACAGGTAAAGCGTGGGTTTCATTTTCAAGCATTTTTGGAGTAGTTCCACTTGAAATAAGAGCATGGAAACCACTGATAGCTCCACAAGCAATAGTTATAAATAAAAATGGAAAAATAGCACCTGCAAATACAGGACCTGTTCCGTCAAAATACTGAGTATTTGCTTTTGGCATTTGTAAATCAGGCGCAACGATAATAATAGCTACCGCCATTACAACAATAACACCGATCTTTAAGAAAGTAGAAAGATAATCTCTTGGAGCCAATAAAAACCATACTGGCAAAACAGCTGCAATAAAACCATAAGCCATCATGATAATCGCTAAAGTTGGAGCTTCTAGGGTAAATATTTTTGCCCAATAAGGATCAGCAGCTATAACACTACCATAATGAATTGCTAAGATTAAAAGCACAAAACCTATAATCGAAGCCTCACCTACTCTACCTGGGCGAATAAAACGCATATATACTCCCATAAAAATTGCTATAGGAATAGTCATCGCGATTGTAAACAATCCCCAAGGTGACTCTGCTAGAGCTTTTACCACAACCATAGCCAAAATAGCAATGATAATGAGCATAATACCAAAAATTGCTACCATAGCAACACTACCGGTAAATTTACCCATTTCATCTTTAATGATCTCACCTAAGCTTCTACCTCTTCTACGAGTAGAGATAAAAAGCACAACAAAGTCATGGACAGCACCTGCTAAAACACCTCCTACTAAAATCCAAAGCATAGAAGGCAAATATCCCATTTGAGCGGCCAAAATAGGACCTACCAAGGGACCAGCACCTGCAATAGCAGCAAAATGGTGTCCAAATAAAACTGTTTTATTTGTAGGAACAAAATCGCGTCCATCATTTTCTAAAACCGCAGGTGTAGCACGATTTTTGTCAAGTTCTAAAACTTTATATGCTACAAAACGTCCATAAAATCTATATCCTATCATATAGATACACACGGCAGCAACTACTAAATAAATTGCTGATACACTCTCGCCATTTTGTAAAGCCAAATGAGCAAAACAAATAGCACCTAAAGCTGCAACAAACAACCATAAAATTTTAGTTCCAAAACGAGCCATAGTTCTCCTAAAATAAAAAAATATTTTAAAGGATACCAAATTTATAAATAAATCAAATCAAATATCTGTTTAGTTTTTTTACATACTAGAAAAAAATATTATTTTTGTTTCTTTAAGTTACACTTTTCTTGAAAAATAAATTAAATTATAATTATATATTATGAATTTGTAATTAATTTAATTTTTTTTAAGCATTTGATTTTACGATTAAGGACAATAACTCTTATCATTATCTTTTAAAATTAAAAATATTTATAATTTTCCAATAATTTTATTTTAAAATCATTATTTTTTAGGAGGATTGTTATCGGTATGTTTTGCAATTTTAAAAATATGAAAATTAGATAGCTGTTACTAGAAAAATAACAGCTATAACCTTTTGTATCAAGTTGAAGTATATTTTTTAAGAATTTTCTAAAAAATATTAAATAAAAAGAGAATTTACGCTTTCATTATGATAAACACGGCGTATTACTTCAGCAAATACAGGAGCTACACTTAAAACTTTTATGTTAGGCAATTGCTCTTTTAAAGGAATGGTATCCGTTACTACAAGTTCATCAAGCGCTCCTGAAGCAATTCTTTCATAAGCTTTGCCACTTAAAACCGCGTGAGTACAACATGCCATGACGGATTTTGCGCCTTTGTTTTTTAAAGCTTCGGCAGCCTTTACAATAGTACCTGCAGTATCAATAATATCATCTACTAAGATAACTTCTTTATCTTTAACATCTCCGATGATATTCATAACTTCACTTTCATTTGCTTTCTCGCGTCTTTTATCCACTATAACTATATCAAGTCCTAAATTCTTCGCTACACTTCTAGCTCTTGCTACACCACCTATATCAGGACTTCCAACAATAGCATTTTTAAAATGTTTGGTTTTGATATAATCATTAAACACTATACTTCCATAAAGATTGTCAACCGGTATGTCAAAAAAACCTTGAATTTGCCCCGCATGTAAATCAATAGTAGCCACACGATCTATCCCTGCCGCTTCGATTAAGTTTGCAACAAGTTTGGCAGTAATAGGTACTCTTGGATTTGCTTTTCTATCTTGTCTTGCATATCCAAAATAAGGAATAATAGCTGTAATAGAGTTCGCACTCGAGCGTCGTAAAGCATCTGTTAAAATCAAAAGCTCCATTAGATTGTCATTAGTAGGAGCACAGGTACTTTGGATAATAAAAACATCTTTACCACGCACACTTTCATCAATTTGAACGCTAATTTCTCCATCGCTAAAGCGCTTCACCCCTGCATCACTTAAAGGCAAGGAAAGATATTTAGAAATTTGTTTTGCAAATTCTACATTAGCTGAACCTGAAAAAATTTTATAACCGCGCATAAAAGACCTTTTCTAAAAATTTTGAAATTATGATTTTAATAAAAAAAAATTTAAAAAATGCTGTAAAATTTAAACTTCTTCAATCAAAAAATATACATTTCTTAAGATACATAGGCTGTTTTTTTAGCATAATATCTTACAAGCATAGACAATGAAAAACATATAATAAAATAAATAACAGCGACAAAACCTATAGTAGCTAAAATTTCATCAAAACTTGTAAGTCTAGCTAAAATATTTTTAGAATTATAAGTCAGTTCTGCTATTTGTAAACCTGCTAAGTAAGCTGTATCTTTTACAGTGGTTACAATTTGAGATAATAAAGACGGAACAACTTTTCTAAAAGTTTGAGGTAAAATAATATAAAAAAGAGTAAAAAATTTACTAAATCCTTGCGAATAAGCTGCTTCAAATTGTCCTTTTGGAATCGAATTTAAGCCACCACGTATAATTTCAGCCATAACTGAACTTGTATACAACGAAAATCCTATGGTTCCCCAAAAAGCTTGTGGCATTTGTGGAAAAAAGGAAGGCAAAACAAAACAAGCAGCAAGCATCCATAAGAGCAATGGAGTATTTCTAAAAATATCTATATAGCAAGTTGCTAAGAATCTACTGAATCTATCTCCATAGTTTTTAGTGATAGCTAAAAAAGTTCCAAAAATAATAGAAATAACACAAGTTGCTAAAGCAATTTTAAGAGTAAGGGCTAGACCTTGCATTAAAAATTCAATATTTTGAGCATTAAAAACATTTTCCATATCTAACCCCTATCTTGTCAAATGAGCTTTTTTAAGCTTTTCTTCGTAAACTTTTGCAAAATATGCCAAAGGATAACAAATGATAAAATATAAAATTGCTGCAAAAATATATGCAGGAGCATAATTCCCATAATCGGCAGCATAACTGTCCGCAGAATGCATAAGTTCTGCTCCACCCACAATCAATAATACCGAGGTGTTTTTAATTAAATTCACCATTTGATTTGTCATAGGTGGTAAGATAATTTTTATAGTTTGCGGAACTATAATATATCGCATTTGTTGTATATAGGTAAAACCTTGAGAAGCTGAAGCTTCGAATTGTCCTTTTGGAACAGATAAAATTCCACTTCTTACTACTTCACTCACATAAGCACCATGATAAGCACCTATACCTAAAACCCCTATAGTAAAAATATCAAGATAAATTCCCAAGCCTGGCAAAGCAAAATACAAAAAGAAAATTTGTATAACTAAAGGAATATTTTGAAAAAGTTCAACATACACTCGAGTGTAGGCTCTTAGGATTTTGATTTTACTTGTGGCCATTACACCGCCTATAGTTCCAAAAATAATTGCTATAAGCAAGGCAAGAACACTTACTTCTAAAGTATAAATAAAACCACCAATAAAAGCATCTCCATTGTCTAAAGCGTCTACAAATTTCCAAATCGCAAAAGGATTTGTACTATTTTCATCATATAAACCCCAAGAACTAAGGAGTTGTCTTAATTTATCCACAAAGCCTACACTCTCATTCATTTTATAAACCCCATTTTTTAGCTAAAGCATCAATTTCAGTTTTATTTTGTTTTACAAAATCATTAACATAGTTTGAAAAATTTGCATCATCTTTTTTCGTAACTATGCCATAACTTTGAGGATCAAAACTATCAGGTAAAATTTCATTATTGTCATCTTTATAACCCAATAAAATAGACTTATCTACTGAAAATGCGTCAATTCTTTTTGCGTCTAGTGCTGCTTTTATACTAGGATAATCAGGAAATTCACTGAATTTTACTTTAATACCTATTTTCTTAGCCGCAGTATTGATAACTTTTTTAGTAGTTGCTGCTTGAGCTACACCTATAGTAGCACCGTTCATATCCGCTAAAGATTTATAATTTTTCTCTTTTAAAACTAAAAGTCCTACAGCATCTTGATAGTAAGGTTCTGAAAAATTATATACTCTTTTTCTCTCTGGAGTGATAGTAAAAGTTGCTATTACTGCATCAATGCTACCATTATCAAGTAGCGGACCTCTTGTTTTAGCATTTACTGCTACAAGTTTAATTTTATTTTCATCTCCTAAGATGCTCTTAGCAAGCATTTTAGCAACATCAACTTCAAAACCTTTGATTTCACCTGTGGCTTGATCAAGTAAAGCATAGTGTGGCACATCGTTTTTTACACCCACAACTAACTCTCCCTTAGCTTTAATAGCCTCAAGCTTTCCTTCTGCTGCATTTGCACTAGTAAAAGCTACACAAGCTCCTAGAGCAAGTGCTGCTAACTTCAACAAAGATTTTCTAAAAACCATTTATTCTCCTTTCAAATTTTGGTTTAATTTTTAAGAATTTTTCCTAAAAAGAGTCTTGCTCTTTCGGTTTTAGGATTAGAGAAAAACTCACTAGGGATATTTTCTTCTACAATAGCACCATCTTCCATGAAAATAATTCTATCGGCAACCTCTTTAGCAAAACCCATTTCGTGAGTTACCACAACCATAGTTGTATTTCTTTGTGTAGAAATTTCTTTCATTACATCCAAAACTTCTTGTATGGTTTCAGGATCAAGTGCTGATGTTGGCTCATCAAACAATATATAAGGCTTTTTAGTGCAAAGTGATCTTGCTATAGCAACGCGTTGTTGTTGCCCTCCTGAAAGTGTAGCCGGATAAACATTTGCTTTATCTACAAGTCCAACTACTTTAAGATATTGATAGGCTGTTTCTTCGGCTTCTTGGCGTGATTTTTTTTGAAGCTTCATAGGAGCTAAAGTTAAATTTTGCAAAACAGTCATATGCGGGTAAAGATTAAAGTGCTGAAAAACCATAGCGCAATATTTTCTACAGATTTCAATCTTATTTTTATGATTTAAGACAAGATTATTTACAATCACCTCGCCCGAACTTACTTCTTCAAGCCCATTCATACAGCGAATAGTGGTACTTTTTCCGCTTCCACTAGGGCCTATAATAACAAGCTTTTCGCCTTCTTTAACACAAAGGTTGATGTTTTTAAGAACATGATGTGTTCCATAATACTTATTTACATTTCTTAACTCTATCAAAATCTTTCCTTTTTTAATTAAGCTTAATAATAGGGTTTATTATATTAAAAAGTATTATAACATTAAAATTTATAATTTAAGTTAAAAAATGTAACTTTATTTTAGTGGAGATACAAAAAAGTGTAACTTTTTGTAAACTTTAAGAAAAAACAATTATATTTTTTCATAATATACACCTCGAGATGAAAAAACTTTCTTAAAGAATATAGTTTCAGGGATTAAATCAGCATTGCCCACATATAATCTTCCATGATCGGCTAAAATTTGATGAAAACGCTCCATTAGCTTGAGTTTAGAGTCATAATCAAAATAAATCATCATATTTCTAGAAGCAATAATATCAAATTTACCCAATCTTAAAAATTTATCTTCAAAAACATTACACAATTCAAATTTACAGGTGCAAAGTTCATTTTTATTAATACTAAATGTTTGCTCTCCTATATCTGTGAAAAATCTTCTTTTTTCACTTTCGCTTAAGCGTTGTAAAGTTCTGCCTTGATATTTACCCGCTTTTGCTTTTTCAATAACATGTGAATTAATATCAATGCCCAAAATCATCATATCTTTAAGAAAATTTTGCGCTCCTAAAATCGCCATAGAATACACTTCTTCTCCACTAGAACAAGGAGCACTTAGTATATTTACTCTTTTTTCAAGACTTTTAGCATAAAAAATGATTTCTTTTAATTGTGACAATTCTCTTAAAAAATATGTTTCTCCTATGGTAACAAAATCTAAAGTATCTTGTCTAAGCTGTCTATTAATTCTTAGCTTGCTTAAGAAATCAGCAAAAGTTTTTACACCTGTACTTGGAACAAATTTGGATAATTTTAAAGCCAAAATATTTCTTTTTTCGTTTAAATCGATACCGCTAATCTCATTGATAATTTTAATAAATTCATTAAGTTCTGATTCGCTAGGGTTAATTTTTTCTTCCATAAACTCAAACCTTTATTCTTGATTTATAAAACTTAAAATTTCTTGTTTGATTTCTTTTAAACTCATAGGTCTTAACTGTGGATTTATATCTTTTGCTCTTTTTGGCATACCATATACTATACTATCAGCCTCATTTTCGCATAAGCATCTTGCCCCTACTTTATATAATTCAAACAATCCTTTGGCTCCATCATCCCCCATTCCTGTAAGTATTACAGCTAAAATTTTATTTGTCTTTATTAAAGGTACAGCCGAATGAAACAATAAATCTACACTCGGTTTAAAACTTGTAGCAACTTCTTTCCAATTTGCTAAAAGATTTAAATTTCCTGATAAGACAGTATTTTTTTGACAAATATAAATTTTATTTGTCAAAACCTCTTTATCATTTAAAAGAGTTACCTCGCTTAAAGCCTCTTTATTAAATTGATTTGTAAAAGAAGGTATAAAACTTGCACTCATATGTTGAGCTATAACCACGCAAGTATTTTTTATATCTACATCTTTTAATAAAAATTTCAGTTGATTAGGACCTCCAGTAGATGATCCTATCAATAGGAGCTTCATTTAATTTTCCCTTTATTTATTATAATAGATTAAAATTTTTAATTACATATTTTAACATATATATAAAAAATAAAGCTTAGTTTTAAATTTATTTTGAAGCTAAAAAGCTTTTTTTATGATTTGTTATGATAATATAAATGCTTTAGAAAATTAAAATTTTTGGATTTTTTATGCTTAGAGAAAAAATTTATATTGCCAGTGATCACGCAGGTTTTCTACTTAAAGAAAAAATTTGCGCCTTCCTTGAAGAAAAACAAATTCCTTTTGATGATCTTGGAACAAAAGATCCTACAAGTTGTGATTATCCAGATTATGCACATTTACTAGCTTCTAAAATAGACGAGCAAAGTTTTGGAATTTTAATTTGCGGTTCAGGGATAGGAATTTCCATAGCAGCCAATCGTCACAAAAATATTCGTTGCGCTTTATGTAATGAAAGCTTGAGTGCTAAACTTGCCAGAAAACATAATGACGCAAATGTTTTGGCTTTTGGAGGCAGATTGATTGGTATTGACGCAGCTATTGATATGATAGAAAATTTTATTCAAACCCCTTTTGATCAAGGTAGACATGTAAAAAGAATTCAAAAAATTGAGGTGGATTGTTAATGTTTGCAAATTGGTTTATTTTAACTGCGCTTATTTGTGCTACCATCTATCTAGTTGTTATGTTGTTTTACTATAAAACCCTACTTAACAAAGAAAAAACTTCAAAAGATTTTATAAAAAATAATCTTGACGATACCGAAATAGTTATCAGAAAACTCCAAATTCAACTTCAACGCAGCCTTGGAAATATAGATATTTTAACCGAGGAACTCAATAAAATAAAAGCGGATTTAACTTCTCTAAGAACAAGAAATTCTCAATATCGTTTAGAAAATGATAAATTAAGACAAAGAATTAAAGAATTAGAAGCAAAAATTGAGGCATTATTATGACAAAACTTACACAAAGCGAACAACAATTTTTATCAGAAAGTATACGCGTTATTCCAAATTTTCCAAAGGAAGGCATTATTTTTAGGGATATTACAACCCTACTTAACAATCAAAAAGCTCTAGCTTTTTTACTTGATCATTTAAGCAAGCGTTATCAAAATATAAATTTAGATTTTATAGCAGGAACTGAGAGCAGAGGCTTTATCTTTGCAGCGATGATCTGCGCTAGATTAAATTTACCTTTTGTACCTATACGCAAGCCCAATAAGCTTCCGTCTAATACCTATTCTTGTGAATATGATCTTGAGTATGGAACAGATAAAGTAGAAATTCATCAAGATGCTTTTGGGGATATAAAAAACGCAAAAGTTTTGCTTGTGGATGATCTCATAGCTACGGGGGGAACAGCGCTTGCTTCTTTGGAGCTTATTAAAAAAGCAGGAGGAGAATGTATCGAAGCTTGTTTTTTAATGAATTTAAAAGATTTAGGCGGCGAAGAAAAACTACAAAAATATTGTTCTGTATATAGTGTTTTGGAATTTTAAAAGGGGGTATAAATGAGAAAATGGTTTAAGGCTTTTATCTTTGCAGCCTTAATTGCTTTAATAATCTATATAATTCACGGCTTGGTTAAAAATGACTTTTCCTTGGAAAAATTTATTATAGGAATTTGGAACGAGCATGTTGAAACTTGGGGATATTTAATACTTTTTTGCTGGAGTATTTTAGAGGGCGAGCTTGGACTTATTTTTGCTGGACTTGCAGCCCATGATGGAAAAATGCATGTGGCATTGGCTATCTTTATAGCTGGATTAGGTGGTTTTGTTGGGGATCAAATTTATTTTTACATTGGAAGATATAATAAACATTATATCCAAAAAAGACTCCGTTCTCAAAGACGCAAATTTGCTGTAGCGCATCTACTTTTACAGCGCTTTGGGTGGCCTATCATTTTCATACAACGCTACATGTATGGATTTAGAACTATAATTCCTATGAGTATAGGTATTACGCGTTATAGCGCTAAAAAATTTGCTATCATTAATCTTTTTAGCGCTTGGGTTTGGGCTGCTATTACCATACTTTTAGCTTGGCATTTTGGTGATTTGATTCAGAATTTTTTAACTTGGGCAAAACATCATTGGTATCTAGCTGCCATTATGATAATAGGCTTTTTATCTTTACTTATTTTCACTTTTAAACAAATAGAAAAAGCTATACTTAAAGAAAAAAGGAAAAAGAATGATATTTGAATTAAATGATAAAAAAATTCATAGCATAAAAGCAGATTTTGAACTTGTTTTTATACAAGATAAAAATTTAAAATTATTTACAAACGAAAAAGACTTTTTTAAATTAAGCAACTACACAGGTGAGGGAAATTTACTTGATTTAAATAATAAAAGATTATTTGTAGAACTTAAAAGCTTAAACTATGAAGATATAAGATTGGCACTTTATACCGCTTATAAAAACATAGAAAAACTAAATATTAAAAGTGTAAAACTTCCTAGTATACTAGGCGATTGTGTTGTAAGAAGTTTTGCTTCTTTAGTCGAAGGTGTGCTTTTTGGAGCTTATAAATTTGACAAATATAAAAGTGAGAAAAAAGAAAGCACTTTAGAAAAATTCATAATTTCTACTGAAGAACTAAATGCTAAAAAATTTAATCTTGATGAAGCAAAAATAGGTCTTTTGCGTGGTGAAATTCTAGCAAATGCAACAAATTTTACCAAAAATATAGTCAATGAAATTCCTGAAATTTATACCCCTTTAAAGATGGTAGAAGATGCTCAAAATTTGGCTAAAGAAAATAAAAATATTACATGTAAAATTTATGATGAAAAATTTCTTGCCAAAGAAAAAATGAATGCTTTTTTAGCTGTTAATCGCGCCTCAGTCCATCCACCGCGTTTAATTCACCTTAGCTATAAGACCAAGGGTGCTAAAAAGCGTGTAGTATTTGTAGGCAAAGGTTTAACCTACGATAGTGGTGGTTTAAGTTTAAAACCTGCCGATTATATGCTTACTATGAAAGCAGACAAAAGCGGAGCTGCTGCTGCAATGGGGATTATCAAAGCGGTTGCTGAACTTACTTTAGAACTAGAAGTGCATTGTATTTTAGGAGCAACTGAAAATATGATAGGTGGAAATGCTTACAAACCAGATGATGTTCTAATTTCACGCGAAGGTGTAAGTATAGAAGTAAGAAATACCGATGCTGAAGGGCGTTTAGTTTTAGCTGATTGTTTATCTTATGCTCAAGATTTAAAGCCTGATTTGCTTATTGATATGGCAACTCTTACAGGAGCTTGCGTTGTAGGACTTGGGGAATTTACAAGTGCCATTATGGGAAATAATGAAGAATTGCAAAACGAATTTTATTTAAGCTCTAAAAAAAGCGGAGAATATACGACTATCTTACACTTTAATCCTCACTTAAAAGAGCTTATAAAATCCAATATCGCAGATGTTAGCAATACTGCTTCTAGTCGCTATGGTGGTGCGATTACAGCTGGATTATTTTTAGATAAATTCATACGCAAAGAATACAAAGACAAATGGCTTCACTTGGATATAGCAGGACCTGCTTACACTGAAAAATCTTGGGGCTATAATAGCTTTGGTGCTGGTGGAGCAGGAGTTAGAATGTGTGTTAATTTTTTAATTCATCTTTTAAGGAAAAATAAATGAGTTTAAGCGTAGGTATAGTAGGTCTTCCAAATGTTGGAAAATCAACCACTTTCAATGCCTTAACAAAGGCACAAAATGCTCAAAGTGCAAATTATCCTTTTTGCACCATAGAACCTAATAAAGCTATGGTTGAAGTTCCTGATCTAAGATTAAATGAACTTGCCAAAATTGTAAAGCCTGAAAGAATTATGCATTCCTTGATAGAATTTGTAGATATTGCAGGACTTGTTAAAGGCGCAAGCAAGGGTGAAGGCTTGGGAAATAAGTTTCTTTCCAATATACGCGAAACAGAAGTAATTTTACACATTGTGCGATGCTTTGATGAAGAAAACATTACTCATGTTGAAGGAGGTGTTGATCCTCTAAGAGATGTTGAAATCATCAATACAGAGCTTATTTTAGCAGATATAGAACAACTTGGCAAAAAAATAGAAAAACTCAATAAAGAAGCTAGGGCAAATACAAAAGGCGCAAAAGAAAGTCTTGAGATGGCAAATTCTTTACTTGAGCATCTAAATAAAGGTCTTCCAGCTAGTGCCTACCCACAAAAAGAGGATGAGATTTTTCAAGCTTTAAATAAAGAATTAAGACTCCTTTCTGCTAAAGAAGTGATTTATGGAGCAAATGTTGATGAAAACGGTATTGGTGAAGATAATGAGTATGTAAAAATCTTAAAAGACTATGCTAATAAAAACAATCATGAAGTTATCAAGCTTTGCGCCAAGATAGAAGAAGAATTAGTTGGTCTAAGCGATGAGGAAAGTACTGAATTCCTTAGCTCTTTAGGCGTAAATGAAAGTGGGCTTGATCAAATCATACGCACTGCTTTTTCTAAGCTTGGACTGATAAGCTATTTTACAGCAGGAGTTTTAGAAGTGCGCTCTTGGACGATTAAAAAGGGCTGGAAAGCTCCAAAGGCTGCAAGTGTGATTCATAATGATTTTGAAAAAGGCTTTATCAAAGCAGAAGTAATTTCTTACGAAGATTTTATCACCTATAAAGGAGAAAATGGTGCAAAAGAGGCAGGAAAACTGCGTCTTGAAGGAAAAGATTATATCGTTTTAGATGGCGATGTAATGCACTTTAGATTTAATGTTTAGGCAAATTAGCCTAAACTTTCAAGAAATCTTTCTAAAATTTGAATTTGTTTTTCTACACTAGTGATAGAGCTTGAACCCTCGCTTTGTTTAGAATTTAAAGAATTTTCAAAATCAAGCAATTTCATCGCTTTATCATCAAAGATAGGATCTATTTTTGAAAGATCTTCAATATCACTTATATCAATCCCTTGTTTTTCAGCTTGTGCAACTACATTGCCTACTATGAAATGTGCTTTTCTAAAGGGAATATTTTTTTCGCGCACCAAATAATCTGCCAAATCTGTAGCCAACAAATGCCCTTTTTTGCAAGATTTTAGCATATTTTCTTCATTGATTTTTACTTCTTTTAACATAGCATTTAAAATAATCAAACTGTCTTTTGCTGTTTTAACACTATCAAAAAGCCCCTCTTTATCTTCTTGCATGTCTTTATTATAAGCCAAAGGAAGTGCCTTCATAATCGTTAAAAGAGAAATCAAATTTCCATAAACACGCCCTGTTTTTCCTCGTATAAGCTCACAAACATCAGGATTTTTTTTCTGTGGCATGATAGAGCTTCCCGTTGAAAAACTATCGCTTATAGTCAAAAATCCAAACTCTGAAGCAGAAAACAAAATCATCTCCTCACAAAGTCTTGAGGTATGTGTAAAAATCACTGCTATATCATAAAGCAAATCAAGCGCAAAATCCCTATCGCTCACTCCATCCATAGCATTTGGCATAATGTCTTTAAAACCTAAAATTTGAGCACTAAGATTACGATTAGTTGCATAACTAGTTCCCGCACATGCACAAGAGCCCAAAGGAGAGAAATCTGCAAGCTCTAAACTATTTTGCAAACGCTTGATATCACGCATAAACATAAAAGCATAGCTTAAAATATAAAAAGAAAAACTTATAGGTTGCGCATGCTGCAAATGCGTAAAACTTGGCATAATAGTTCTTTTATGTACTCTAGCATGAGAAAGCAGAGTTTGAATGAGCTCTTTTAAAAGCATTATAAGCTCTAAATGAGATTTTTTTGTAAATAATTTAAAATCAGTTGCAACCTGATCATTGCGACTACGAGCGGTGTGAAGTCTTCCTCCTATTTCACTTCCGATGAGCTCGCTCAAACGCTTTTCTATAGCCATATGAATATCTTCATCTTCTATATTAAAAACAAAGCGATTTTGTTCTATCTCAACTCTAACTTGCTCCAAGCCTTTTACAATAGCCTCTAGCTCATCTTTTTTTAAGATACCACAGTTTTCAAGCATAGTAGCATGAGCTATAGAACCCTGTATATCCTCTATATACAAAGTTCTGTCTATGTTTAAACTTGCGTTAAATTCCTTTAAAAGCTCGTTACTTGCTTCGCTAAAGCGTCCTGACCACATCTCATTTTTCATTTACACACCTTAAATTTTAGGGCCAAACTGACTGTATTCTACACCCTCTTTAACATCTTCATAGCGTTTAAAATTATCGCTAAACATTTTTGCTAATTTATTTCTAGTAGCGATAAATTCATCCTTATCTTGCCAAGTGTTGATAGGATTTAAAAGAGAGCTTTCTACACCTGCTAAAGATTTAGGAATAGCTAAATTAAATACATCAAAATTTTCAAATTCACATTGTGTAATACTTCCATCTAAAATAGCATTAATGCAAGCTCTAGTAGCTTTTATACTCATTCTTTTACCTACACCATAGCTTCCGCCGCTCCAGCCCGTATTTACAAGATAAACATTTACTTCATGCTTGTCGATTTTTTCTCCAAGCAATCTTGCATAAACTGTTGGATGCAAAGGCATAAAAGGCTCACCAAAGCAAGCTGAAAAAGTAGCTTGAGGCTCTGTAATCCCTCTTTCTGTTCCAGCTACTTTTGCTGTATAACCACTTAGAAAATAATACATAGCCTGCTCTTTGCTAAGCTTGCTTACAGGAGGCAAAATTCCAAAAGCATCTGCACTTAGAAAAATAATATTTTTTGGATGTCCTGCTTTTAAACTTGGTTCATGATTTTCTATATGTTCTATAGGATAAGAAACCCTAGTATTTTCAGTCTTTGAAGCATCACTATAATCTACGCTCTTATCACTTCTTAAAACCACATTTTCTAAAAGTGCATTTCTCTTAATCGCTCCATAAATTTCAGGTTCGCTTTCAGGATCAAGATTGATAGTTTTTGCATAACATCCACCCTCAAAGTTAAACACTCCTTCATCGTCCCATCCATGCTCGTCATCGCCTATAAGCTTTCTTTTTGGATCCGTAGAAAGAGTTGTTTTTCCAGTGCCACTCAGGCCAAAAAAAAGTGCAACATCGCCTTTTTCACCAACATTTGCACTACAATGCATAGAAAGTTTATTTTCAAGCGGTAGCCAATAATTCATCATTGAAAAAATTCCTTTTTTCATCTCGCCACCATACCAAGTTCCGCCAATAACTGCGATATTTTCTTCTATATTAAAAATCACAAACACTTCAGAATTTAAACCATTCTTTTCATAGTCTTTATTGACACATTTGCACGCATTATAAACGATAAAATCAGCCTTAAATTCATCAAGCTCTTTATCATTAGGGCGAATAAACATATTTTTTACAAAATGTGCTTGCCATGCGATTTCAGTTACAAATCTTATAGCCTTACGACTTTTCAAAGAAGCGCCACAAAAAACATCTTGCACATAAATTTCTTTATTGCTCAATTCCTTTTTAGCTTTCGTTAAAAGCTCGTCAAAAAGTTCTTTGGTGATTGCTTGATTTACCTTACCCCAAGCTATGTATTTGCTAGAAGGATCTTGCTTTACAAAATACTTATCTTTAGGACTTCTTCCCGTAAAAATTCCCGTATCCACAGCAAAAGTTCCGTTATCTGTGCATTGTCCTTCTTCATTTTTCTTCTCATGTTCGTAAAGTTCATCAAAACTTAAATTATGATAAACTTTTTTTATATTTTCTAAACCCAAATTTTCAAATTTCTTCATTATATAACCTCAATTATTTTTATATATTGCAACCAAGTCGTTTTCGCTAACGCTATCACCCGTTTTGACGCAAATTTTTTCTATTATACCATCTTTTGGCGCATTAACCTCTATTTCCATTTTCATAGCCTCTAAAACCATAACCACCTGACCTGATTTTACCTCTTCGCCTTCATTGATATAAATTTTAAAGACATTACCAGAAATCCCTGCTTGTACACCTTCACTTGAATCTGCATTTTGCATTATATTTTCTTGAGTGTCTGCTTTTTGAACACTTTTGATATTTACATCCTTATCAAAGCCCGCACTTACTTCTACATGATATTTATTTCCATTAACTGAAACCGTAAATTTATTCTCATCGGCACTGATTTGCTTTGGCATAGAAGCATTTTTGCGTACATTAACCTTAGCTTCACCTTTTAAGTATGCTATACCTTTTTCTTTGCAAGCTGCAGCGATGAAAATATTTTCTTCACTTACCGCTATGCCCTCTTTTTCAAGTAAGCTTTTAACATAAGCTATACTTTTAGTTTCATCTTTATCGGCTATATCGATAGCAAGTTCTGTAGTAGGTTCTAAATTTAACTGCTTGGCTGCAAGCTTTTTAACTTCAGCATCAGGCTCAACAGGAGTTTTACCAAAATATCCTAATACCATTTTTCCATAACCTTCGGCAATTTTTTCCCAAGGTCCAAACATGACATTATTAAAAGCTTGTTGAAAATAAAATTGAGAAACAGGAGTTACAGAAGTTCCAAAACCACCTTTTTCTACAACTTCTCTCATAGCATGAATAACTTCTGGGAATTTATCTAGTATATTATTATCCCTCATCATTTGAGTATTAGCAGTTAAGGCTCCACCTGGCATAGGAGAAAATGGAATCAAAGGACTTACCATTGTAGCTTCAGGTGGTAAAAAATATTCTCTTAAAGAATCTCTTAAAACCGCTTCATATTTTAAAATCTTTTCTTCTTCTAATCCACCCAAATCATAATCCTTGCCTTTTAAAGCATGCATCATGGTTAAAATATCAGGTTGTGAAGTACCTCCACTTACAGGAGCTGCTGCTAGATCTATACCATCAACACCAGCTTCTAAAGCCGCCAAATAACAAGCTATACTTACTCCCGCGGTTTCGTGCGTATGAAGTCTTATATGCACATCTTGTGGTAAATTTCTTCTAGCCATTTTAATAGTTTCGTAAATTTTATTTGGATTTGAAGTTCCGCTGGCATCTTTAAAACAAATACTATCAAAAGGAATTTCAGCAGCTAAAATTTCTTTTAATATTCTTTCATAAAATGGTACATCATGGGCACCTTGACAGTTTGGTGGCAAATCCATTAGGGTAATTGTGATTTCATGTTTTAAACCATATTTTTTAATACATTCACCGCTGAATTTAAGATTATTTACATCATTTAAAGCATCAAAATTTCTAATTGTTGTAGTACCATGCTTAGCAAAAAGTTTAGCATGTAAATCAATAAGTTCTTTGCTTCCTGTATCCAAAGTAACAGTATTTACACCTCTTGCTAAAGTTTGCAAATTTGCATCTTTTCCCACAATTGAACGGAATTTGTCCATCATTTCAAAAGCATCTTCATTAAGATAAAAATAAAGGCTTTGAAATCTTGCTCCACCTCCAAATTCAAAATGAGTTATTCCCGCTTCTTTGGCTGCTTCTACTGCTGGAAAAAAATCTTGCATTAAGACTCTAGCTCCATAAACGGATTGAAAACCATCTCTAAAACTTGTATCCATAACATCTATAAATTTTTTAGCCATTTATTTTCCTTATATGAAATAATTAAGAAATTTTAACAAAAATTTGATAACACATTATGCAAATAATTGCTATAGGTGATACAAAACGAATAAAAAATAACCAAATTATAAATATTTTACGATTTACAAATTTGGAAAATATCTTATAAATTCGCTTTTTATCCACAAAAAAACCTACAAATATAGAACTTACAATCGCCCCTAGAGGAAGTAATATATTAGAGGTCGCCTTATCTAAAATAGTAAAAAAATCTTTTCCAAAAATACTAAATAAACTAGAAAAATGAGTATTTAAAGATAAAATACAACAAATTCCAAATATATAAACAATAAAGCCTATAAACAATAAAGCCTTGATACGAGAAATTTTGTAATTATTGACCACGTAAAAAGTCAAAGGTTCTATCATTGAAACTGCAGAAGTAATACCTGCAAAAAAAAGTGCTAAAAAAAAGCTAAAAGCTAAAACATAACCTAAAATTCCAAGCTCGTTAAATAAACTCATCAACGATACAAAAACTACCCCTGCGCCTTGTACATTTGGATCTGCACCAAATTCAAATATAAAAGTAAAAACTATAAGCCCCATGATAAATGAGATAAGCAGGTTGATTAAAACTATAGAAATAGAACTCTTGATAAAATTAACCTTTTTACTTAAAGCTGCAGAATAAGTCACTATACAACCTATACCTAAACATAATGTAAAAAATGCAAGCCCCAAAGCTTCAGCGATAGAACTTAATTTAAAATTTGAAAAATCAGGATAAAAAAGATAAGAAAATGCCTGTTTAAAACCATTTTGAAAACTCATACAATAAAACAGCATAAAAATAAGCATAACAAAAAGACTTGGCATTATAATCACATTTAATCTCTCAATACCCTTTATCAAGCCCTTAGATACAATCAATAAAGTCATAAAAAAAGACAAAGAAAAAAATATAATAGAATTAGTTAAATCAGCACTGATTAAAGTAGAAAAATCACTTCCTGCCTGCTCTAAATTTTTAGGCAAATAATAAAGACTGGTTAGGGCATATTTTAAAACCCAACCCATAATGACTAAATAAAAAGAAAGAACAAAAATTCCACCCAAAGTAAAAATTCCACCATAACGCCATTTTTTAGCATGGCTTTTGGCAAGAGTGTAGTAAGCATTTGCTAAATCACTTCTGCTTAAACGCCCCATCGACACTTCGGCTAGAAAAATACTAAAGCCTATACTTAAAGTAAAAAATAAATACAAAAGAACAAAAACAAAGCCACCATTTTCAGCGCTTAGGGTTGGAAATTTCCAAGCATTTCCTAAACCCACAGCTCCGCCCGCAACGGCTAAAATGAAACCTATTTTTGAAAAATATGTCCTCATTTTTAATCCGACTTTACTTTAAAAAAGCACTGATCATAACAATGATAACCGCCAAAGGCGAAATAAATCTTAAAAAGATATACCAAAGTTCAAAAAATATACCTTTCATATATGGAGCAAATAAAATTCTTAAAGTTTCTTTTTTGATTACAAAACCTACAAAAACAGCAGCCAAAATACCACCCAAAGGCATGATGATTTTACTTGATAAAGTGTCCAAAAGATCAAAAACACTGAAACCAAAAATTTTAAATGCAGTCGAATCTAAAGAAGATAAAATACATAAAATTCCTAAGGTATAAACTATAACCCCTATTAAAATCAAAGCTTTTTTACGGCTCATTCCAAAAGTATTGATTAAGTAAAAAGCAAAAGGCTCTATCATGGAAACCGCTGAAGTAATACCTGCAAAAATCAAAGATATGAAAAAAGCCGCTCCAAAAATATGCCCTATAAGTCCAAGTTTTTGAAACAAGGTCGCTAAAGAAACGAAAATCAAACCTGGCCCCTCTTTACTCGCATCAAAACCAAATTCAAAGATAAAAGTAAAAACGACTAAGCCCATTAAAAGACCGATAAGAAGGTTGATAAAAATAATATTTAAAGTACTGGTGATAAAATTTGTACGCTCAGGCAAACTCGCCGAATAAGTGATGATAGTCCCTACCCCTAAAGACAAGCTAAAGAAAGCAAGTCCCAAAGCCTCAAGCACATTAGAAGTACTGATCTTAGAAAAGTCAGGCACAAAAAGAAATTCAACTGCCATCATAAAGCCATCTTTGGTCATTGCATAAACAAGCATTAAAATAAGCAAGATAAATAAAGCCGGCATCATCCAAACATTTAATTTTTCAATACCATTTTTTACGCCCTTAGACACCGTGTAAAAAACAATCATAAAAATCAAAGTAAAACATACAAATTGACTTAAAAAATCGCTTGAAATTAATTTTCCAAATTCAGTAGAACTTGTATTAAGATCAGGATATAAATTCCCGCTTATGCTTAAATATGCGTATTTGAGTATCCAGCCGATCACTAAAGTATAAAAAGAAACGATTAAAATCGCTCCTATCATAGTAAAACCTGCGTAAGACCAAGCCTTTTTGTTTGAAGGGGCAAGCTTTTCATAAGCATTTACAGGATCTTTTTCACTGATCTTTCCTATACTAAGCTCTGCTAAAAAAATAACAAAACCTACACCCAAAGTTAAAATAACATAAAGCAATATAAAAGCAGAACCGCCACTTTGCCCTACTAAAGTAGGAAATTTCCAAGCATTTCCTAAGCCTACAGCTGAACCGGCAACTGCTAAAATAAAACCTATTTTCGAAAATTTAGAATTCAAAATTTACAACCTTGTATCAAAAAATTATTTTAAAGTATTATTAAAGCAAAAAAAGTTTTAATCTTTATTGAAAATGATAAAAATAATTTAAAAATGTGAAATTTGGTAAATTTCAATAAATTTAAAGATATTTTTTGATATATTTTCAACTTCAATTTTAAATCTTAAGTAGGGATACGCAAGCCGAACTGGTTTAAACATTGAAATTTATATTTTAAAGAAAGGTTAAAACAATGAAAAAAATATTTTTTCTATTTTTAGCTCTTGCAGCAACTGCTTTCGCAGCTGAAGCTAATGCACCTGTTGAACAAGAAGCTATAAATATGTGGATCAAAGCGTTTTCTGTTTTAGCAGCAGGCTTAGGACTTGGCGTGGCTGCATTAGGTGGTGCTATCGGTATGGGTAATACTGCAGCAGCTACTATAGCAGGAACAGCTAGAAACCCAGGACTTGGACCAAAATTAATGACGACAATGTTTATTGCATTGGCGATGATAGAAGCGCAAGTTATTTACGCTCTTGTAATTGCTCTTATAGCACTTTACGCAAATCCTTTTATAGTTTTTGCTTGATCTATAAAAAGCTCTATTCAGATAGAGCTTTTATCTTTTTACTTTTTTGCGGTTATGGTGGAATTGGTAGACACGCCATCTTGAGGGGGTGGTGCGCTCCGCGTGTGCGAGTTCAAATCTCGCTAACCGCACCATTTATACTATAAATTTCTACAAATTATAATAAATTAGAACACTGATAAATATCTAAAAGTTAGGACTTTAAGGGTTTTTTATTTTATGATTTTTCCTAACTTTTTACAAAAGCTATTTAAAAAATACAACTATCTATACTTCAAGCTTTAAAAAATGACTACATGAGTAATTAAAATTTTTTATTTAAATGCTTGGCTAATTTTTCTAGATTATCATCACAACAAAAACTAAAATCACATTTTTCCTCTCCAAAAATTTCATTATATCTTTTCTTTTTATCATCAATATGGCTCTTAGTATTGATAACATATATTTTATAGTCTTGTTTATTTTGAAGAGCGCTTTTAAAAAGATAGACAACGGATAAGTCTGTTATAGGAAAAGAAAAACCATAAATATAAATATTTTTAGCCTTTTGTATAGCCTTAAAAGCCTTCTTCCATAAAGACCGTAACAAAATATGATTATAGTTATTTGTTTTATCAAGTATAGGGGGAATAATAAGCGGTTTTAAATCAACAAATAATTCATCTTTATATCTATCTACTTTTTCCATAAAAGAATATATTTGACTATTGCTATATGCTTGATCACAATACCAATTAATAGAGCCATGGAGTTTTATTATCTCCACAAAATTATTATTTATATTAAAATCGCCTTGATAAAAATTAAAACCATAATTATTGCTTTTTGTATTTTTTCGTTCATCAATTTGTTTTATTGGTATTTTATAAAAAACATCATACGAATCTATATCTTGATATGAATTTTCATGTGTTAAAAATAGTATTTCTTCAAGCAATAAGTCATAATTTAGTGTTATACAAGTGCATTTATTATCATTAATATATTGCGAAAGGTTTAAAATATATTTATTATTTTTGTCAATTTCTTTAGTTTCTAACAATTCTATAAAAAACTTACTTATTTTATTAATTTTTTCAAGATAAGAAGCCTCATCTCTTAAGATGTCTTCTTTTGTTTTAAAAGGCAAAGGTGTTATAAGATAAGTTAAAAGTTGCTCTAAATTATCTTTATAAATTTTTTCATTTTCATATATAAAACCATTCTCTAAAAAATATTCTGATAGCTCAGCAAGAGTTGGGTAAGAATTATTTAAAGATTTTGAAAAACCCGCGCCAAAAAAGAAAACATCATCACCACTCATAAAAATCCTTTTTTTAAAAAAATTATACAATATTTAAACTTTTTTAGCAGCAAAGAATGCGATCGATGATTTATCATAAAGAGGATATTAAACCGTAGTTTTTTGAGCAATAGATAAAATGAAATTTATATTATAAAAAATTTCTTAAAATATGTATAATTATACATATTTTAACCTACAATCAAATTCTTTTTGTTATTATTTTAAAAATTTAGACTATCAAGGAAAAATATGCAAGAAAATCCACTTGAAAAACAATTCTTAAATCATCCCCTATTTTCCAAAATTGAAAATTTGAAAAAAATCGAACTGAATTCTAAACTTTATTTAGAAGATAGCGTCATCCTAAAAACAAACTCTCAAGCAGAAAATGAAATTTTAGAACTTGCAAAAGAATTAAAACCATGGAGAAAAGGACCTTTTAAAATAGATGATCTTTTCATAGATACAGAATGGCAAAGCTTTATTAAATTCAATATCCTAAAACCCTTTATGAAAGAAATTTCTCAAAAATGTGTTGCTGATATTGGTTGTAATAACGGCTATTATATGTTTAAAATGCTCGAATTTAATCCAAAAAAACTCATAGGCTTTGATCCTTCGATCAAATATCGCTTACAATTTGAACTCATAAATGCTCTTGCTAAAACTCCTATAAAGTATGAGCTTTTAGGTGTGGAGGATTTGCCAAAATATGAGTTGAAATTTGATGTGATTTTCTGCCTTGGAGTGATTTATCACAGAAGTGATCCAGTAAAAATGCTAAAAGATTTAAAAGCAGGATTAAATAAAAACGGAACTGTGTTTTTAGACACTATGTATATAGATGATCCAAGAGAAATTGCCCTAGTTCCTAATAAAACTTATTCTAAAATCCCTAATATTTATTTTGTTCCTAGTATTAGTGCTTTAAAAAATTGGTGCGAAAGAGCAGGATTTAAGGAATTTGAAATCCTAGCTACAAAAGTAACAGATGAAAATGAACAGAGAAAAACAGAATGGATCGATTCTTTTTCTTTAGAAAATTTTTTAGATCCAAACAATAAAAACCTTACTATCGAAGGCTATGAGGCGCCTAAAAGAGTCTATGTTCGCATAAAGGTATAAATTTTTTGCTTACTGGGTCGATATAGCCTTAAGAAATGTTTTGAAGTAGATAATATAGATCACCAAAGGCTCAAAAATGGCTAAAAAAGATACTTTTGAAGAATACGCACAGCTTGAAGAATATGCGTCCGCTGAGGATATTTCTCGTGTAAGATCTGAACTTTTAACTTGCCCAGAAATCAATACCTCTTTAGCAGGCACCATAGTCGAGCTTGATAAAAATTTTGCAAAATCCATACTTATAACTACGAGTGATATGGTTATAGATGAGCAAGGTTTAATTTTTGATGCTTTTATTTTTGCTGCTGCAAACTATGTTGCACAAGCTTCAATCAATAAAGAATTCTCTGTTATTATCGGTTCAAAATGTTTCTTTTATGCTCCGCTTAAATTAGGCGATGTTTTAGAACTTGAAGCTCATGCTTTATTTGATGAAACTTCTAAAAAACGAGATGTAAAAGTTGTAGGGCATGTAAAAGAAATTAAAATGTTTGAAGCGACTATACAAGTTGTTAGCACGGATGAGCACATATTCAAACTCAAGCGACCTCCTCTTAATGCAGCCAAAGCAGGAGAAAATTCAGAATCTCCAACAGGTGCGGTAAATCCTGAAGCTATGGCATCAGCACTAGCAGCATCTTTACGCAAATAACTCCTTAGGGAGTCATTTTAATATCTACCCAATTTTTAGGACACTCTTTATGATAAGTTCCGCTCGCATCATAATACTCACGACAATCATCATAAAATCTATTTGAAATGCCTCTTTCGTTTACAAAACATCCTGATATTCCGAAAAGCAAAGCTAGTATTAAAATATATTTTTTCATTCTCTACCTTTAAAATCTATTTTGTTTTCGCCATTTATAAGGCTCTATTGGATTATCATCCTTCCAAAGACCTAATTTATTTTTCTGAGCTTTTTCTTGCTCTTTAATATAAGCACTAGTATAGTATGTATCCGCCCACGCATACCCTTGACTTACTAAAAATTGATTAATATCCACATCATTAAATTTTACAATAGCAACCGTTCTGCCATAAATATCTTTGTTTTTATAAAAAATATAAACTTCTTTGCCTTTTAAAATTTTATCCAGTGCCGCTTTTGATTGCTTTCCAAAATTTTGCTTTAACTCAGGCGCATCTATACCAAAAAATCGTATTTTAGTGATTTCATTATTTGCACTCACCTCTATAGTATCGCCATCAACTACTCTCATCACTTGGGCTTTAAAACTAGGATTTTCAGCTATATAATTTTGTACAAAAATAAGCACCAAGGAAAAGATTAAAAGTGCTAAAAGTTTTTTAGGATCACTTGCAATTTTTCTTAAGTTTAATAATTTTTTATAATTTATTCTCATTGTTTCCTTGAATTTTGAAAAATATGCCATAATTTTAACAAAAAAAGGAGATAGAATGCAAAATGTTATAGAAAATTTTAAAAATTTATGCAAGGTTCCACATTGCAGCTATGAAACAGAACAAATGAAAGAATTTTTAAGCTCTTACGCCAAAGATAAAGGCTTTAAAGTAAGTATAGACAAAGCAGGAAATATCCATGCTATCAAAGGAAATCCTAAAATTTGCCTCCAAAGTCATTATGATATGGTTTGCATGGGAGAAGCTCCAAAGGTAGAAGTATATGAAGAAAATGGCTTTTTAAGGGCTAAAAATTCAAGTCTTGGAGCAGATAATGGTATAGGGATAGCCATCATGATGAGCGCTATGGCTGAATTTGAAAATCTAGAATGTCTTTTTACAAATGATGAGGAAGTCGGACTGATGGGGGTAAATTCACTCGAACACACTTTAAGTTCCAAAATGCTTTTAAATTTAGATCATGAAAGCGATGATGAGATCATGATAGGTTGTGCAGGTGGAGTAGATATAGAAGCTGAGTTAAGCTTTAGCACTCTTAAAGCAAGGGGTAAAATTTATGAACTTCAAGCACAAAATTTTAAAGGGGGACATTCGGGGATCAATATCGTGCGCAATGAAAAAAGCTCTATTAAAGAAATGGCTAAATTTATCAAAGAAAATAAAGGAGAAATCATCTCTTTTGAAGGTGGAGAAAGGATAAATTCTATACCTAAACACGCAAAGGCTTTGGTGCATTTTAAAAATGAAGTAAAAGGCAATGAGTGGATAAAATGCGAATTTAAAGAAGAAGGTGAATTTGAAATTTGCGATCAAAATGAAAAACTTTTAAACACCATCAATACTTTTGCACATGGAGTTAGAGCTTATGATGAAAATTTGGGCATAGTGCAAACTAGCATCAATTTAGCCACTTTAAAAATGGAAAATCAACAAATCAAACTTGAACTTTTTGCAAGATCTAATGTATTGGATGGTTTAAAACAGATAGAATTTGAAACCTTGGAATTTTTTAAAGCTTTTGATTATAAAGTAAGAAGTTTTAATTTTTATCCTCCTTGGGAAGGTAAAGCTAACGCACTGAGTGATAAAGTGTTAAAAGCTCTTAAAAAAGTATCACCCAAAGCTAGAGTTTCGGCTATTCATGCGGGATTAGAATGTGGTATCATAGAAAAGAAACAAGAGCTATTATGTGCTTCTATAGGGCCAAATATCCACAATCCTCATTCAACCGATGAACATTGTGAAATTGCTTCAGTAGAAAAAATATCTAGAGTTGTTTTTGAAGTTTTAAAAGATAACGCTTAGTTCTTTTGCTTCGCTCCTTGTAAAAATGCGTTTGAGTAAAAACACGCTAAATAAGGAGCAGCACCCTACCACTATAAGATAAACACCCATGTATTCTTTATAAAAAGCATTGACTATAAAAGGGGTTAAAAATCCTAAAAGTGCATAAGAAATATTATAAGCAAAACTAAGCCCGCTGAATTTCAGCTCGCTTTTAAAAATTTGAGTCATAAAAACAGGAGCAAAAGTAATAATTCCCTGAGCAAAACAAGCAAGTAAAAAATAAAATAAGAAATTTGTATCATAAAAACTAAAAAGCACACCAAAAAACATAAAGGCTATACTAAAAATAGAACAAATTTTATAACTTCCCCATCTGCTGGCCAAAATTCCTTGAACCAAAGCTCCTAAAATAACAGCCAAAATAGCAAAATTTTGTATCCATAAAGCCGAAGTTTTATCAATCAATAATAACCCTTCAAGATACTTTGGCAATATCATCAAGGTTGCTACACCACTGGTTAAAACAACAGTCATTAAAAAGCATACTAGCATGCTTGTTTTGTAAGTTTTAAGTGCATCTTTTAAAGGAAAATTTAAAAGCTTGTCTTCTTTTTTTATTCTTTCAAATTCAGGAGTTTCGCTGAGTTTTGTTCTTAAAAATAATGCAAAGAATCCAAAAAATCCTCCTACGATAAAAGGAATTCTCCAAGCATACTCTTCAACCTCTTGCGCACTAAAATAAGATCTTATCCCTAAAGTGGCAAGATTTCCTAGCAACAAACCCACAGTCAAAGTTGCTGAGATAAAACCCAAAGCTAAAGGAATTTGACGCCCTCTAACAAATTCACTTACATATACCCAAGCTCCGCTTACTTCTGTCCCTACAGCTAAGCCTTGTAAAATACGAATTAAAAATAAAATCAATGTAGCAAGTATACCTATACTCTCATAGCTTGGCAAAAACGCCAAAGCAAAACTAGGCAAAACCATAAAAAGCATAGATATGTAAAAAATATTTTTACGCCCGTATCTATCGCCAAAATGCGCCATAATAATGGATCCAAAAGGACGCGCCAAATAAGCAGCACCAAAAGCTATATAAGCATTTATTTGCATCCAAAAAGTATCATTTTGAGGAAAAAAAACTTTAGCAAAAATATCCAAAAAAAAGGCAAAAAGCACAAAATCATAAAATTCTAAAATTCCGCCTAAGGAAGCATAAATTATATTTTTGTATTTTTTTTGCATACTTTATCCTGATAAATTAAAAAAAGGGCAAAAGCCCTTTTTTTGTTAAATTTTACCACCTTCGATAACTACATCATCAGCTTTTACATCATCTCCAAAATGAGTTTTTAAAGTTTCCTCATAAGCTTTATGGAAGAATTGTTCTTCTCCTAATTTTACGATTAAATTATCGATAAATTCTTTAAGCTCTTTGTTGCCTTTTTTAACAGCAGGAGCAATTACATCTTTGTTACCTAACTCTTTAATAGCCATTTTAAATTCAGGATGATCTTTTACCCATGCAAAAAGTAAAGTATTATCATGGCTTAAAGCATCGCCTCTTTGGTCCATTAAAGCAGCGAAAGTTTCAGTATTTTGATCATATTTTAATGTTTTGATATCAGGATATTCTTTTGTAAAATACGCATCAGCAGTAGTTCCTTTATTTAAAAGTAAGGTTTTATCTTTTAAATCCTCTACGCTACTGATATTGCTATCTTGAGGCACAGCTACACCCAAAGCCACTTTCATATAAGGCAAACAAAAATCCACTTGCTCTGCCCTTTCAGGTGTTTGAGTAAAATTAGCTAAAATAATATCAACCTTATTTGATTTTAAAAATTCCACCCTATTTGCAGCTTCAACCAATACAAACTGCACCTTGTTTTCATCTCCTAAGAGTTCTTTTGCTATGCGTTTAGCCAAGACTATATCATAACCTTGATTTGCACCTTTTTCATCCACATAACCAAAAGGTGGCTTATCTCCAAAAACCCCTATTCTCACCACTCCTTCTTGTTTAATCTTTTCAAGAGAATTTAAAGCGTTTGAATCTGAATTTCCTCCACAAGCAGCCAAAAATACTGCAACAAAGGTCGTAAAAATACTTAAAAGCATTTTTTTCATACTTTTCCTTTCTTGGTGTAAACCCTTAATTTATTTTGCAAAAAATGCAAAAGCATTATACTTTAAAAAAAAGCATATTTCAATTTTTTAAGATGAAATTATTCTTTCTTTGTGTAAAAAAGTAATACTCTTACAAAATGTATTTAAAAATTTTAAGTATAGGATTGTTATAATTTATTTTTAAAACTATACTAAAGGAGAGGAATTTATGAAAAAAAGTATTGCCTTAACTCTAGGCATTGCGTTTTTCTTTTCAGCGTGCAGCAGTTCGCTTGATAAAAACACAGTTACAAAATACGAGGAGCGTCTTAATGCTCAAATAAATGAAACACTTAAAGAATTTCAGCAAGATACAAATACTAGGATAGAAATTTCAAATTTTTCCTGCAAAAGCGATGGAATGTTTATCAAATGTTTAAGTCCTAATTTTAATGTTTTTGCAAAAGATAATACCCAAACAGAACAAAAGCTTATCGAAGCAAAAAATTTAGAAATTTATTCTAATGAAATTTATACAGGAAAAGAGCAAGGTTTAATCTCCTTTAAGGATTACTACAGCAACCTATTTAGCAATAATAAAAATTTAAAAACAAGCTTTACTTTAAAAGAATTTAAGCTTGGAGAAAGAGTGGTGAGCGATATCAATGCAAGCTTAACTCAAAATGATCCAAAAATTAGAGATTATATCAGCAAACTTAGCTCGGGTGTTTTTACAATTTCATTTGAAAATTCAGTTTTTACAAAAAACAATGATTATAATAATATTTTCAACATGAAAATAAACAACCAAGACTTAAATTTTGATATGAATTTAAATTTTGATTATAAGCAAAAATTACTTGATTTTTTTGAAGAAAAAGGAATTAAATTCAACACAGAAACCTATGCAATGGATGGAAAAATCATAGAACAACTCTTAGATCAAAAAGAATTTGCTCAACCTATACAAGAAAATATTATCCTAAACAACTTTAAAATCAATTCTTCTTTGGATACAAAAGGTGTTTTTGAAAACTATATCACAATCGCTAAGGGTGGTTTAGAAGCTCTTAAAATTCAAAGCCACAATGAAGAGCAAACTTTACTTATAGACAAAGCTTTATTGGCTCTAAATGAGATCACTAAAGATACAGTTTATAAGCTTGATTTAGAAACTGTCTTTAAACCTATTGCATTGAGTGATTATTATAAAGAAAATGTTAATGTTATAGAAAAACTAACTATTAACAATCAAGATTTTACAGAAACACTCAAAATACTCTTTGGCTTCATGATGCTTCCTGTAATGCTTGGAGACACGGCAAATTTTTAACCAATATGGAGAGTAACTCTCCATATATACTCTTTAATACTTGATTTTATTTTAAGCCTAGTTTTATATATTTTTAGATACTTTTTATTTCTCGATTTAAAGACTTAAAAAGGACGAAATTGAAGATTTTATTCTCCCCAAGTGAAAGTAAAAATAACACTTGCAAAGAAAAACCTATAGACAAAAACTCTTTTATATTTGAAAATTTATTTGACTTTAGAATGCAAGCTGTAAAAAAATATGAAGAATATATCAAGAATGCTGATTTAAAAGCTTTGCAAGAGCTTTTTGGCATAAAAAACGAAAATGAAATTTCTAATTTTCAAAGAGATTTAAAAAGCTCTCCTACCCAAAAAGCCATAACGCTTTATAGTGGAGTAAGTTATGAGTATTTAAAATTTGATACTTTAGATAAAGAAAGTCAAGAATATATCCTTACAAACACTCTTATTTTTTCAAATCTTTTTGGAGTGGTTAAAGCAAGTGATCGTTTGCCTTTTTATAAATTCAAACAAGGTGCGAAAATAAATGATTTTGCCATAGAAAAATTTTATAAAGAACATTTTAGTAAAGCTTTGGATGAATATTTAGAAAATGAAGAATTGCTTGATTTAAGAGCAGGTTTTTACGATAAATTTTATACCCCAAAATGCAAATTTAGCACTTATAAATTTATAAAAAAAGGCAAAGTAGTAAGTCATTTTGCCAAGGCTTATAGGGGGATTTTACTTGCTCTTTGTGCAAAGATTAAAGCCAAGAACAATGCTGATATCCTAAATCATCTTCCACCAAATCTAAATCTTAAGGAAATTCAAACCAAGGGTTTAAAAGAAGAAGTTGTGCTTGAAATTTTAGATTAATTTTCAAGTACAATTTTTACTTTAAATAAAAAAATCTAAAAAAGATTTGTTTTGTTGTATTTGATTTTACAAAATTAAAAATTAATAGCTAAAATCATCTCTTTTTAAGAAAATTATTATAGTATTATAAACAAGAACAAAGGAGAACAAGTGCAGTATTTTTTTGTATTTTTGATTATTGTATTTTTATTTATTGTATTTATGCTTATCATGCGCTATGAGAAAAAACTCGAGCTTTTGACGCAAAGTATACAAAATATAAAAGAGGAAATCAACGAGCTTAAAAACATTACTCAAAACAATCGCTCTTTGATTGAAAGAAATCGCTCCGATATTGAAAATATCAATAAATAATTTCAAATAAAAGAAGCTTTAAGCTCATAAGCTGGTTTGTGATTTAGTGTCAAAACAAATGTCTTTTCACGAGCTAGCTCTTTTTTATTTTTATAAACAAAACTTTTTAAAAAATTAAGCAATGAAAAACTAGACATTTTTCCTTGCAAAATTATATACATAGTATTTTGAGAAATTCCATACTTATAACTTGCCCCGCTAGGAAAAGCATCAAGATCAAAATTCATACTATCATTATCAGCATCATAATCTACAATTTCAATCTTTGCAAAACTAGTATCCAAGTCTTCAATTTTCAATGTTTCGAAAATATTCAACTTTTGATTTTTTTCCACACTTATGCTTTCTTTTTGCTTGCAATTATTTGATATAAAAACAAAACAGTCTTTATTAAAGATTCTTGAAAAAGCATTAAATGGGGTAAATTTTATATTGTTTTTAGGAGTTTCATCGACTTTTATTTCTAAAAGTGAATGACTTAACTCTTTATCTTGCTCTATTTGATTTGTTGTATTTTTTACAAAAATTTCCTCAACTATGATAGTATTTTCTTCATTTTCATCATGTAAGCATTTTAAAATTTCATCAAATTCAAAGCTATGATCGCTAAATTCTAAAAGCGTTATATTATCGCTTACAAAATCAATCTTATCTCGATTGGGAATTTTATCTTTAACTATAAACGCCCTATTGCAAAAATACGATTTTTCTATTTCATACTCATCGCTTTTACCTTGAAAAATTATTTTCATCTATAAAGCTTTCGCTATAAGCTCCAAAGGACTTTCAAAAATCGCTTTACTAGAATTTTGCTCCAAAGCGTTTGAAATTTGCATCCTGCATGCAGAACATTCAGCACTGACTACACAAGCCTTGCTTTCATCAATCATACTTGCTTTTTTAAGCCCTACATTCAAGGATCTATCATAATAATCTGTTTGCATACTTACTCCGCCAAAACCACAGCATGTATTAGAATCACTCATTTCGACAAAATGATAATTTGCCTTTAAAAGCTCTCTAGGTTCTTTAAAAACTCCTTGCATTTTTCTTGCATGACAAGGATCATGATAAGTAATGCTATAATTAAGCTTTTTCTTGCTTTCTAAAAGCTCTTTCAAGCTTGTAAATTTATAAAAATACTCGCTAGCCATATAAATATGAGAAGAAATCTTTTGGGCTCTTTTAGCCCACTCTGGCTCATTTTGCATATTAAAAAAATGTTCTAAATCGATTTTCAACATTGCCGAGCAAGTTGCCTCAGGGATGATAATAGCATCCAGTTTTTCTAGTTTTTTTTCAAAATATTCTATATTTTTTTTAGCCAAAATTTCAACACTTTTAAAATCACCTGTAAAAAATTGCGGTGCGCCACAACAAACTTGCTCTTTCATTAAATCTACATTGATTTTTACTTCTTTTGCGATCTTAAGCACAGCATTAGCTGTATCTATATAAAAATAATTTGCCAAGCAACCCACAAAAAAGCCTATAGTTTTTTCTCCACCATTGTCAATAAAATCAGGGTTTGAATTTAAAAAACTTTTTTTATTAAAACTTGTAAGCAATCTTCCTTTTTTAACAAAAGGCATAGAAAATTTAGCCTTCATGCCTACATTTTTACCTTGACCTTGAATTTTAAAAGCACAGCTTTGAAACACATAGCCTAATTTTGCAGCTAAATCTAAAATTTTACGCCTTCTTAGGAAAAAGAAGATAATCTTTTTATACCATGCTATACCGAATTTTTTAGCTATATCATAGCGCACTTCTTCGATGGCATTATCCACTCTTAATTTACTCGGGCAAACTTCGACGCAATTGGTACACAAAAAACAGGATTCAAAAATCTTTTTAGCCTCTTTGTTTAGCTCTAGTTTTTCTTCCTTATAAGCTGCCAAAAGATCTAAAAAACCCCTAGGACTTGTAGTTTCATCACGATTTACTTCATGGATGGTACAAACTGGTATACATTTTCCGCATTTAACACAAGCATCACTTATTTGACCAAAATTCATCATCACCCCATTAAACTGTTTTAGAAAAGACTTTTTTATCTTCGCTTATATTTTTCATATAAGCATCAAAACACATAGCTATATTTCGTATCAGCAAAACACCCGTTTCATTTACTAAAATAAAGTTTTCATTTAAGTCAATAAATTCTTTGTATTCTTCCAGAGCTTTTAAATCCTCTTTAAAATACTCTTTAAAATTGATTTTAAATTCTTTCTCTATGGCTTTAATATCTAGTCTAAAATTTGCCATCAAATCCATAATTACAGCTTTTCTAAGCTCATCATCATAGCTTAATTTAACCCCTCTTTCAAAAGGCAATCTCCCCTCGCTAATCGCAGCTTCGTAGCTTGGCATATCTTTAAAATTTTGTGCATAGTGACTTTGTCCTTCTCCTATACTAGTAAGTCCTATGCCGATCAAATCCGCACCACCCTTGGTAGTATAGCCTTGAAAATTCCTATGCAAAGTCCCATTTTCCAAAGCTTTAAAAAGCTCATCTTCTTCTTTGGCAAAATGATCCATACCTATCATTTTATAACCATTTTGAGTCAAAAATTTCTCACAAAATTCCAAAATTTCAAGCTTGACATCAGGACTTGGCAAAGTATTTTCATCAAATTTTCTCATATTTTTCTTCAGCCAAGGCACATGAGCGTAATTAAAAATAGCCAAACGATCCGGATTTAAAAGCATAGCTTTTTCTAAAGTTTTAGCAAAACTTTGCAAACTTTGAAAAGGCAGACCGTAGATCAAATCCATATTGACAGATTTTATCCCTCTATCTCTTACTAATTTTAAAGCATTTTGCGTTAGTTCAAAGGGTTGAATTCTATGAATTTCTTTTTGCACTCTTTCATCAAAATCTTGCACCCCAAAACTGATACGATTAAAACCATTTTTGGTTAAAACATCAGCTTGCTCTTCGTTTAAAAAACGCGGATCAATTTCACAACTGATTTCAGCATCTTTAGCAAAATTTCTAAAAACGGATTTAATTTTTAAAATCAAACTTTCTAGCTGTTTAGCGCTAAAAAAAGTAGGTGTTCCACCACCAAAGTGCATTTGCACCACTTCTCTTTTGGTATCTATAATAGTGCTTAAAATATCAAGTTCTTGAAAAAGATATTTTAAATATCTCTCCTTGCTTTCTTCTTTGGCAGTATAAATAACATTACAGCCACAAAAATAACAAGCACTCCTACAAAAAGGCAAATGAAAATAAAGCGATAAAGCTTTGTTTTGCTTTTTTAAAATTTCTATATATTCTTCGTATTTAAAATTTGTGTTAAATTCCACTGCGGTAGGATAAGAAGTATAACGTGGCCCCGCCTTAGAATATTTCACAAAAGCTTTATAATCTCTCATTATTTTTTACCCTTTCTACCATGGCTTGCATATCTACAAATAAATTTGGATGTTCTTTTTTGATATCTGCAAGTAATTTTTCAAGATCAATACTGATCTCCATAACACCCTCTTGCGCCTTGCGTTTTATCTCATCCATTGCCACTATCCACACATCGCTAAAATCAATAGGAATTTGCTGATAAATCGCTTTTTCGAGGCGAAGTTCGAAATTCTCTTTTTGAGTTTGTTTTAAATTCTCTAAAATATTTTTAAGACTGTTTAAAGAAACAAGTGTATGAATTTGATCATTTTCATCCATTATAAACCAAGGTTCAGGAGAATCAAAACTACCGTTTTTAAGTATCAGGCATTTTTCGTTTTCATTCTCACTTTGCTTCATTTCAAATATAGCTCTATCTTCTTTTTTCATGCCTAAATTTTGGCTAAATTCATCGATACGTTTTAAGCAATTGCTATATTTTTCAAGTTCTTTCACTAAAAACTCCTTATCCTATCTTCTCTAACTTATGAAATTATATAAAATCTTATTTTTCCTTATCTAAAAAGCAAAGCAAGGCTTTTACCACATAAAGGCGATTTCTTGCTTCTTCAAAAATCACTTTTGAATGCTTTTCAAAGCTTTCTTCGCTTACTTCATAACCCCTATAGGCAGGTAAGCAGTGCAATAAAATAGCATCTTGATTTGCCGCATTCATAGCCTCTTCATCAATAATAAAGCCATCAAAATCTTTAATTTTCTTTTCTTTTTCGCTCTCTTCACCCATAGAAACCCAAGTATCGGTAATAACTACATCTTTGCCTTTCATAGCTTCAAATTTATCATGAGTTAAAAGGATTTTTGCTCCTGAAATTTTTGCTTTTTCTTTGGCAAATTCTAAAATTTCGCTATTGATTTCGTAATTTTTTGGTAATGCAACACTAAAGTCAAATCCCAAAATTGCAGCTGTAACAAGCCAAGAATTGCACATATTATTACTATCACCTACAAAGGCTACTTTAGCTACATCATCTTGCATTTTGCCACATTCTTTTATAGTTAGTAAATCCCCTAAAACCTGCGTTGGATGATAAAGCTCACTTAAAGCGTTGATAACCGGAGCTTTGGAGTATTTTGCAAATTCTACTAAACTTTCATGCTTATTTACTCTCATCATCACAAAATCAACCATAGCCCCAATCACTCTAGCCGTGTCTTTTATAGGCTCACCTCGGCTTAATTGCAAATCATTACTGCTTAAAAATAAAGCCTTTCCACCAAGTTCTGTGATAGCAAGCTCAAAAGCCATTCTAGTTCTTGTGGAGTTTTTTTCAAAAATCATTGCTAAAGTTTTATCTTGTAAAAGCTTTTTAGGATTTTTTTTAAGCTCACTTGCATGCTCTACAAGGCTTAAAATTTCATATTTAGAAAAGTCTCTTAGTGTTAAAAAATGTCTCATTTTTCTCCTTTTAACATTTTGGCTAATTCTTTAGCGTGATAAGTGATAATCAGCTTTGCACCCGCCCTTTTAAAGGCTATCATTGTTTCATATAAAACTTTTTCATAATCAATCACCCCTGCACGACCCGCTACTTTTAGCATAGCATACTCACCGCTCACATTATAAACACACAAAGGCAAATTAGAATGAAGTGAAATTTCTTTCACCACATCAAGATAAGCTAAAGCGGGTTTTACCATTAAAATATCCGCTCCTTGTGCTTCATCTTCTAAGCTTTCTTCTAAAGCTTCTTTTCCATTTGCAAAATCCATTTGATAGCTTTTTCTATCTCCATAACTTGGCGTTGAATCTGCTACATCACGAAATGGACCATAATAACTTGAAGCAAATTTAGTAGAATATGCCATTATAGGTAAATTTTCAAAACCTTCCTCATCTAAAGCTTTACGCAAGGTTTCTATAATACCATCCATCATCCCGCTAGGTGCTATCATATCAACCCCTGCTCTTGCATGGACTAAGGCTTGCTTGGCTGAAATTTCTAAAGTTGCGTCATTATCTACGCTTTTAGTTTTAGGATCAATTATTCCACAATGCCCATGATCTGTATATTCACAAAAGCAGAGATCGCTGATAATAAAAAGATTTGGAAATTCTTTTTTTATCTCTCTTATACTTCTTGCAATAAGCCCCTCATCATCCATCGCATCACTTCCGCAGCTATCTTTTTTATCATTTTCAAGAACACCAAAAAGAATAATCGCTTTTATACCGAGTTCGCTTATGATTTTACATTCTTTTAAAATTTCATCTAAACTCATTTGAAATACATCAGGCATAGATGAAATTTCTTTTTTAATTCCTTTGCCATTTACAACAAAAAGAGGATAAATAAGATCATTTACACTAAGAGTGTGTTCTCTTACCATAGATCTTAAATTCTCATTAAGCCTAAGCCTTCGGAATCTTTTAAACATTTTTTGTCCTTTTTTTGCTACAATGTTATCATAATTTTGATTATAAAGAGTAGTAAATGAATATAAAAATTTCAGAAATTGCAAATCTACCTAGCAAATGGGGTAGTTTTCAAATTCAAAGCTTCAAAGAAGGAGAAAAAGAACATTTATGCATATTTAAAAATACTCCACAAGATATCCTAAATTTAAGAATTCATTCAGAATGTTTAACGGGGGATGCTTTAGGAAGCTTAAAATGCGATTGCGGAGAACAACTTGAATTTTCATTAAAATATATAGAAAAACATGGCGGAATGGTAATTTACCTAAGACAAGAAGGACGTGGAATCGGACTTTTTAATAAAGTCAATGCCTATGCTTTACAAGATAAAGGTTTTGATACTATAAAGGCTAATCATCAATTGGGTTTTAAAGCGGATGAAAGAACTTATGAAATAGTGGAATTTATACTAAAACATTATAAAATTTCTAAGGTTAATTTACTTACCAACAATCCACAAAAAATTCATTCTATACAAGATAAGATTATGGCGCGTGTTCCTATACTTATAAATCCTAATCGTTTCAATGCAAATTATTTAGAGGTAAAACAAAATCAAATGGGGCATTTATTTTGAATTTGGATTTTTTAAATTTAATTTTATCTGATTTTAACGAAGAAGATTTTAGAGCCAAGCTTAAAATCTATAAAGAGCTTCTAAATAAATTCAACCGTATTCATAATCTTACCCAATTAAAAAATATAGATGAAAATATTTTAGACAGTATTGAAATTCTTAAATATTTTGATTTTTCTAAAGCAAAAAATATAGTCGATATCGGTAGTGGCGCTGGTTTTCCTGCTATTTTTTTAGCCTTTATCTTGCCAAGTGATTTTCATCTTTTTGAACCCAATCCAAAAAAAGCTGCATTTTTAAGAAGCATCAAAATAGAATGCGATTTAACAAATTTAACCATACATAAAGAAAAAGTTGAAAATTACAAGAGTGTTTTTAAAGCAGATATCATCACTTCAAGGGCTCTTATGGATGTAAAACCCTTAATGAAGCTTTGTTTAAATATAAGCGATCAAAAAACAATTTTTATACTTTGGAAAGGTAGTGAAGTTTTTGGTGAAGTGGAAGGACTGAAAGATTATGATATTTTTGAAAATGGCTTAAGAAGATATTGTATTTTAAAAAATATCCAAAGTGGTATAAATACCACTTTGTGATTACTGTACTACATCAGCACTAAAAACGATATCTACTAATGGCCATGAAATTCCACCATGTCCTGGTGCAGCATCACTTAAAGCCTTTAAAGCTTGAGAGCTATTTTTAAAAGTATGTAGATCTAGCTGTCCTTTAGCTACAAATTTATCATTTTCTATAGTGTAGCTTAAAGGTATCAGTGTGCTTTTTTTATCGATAGTTACTCTAGCTGAAATTACACCTTTGTTATCTCCTGCAACTATATCTTTAAAAACCACTTTAATATCTGAATTTCCAAGCAAGTTAGGGAAAAATACTTTAGTGATATTATCTGTAATAACATCATTACCCTCACCCATGAAAGCACTACTTGGTTTTACTATAGCACTCGCTCCTTTTAGATAGCTTGCTAAAGTATTGGTATTTTTAGAAAATTTATATTTAACTTCTTTAAATTCTCCAGCTACCCCTACCATACTCTCGGTTTTATATCCTTCAAAACCAACTTTTAAACTGTCTTGATTAAAAGAAACAGCACTTAAACCCGTTACAAGCACCAAAGAGGCTGCAAGACTGTAAATAATTTTTTTCATTTTTTATCCCCTTTTTGTAATAAAAATTTAATTTTCATAAAAAGTATAGCATATTTTTATAAAAAAATAATTATTTCTAAAAAATAATTTTTATTACCAAAGTATCCCTTGAAAAGATAGAGTTAAAAAATATCCTCCAAAAATTAAAACAATTCCTAAAACAAAAGCCAAACCAAAAACCCTTGAGCCACTTTTTAAAAATTTTTTAAAGTCAATTTGAAGCCCTAAAGCCGCCATGGCAAAAACAATACAAAGAGTACAAAGTAATTTTCCAAAAGATATAATATCACTTGTAGAAATTCCAAGAAAAGTTTGCTTGCTTGCCAAATAAGTATTTATAACAATCATCCCTAAAAAAGCAAATGCAAAATAAGGAATGTTTATACTTTTTGCTGTTTTTCCATTGCTTGAATGTTGGTTTTTAGCAAAAAAATAAGTTACGATCAATAAAAAAGGCACAAGCAAAATCACTCTCATCATTTTTATAATAACGGCAACATTCGAAGCGCTTTGATCAAAATTTGCCATATCTTTTGCCATTTCAGCAGCTCCTGCAACATTGGCTACTTCATGTAAAGTTGCACCCATAAATACACCCATAGCATGCTGATTAAAATAAGGAAAAAGATCCAAAGAAAAGGCTATAGGATATAAAAACATAAAAACAAGTCCAAAGATCACCACTGTACCAACAGCTAAAATTCCTTTAAATGGATCGCTTTTTAAGCTTGATTCTAAAGCTAAAACAGCGGCTGCTCCACAAATAGCACTACCAGCACCTACTAGCATAGAAGTTTCTTTATCTAATTTAAAAACCTTCACACCTATAATCAAAGATAAGGTAAAAATGAAAAATATAACTATCATAGAAAGCATAAATCCTTTAAGCCCCACACTTAAAAGTTCGGTTAAAGTAATATTAAAACCATATAAAACAATACCTAATCTTAAAAGTTTTTTAGCGCTAAAATGCACTCCTGCTTGTAAATGATGTTGGTATTTAAAAAACCAAGGTGAAAGCAATGCTCCTATAATGATAGCAAAAGCAGCTGCTGCCAAATGGGTTGTATCTTTAATACTTTGAACACTTGAAAGGTACATCGCAAAAACTACTATAAAAGCCGTAAGAGCCAAGCCTTTAAAATTTGAAATCAGCATATTTTTTAAATGCTCTAATTTTTTTATCATAATTTTTCTCCTTTTAAAATTATAATTAAATATTTTCTTGCCATTATAATCATTTTTATACTATAATAAAAATATATTATTTTAATTTTTATAATAAATTTTTTAATCAAAAAAAGGCGAATAAAAACTTCAATGAAAATCAAAGATATGGAAATTTTTTTAGATCTTTTAAATACCCAAAGTCCTACAAATACAGCCAATAATTTTGGCATTACGCAACCTAATGTTTCCATTATTATTAAAAATTTAGAACAAGACTTAGGTGGAGTATTATTTGAAAGACTAGGAAAAAAGCTTTTGCCCACTCCAAAGGCTTTGTATTTGGGTAAAATTTGGCTAAAACTAGTACAAGATTATTACAAAAGTTTAGAGGAGCTTAATGATGAAAATACCCTTTTAGGAGAAATCAAAATTGCTGCCACTCAAAGTATAGCTGAACATTTTCTTGCTCCTATTTTGTTTGATTTTAAATCCGAATTTAACAATGTTAAAATACATTTTCAAACTCAAAATTCAAAAGAATGTTTAAATTTATTAAAAAATGGGGATATAGAATTCACTATCATTGAAGCAGAACTTAATCCTACTCTAATAGATCATGAAGGATTAAAAATGCAATTTTGGAAAAAAGATGAACTCATAGTTGCTAGTAGCGACAAAAAATTAAGCCAAAAAGAATTTTATATCGATGAATTGCTTGATCAAAAATGGATTTTACGCGAAACAGGTTCGGGGCTAAGAGATAAATTTCTAAACGAAATAGGCGATGTTTCTAAAAAACTTAAAATTTTTTTAGAAATTGATAGAATGTCTGCCATTAAAGAACTAGTCATCCAAAAAAATGCTATTTCTATTTTTTCAAAAAAAAGCATAGAAAAAGAATTGAAAAATTCAATCCTATATGAAGTAAAATTAAAAAATATCAATCTTTGGCGTAATTTTTATACCTTAAAAAGAAAAAATTATAATTTCAACCGAGCTTTAGAAAAATTTGAAAAAATGTTTAAATAATAAAAACTAATAAATTTTATATAAATGTTAAGCAAAATTTAGATAGAATCCAAAGCTTATATAAAAATCAAGGAAAGTTCAATGAATGCCAAAACTCAAGATATGGAACTTGAAGAACTCTTTAAAGAAAACGAAGAAGATTATATCACTTATGAGAAATTAGTAAAATATTTCAGTAAGCAGCCTAATTCAGCTAGCGCTAAAAAAGTTCAAGCTTTAATGAAAAAGTATAAAGTACAACTCTTCTCGGCAGCTGAAATTGCACAAATGAAAAATATAGAAGACGCAAAAAGACTACAAGAAGAAAAACAAAAATTACAAGATACTAGCCTTGAAAATGAATTCGATTTGGCCAATGAAAATGATTTGCTTGAGTGGAGCAGATCAGATTCTCCTGTGCGTATGTATCTAAGAGAAATGGGACAAATTGCACTTCTAAACAAAGATGAAGAAATTGAAATTTCTAAAAAAATTGAACTTGGTGAAGATATTATCATAGATGCTTTTTGTTCTGTACCTTATTTGATTGATTTTATCTTAGATTACCGTGAACCTTTAATTAATAGAGAAAGAAGAGTAAAAGAGCTTTTTAAAAGTTTTGATGATGAAGAAAAAGGCGATGATAAACTGGATGACCTTGAACTTGAAGATGAAGAAAATGATGAAGAATTAGAAAACGAAGAAGCACCTAAAAAAACAAGCAAAAAAGAAGATGAAAGAACCTTAAAAGTTATAGAAAAATTCAAAGCCTTGGAAAAAGCAAAAAAAGACTGGTTAAAGGTTTCTAAGGATAAAGAAAGTGGAGATGAAATTTTAGATAAACTTGGCATTGCTTTTAAGAAAAATATCCTAAAAGAAAAATTAATGGATCTAGGCCCAACTTCCAAACTCATCAGTGAAATTGTAAAATCAATGGAAACCGCTCTAAAAAGCGATGAGGAATTCGATAAAGAATTAAAACGCCTAGAATATCGCTTGCCGATGTTTTCTGAAGAATTAAAAAATCGCCACGCTAATATCTTAAAAGATATTACAAAATTAAGTAAAGAAGAAATTACCGAAAGAGCGCTTGAGACAACTATGGTAAGCACTTACATGGAGATAAAAAAACTTTTTCAAACCAAAGAAGCAAGTGAAAAAAGTTTTGACTTAGAAAAAGAGCGCTTGAAAGAAATTTTAGAGCAAATCAAGCGAGGTAAAAAAATTTCTGATGAAGCTAAAACTAGAATGGCTAAATCGAATTTGCGTCTTGTTGTAAGTATTGCTAAGCGTTATACAAACCGTGGCTTACCTTTTTTAGATCTTATTCAAGAGGGCAATATAGGTCTTATGAAAGCGGTAGATAAATTTGAGTATAAAAGAGGATATAAATTTTCAACCTATGCAACTTGGTGGATAAGACAAGCCATTTCAAGAGCGATTGCAGATCAAGCTAGAACTATAAGAATACCTATTCATATGATAGAAACCATCAATCAAATCAATAAAATCATACGCGAACATTTGCAAAAAGATGGAAAAGAACCGGATGTAAGCGTTATAGCTAAAGAAGTGGGACTTAGTGTGGATAAAGTTAAGCAGGTGATTAAAATCACAAAAGAGCCTATTTCGCTTGAAGCACCTATTGGAAGCGAGGATGATGGTAAATTTGGGGATTTTGTAGAAGATAGAAATTCACTCTCGCCTATGGATCATATCTTAAAAGATGACCTAAAAGAACAAATTGATGAAGTTCTTGATCAGTTAAATGATAGAGAAAAAGCAGTTATTCGTATGCGTTTTGGTTTAATGGATGATGAAAGCGATAGAACCTTAGAGGAAATAGGCAAAGAATTAAATGTTACACGCGAAAGAGTAAGACAAATAGAAAGCTCTGCGATTAAAAAACTTAAACATCCAAAAGTAGGTAGAAAACTCAAAAACTATATCGAGGGTTGGAAGTAATTAATCCAACTCCTTTTCCTCTTTTAACTTTCTCACATGTTCAAAAAATATCACTTTTCCACTGTGTGCTTTTAAATCCTTAAAGTCTTCTATGTCAAATTCTAAACAAAGCATGGATGAAGTAGGAAAAGAAGTCAAACATAAAGAACCTAAAAATTCTCCAAGTTCCATTAAAGTAGGATTATGTCCTACTAATAAAACTTCATTATATTTTTTATCGATAGTTTGTAAAATTTGATATATTTTAGATAAATCAGCAAGGTATAATTCATCTACAAATTGAATTTTTTCCTTGTCAAAATCAAAAAATTCAGCTATTTTTTTAGCTGTCTTAGCAGTGCGTTTAGATGGGCTTGAAAGTATAAAATCAAATCTTATCTCATGGGTTTTTAAATTATAAAAAAGCTTTTCTAAATCCTCTTTACCTCTTTTACTGAGCTTTCTATCAAAATCTTGCACTTCTTCATCTTTAACAGCCTTTGCATGCCTTAATATATATATTTTCTTCAAATTTTTCTCCTTAACTTCCCTAAAAAATATCCGCAAATAAAACCAAAAATATGTCCATACCATGCGACATTTACACCCATAAGCAATGGAGCAAAACTCATTAGCAAAATAGCAACTATAAGTCCTTTTGTGCTACTTTTATCAAGAAAAGCATAATACCCCATCAAAACACAAATCGCCCCGCTTGCTCCTACAAGATTTATCATTTCACCCAAGTAATAAAAAGAAAAATATACATAAAAGGCGCTCAAAACCGAGCACATTAAACCACCTATTATATACAACAAAAAGAAGCGAAAAGTACCTAAATAAGATTCTAAGATACGACCAAATTGAAATAAAACTATCATATTTAAGATAAGATGGGTTAAATTTCCATGCATAAACATCGAGCTTAAAATCTGCCAATAAGCTCCCTTAAAAAATAAAATATTCAACCCAAGCAAATTGTGATATCCATAAGGAATTATAAAATACAACAAGATATTTAAAAGAATCAATAAAATTACAATCAAAAATAACCTTTAAAATATTTATGTTATTGTCTTAAAATTCACATAAAATTCACATAAATTCATTAAAATTTAGTGCAAAATAATAAATAGGAAAAACTTTGAAAATAAAATTTTACGGCATTATAGCCCTCTTATCCAGTTTTTTAAGTGCAGATATGATAATATCTCCTAATGAGCTTCCAAACATTTCTAAAGAATTTTTAAAAAATAATTTTCAAGCTCCTATAGGTATAGTACAAAGAGATAGGCATACTTATGAGGTTTATTTAAGTGATGGAACAGAATTAGAATTTGAAAGCGATGGATCATGGAAAGAAATAGAAAGCAAAGTATTTCCCTTTGATTTAAATTTTCTACCTCCAAATTTAACAAACATTATTCAAAATAAATTTCCAAATACCAAAGCTAGAGAAATCGAAAGAAAAATCAATTATTATAAAATTAAGCTTACTAATAACATAGAAGTCCATATTGATTTTAACGGTACGATTTTATATACAGAATACGATGATTAAAAAATTTTCCTAAGCATTCTGTGTATAAAAATTATATCTTTTAAAAATCCATCTTAAGCTAAAAGCTCCAGAATTGCTAAAAATCTAAAGCTTTTAAATTTGTACCACTTCTTTAACATCACTATATTCTATCTTTTCTTTTTCAAGTAGAATTTTAGCAAGCATTGAAATTTTTTCTTTTAAAGGCGATAAAAACTCGTCCAATTCCTTTTTTATTTCATTTAAATTTGGCTCTTCAAGCATATCAAAACTCATCATATAATCAAGCAATTCTTTAACTTTTAAAAAATCATTCTGTGAATTTGTATAGCTTTCATTATAAATCAGATTCATAGCTCTAGAACCCGCTAGATAAACCTTAATACGATTGATAAGTTCTGATTTTGAGCGAATAGCATGCTCATATTCTTTAAAACGATCTTCAATAAGAGTGATTTTTTCAAATCCTATATCAAAATAATACGCACTCAAAGCTTTTGCAGCCTGATAAGTCGCTTGTATACCCTTTTCTTCATCGTTAAAACTTAGAATTTTTTTCTTTCCTAAAAGTACTTTATTTAATACAGCGTAAAAATCACTTTCTTCTACTAAAGAACTATTTCTTCTTAAAGCGTTGATAGCTGCTTCATTAACTAAAGTTTCAAGTCCCGCACCACTAAAACCTACGCTTGCTTTTGCAATTTTATTTAAATCGATATTGTTATTTTTACCTTTCATATAAATTTCTAAAATTTTAAGCCTATCTTTAAAATCTGGCAAAGATAAAAAAATGCGTCTATCAAAACGCCCTGAACGAAGCAAAGCCGGATCCATTAGTTCGATTTTATTAGTTGCAGCAATTACGATAACACCGCTATTATCTTCAAAACCATCCATCTGAGTTAAGAGTTGATTTAAGGTACTATCTCTCTCAACATTGGACATTTCACCCCTTGCTTTGCCCACCGCATCAATCTCATCGATAAAAATGATACTAGGAGCCATCATTTTAGCCCTAGAAAAAAGCTCTCTTACTCTTTTAGCTCCCATTCCTACATAAATTTCAACAAAACTTGATCCACTTTGATAAAAAAATGGCACCCCTGCTTCACCCGCAACCGCCTTAGCGATCAAAGTTTTTCCTACTCCTGGAGGTCCTACCATTAAAACACCCTTTGGCATTTTTACACCAAAATCTTTGTATTTTTTGGGATTTTGTAAAAAATCCACAAGTTCACTAAGCTCCATTTTTACTTCACTCACACCTGCTACATCATTAAAAGTGACATTAGAAATCACAGGTTTTATATTAGAACTTTCTAAATTTGTAGTAGAAGCTTGAGCTTGGGTTTTGTTGGATATAGGATATTTAGTCAGCTCCTTTTTACGTGCAAAGTAAATAAAGCTTAACAAAAGCGCAACCAAAAATACAAGCAAAACAAAAAATACCCACAAAGCATTGTCTTTTTTGATTTCTACAGGAACTTTTGATAAAAGTACTTTAATATCTATACCATCTTTTACGATCACATAGTTCTCACCCTTAGCTTTGAGCCAAATTTCATCCTTATCAATCACTGCTTTTTCGATTAAATTTTGACTTAATAAACTTTGGTAAAGATTTTCATCTATGTATTTAGGTTCATTTTTAAAATACAAAATTCCAAAAAGTAAGCACAAGATAAGAAAAGATATCAATATAATTTTTTTATTTTTCATTCTTAACCCTCTAAATCTGCAAAATTATACTTTTCTCGCACTTCGTATCGCTCTAATTTTAGCCATTCTTTTGCTATATCCTTACTGCTTTTGATTTTTATTTTATTAAAAAACTGATCATAGCCCTCAAAAAAATCATCTTTTTGATTTTCAACCAAAATTTCAAGTGGAGTTTCAACTCTTTTTCTAAATTGATAGTTGTTATTTTCTATAATAGCCTTTAAAGTGTTTAATCTTTCTTTAGCCACAGCACCATTTATGACATCTTTCATAGTGGCCGAATGCGTATTGTTTCTAGGACTAAAAATAAAAGCATGGATATGAGTAAGCGGAAATTCTTGAAAATGCTTTAAAGCCTCATCCCAAAGCTCCTTAGTTTCTCCTGGATGTCCTACTATAAAATCGGTTCCTAAAGCATACCCTTTACTAGCTATGGTATTAAAAAGCTTCAAGTCATTATCTGTATGTGATCTTCTTCTCATGATACGAAGCATTTTTTCGCTTGTATGCTGTAAAGCGATATGTAAATGTCGCTCCATCCATCTTTCATCTAAAATTTCTAAAAAACTTTCGTCAATTTGAGCAGGTTCTAAACTGCCTAGCCTGATGCGTTTTATACCTGAAATTTGACCCATTTTTTGCAAAAGCTTGCCTAGCGTTGTTCCATTTTTAAGCCCATATGAACCTATATTTGTACCTGTTAGAACCACTTCGCTATAGCCGTTTGCTCCTAAAATTTCAACCTGCTTTAACAAAGCCTGTTCATCAACACTTCTTGATTTGCCACGCACACTAGGGATGATACAATAAGAACAAGCAAAATCACAACCTTCTTGAATTTTAACAAAGGCTTTAGTATGATTTTCATACTCACAAACTATATCTTTATCTATAAAATTTAAATTTCCAAGTTCGTAAAAACTTGTCTTTAAACCTAAAAATTCATTGATCTTATCCTTGTTTGATGCTCCGAGCACCCCAAAAACCTGTTTTTTATCTAAAAGCTCTTTGCCTTTACTTACCGCGCCACAACCCGTGAGTATGACTCTAACACCTTTTTTCTGCATGGAATTAATATAAGATTTTATCCCACTATCTGCACCATTGGTAACGGTGCAAGAATTAACTACGATGATTTGCGCTTTTTCTTCATCATTTACGATTTCATAATCTTTTACATAGCTTTTTAAAAGCTCTGTATCGTATATATTGGTGCGACATCCAAAGGTTTTAAAAAAAACTTTTTCTTTCAATTATTATCCTTTGTATGAAAATGCGTAAAGTTATAATGATTCTCTGAAGGATTTTGATTTAAATTTCCTAAATACAAATTTTGAGCCGGATAGGCTATTTTTATATCCTCATGCTTGCTAAATTCTTTAATAATCTCTTTACTAATAGCGCTTCGAAGTATCAATGCTGCATATGAATTTGTCATATACCAAGCAGAAATTCTCATCCCCCAATGCTCAAAAAGTACGAAAAATCTAGGCTCTACTTTAGGATTTCTTATACTGTATTCATTTTGCAGTCTTTTCATTGTTTTTTTAGCCAGTTCTGTATAGCCCTTTGCTAGACGATTGACAATTTCTTCAACTATAGCTTGTGCTTTTTCTATATTGGAATCAAAAGTAATATTAATATCTATACCATCTAAAATCGTTTTCATACCATGATGGGTATAGTTAGAAATAAGATTTGTAAAAACATAGTTGTTAGGTATAAAAACGATACGCCCTGCTCTACGATTTTTACTATAGGTTTCAAGTGTAATATCCTCATATAAGGTGATACGCAAAAAAGAAATATCTATGATGTCGCCTATATAAGCTGTATCATTTTGAAAAACTTTCACGCGATCTCCAACCCTAAAGCTTCCACCAAAAACAATCACGCACCATCCAAGCATAGACATAAACATATCCTTCATAGCAATAGCCAAGCCCGCTGATGCAAAACCAAGTATGGTAACAAGATAGGTTATATTTTCTATATAGGCAAAAAGCAAAATAAGAAAAATGATATTAAGATTGATAAAATTAATAATCTTTGTTGCTGTATAATATCTTTCATTATCTTTGATATATTTTTTAGCGACAAATTTCAACATAAAAGAAATAGCTATAACAATAACAATGGCTATGACTATATTGATCGCTCTTAAGCCCTGTACTTTGATTTCAGCACTTACTCTTGTGATTTCATCATCGATTTTTTTTTCATAGACAGAATAAGAAACACTAGCAAATTTTAAGGCTTGATCAAATTCTTCAAGTTTTTTATCCGATGCTTTTAATGCTTCTATGTTTTCAATATTTGAATCAAGTCTGACTAATTCTTTAAGTTCTGAATTTTTCTCTCTGATTTTTTCTACTAAATTCTTAAAATCATTAAATTTAAAAGCATATTCTTCTTTTTCTCCTCTTAATTTCTTAATATGAGAAAAAGCTCCGATAATCGCCAAAGGATTGGTAAGTTTAGATAAAGTTTCTATATTTTCAGGCGCGCTAAGACTATGAGCAAAGTTTAATTCTTTATATTCTTTCAGCACATTAAGCTGTTCTTCTAGAGTGGCTATCTTTCGCTTTAATTCATCTTGCTGATGAATATCTGTTATTTTTTTAATTCTAAATTTAAAATAATAAGTTCATCGTTTATATCTTGATATTTGATAAAATTTTCATAGCGTGTATTCCAAATGCTAGCTCCGATGACAGTGTCTAGATTGCTTATTTTTCCATTAATATTCTCAACAATGGTGCGATTCATATCGCCAAAGGCAAAAAGGCTAAAGCAGAGTAAAAGAAGGATTTTTTTCATTGAAATTCTCTCAAAGTTTCTAGTATCACTTCTTTGGCGATATCATCTTTTATTATCCCCTTGCCTAAAGAATTTGCAAGAATAAAATTTAATTTTTGATTAGAACTTTTTTTATCCATGAAAAAAGCTTCATAAAACTCGTCAATATTGTCAATCTTATAATGCGTTGGCAAATTAAATTGAAGTAAAATTTTCTCTATTCTTTCACATTCTTCTTTGTTTAGCAATCCTAATTTTAAAGCCAAGCGATTTGCCATATTCATCCCTATAGCCACTGCTTCACCATGCAAATACTGTTTATAGTCTGTAAAATTCTCTATCACATGAGCAAAAGTATGGCCATAATTTAAAAGCATTCTTAAGCCCGACTCTTTTTCATCACACTCTACAACTCTTGCTTTAAGCTCCACGCTTTTAGAAATAATTTGAGTAAAAATTTCATTTTCGCAAGTCGCATTTAAAAAACTGTCCTTATTAATCGCCTCTATAAACTCAAGCAAATCTTTATCAAACATTACTGCCATTTTGACAAATTCAGCCATCCCTGCGGCTAATTCTCTTCTGCCTAAAGTTCTTAAAAATTCACTTTCACAATACACAGCTTTGGGTTGATAAAAAGTACCTATTAAATTTTTTCCAAAAGCATTATTTATCCCTGTTTTGCCACCTACTGCAGCATCTACACAAGCTAAAAGCGTGGTGGGAATATTGATAAAATCAATCCCTCTTTGATAAATACTTGCTGCAAACCCACCCATATCGCTAATCACTCCACCACCAAAGCTTATCAGTATGCTTTTTCGGTTGAGTTTAGAATTAAACATTTGGTTTAAAATTTTTTCCAAAGTGACTAAATTTTTATATTCTTCACCGTCTTCTATTGTTGCTATAAAAAGTTCTTTGCTTTTAATTTTGGATAATAATGTTTTTAAATGAAGTCCTGAAACTTTAGGATTTGAAAGTATAAAAACTTTAGTATCTAACTCTAAATTATCCAACTCGTCTATATAAACTTTATAAGCATTTTCTTTTAAATCTACATTTATCTGCATTGTTCTACTTTTATTTTGATTTTAAATCTATTCTAGCAAATTAGGGCTAATCATTTTCTTAGTTCTAGATCATAAAACTAAGAAAATTTAAAATTAAAATCTTTTTTAAAACACTAAAAAATAAGCCCACAAAAAATAGTACTTTTCACAAGTCTTAAATGATTCTTATTCTACAGGTATAAAAAGTTGATAATTTTGCCTCATTTTGGAATAATGTCTATTGAGATTAGTACTTAAACTCTTGCTAAATTCTCCCTCTAAAAGCCCTTTTTCAAAACTTACAAACTGTAATAAATCTGCACGGTAAGATAAGGATAAAATAGGATTTTCGTCATTTTTACTGATAATCTGGATATTTTTATCATAAAGTTTAGATAAACTTCCAAAATATTCCTCCATATCCGTAGTATTTTGCAAATTAGGATTATAATAATACAAAGTAACATCAAAATCAAGCTGCTTACTAAGATCTGTAATCACATTTGCATTATTTTCAAGTTCAGTTTCATCAGCACTTAAAATAACAGCATTTTGAATATTTTCAAATTTGCCCTCGCCTATTTTTAAAACAGGAATTTTCAACTCAAAAAAAGTTTTTTTCTCTTGTTCAAAATGTTTAAAATCTGTAAGAATAATACCTATATCATTATTTTCTAAAAAAGAATTTAAATTTTTAAAATCCGTATTAAAAAAATCAAAAAATATACTTTCTTGCTCATCTGAAAGCTGTTTCATTCTATCGTATAGGGTGCCTAGCTTAGGATTGAGCACTCTTATGAAAAATTTCTTAGCATTGCTTCTTTTAACCAGTTGCAATGTAGTATCTAATAATCTTTCTTGCACATCTTCACTCATTTTTTTCATATCAATAAGGGTAAAGATATTGCTTCCAAAAGGCAATGGAAATTGCCCTACTTTGCCCCTGATATTATGAAAAATACTTTGAAGAACAACAGGATCACCTACAATCAAAATACTATCATTGGGCTGCAAAACAAAAGACGGCTTAACAAAATAAATTTTAGAATTCCTATAAATGAGCACTATGCGCCATCTTTTTTGCTGAATAGAGCTAATATGCCTGTATGCAAAAATCGATCCTGCAGGAATTTTGACCTCCATAACTTCCCCAACACCCAGTCCAACACAATAAGCCGTTAAAGCAATATCAGGCAACAAATCCATAAATCTTCGACTCAAAGTCATTCTAGCATCGGCTAAATTTACATGGACATCGTTGATATTTAAGCCCCAAAAATCCATTATTTCAATCTCTAAATTTGCATCCAAAGAGCGCAAGGCTTCATAAGTTTTCTTAGTTTCAAATTCATCCTGCATATAAATAAAAGCTTGTTTAAAAGATTTATTCATAATACTCTCAAGTCGAGCTGTACTAGTAGGATCAAAATGATGAAATTCTATATATTCGCTATTTGTGCCCAAATTTATACTTTCTTCATTTTGACAAACTATGGTAAAAAAATATCCCAAGCCTTTTTCAAAACAAAGCCTTTCTAAGAAATGCTTTGCTAAAATACCATCGATTATTATTAAAATATGATTCATTTTGCACTCCAAAAAGGAAATTATAACAAATGGAATTTAAATTAAAGCATAAAGACAACCTAGCTAGAGTATGTGAGATAACAACAGCTCACAGCACTTTTGAAACTCCTATTTTTATGCCAGTAGGCACAGTAGGTGCTGTAAAAAGCCTTGATGCTATCGATCTTAAACAAAAACTTAATGCAAAAATCATCCTAGCAAATACTTATCATATGTACTTACGACCTGGTTCTAAAATCGTAAAACATTTTGGTGGCTTGCATGGCTTTACGAAATTTGATAGAAGTTTTCTTACTGATAGCGGTGGTTTTCAAGCTTTTTCACTTTCTGCTAATTCCAAACATTTTCAAGAAGGTATAGAATTTAAAAGCCATATAGACGGTTCTAAACATTTATTTACTCCTAAAAGTGTATTAGACACCCAATATGATTTAAACAGCGATATTATGATGATACTAGATGATCTTATCGCTCTTCCTGCCACAAAAGAACGCATTAAAGTATCAGTGGATAGAACTATAAAATGGGCAAAAGAGGCTATTGATTATCACAAGCAAATGCAAAATCAAGGCTTAGGTCTAAAACAAAATATTTTTGGAATCATACAAGGTGGTACCGACTATGAAGAACGCAAACGCTGTGCTTTAGCTCTCAATGAAATGGATTTTGATGGACTTGCCATAGGAGGACTTAGCGTGGGTGAAGAAAATGCTCTTATGTATGAAACTGTAGAAAATTTAAATCCTTTTTTAGATGAAAATCGTCCCCGCTATCTTATGGGGGTTGGAACTCCTGAAGATTTGGTTGAAAACATAGAACGAGGGGTGGATATGTTTGACTGTGTTATGCCTACTAGAAATGCTAGAAATGGGACCTTTTTTACAAATTTTGGTAAATTTAATATCAAAAGAGCTGAATTTATCAACGATCATGAAAGCATTGATAGTGAGTGTTCATGCTATACCTGTCAGAATTTCTCACGCGGTTATTTAAATCATCTTTTTAAAGCTAAGGAATTAACCTTTTTTCGCTTAGCTAGCTTACATAATTTACATTATTATCTAACCCTAGTAGCACAAGCACGAGAGGCGATAAAAAAGTCTGAATTTAAAAAATTTAAATACGAATTTTACGCCAAAAGGCTAGCTAATGGTGTGCGATGAGAATTTAAGCAAATTTCTTGCAAATAAAAATTTAAATACCTTATATATGGATTTTTTAGGGCAAAAAATTTTGATTTTAAATTCTTATAACCCAAAAACCAAAAAGGGAAATTTTAGTGTTTTTGGATTTGAGGATGATAAAATATTTAAACTTGAAGAGACCCAATTTAAACCCTTTCCTTTGAATGATTTCTTAAGCACCATTCGTACTATTTTAGAGGATTATAAAAGTGAAAATACCCACTTTGAGCATATTTTAGAACGCAAAGAAAACATACTTTTAAAGGGTAATTTGATTAAAAATTTCTTCAAGAAAAGCTTTATCCTGAAGCAAAAAATCAATAAAAACTTAAAAAATATATCCTTGCTTGATGAAGCGTTAAATTTACTAGCAGGTACAAGTCCTCATAAAAAAGCTTTAAAGCCGATTATTTTTGCTGTTGGAATTGTATTAAAAAACAATAAGGAAATGATTACTAGACTCAATGAGCTTCATTTATTAATGAGTGCGATTAAAAATGAAAAAATGAATCAAAGTTTGTATTTTTTAAGCATATTATCTGCAATATTTTTACCTCTTAATCTTATAGTAGGTTTTTTTGGTATGAATACCAATGATTTATTTTTAAACAATGTCAAGAATGCAACTTGGTATGTTTTTGCTCTCATATGTTTTATTTTATTAAGCGGCTTGATCATTTATCGCAAAAAAAGAAAAAAAGAATTAGAATTTGAAGATAAAACTTTAAATAAATAACCTAATTTTAAGAAAATCTTTTATATACTTACATCTTTAAAAATACAAAATATGCGCTCATAGCTCAGCTGGATAGAGCATTTGATTGCGGTTCAAAAGGTCAGAGGTTCGAATCCTCTTGAGCGCACCACTACTTCTTATCTCAACTTATTTTAATCATAAAATTCTGTAGATTATTTTTTTTGTAAGACCAAAAAAAGTGCTTATTGGATATATTTTACTTCTCTTCTTTGATTTTTCTTTTTGCCAAACCCATCTGCTCATAGGCATCAATTTCTTTTTTATAAGAAGCAGATCTTTTTTTAAGTTCTTGATTTAGAAAGCTTACGGTTTGAGGACTGGCTTTAGGGTTGGCAGCTAGAGCGGATATAAATTCTAATTTATTTTTTGTTTTTTCATCTAAATCTTTAGAAGTTTTAGAACCTAGTTTATGTGTTTTGATATAGAGTCTTGCTAGTTCCTTTAAATCGCTATCGCTATATTTTAAATCACTAGCCGCTGCTATCATCTTATCTAAATCAGTATCAAATTTAAGGGCTTGATCTGTATTTTCAGTATTTTTTTGTTTTTTATTTTTCTTTTTATCATCACTGATAATCAAATAAGTTATCAAACCCAAAAAAAGGATCAAAGCCCCAGAAACACAAATAATTACCAAAAAAATATGGTTCATTATTAAAGCTTGCCTACAAATTCACGCTTTCTTCTTGCAAGCAATGCTAAAACGATCATAATCGCAATTCCCCAATAAACATAGCTAGGAATTTGAGCAGCTTCTCCTGCCGCATAAGAATGTAAGCCTACTAGGAAATAATTTACTCCAAAATAAGTCATAATAACAACCCAATAAGCAAACATACTCCACAATGCAAAGGTAAATTGATTAGAATATTTTGGAATCATTCTAATATGTAAAATAGCTGCATAAACCAAAATACTTACCAAAGCCCAAGTTTCTTTTGGATCCCAGCTCCAATATCTACCCCAACTTTCATTAGCCCAAATCGCACCTAAGAAATTCCCGACAGTAAGCAAACAAAGTCCAAAAATCATCGACATTTCATTGATACGAGTTGCTTCTGTGATATTTCTTAAAATATTTTGATTATATTGATTGTTTTCTTTTAAAAAGCACATTAACAACAGAGTAAAAATTCCAAGCAAAGAACAAAGTCCTAAAAATCCATAACTCGCAGTAATAACAGACACATGGATACTGAGCCAATAAGAATTAAGCACTGGCACAAGATTTGTAATTTGTGGATTCATTTCACTTAAGTGAGCTACAGCCAAAACAATACCTGCAAGTATAGAAGTCAAAGATAAAGCGATCGGACTTTTTCTCGAAAAGAAAATACCTGAAAGAGATAAAGCCCAAGCTATATAAACCATGCTTTCATATCCATTACTCCAAGGAGCATGATCTGCTAGATAAGCTCGCATTCCAAGCCCTACGGTATGAACTATAAAAGCTAAAATATTTAAAATATAAATGATTTTAAATATAAGGGAAATTTTAAGTTTTGGTGCAACCATTTTTATCAAAAGAACGATTAACAATAAAAATCCTGCGATCAAATATACAGGAGCAAGCTTGACAAAAATTTCAGCCTTATTTGAAAAAATTTCCATCTCTACTTTTGTTTTATTAGGCATGACCTCATGTCCTATTTTTTCTTGATATTCTTTGATAAAGCTTAAAGCTTCGTTAGCTCTTGTCCAATTTCCATCATGAAAAGCTGTGTCTACAGAAGAAAAATAGTTTTTTATAAGTGCTAAAACAAACTGACCCTCTTCGCCCTTAAGTGTCGTAATAGCAGAAAAAGGAGCTAGCCATGCGTTATTATTATGATTTTGTATAGGAATAAATTTAAAAAGCTCTCCACTAAAAACTAAATTTACAACATTTGCTCTTTCATCTAGATTAATGATTTCTTTATCAAATACTCCTCTAGCATTCGGATTTTTGCGGTTAGCATTTTCTACATATTTTTGAAGCTTATAGCGATTATTGGCATCAAAGAAATCTTTATATTTAACATATTTTAGTTCTGGAGAAACTCCCAAAATTTCAGCAATAGCTTCACGAATGTTTTTATTACTTGGCATTAAAATAAAAGCTTCGTTTTGCCATAAGTCCACATTGATAAGCATTGAAAGCATTACAGCACTTGCTTCTTGACCCTTATAACTCGCACTCTTATGAATTTTTTCCAAAACTTCTCTAGCCAAAGTGTCAAAAGGTACCATTCTGCCGTCTGCAGATTTTTGCACAATAAGAGATTTAAGTTCTTTTGTATGCTCTTTATCCACTACAGGTAGATTTTGTCCCAAGCTTGTATTTAAATCTTGAGCAAGCATCTTATCTGCTCCAAATAAAGCTACAAATAAAGCTAAAACACTAGCAGTATGCTTTAAGGCGTCTTTATTGATAAGTCTTGCTAAGGTTCTAAATCTTGAATTTGGATTTAAGAAATTTAAAAACATTCCCAAACAAAGCAAGAAATAACCTATATATGTAGGAATTTTACCTGGATCTTTATTGACCGATAGTATCGTCCCTTTTTCATCCTGATCGTAAGAACTTTGATAAAATCTATAACCCTTATAATCTAAAACATTATTCATAAAAATCCTATAATCAAAATTATCTTTATTATTTCTAACTGTAATTTCACTTGCATAAGAAGCAGGAGACATCGATCCAGGATAACGATCTAAAACAAAATCTCTTAAATAAATTTCAAAAGGTAATTGCTCATACGCAAGCGCCCATGAAACAAAGAATTTTTGTCCAGCAAGTTCTACTACAGTAGGTTTATTGTATTCGAATACATAAAATTCTTTACTTTCATTCTTGTAATCTAATTGAAGTTTTAGCGCATGCGCTCCTTTTAATTCCAAAGCTTGATAATCTTTGCTCATAGCAAATTCTTTAAAATTTGTAAGCCATGAAGCTTTCCAATTTTGAGGCTCCCCAAAACTTGATATCATTATAGTTCTTGCAAATTCTAACCAAGCTGATTTAAACCATAGCCAAAAACTTTCATCTTGAGGTCTGTTAACACCTTGAATTTCTTGAGTTCCATGCAAAGAAGCAAATTTCACTACAAAATTTAAATTATCCAAGCTATACAATCTAAGATCTTTAGCATCTGCCTTTTCGCCAATTTTAAGAGTTGAATTTTCGCCTTTTTTCATATTGAAAACATTTAAATTTTCACTCGAGCTTAATTTTAAATTTTTATCTATTTTGATATAAGGCTTAGCTACATCATCATTCATAAAGGCAAAATTAATTCCATTGATATTTTGCACCTCTCCTGATCTAAATTCCAAATTTGCACCTTGAGAATTTTTTTCAGAAACGGTTAAAACAAGCAAAGGTGAAGAAGTATTATCTTCTTTATAAACATAATCTGCATCTAAAATTAAATTTTTGTATTTTAAGACAGCTTTTTCATCTCCCATATTTAAATTTATTTTAAAAGAATTTGCAAAAGGTAAATTTCCTATATAACGATCATTTACAGCAGTATAACGCTCACCATCTTTAATACTAGAAATTCTTAAAGAAGTTTTAGAACTTTCAACTAAAGCATTTTGAGTATGCTCTCGAATCGCTAGCAAACCCTCAAAACCACCATAACGAGTCATGGCAGAGCCAAGCAAGATAAAAAGAAAAGAAAAATGAAAAATCATCAAAGGCATTTTTTTTAAGACAAACATCTTATAGCGAAACATTCCAAATAATAAATTTATGCCCAACAAAAGCTGTATATACTCAAACCAAAAAGTATCATATACCATTGCCCATGCAGTAGGCGTGCCATAAGCGCTCTCTATAAAAGTTGCCAAAGCACAAAATAAAGCAAAAAGCAAAAATAAAACTATAGAAATTCTTAAATCACCTACACTTTTGATAATCTTTTCCATCTCCCATCCCCTGATTATAATCCTAAATATTTTTTCCTAATATTGTCATCGCCTATGAGTTTTTTAGCCTCACCTTGCATTGCAATATGTCCATTTTCCAAAACATAAGCATAATCGCTTATCTTTAAGGCAGAGTAAGCATTTTGCTCTACTAAAAGTATAGTAATACCCTCTTCTTTTAAACGCACAATGATATCAAAAACCTCTCCAACTATCTTAGGAGCAAGTCCTAGTGAAGGTTCATCAAGCATCAAAAGCTTAGGTTCACTCATCAAAGCTCTTGAGATAGCAAGCATTTGAGCTTCTCCACCACTTAAATTCCCCGCCATAGCATGTTTTTTACTTGCAAGTCTTGGAAATAACTTATACATTTGTTCTCTTAAATGCTCATAATTTTCACTGTTATTATAAGCACCTATTTTTAAATTTTCTTCAACGCTAAGATTGATAAAAACGCGTCTTCCTTCGGGCACCAAAGCTATACCTTTTTGCACCAAAGTATGAGTTAAATGCCTTTTAGTGTCATAACCTAAAAAATTTACTTCTCCGGTGCGCTTGACTGCATTTAAAAGTGCATTAAGGGTAGAAGTCTTTCCTGCTCCATTGGAGCCAATAAGAGAAACTATATGACCCGTTTCTACTTTAAAGTCTATACCCTTAACCGCTTCAATCAAACCATAATAAACATGCAAATCTTTAACTACTAGCATCAAAATCTCCCAAATAAGCGGCAATTACTTCTTTATGATTTACAGCATCGCTTAATTTTCCTTCAAAAATAGTTTTACCATAATCAAGCACCAAAACTTTATCGCAAAGCTTGTTAACAAATTTCATATCATGCTCTATGAGTAAAACACTGATTTTATAATCTCTTCTAAGCTTTAAAATAAGCTCTGCCAATTCATCGCTTTCACTAGAATTCATACCTGCAGCAGGCTCATCTAGCAAGAGAAGCTTTGGATTTGTAGCCATAGCTCTTGCAATTTCAACCTTTCTTTGCTGACCATAGCTTAAGCTTGTAGCTTTCTCGTCTGCAAATTCGCTAATACCTAACTCCTCCAAAAGCTTATAAGCCTTGTTTTTAAATTCTTGTTCAACTCTATGAAAACGACCTAAATGCAAAAAAGCCTCTAAAACGCTGTATTTCATTTGCTTATCAAAACCTATCATCACATTTTCAAGTACACTCATACTCGAAAATAATCTAATATTTTGAAAGGTTCTTGCTATGCCTAAATGTACAATTTTATGAGGTTTTAAATCATTAATTTTCTTATCTTGAAAAAATACTTCCCCGCTTGTTGGTTTGTAATTGCCTGTAATAATATTAAAAAGTGTTGTTTTACCTGCACCATTAGGACCAATTAAAGCAAAAATTTCGCCCTCTTTGATATGAAAAGAAGTTTCATTAATAGCTCTAACTTCTCCAAAATTTTTGGTGATATTCTTAAGCTCTAAGATCATTTTTTTAATCCTTTTTTAGAAGATCTTTTAAAGAAAGAGTTAAGCTCTCTATCGCCAAAAATTCCGCGTCTTGCAAAAAGCATTACGAAAATAAGAATTAGAGAAAAAACAACCATTCTAAGCCCTGGCATAGAACCCATATCAATACCTAAGAAATCGATTTTAATCTGCATTTCATCTAAAAATCTTAACCATTCTCTTCCACCTATAATCAAAACAGCACCTAAAATGGCTCCGGTAGTAGAACCTAAGCCACCTAAAACTATAATTATAAGCAACATAAAAGTAAATTCAAAACCGAATTGTTCTGGAGAAACAGAAGCAAGAAGACAAACCAAAAGTCCTCCGCCTACGCCTTCTAAAAAAGCAGAAGTTCCAAAAGCAAGTGTTTTAGTCCAAAAGGTATTCACCCCCATAGCGCTTGCAGCATCTTCATCATCTCTAATTGCTTTCATTGCTCTACCGAATTTAGAATAAACTAAATTTAAAATCAAAACAACAGATATGATTGCTATTCCGCCTGTCCAATAAAGATTTGAAAGCAAAGGAATACCATTTAAACCCATAGCTCCGTTTGTCCAACTTGGAAAATTAATCGCTAGTTTTTGAATAATAATACCAAAACCCAAAGTAACAATAGCTAGATAATCCCCTCTCACACGAAAAACAGCAAAAGCAAGGATTAAAGATAAAACACAAGCACTAAAACCTGCAACCAAAAGCGCCAAGATAAAAGAATTTGTATGTAAGGCCAAGATGATAGGATTTGGATCTTCTAAGCTGAATAAGTCTAATTTTTGTTCCGAACTTAAAAGCACTAAAGCTGCAGCATAAGCACCTACTGCTATAAAACCATTTGGCTCCAAAGAAAACTGACCTGTAACGCCATTGATTAAATTATAACTCACTGCTAAAGTGATATAAATAGCAATTTGATTTAATATGCCTATACCATAACTATCAAAAAAATGTGGAGCGAGCATAATAAAAGCGATAGCTAAAATAATATAAATTAAAGCTGAAATCTTAATTTTTGCCATTCTTAAAACCTACTCTTTTCAAAATTTATGCCCAAAATTCCCGTTGGTCTAAAAAGTAAGATAAACACAAGAAAAATAAAAGCAAAGGCATCTTTAAAGCCTGAAAGCTCTGGAAAAAAAGCCACAGCCATAACCTCGGTCAATCCTATAATAAGCCCACCTAAAACTGCACCCACTACAGAACCAATCCCGCCTAAAACTGCCGCTGCAAAAGCCTTAAGTCCAACTAGAGTTCCCATAGTAGGAGCAACAGAATAATAATTGCTTGACCAAAAAATTCCCGCCAAAGCAGCCAAAGCAGATCCTAATGCAAAGACAATGGCAATAATTCTATTTGCATTAATTCCCATTAAATTTACAGTTTGTATGTCAAAAGCTAAAGCACGGATAGCTATACCGTATTTACTTCTATAAAGAATAAAAAGAACTCCAAGCATTACAATTAGAGTTACCAAAGGCACAAGTAATGATCCCAAAGTTGTGCTAACACCACCTATGCTAACCAAATTTTCAAAAATCGTAGGTACTGGAAATTGTTGTTCGGTTGAAGTAAAAATCACATTAAAAAGATTTTGTAAAAAAAAGCTAATACCGATTGCAGTTATCAATAATGAAATTCTAGGAGCTTTTCTTAAGGGTTTGTAAGCAATTTTATCTATCAATATCCCTACGATAGAAGAAAAGATCATAGAAGCCACAAGTGCAGCTACAAAAATAACAACAATATATTTTCCAAGTTCATCACTGCCGAAAAAAGTTTGATTTAAATGATTGATAATTGGAGAGAAGAAATTTATCAACAAAAGAGCTATATAAGCGCCCACCATCATAATATCGCCATGTGCAAAATTGATCAATCTTAACACACCATACACCATGGTATAGCCCACGGCAATAAGTGCATACATACTGCCTAGACTAAGACCATTAACAAGTTGTTGTAAAAATAAAGTAGAGTCCATATCTTTCCTAAGGGTTTATAGTATCTTTATAAGTTTGTTTTTGGTTTTTAATTTCTTTCACCACTACGGAACGAGTTGCATTTCCGCTTTTATCGATACTAATAACCCCAGAAACACCTTCATAATTGCTTGTTTGGTGAATTTTTTCATTGATACACTCACTTGTAAGTGTATTTTGACAAGCATTCATAGCATTAAACATTACAAAATAAGCATCCGCTCCCATAGCTGTAAAATTTGGAACTTCTTTGCTTTGATTTTCTTTTGCATATTTAGCTATAAAATCTTTACTTAATTGAGTTGTAGGATTGCTAGCATCAAAACTATCTGTGAAAATATATCCTTCACTTGCATTACCCGCTAGTTTAACAAAAGTAGCATCTGCAACCCCATCAGCTGAACCCATTGCAGCATTTAAACCTATAAGTTTTGCTTGTCTAACAAATAAAGAAGCTTCACTATAATAAAGTGGAAGGAAAATAAAATCAGGATTTAAAATTTTAATTTGAGTTGCTATAGCTTTAAAATCTTTATCACCTGAATTTACTCTAAGAGTTTTTAAAATTTTACCACCCTTAGCTTTAAATTCTTTTTCAAAAGCCTTAGCAAGCCCTAAAGAATAATCCGTGCTTTGATCTACTACAATTACAGCTTTTTTGTGGTTTAATTTTTCAAAAGCATATTTTGCCAAAGATGAGCCTTGAAAACTATCCATAAAGCAAACTCTACTTGAATACAATTTGTTTTCTAAAAGCTTATCCCCTGTTGCAGCAGGAGCAATAAGAGGGACTTTATTTTCTTCGGCTATACGCATTACTTGTAAAGTATTTGCAGTAACCATTTCGCCAATAAGTCCTAATACCTTATCTTGATTTACAAGACGGGTAGCAGCGCTAGCGGATTCGATTTTATCTCCTTTGGTATCCAAAACAACGAGATTGATTTTATCTCCGTTAGCTAAAGTACTTTGCATTTCATTGGCTAATTTTATACCCTCTAAAGCACTCTGCCCATAAGCTGCTGTTGCTCCACTTAAAGGTAAAACAACTCCTAAATTTACTTCTTTTGCTTGCAAACCTAAAGCTAAAACTGCCGCTAAGATTATTTTCTTTTTCATTGATTTTCCTTATGGATTGATTAAAGTTTTATAAACTTGCTTTCCATCTTGTATTTCTTTTATAACTACAGGACGAACCGCATTGCCACTTGCATCAATACTTATAATTCCACCCACTCCCTCATAATTACTTGTTTGATGGATTTTCTCATTAACACACTCGCTTGTAAGTGTATTTTGACAAGCATTCATGGCATTTAGCATTACATAATAAGCATCCGCACCCATAGCTGAAAAAGCTGGAAGATTTCTATTGCCTTTGATTTTTTCATATTCATTGATAAAAGTTTTACCGCGAGCAGTAGAAGGATTGCTTGAATCAAAACTATCTGTAAAAATCACTCCATTTACAGCAGTTGAACCCAAATCTATAAAAGTTTGATTATTAACCCCATCTCCTGCAGCTAGCATTTTATTAAAGCCAACTTGCTTAGCTTGTCTAGCGATAAGTGCAGCTTCAGGATGATAAATCGGCATATAAACAAAATCAGGATTTAAACTTTTAAGCTGTGAAACTACTGCTCTAAAGTCTTTATCCCCTGAGCTGATTGCAAGTTTTTTGATAACCTTGCCACCATTTTCTTTTAGGGATTTTTCAAAAGCTTTTGCAAGCCCTAAAGAATAAACATTGCTTTGATCTATAATAACAACAGCATTTTTAAGATTTAATTCTTTTGTAACATAACTTGCAAATTTATCACCTTGAAAACTATCGCTAAAGCAAACACGAGAAGCGTATTTTTTACCCTCTAGAAGTTTATCTCCTGAGGCTACTGGAGCAATGAGTGGAATTTTTTTATCTTCTACAATTGATATAGCTTGTATAGTGTTTGGCGTAGTAGCTTCTCCTATAATTCCCAAAACATTATCTTGCGCTATAAGACGGTTAACTGCACTTGTAGTTTCAAGCTTATCACCCTTGGTATCAATAACGATTAATTTTACTTCATCGCCATTGTCCAACTTAGCATTTAGTTTATTAGCAAGCTCTATACCATTGAAAACATCTTGCCCATAAGCAGCTACTGGTCCTGTTAAGGGTAGTACTACTCCTAAATTGATTGTTTTTGCATACAAACAATTTGCCAAAGCTAAGGCACTAAAAACTAAAGTAACTTTTTTCATTTATCCATCCTTTCATTAAAATTAAACTCAATATTCTATTTTAAAAAAGTATTATGTTTTGTTTTTTGTGGTGGCTCTTCTTCTAATAGATCTTTTACTTGTAAATCAACAGCAAAATTTCCACCCTTAATATACGCGATAATATTATCCATATCATCATGACTTAAATTTCTAGCGTAAAAAGCCATCTGCGATGCATTTGCAGAAGTGCTACCATCAAGAGTATAACCTACTAAAGCTGCTTTAATATCTTCAGGAGACATATCCTTTAAAACTTTAGAGCCTGTGATACTTTTTTCAGCATTGTCCCCATGGCAAACATTACATTTGTTTTTAAAATATAAATCTTTAGCCTGAGTCATATCGTATTGTTTATTTGCGTCAAAAGTATAAGTAAAAAAAGACTTTAAATTTATACCAAAAAGCGCTACAACAAAAATTGAAAGAATTATCGAGTAACGAAACATATCTTACCTCTATTTTATAGTTATTTCTGTTCGGTTTGTAACTTTATGTTTTTTGTTTTTATGATCTGTTTTCTTAACTCTTTGTGTTTCGTATCTATAACGCACAACGCCTGAAACCTCAATATCTTTAAAAACATCATCCAAAGGAGCTGCATAAGAAAAAGTTAAAGCGTTGGCAACTATCGATAAAATCAAAAATAGCTTTTTCATGCATCACCCCTACAAACCAAAATTTAAATTATATCAAAAAAAGATAATCAAGCCTCAATGTCCGCCCTTGTGCAAGAAATAAAGCCCTACGCAAAGAGCCAAAATAGATCCAGCAAGAAACGCCATATCTGTAGGTGTAGCAAATTTCATTTGCAATACTCTTTGGAAGAAATTTACTACTAAAACCATAATAATCACTTTTGCAAGTTTATCTTTTAACTGATCTAGACTATGCACCTCTAGAACCTTGCTTTGTTTTGTTTGTTTAAATTCTTCTATCTCGCTAATAAAAAGTTCATAAACTCCAAAAGAAAAAATAAATAAAACCAAAGCCATAAGATAAAGATCCACAGCCCCTATAATTAAAGCTACCACATCTTCATGCAAATCAATCTCAACTGCGGCACTAAAAAAATATTGATAAGTATAAAGAATTACTTTTAAAACATCATAACTTGCGATAAAAAATAAAACAAAAGCACCCACAAGACCAAAGATTACGGGTAAAATTGTAACAATACGACTTTTAACAAGCAAGGCTTCAAAAATTTTCTCTAACACTCTTTTACTCCTTTTATTTATTTTCTAATTCTAACCATTTTTGAGCAATGCGCACTGCATTTGTAGCAGCACCCACACGAATTTGATCCGCTACACACCAAAGATGGAGTATATTTTTATGCGTAACATCTAGACGAATTCTACCTACATAGGTTTCATTTGTATCGCTAGTCATTAAAGGCATAGGATATTTTTTATTTTCAGGTTCATCCATAACAATAACACTTGGCGCATTTTGAAGTATATCTCTTGCTTTACTTACATCCACTTCCTTTGCAAAATGCATGGTGATTGCTTCGCTGTGACTTCTTAAAACAGGAACTCTTACACAAGTGGCTGAAATTTCTAAATTTTTATGAAGAATTTTTTGTGTTTCATTGATCATCTTCAGCTCTTCTTTTGTATAACCATTATCTGTAAATACATCAATTTGAGGAATTAAATTAAGTGCTAGAGTATGAGGAAATGTTTGAGCTTCAAATTCATCAAGCTTGAAAGCAAAAAAACTTTGCATTGCACGGACTAATTCTTCCATACCTTCTTTCCCTGCTCCACTTGCAGCCTGATAAGTACTTACATCAACACGCTTTAAATCAAAAGCATCATTTAAAGGTTTTAAAACATGTACCATTTGTATAGTTGAACAATTTGGATTTGCGATAATCCCTGTTTTTTTCCATTCTTTAATATCTTCAGGATTGCATTCTGGAACGACTAAAGGCACATCTTTTTCCATTCTAAAATGACTTGTATTATCAATCACCACAGCACCCGCTTCTACAGCAAATTTAGCATATTTCTCACTTACGCTTCCACCTGCACTAAAAAAAGCTATATCTACAGGATTTTCTTTAAAAACATCCTCGGTAAGTTCTTTTATCTTGTAAGACTTACCTCTAAATTCTATTTGATTGCCTGCACTTTTTGCACTGGCTAAAGGCAAAATACTCTCAACTGGAAAATCAAGTTCATCTAATACATTTAAAAGCTCTTCTCCAACCGCACCTGTTGCTCCGACTATAGCTTATTTTTTGTTTTTTTGACATTATTTTTCCTTTATTTTGTATTGTTTTATTTTATTGTTTAAATTTTCTATACTCATTCCAAGCTCATTGCTTGCTTTTTCTTTATCAAATTCGCATTGTTTTAGAATTTGTTCTAATAATTCTTTTTCTAAATTTTTTACATCTTTTTTTACACTTCTTGCTTCTAAAAATAAATCTTGCTCTGAAATTTCTGTTCCCTCGCTTAAAATACAAGCACGCTGAACTATAGAAATAAGCTCTCTTATATTGCCTGGGAAATTATATTCTAATAAAGCTTCTTCAGCTTCTTGACTTAAATTTTTCATTTCAAGCTCATACTCTTTACAGGTATTTTCTAAAACTTTTTGCGCTATACCTAAAATTTCTTCTTTTCTTTCTCTTAAAGGAGGTATATTGATAGGAACTGTGTTTAAGCGATAATACAAATCCGATCTAAATTCCCCATTATCAATCTTATCTTGTAAATTCGCATTAGTCGCACTGATAATTCTCACATCTATCTTGATACTTTTAGTACTCCCAAGTCTTGTGATTTCTCTTTCTTGCAAGGCTCTTAAGAGTTTAGCTTGAATTTCATAAGGCATTTCACCTATTTCATCCAAAAATAAAGTTCCGTTATTTGCCATCTCAAAAAGTCCTATTTTAGTAGCATTAGCATCAGTAAACGCTCCCTTTTCAAATCCAAAAAGTTCACTTTCTATCAAATTTGAAGGGATAGCAGCCATATTGATAGCTACAAAAGGTTTTTGAGAGCGCTTAGAGTTTTCATGGATAAAACGCGAAAAAACTTCCTTACCTACTCCACTCTCACCAAAAAGCATAACCGACGCATCTGTTTTAGCGGCTTTCTGACTCAAGCTTAAAACTTGTTCTAATTTTTCAGAACTTGAGAAAAAACCATTTTCTTGGTTTTCTTCTTGCTTTTTTACTTTCTTATCCGCAGTTTTTTCTCTAATGATTTTTGCACGCTTAATTGCTTCAACCAAAGTTTCCACATCAAAAGGTTTAGTTAAAAAATCCTTCACTCCCAAGCGAACTGCTTCTATGGCACGGTTTAAGGTCGCATTTCCTGTCATGATGATAAAATCATATTTATTTTCACAAGCCTTAATAAATTCTAGTCCATCAATTCCTGGCATATTGATATCTGTAATAATCAAATCCGTATCTGAATCAATTTTCTTTAAAGCTTCTGTGGCTGATTTGTAAGATTTTATTTGAAATTCTTCATATTCCCCAAGAGCTATTTCAAGGGATTTTCGCATATTGATATCATCTTCAACAATCACCAAATTCATAACCAACCTTCGATTTTTTAGCAAATAATAGCAAAATACGGCTTAAATTTACTTTTTTTTAAGTATAATAAATCAAAGCACTTCTTTCTCCAAATTCCACACTAAAACGCAAGGGTAGAATTTTAACATAAGTTTCATTTTGTGCTTTTAATAAATCCGTTTTAACTATATCTTTCACAGAAATTTTAGCACCGATAAAACAATCACTTAACTTATCTTTATGAGCATTTAAAAAATTAAATTTGATAATTTTAGGCATATCATCATCTATCATACCCAATTCTGTTCTTGGAAGTTTTTTTAAGTCATTATCAGTATAAGAAATTTCACAAGCAAATTCACTTATAGCATCTTCGCTTTGAGTCATCGCTGGAGATAGATTTTGACTTTGATGAAAAAGGATTAAATTCTTATTAGAAAGTTCTGCCCAAAATATAAATTCATCTTGGGCAATTAGTTTAAAACTAAAAAGTATTAATAAGCAAACAATTCTTTCCACTTGTCTGCATCAATCTTAAGTTCTACATTAACTCTGTAAAGGCCTTGATTAAAATTCTCATCAATTATGCTAGCATTTTTAATTAAACCATTTACTTGTGCAGTTATGGTTGAGCTTCTAAGCATTGCATCTTTTACAGTATCTTTACCGTTTACTTTAACACCATAAAGCTTACTTGCAAGTTGTCTATAAGCATCTGTAATCGCAGCTCTTTTTGCTAATGCTAGAGCTTGAGCAGTTGAAACAGTATTAAGAGGGGCGATTCCTTCTCCTACAGCACTAAAACTAAGCTCGCTTTCGCTTGCATCAGGAGCCAACATCTTTTCCTCTCTGATAATATCACGAACATCGTCCTTATCTACTTTTTGAACGATGATATCGGATGCCTGAGCCGAAGTGCTTGCATTGTTTGGATTTTTAGCTGCAGCACTGTTTGCACTTGCTGTACATCCCGCAAAGATTCCTGCTATTACTAGCATAAAATAAATTTTTTTCATATTTACACCTTCAAAATATTGTAATTATTTGTTAAAAAGCAAAAAGCGTTCCAATTCAAACAATTATTCTAAATTTAGTTCCAAGTTTTCATCGCCAATTTCATCCTCAAGTTCTTCTTTAGGACATTTAGCAATGCTAACCACCTCGTCATTTTCTACATTTACCACAATAACACCGCTGGTATTGCGTCCTGCTTTTCTAATGCTTTGCATATCAACGCGTATCATCTTACCACTGCTTGTTAGCGCCATTAAATCCATACTCTCATCCACGATTACGACACTAATAAGTTCTTTGGTTTTATCAGTAAGCTTCATACAAATGACACCTTTTCCGCCTCTGCTTTGGAGTCTATATTCTCCAGCATTTGTTCGCTTGCCTATACCCTTAGCGCTGATACTTAAAATCTCTTGCTCATCATTTTCTATAACGACAGCACCTACTAATTCGTCATTTTTTTCTTTAAATTTAATAGCCGTTACACCACGACTTACGCGACCGATTTCACGCACTTTTGCAAGAGGAAATTTAATACACATACCCTTTTTAGTTACTGCAAAAAGCATTTTACCTTTAACAGATTCAATTGCATTTTCATCAGGGTTTATATTTTCATCATTAAAATTATCATCATCCAAAAGCTCTACTTCTTCATTCTCATCTCTTTGGACAATAATAGCAGTCACTAACTCATCATTTTCATCTAAATTGATCGCTCTTACACCTACACTTCTAATATTTTGATATTCGCTTAAATTAGTGCGTTTTACTATACCATTCTTAGTGAAGAAACACAAAGATTTACTCTCATCAAAATCAGTAGTCGGGATAATAGCCATAATCTTTTCATCAGCTTGTAAATTAATCAAATTCACAACTGCTTTCCCTTTAGCTGTCCTTGAGCCTTCAGGTATTTTATAAACTTTCAACCAATAAAGCTGTCCTCTATCGGTAACAAACATCAATGTATCATGAGTATTAGCAGTAAAGAAGCTTTCGATGAAATCATCATCATAAGTTGTTACAGCAAGCTTGCCTTTTCCGCCGCGTTTTTGTTTTTCATATTGTTTACTCGGTACTCTTTTGATGTATCCACGATGAGTAATGGTTACGACCATATTTTCATTAGGAATTAAATCCTCAATATCAATATCATCATAATCATCTTCTATTTGTGTGATACGTGGCACATCAAATTTACTTCTTATCTCTTTTAATTCATCGCGGATAAGATTTTCTAGTAAAGTTTCACTTTTTAAAATCTCATCAAGTCTTGCGATTTCTTTCATAAGTTCTGCAAGTTCATTTTCGATTTTTTCTCTTTCAAGTCCTGTTAAACGACCCAATTTCATATCTAAAATCGCATTAGCTTGAAGTTCTGTAAGTCCGAATTTAGCCACCAAAGAATCTCTTGCTGTAGTATTATCAGGACTGTTTTTAATTAAAGCTATAACTTCATCAATATTATCTAAAGCTATTTTTAAACCTTCTAAAATATGAGCTCTTGCTCTTGCTTTTTGAAGTTCAAAAATCGTTCGTCTGATAATCACTGTTTTTCTATGATTTAAGAAAAGATTTAAAAGCTCGATTAAAGAAAAGATTTTTGGCTCTTTATTGTGAATAGCAAGCATAATCACACCAAAAGTACTTTCCATTGTGGTAGATTTGAAAAGATTGTTGAGTACTATTTCACTCATTGCTTCACGCTTAAGCTCAATAACTACGCGAATTCCTTCTCTATCGCTCTCATCTCTAACTTCTGAAATTCCTTCGATTTGCTTTTCTTTTACAAGCTCTGCAATTTGCTCTATAAGCCTTGCTTTATTAGTCTGATATGGAAGTTCATCTATAACGATAATATCTTTATTTGCTTTTTTTTCTATGTGAGTTTTAGCTCTTATTTTTACCCTGCCTCGCCCTGTGCGATAAGCTTCGATAATACCCTTTTTACCATAGATTATCCCACCTGTTGGAAAATCAGGACCTTTGATAAATTGCATCAACTCTTCTAAGCTTGCATCCTTGTGATCAAGCAAATATAAAAGCCCGTCTACAAGCTCGTTAAGACTGTGTGGAGGAATATTTGTCGCCATACCTACAGCAATACCACTAGAACCATTTAACAATAAATTTGGCACTCTAGCAGGTAAAACATCAGGTTCACTCATAGAATCATCGTAGTTTGGAACAAAATCTACTGTATCTTTATCTATATCACGTAAAAGCTCTTCTGCTAAAATTGTCATTCTAGCTTCGGTATAACGCATCGCAGCAGCGCCATCACCATCGATAGAACCAAAGTTTCCTTGTCCATCGATACTTGGATAACGCATTGAAAAATCTTGTGCCATTCTCACCAAGGCATCATAAACAGCAGTATCTCCATGTGGATGATACTTACCGATAACATCCCCTACTATACGAGCAGATTTTTTATACGCACTTCTACTTCCCACGCCAAGATCATTCATAGCATAAAGTATTCTTCTATGAACAGGCTTTAAGCCATCTCTAGCATCAGGAAGTGCACGACCGATAATAACACTCATAGAGTAGTCTAAATAGCTACTTTTAATAGAATTTTCTATATCTATAAGTTCAATATCAGAATCCTTATTAAAAATATTCTCCATTAAATTTCCTTCCACAATTTCAAACTATCATTGTACCATATTAAACTTTTGCATCAGCTAAAACAACTGCAAAAAGAACAGAAATTTTATTTTTTTCTAAAAATTGCTTAGCTTCAAGCAAACTAGAACCCGAAGATACAATATCATCTACTAAAATTACAGGATTATTAATCTTTTTTAAAAGTTTAAAATTTCTTTTATTGTTTTGTCTAAATTTTAAGCTTTTTCCAGAATACTTGAGATGATTTTGTGCATGCAAAGCACCAAATAGAGGTTGAATAAAATCTGTTTTTAAATATTTTGCCAAGATGGCTGAATGAGAATAAAATAAATTTTCAACCCTATCATCTAGAGGAATAGCATTAATTTGCTCATTTACAGGGAAAAAATCTTTAAATTTAAAAAAACTTAATTTTGCTAAGAAATGAAAGACAAAATAACCATAAAATTTATGTTTAGCGTGTAGAAGATGTTTAATCTCGTGATATTTGTAAAAAGAGTAAACTTTAAAATTCTTTTCAAGCTCCCTTACGCCTAAAGAAAATTCTGATAATTCTTCGGCGCAATGGTGACAAAAACAAAGCAGAGTAAAAGCTCCGCAATTTAAGCATTTCAAAGCTCCGAAATCATACTCGCTGCTTTGTTTGCCATCTGTTTAATCAGCAAATGTGTATAAAAGCTGATATCTTTTAAATTTTCAAAACCTTGAACATCTTGTTTAGTGCGTAAAGTGAATTTTTTATTTTTATTAATATCACTCAAGTTTAATACTCCAACAAGTCTTGAATGAAGTCCTAAACTATCTTGTTTTGCATTATAATCAATAAAAGTAAGATCGATTTTAGTTACATAAGGCGAATCAGCTTTATTATTATCAAGAACGATAATACCTCTTGCTTCAAGCTCTTGTTTTAAATAAACATAAAAAATAGCATTAAAATCAAGATTTACAAATAATTTTTGTCCTCTAGCATTAAGCACTTTTTGCTCTTCTTTTAAATCATAAAATCTATGCAAATAGACTTTTTTTAGAGCCACACTCGTATCTAAAGTTCTTTTATTTGCACAACATTGTATACCAATATCACTAACATATAAAAGGCCTTTGATTTTTGCCTCAAAACCACTAGAACTCTCGCAAGGAACACACTGAGAAGCTTTAGAAAGCTGATTTACTTGAGTAAAAGTATTTTGTTTGCTCGCACAAGCATTTAAAAATAAAGCCAATGCTATAAAAAATAAAATTTTCTTATTCATCTTTTTCTCCTTAAAAAATATTTTGAAAAATATTTTTCTAAATTGTATTAAAAATATAAGCAAAATTCAAGAGATATTTCAAAATTGATTAATCAATCTTAAGCACACTTAAAAAAGCTTCTTGAGGTAAATTTACCTTGCCTATAGCCTTCATTCTTTTTTTACCCTCTTTTTGCTTTTCTAAAAGCTTTCTTTTTCTAGTAATATCCCCACCATAACATTTTGCAGTTACATTTTTTCCCATAGATTTAACCGTTTCTCTTGCTATGATTTTATTGCCTATGCTTGCTTGAATAGCCACTTCAAAAAGCTGTCTAGGAACTATTTCCTTCATAGCGCTCACCAATTCTCTTCCCTTGCTTTGCGCTTTTTCATTCGGTACGATAATACTTAAAGCATCGACATTTTCACCCGCTACTTTAATATCAAGTTTTACCAAATCCCCTACACGAAATTCAATAGGCTCATAATCAAAGCTCGCATATCCCTTTGTCAAAGACTTTAATTTATCATAAAAATCCATCACAATCTCATTTAAAGGCACATCATATTCTAATAAAACGCGCTCAGGAGTGATATAATCCATCTTAACCTGCACTCCTCTTTTTCGATTTAAAAGAGTGATTAAATTTCCTAAAAATTCACTAGGGGTGATGATGGTAGCTTTTACATAAGGCTCTTTGATATGATCAATCTTATTGACCGGAGGTAGTTCGCTTGGATTTTGAATTTTTATAAGCTCTCCATCAGTTTGATAGATCTCATAAGTTACAGTTGGTGCCGTAGCGATTAAATCAAGATTAAATTCTCTTTCAAGTCTTTCTTTAATCACTTCCATATGTAAAAGCCCTAAAAATCCTACCCTAAAACCAAAACCTAAAGCTAAAGAGGTTTCGGGCTCATAAGTAATAGAACTATCATTAAGTTTTAATTTATCCAAAGCATCTCTTAAATCTTCAAATTTATCCGTTTCTATAGGATAAAGTCCCGCAAATACAAAAGCTTTAGCCTTTTCAAATCCCCCTATAGCTTCTTTGGCTTTATTTTTTACCAAGGTGATAGTATCACCTACTTGCACATCGCCTACGGTTTTAAGTCCAAGCACTACAACACCTACTTCACCTGATTGTAAAGATTGAGTTTTAATAGGACTTAAAGGATGAGGATAAAAAAGATCTTGAACTATATGTTTTTTTTCTGTACTCATTACCAAAACTTCATCATTTTTAGCAATGCTTCCTTCATAAATTCTAACCAAAGCCAAAGCTCCTAGATAATTGTCAAACCAAGAATCATAAATCAAAGCTTTGGTAGGTGCTTCATCATCGGTTTTAGGTGCAGGAATTTTGGTAATAATAGTCTCTATAAGCTCTTTGATACCCACACCTGTTTTTGCACTCACGCAAATTGCTTCTTTGCAATCAATTCCTATGATATGCTCAATTTCATGCTTTACTTTTTCAACATCTGCATTAGGTAAATCGATTTTATTAATCACTGGAATGATTTCAAGATTGTTTTCAAGAGCGATATAAACATTAGCTATGGTTTGAGCTTCAACCCCTTGACTTGCATCCACTACTAGCAAAGCTCCTTCACAGCTTGCCAAAGAACGGCTAACTTCATAAGAAAAATCCACATGGCCTGGGGTATCTATAAGATTTAAAACAAAATTTTCATTATTGAATTTATAATTTAACCTTACAGATTGCGCCTTTATAGTGATACCGCGTTCTTTTTCTATATCCATAGTATCCATAACTTGCGAACTCATTTGCCTGTCGCTAATGGCTCCGCATTCACTTATAATCCTATCTGCAAGCGTTGATTTTCCATGATCAATATGTGCTATAATGGAAAAATTTCTAATATTTTTTACCGACAAAATAATCATCCTAAATAAATTTTTATTTTTTTAAGTGAAGATTTTAGCAAATTTTCTGTTTAAAACAAATAAATTTTTATTTTGAAAAAACTTCAATTGAAATTTATATAAAGCATATTAAAATACTAAATGTTTAGAAAATATTTAACCCTTATCCATAAAACTATAATTTTAGTTTTTTTACCCTTATCATTGTCTGCTTCAAATCTGCGCGAATTTATAACACTAAGTCAAAACAATGAACAATATCTCATTAAACAAATGCAAAGCGAGCAAGCAAGCTTATCAAGAAGTCAAGCTTTTAGAAATTATTTACCCCACCTTAGCTTAAACTCAGCCTATGTAGCCAACAACAAAGATCGCTTTATTATAGATCCACAAGAAAGTCTATTTGCTAAGTTTTCTCTTAATCTTTTACTTTATGATGGAGGTGCTAGAGAAGCAAATTTAAGAGCCTTAGAAAGCAAAGAAAAACTAAGTTTTTTAGATAAAGAACAAAGTAAAAATTATCTTGCTCTAAACGCCATAACGCTTTATTTTAACACTCTAAGTCTTGAAAAAATTTTACTGACTAATCAACAAAAGGTTGAATTTTTAAGATCTACTTTTGAAAGACTACAAAAATTCTACGACGCAGGACTAAGTCCTAAAGATGAACTTGAAAGCATTAAGGCTAGATATCACTTAAGTTTGTTAGAATTGAGTCAAAATGAGTTAAAACTCGCTAGTGTACAAAAAGAAATTAGAATTCTTAGTAATACAAATTTTACTCCTAGTGGTAATGCATTTTTAGAAAACCCTAATCAAGAAAAAAGTCAAAGTTATGAGGTGTCAATAGCAAAAGAGCAAATCAATCTAGCCAAAGAAAGTGTAAATTTGGCCAAGGCGGAATATTTTCCTAAATTTTATATCCAAGATAATTTCGGCTTTTATAAAAACAATTACAATCCAAAAATTCCAACCCCATTTATAAATTTAGCTGATGAGTTCTTAGAGAAATACTCTCAAAGTAATCAATTTATCTTAGGCATGGAATGGAAAATTTTTGATTTTAATGCAAGAGCTAAAGAAGTAGAAAAAGAACGCTTAAAGGTTCAAATCGCTAATGCCAATGCAAGGCTTAGTGAGCGTAAAAACAAAGAGGAATTAAACTACATTGATCAAAGTTTAAAAGTCTTAAAACAACAAATTTACACTTTAAATTTGAGTCTAAATGCCGCAAATTTAGCTTTTGAAAGTGTGGATAAAAAATACCAAGCAGGACTTGTTTCTTATGTAGAATATTTACAAGCTTTAGAAGCCAAATTTAAAGCACAAAGTGATTTGGAATTAGCCCATAATGAATTTGAAATTACTAAGGCAAATTATTATTTTAATGCTGGTATAGATCTTATCTCAAAGGTTAGAGAATGAAAGTAATTGTATTTTTAATATTTATTTTTAATTTAGCTTTTAGTGAAGAAATTTACGCAAGCTTTAATGTAGAAGCTGCCAAGCAAAGCAAACTAGCCCTTGAAAGCGTGGGTTTGGTAGAACAAATTCCTGTAAAGATCGGACAAAGGGTTAAAAAAGGAGAGCTTTTACTCTCCCTTGAGCAAACAAGTGAAAAAATTTCATTGCAAAATGCACAGAATTCTTATAAACTCGCTCTTATAGATTTTGAAAACACTCAAAGTAAAATGAAAAAATTTAATGCAGTAGAAAATGTTATAGACAAACAAAGCTATGAGGATATGAAAGCTAAATTCGAAGCAGCAAATCTTAATTTAACCAAAGCAAAGATCAATGTAGAATATTATAAAAATATCTTAGCAAAAAAAGAATTGCGCGCACCCTATGATGCCATAGTTTCAAACAAATTTATACAAATTGGAGAAGGAGTGGGTGGAGTAGCCCAGCCCTTGATCGAAATTTTTTCATACCCACAAAGCAAGCTTGTTTTAAGTTTTGATGAAAGATATAAAGATCAAGTTAAAATAGGTGATGAATTTTTATATAAAATCGATCAAAGCAATACAGAATACAAAGGAAAAATCACTCTTATTTATCCAAGTATTGAGGTTAAAACAAGAAAAATTTATGCTGAAGTAGAAACGCAAAATTTAACACCTGGGCTATTTGGCGAAGGTAGAATCATCACTAGAGATTAAAAATGTTTAAACTAGCCATAAATCGACCTATTACAATGCTAATGTTCTTTTTAGCTTTGATGCTTTTTGGGATGATTTCTGCTTTAAGCATGAGTGTAAATTTATTTCCTAATGTTTCTATACCACTTATAAAAATCACAAGTAAGGTTAATGGGGATTTAAAATTTGTAGAATCTAAAATAACCAAAGAAATAGAAAACGCTCTAAGTGAAATCGATGGAGTAAAGACTATCACCTCAGCAACATACGATAATTTTAGCGTAAGCGTTGTAGAATTTAAACTAGGAAAAAATCTTGAAGTGGCGGCTAATGATGTGCGTGATAAAATCGGCACTCTAAGCCTACCTACCAAACCTGAAATCGAAAAAATCAGCTCTGATTCGGGTTCGGCGATTTCTCTTTTTGTATACTCTAAAGATAAATTAAATCTTATGCGCGAAATCAATGATAAAATCAAGCCTTTTTTGCAAAGGATCGATGGGGTAGGAAAAATCGAAGCTAAGGGTTTTTTAGAGCCTCAAATTCGTATAGAATTAAAACCAAATGAACTTGAAAAATACAATCTTAACGCCTTAGAAATCGCCAATATCATCAAAAATCAAAATTTTAAACAAGCCTTAGGAGAGCTTGACAATAAGCAAAATAACTATATCATCAAAGGTTATTTTGAAGCTACAAATTTAGAAGAGCTCGCGAATCTTCGTATTAAAACAGGAGTATTTTTAAGCGATATAGCCCATATCTCAAACCTCTATGAGGATGAAAAACAAAGTGCGATCTACAAAAATCAAGAGGGTGCGCTTTTAGAACTAGGAAAAATTACAAATTATAATACACTTGAAATGGTTAAGAATGTCAAAAATGCCTTGCCAAATTTAGAAAAACAAATTTCTAATGATATAAGTATAGAAGTACTGTATGATAAAAGCCTAAATATCCACAAACATCTTTCTCAAGTTATTTTTGATATGGTTTTGGGAATTTTCCTTACCCTTGTGATTGTATTTTTATTTTTAAGAAATTTAAGCGCCACTTTGATTGCTTGCATAGCCATACCTACTTCTATCATCTCAACCTTTTTTATCATTGATCTTTTAGGCTATGATCTAAACCGCCTAACCTTTATTGCTCTTACTTTAAGCATAGGAATTTTTATCGATGATGCCATAGTCGTAATCGAAAATATCGCTAAAAAATTAAAAACTTATCCACCTTTACAGGCTGCTTTTTTAGGCATTAGCGAAATAGGCTTTAGCGTTTTAAGTATCAGTATGGTTTTACTTTGCGTTTTCATACCTATTTCTTATATGAATTCTATTCCGGGTTTATTTTTTAATGCTTTAGGTATAAGTGTTGCAAGTGGCATAGTTATAAGTTTTTTAGTTTCAGTGCTTTTAATCCCTAGCTTAAGTGCTAGATTTTTAAACCCACAAGAAAGTAAATTTTATGAAAAAACAGAAGCATTTTTTAAAAAAATGGAACAAAAATACGAAAATTTACTTTATAAAATTTTGAAAAACAAGGCCAAATTTATCCTAGCTACTCTTATTTTTGTAGCTCTTTCTTTTGCTTTGGCTACACGCATAGGGCTTGATTTTTTACCTATGGAAGATGATAGCGAAATTCAAGTTTTACTTGAAAGTAAAAAGGATTTAAGCTTAGAAGCTATGAAAGAAAAAAGTCTTCATTTGCTTGAAAAAATTCAAATGGATGAAAATATAGCCTATGCTTTTTTACTTCTAGCCTATGATGATGCCAAAGACAGCACAAAGGCTAAAATTTATATCAAATTAAAAAGTTTAGAAGAAAGAAAGTTAAGACAAAATGCTATTGTCAATTTATATCGGCAAAAATTCCAAGATGAGGATTTAAAAATCAAAATTCTAGAACTACCTAAAATAGAAGGTGCGGGCATTGATGATCCTGTGCAGTTTTTAATTTTAGGAGAAGATTTGCAAAGCTTAAAAGAAGCAGCTTCTCGCGCTAAAGAAATCCTAGCAAGCAATACGCGTATTGTAGATATTAATGATAATGCAAATATGTTAAAATCCGAAGTGGCTCTACATATCAACAGAGAAAAGGCAAAACTCTTGGATGTAGATCCTCAATACATAGCTGGAATTTTAGGATATTCTTTTGGACAACTTAGCATTGGAAGTATGGATAGGGGAAATTCAAAAGATGATATCATTTTAAGTTTTGCCCCACAATTTAAAAAAGATATAGAAGCTTTAAAACGCATCAGTATTAAAAATAATCAGGGTTTAAATTTAGATCTTGCGAGTGTGATTGATTTTACCTATAGTGAAGATTTAAAAACTATCAATCGCTACAATAAAAACCGCTCCATTAAAATCACTGCTGGAGTAAATGATCTTTCTTTAGGAGCTGTCCAAGCACTCTTACTTGATAATATAGACACTATTTTAGGCAAAAATACAAATCTAAGCTATACTTTTTCTGGCTTTATTAATCTTTTAGGTGAAACCATACAAGGCTTTATGATGGCTGTTATTTTAGCTTTTGTTTTGATTTATCTTGTTTTAGCCGCACTTTATGAAAGCTTTATTTTACCTCTTATCATCATGATAACCATGCCTTTAGCTTTTGGCGGTACTTCCATAGGGCTTTTTATAACGGGGCATAATTTTTCACTTTTTGTTTTAATAGCCATTATTTTACTTTTTGGAATGGTAGGTAAAAATGCTATCTTGCTTGTAGATGTTGCCAACAAAAAATGCCACGAAGGTTTAGATCCTGATGAGGCTCTTTTGATAGCCGGAAAATCACGCTTAAGAGCTATCTTGATGACTACATTTGCTATGATTTTTGCTATGTTACCTCTAGCTCTTTCAAGAGGGGCAGGATATGAAGCAAATTCACCTATGGCTATAGCAGTTATTTTTGGACTTATAAGCTCTACTTTGCTTACCTTACTTGTGGTACCTGCACTTTTTAAATTCTGTTTTAAACTTGATGCCAAATTAAGAAAGATTTATGAAAGAGAGAAGATAAACTAAAAGACTGATTATAAGTCTTTTAGGTATTGTTTTTATAAAGGGCTTTTAAATTATCATAAGCAATTTGTATTTTTTCAAATTGCTCTCTTGCATAAGCTTGCTCTATAGCGCTTTTGCCTTGATAAAAATCAGGATGATAAAGCTTTACCATGATCAAATACTTATGTCTAATCTCGCTAAGATCGTTTTGCGGAGTACATTCTAAGGTATTAAAATAATTACTAAAAAGCTTAGCTAGAGCATTAAATTTCCATTTCATATTTTCTTTATTGTGGATATTTTGACGAAAATTTTTATACTCTTGATGATCAACTTCAAAATTAACGCAATATTTTAAATGATTACTCTCATCCGCAAAAGCTTCAAAAAGTTCAAAAGTGCTTTCATTTTTATATTCTAAGATCAATATACGAGTCATTTCATTATACTCTATACTGTGTTCTTTAAAATAATTTCTTATATAGGTGACAAAAAGCTTTTCATTTGAACTGAGCTTCATTAAAATCTTATCTGCAGCAAATTCAACCTTGATAAACAACATAGGCTTAAGCATATTATTTTGTTCAAAATTGAGTCTAAAAGTTTTAAAATGCGCATCTTTTAAGTTTTCTATACTTTCGTTAGAACTTTTGCGATACTTTTGATCTAAGACTTTTAAAAAATAACGGCGTTGTGGAATTTCATTCTCTTCAAAAAAAGAAAAAATCTTATTTTTACGCCCTACTACCTTTGTGAAATTTTTGGTAATTAAGTCTTTAAAATACTGAAAAACATTAATATCATCGGTATTAACATTGATAGTTTCTAAAGTTTGCACAATCTGCATCCCATCTCTCCCATAAAATCTCATTCTCAAAAAGCGAACTTGTGCCTTTTAAAATTTCATTGGGTGTATAATCGGCTTTATACGATAAAGATTGACACTTTTTTACAAAATATCCTAAATAAATATATTTTAATTTTTCTTTTTTAGCTATCTCTATTTCACTAAGTAGAGAAAATTTACCCAAAGAAAGATAAGAAAATTCCGGATCATAAAAACAATAAATACTAGAAATTCCATCTTCAAGTCTGTCGATAAAATCTACACAAACGAGCTTATCCTCTACATAAAAAGCAAGCTCGTAACCAAAATTCATAAATCCATCAACATAAAGATTGTAGTATTGCCTGAAATTTAAATCGTATCTTTTCCAAGACTTTTTTTCTTCCATAAAGCGGTGATATTTATCATACAAAAACAAATGCTCATTGCTTAACAAAGGTTTTCTTAGTATGATTTTGGTATTTGTGTTTTTATTGATCACTCTTCTTTCACTACGGGAGAATTGATACTCATCCACCAAAATTCTAAGACTTAAACACTCTTTACAATCTTTACAAATAGGACGAGAAAAATACCTACCAAAACGACGCCAGCCACGCCTTATAAGCTCGCTATTAACTTCCTTGGAACAATTTTCTATATATTTGTACTCTATCCTAGAACGCCTATCTTTTAGATAAGGACATTCATCTTCAAGAGTACAAAAACCTATCTCATGCATTAAATTTTCTTAATATCTGCATTTTTAATAAATTCCAAAAACTCATCCTGCAATTTCTCTTGTTTTAAAAAAACTTCTTGCATTTCTTTATCCAAGATCATTTCTTGCGGTTGTGTTTTTGCCTCTTTATTGAAATGGTTTATATCCTTTTTATTTGAATTTTTAAGGCTTTTTTGCTCCTTAGAATGCGTTTGCATTTCTTTTTTTATACTCTTTAGACTATCAAAAAAATCCATTACTCTCTACTTTCGCGTATTTTCTTTAAGGTAGCTGCGATTGCGGCGATAACTTCTTCTTTGTTATCTTGATGGCGATCTTCAGTATTTTCTAACAATTCTTGCATATGTGTTTCTATAAAAGAAGTATCAAAATATCCTCTTCTAAATTCTCTTGTTTTAGTAATTGCGATCAAAAACGGTATAGTTGTTCTAATGTCTATGGTAAATTCTTTTAAGGCTCTTTCAAGCTTATTGACCGCTAAATCATAACTTGTAGCTTTTATGATTAATTTTGCAAGCATAGAATCATAATAAGGAGGCACAGTATAATCTTTATAAATATGACTGTCCACCCTTACAGATGGCCCAAGTGCTGGATAATACTCCCCTATCTTACCTGGACTTGGAATAAAATTTTTCCATACATTTTCAGCCGTAATCCTTGCTTCTATAGCAAAACCTCTTGGCTTGATATCACTTTGTTCTAGATCTAAAATTTCCCCACCTGCAATACGAATTTGACGCACGATCAAATCCACTCCCGTAATTTCTTCAGTTACAGGATGTTCTACTTGAATTCTTGTATTCATTTCCATAAAATAAAAACGGTTATAATCATCAAGTAAAAATTCTATAGTCCCCGCATTTGTATAGCCAACAGCCTTAGCAGCAGCCACAGCAGTAACACCCATAGTTTTTCTTAGATTGTCTGAAATTCCAGGACAAGGCGCGATTTCGATCACTTTTTGGTGTCTTCTTTGAATAGAACAATCCCTTTCGCAAAGATGGATAATATTTCCATAATTATCCCCTAAAATTTGAAATTCTATATGGCGAGGATTGACTACATATTTTTCCATAAATACTTCATCATTGTTAAAATAAGTCAATGCTTCTCTTTTACACGAATCAAAAGCATTTTCTAATTCTTCTTCTTTATGAACGACACGAATTCCTCGTCCTCCGCCACCCCCTGAAGCTTTTAAAATCACAGGATAGCCTATCTTCTCTGCAAATACTTTGATTTCATCCATACTATAAGCATTTAATTTTTCCGTTCCTGGAACGATAGGAATTCCATTTTGAGCCATTAATTTACGAGCTATATTTTTATTTCCCATTTTATGGATAACTTCAGATTTTGGACCTATGAAAATAATTCCTGCTTCCTCACAAGCTTTAGCAAAGTCATAATTCTCACTTAAAAATCCATAACCAGGATGTATAGCATCAGCTCCACAAGCTTTGGCAATTTCTATAATTCTTCCTACATCCAAATAACCTCTTATAGCATCCGTACCTATACGATAAGCTTCATCAGCAATTTTTACATGCAAACACTCACGATCAGGCTCTGTAAAAACTGCAACACTCTTAATATGTAAATCCCTACAAGCACGGATTACACGGACAGCTATTTCAGCACGATTTGCTATAAGAATCTTATGAATTTGTACCATAGTTTGCCTTTACTTTAGTTTTTGTTTATATATCTAATATTCTAGCAAAATTTCCTTACAAAAACTTAGCAAAAATTTTAATTTATTTTAGTTATAATAAACTTTTAAATTATTCCGAAAGAAAAATTACAATTTTACATGATTGCCGATAAAAAATTATTTTATTTAAGCTGTATTTTAATAAGCATAGGTATAGTATTTTCATACTCTCTTACTGTTTTTACTGTGCTTTTTTTTGATTATAATGAATTTCACTTTTTTATACGCCAACTCTTTTTTGGGCTTAGCGGTATATTGATCATGTTTTTTATTTCTCGCCTTGATCCTGATAAAATACTTGCCAAAAGGATTATCCTAGCTATACTTATAGGCTCTTTTATATGTATTCTTATCCTACCTTTTTTACCCTCTGCTTTAGCAACTGCTAGTGGGGGTGCAAAGCGTTGGATTCGTTTAGGACCTCTTTCTATTTCTCCTGTGGAATTTTTCAAAATAGGACTGATTTATTTTTTAGCTTGGAGCTACACAAGACGCATTGATGACAGCAAAAAAGCAATCAAACATGAAGCTTTGATTCTCTTGCCTTATTGTATCTTAGCTTCCATCGTGATAGGCTATATCTATATCACGCAAAATGATTTGGGACAAAGTGTTATTTCTTTCTTTTTAATTCTAGCTCTAGCTTTTTTTGCAGGTGCGAGTAAAAGGCTTTTTGCTTTTGGAACTTTAATCATTATAATGATAGGAATCATGGTAATTTTTAGCAACCAAAGGCGTATCCAAAGGATAGCTTCTTGGTGGGGCAATATCCAAGATGCTTTCTTACCTATGCTACCTGATTGGATGGCAAATGCCTTAAGAGTAAGCGGCAATAGCGAGCCTTATCAAATTTCACACTCTTTAAATGCTATAGCTCATGGAGGGATATTTGGCGAAGGACTTGGACTGGGCACTTTTAAACTTGGTTTTTTAAGCGAAGTACATACCGACTTCGTTCTTTCGGGCATCACAGAAGAGATAGGGCTTTTTGGCTTGGGGGTTATTTGCTTTATCTATCTTTGGATGATTTTAAGAATTTTTAGAATCGCAGGAAGATGTGAAGAAAAACAAGATTTTATATTTTGTTCAGGCATTGCTTTGCTTTTACTCTTTTCATTCTTTATGAATGCTTTTGGTATCATTTCTCTTACACCTTTAAAAGGGGTTGCGGTACCTCTTTTAAGCTATGGGGGGAGCTCAATGTGGGCAATTTGTATAGGAATTGGATATGTTTTAATGATTTCAAAAAAGGTTAAATTATGACAATAGTTCTAACAGGTGGTGGGACGGGTGGACACCTAGCCATTGTGCGATGTTTATTAGAAAGTGCAACTAAAAAAAATATAGATTGCGTTTATATAGGAAGTCAAAATGGCCAAGATAGAGCTTGGTTTGAAAACGAAACTCGTTTTAAAGCAAAATTCTTTTTAAGCTCTCGTGGGGTTGTTAACCAAAGCAAACTCGGAAAAATCAATTCCTTACTCCACACACTCAAGCTTAGTAAAGAATGTAAACAAATCTTTAAAGATTATGATATCAAAGCGGTTTTTAGCGTAGGAGGATACAGTGCTGCTCCTGCTTCTTTTGCTGCTTTGTTTTCACACCTGCCTTTATTTATCCATGAACAAAATTCAAAAAGTGGTTCTTTGAATAATCTTTTAAAGCCTTTTGCTAAGCAGTTTTATAGCGCTTTTGAAAAAGAAATTGTACCCTACCCTGTAGCAGATAAATTTTTTGAAAAAGCAAGAATTCGCAAAGAATTAAAAAATATCATTTTTCTAGGCGGATCCCAAGGAGCTAAATTTATAAACAACTTAGCCTTAAATCTAGCTCCAGAACTTCAAAAAAAGGGAATTGGCATCATTCATCAATGTGGAAAAAACGAGCTTGAAAAGTATCAACAAGCTTATAAAGATTTAAATATACAAGCTGATGTATTTGACTTTAGTCCCCGTTTAGAAGAAAAAATGCAAAATGCAGATTTGGCTATTTCACGAGCAGGTGCAAGCACGCTTTTTGAACTTTGTGCCAATACTCTACCAAGTATTTTCATACCCTATCCTCACGCTGCTAAAAATCACCAGTATTTTAATGCTAAATTTTTACAAGATAAAGCCTTATGTCAAATTTTTATACAAAACAATACCCATTCTGATGAAATTTTAAAAGCCATACTGAAACTAAATCTAGAAGATATCTCTACAAGGCTTAAAGATATGGCGCAAAAAAATGGTGCGGATATTTTGCTTGAAAAAGCATTAGAAACTATGAAATAACCTTGCTTTTATAAGCTAGATATCCAAAAATATTAACAAGTATACCCACGATAAAAAGTATACAAATAGAGCTTGTAAAATTTCCAAACATATCATGGAAAATCCCTATAATCCATTGCCCTTGTGCTGCGATTAAATATCCAAAGCCTTGAGCAAAAGCTGAAAGCCTTGCAGCTATTTTTACATTAGAGCTTTTTTGAGCGATAAAGAGCAAAGCGATGCCAAAAACACCACCCCAAGGAAACCCTATAATAAATGCAGCAAGTATGATCATAAACCGAGTATCAAATGCAAGTAAAATTCCAAAAGATACCGCATACATCGCACACAATATAGCTATATAAGGCGTATGCAAACTCTTTTTGAGTTTTCCTAAAAGCAAAGGGCCGAAAAGAGAAACTGGAGCAGCTACAAGCTGAGAAAAAAGCACCATATCGGTTGCAAAATCTTTATCATAGCCTTTTTCTACGATTATTTGCACATACCAAAAAAATAAAGAATAAGCTAAAAAACTTTGAAAACCCATAAAAAGAGTGATTTTCCAAGTGGTTGGATTTTTTAAAAGATTGATTTTTTTACTCTCTTTTTTCTTGGTGCGAAAAAAACGACCATTTTTAGCTTGGGGATAATAAATCATCAAAGCAATAAAAGAAAAAACCGACCAAAAAACCATAGCGCCTGCTAAATCAAATATATTTAATAAAGGCATAGATAAAGCAATTCCTGCTATAGAAGAAATGCTTAAAATAAGACTATAAATTCCCATCATACTTGCCATTTTTTTAGGAAATTTTTCCTTAATAAAACTTGGCAATAACACATTGGCAATAGCTATACCACAACCTATACCAAGCATTCCTAAAAATAAACCATAAACACCTAAATAAGAACGAATAAGCTCTGCGATAAAAATAAGAAAAATTCCAGCAACAATCGCACGGATAGGAGAAAAATATCCCACTATAAAAGAAATACTACCAAAAGCTATCAAAGGAAGACTAGTAAGCACGCCTGCAAGAGTGGAATTAAGATCATACTCATCTTGGATAATATCGATCATGGGTCCTATCGCGGTAATAGGAGCCCTAAGGTTAAATGCTACAATTATGACAATAGCAACATTTAACCAAAAAATTTTTCTAAAAGAAAGCATTAAATCCTTAGTTTTTAAGTTCTACTTTAAGTATTTTACCTTCTACCATCTTAGGAATCCATAAAGTATCACCTTCTATGAAAATATCTGCAGGACCTTTGATAGAAGGTAAGTCAAGTTTTAATGCTTTATCATCTTCTAAACGATAAATCACCCCGTTTAAATTTTCACCCCAAGAACTTACAAGCAAGGCATTTTCATAAGGAACGATTCCATCATAAGCTTCTTTTTCATTTTTAATCACGCTTAGTTTTTTATCTTTTAAATCATAACTCATCACAACACCGCCACTAGCACCATCTGGATGATATCCTGCTATAAAAAGCTTATCATTTTTTCTATCTAAGTAAAGTCCATTAGGACCGCCAAATTTAGCAATATCAAGTTTTAATAACTCATCATATTTTTTCGCTTTTAAATCCACTTTTAAAACAAGTCCTGTGCCTGTATCGCTTACTAAAAGCGTATCATCATTTAATTTTTCGATAGCATTTAGAAAAATTGCACCCTTTATAGGCAAATTAAACACTTCTTTTTTGCTTTTCAAATCAAAACCACGCACCACATCAATATCCACCACATAAAGTGTATTTGCAACCTCCATCATACCTTTTGGAGCATTTAGATTGCTTATAAATTTATGCTCAAGCACTTTGCCATTTTTATCAAGCTTAGAGATAAAACCATCATTGTCTTTTGCCAAAGGCTCAAGTTTTTCACCTACATTAGATACATATACAGAATTTTTATCTACAAAAATACTTTCAGGGCTTTTAAAACCATCAAATTCTTGATATTTCAACTCACTTGCCCCAAGTAAACTTGCTCCAACAAGTGCTAAGCTTAAAACATATTTTTTCATACTTTTCTCCTTTTGTTAAAAATATTTATGCTGATTATATTGATTTATATGGAGAAAGTGTGCTAGTTTTTTGATAAAAAATACAAGTTTTTTGATTTTTGATATTGCTTAGGGGTTTGATTGTATTTTTCTTTAAATCTCTCGATAAACCAAGCCACCGAAGAAAAAGCACATTCATTGGCTATTTCATTTACATTTTTTTTAGAAAATTCAAGCAAAACTTTAGCTTTTTGCAATCTTTTTTCATCTAACCATTTTTTAGGACTTTGCCCGAAGCATTTTTTAAATTCTCTAGAAAAAGTAGCAAAATCAAGCTTTGCAAAATCAGCCATTTCGCTCACGCTTACAAATTCCCTCCCACAATACTCAAAAAGCTGCGAAAGATCTAAACGAAATTCTTTTAAAATTCCAGCTAAAAAGCCTATAAAATAAGTATTTTTATTTAAAAGTAAGTGCAAAAAAATCTCTTCAAATTTAAGACTGACTATAGGATCTAAGATTTGCGTATTCTCATCAAAATGAGGGGTGAAACTCTCTAAAATTCCTTGTAAAATTTTATCATTTTTTACCCAAAAAATTTCACTTTCTCTGCTTGCTTGCTCTAGCTTAAAAAGATCTTTATACTTATAAATAAGCTCGATTAAAAAAGCATTATCAAAGAAAAACAAATAAGCCTCATAAACACCGCTACTAAGTCCTACATTGCTTAAAGTATAATTTCCAGCTTTTAAAAATAAGGTTTCATAAGAGTCGATTTTATAGTCTTTTGATGCCGTATGTAAAATTTTATACCCTTTTCTTACAAAGGTTAAAAGATGACTGCCTACATTGACAAAAGAAGAGTGCGAGGCACTTACTTGCGTATATTTTGCAAAAGTACAGGATTTAAAATTTTTATAATCTACACCTTTTAATTGTTTTAAATCTTGTGGCAAAGAAAGAATTTGCTCCATTGTTTCACTCTTCATCAAAGCAAGTTTCTTTTGCATTCAACAAGATATTTTTTCACATTTTTTTCGCGCATTAAAACCTCACGCATACAAACACCAGCTACATTGATATCTTTAAAGCTTGCAATATTTTGTACATTAATCCCACCTATAGCATAAAGTGGAATTTGGCTAAAAGAAAGTAAAGAATTTAAAAATTCAAGCCCCCTTGGCTCTAAATCTTTCTTGCAAGAACTCTCAAAAATATGACCCACAAAAGCATAATTTACCCCATAATTCATTGCTTCTAAAAGTTCTTCTTTGCTATGTACTGAAGTGCCTATCATATGAAAATACTTACTCATCTTTGGCTCTTGTCTTAGCAATGCAAGTGGCGCATGAAAATAGCGGTGCCCTAACTTTAAACACTCTCTATCGAAAAAATGCAAAAAACAAGTTGTTTTATGTTTAGCACAAATAGCTAAAACCTCTTTAGCCAAATCATAATACTCAAATTCACTCAAATCCTTCTCTCTAAGCACAAAAGCATCTATGCCTGATTTAGCAAGCTTTTCTACTTGTTTTAGAAAGTCTATCTCCACGCATTTTCTATCGCTTATGGCAATGATTTTTTTATCCCACATAAATACTATCGCTCATCACAGCTTGCAAATTTGAGTTTTTAAGCATAGCTAAAATTTCATCCACGCCTCGATCATCTGAAATTTCAAATTGCCCATCACCTTTTTTCTCGCCCTTATGCTCTCCTATACCCACGCTTACTCCTGCGCTCATTTTTGTCGCTCCAAGTTTTACAACCTCATCTCTAAAGCCTACTCTTTCACGACTTGATATAGTAATACCTGCAAAAGGCAAAAAAAGTCTATAAGCACAAAGCACTTGCAAAAGACGTTTTTCGCTTACATCTTTGGGGTGAATTTTAGCATTATTGATAATAGGTCTTAAACGAGGTACTGAAATAGAAATTTCAGCATGTGGATAAGCCTTTTGTAAAAAATACGCATGAAGAGCTGTTGCAAGTGCATCTTTTCTAAAATCATCAATCCCCAAAAGTGCTGCAAAAGCTACTCCTCGCATACCCGCTCTTAAGGCTCTTTCTTGCCCATTAAAACGATAAGGAAAAATACGCTTTTCACCCCCTAAATGAATTTTAGAATACTTTAAAGGATTGTAAGTTTCTTGAAAAATGGTTACATAATCACAGCCATTTTTATGCAAAATTTTATACTCATCCTCATTCATAGGATAAATTTCAACACCTACAACCTTAAAATACTGCCTAGCTATCTTGCAAGCTTTTGCGATGTATTCTACGCTTGCAAACTCTCTTCCTTCGCCTGTTAACATTAGAATTTCTTGCAAACCTGTTTTAGCAATAGCTTGCATTTCTTCATGAATTTCATCTTCACTCAGCTTGGCTCTTGCGATTTTATTTCCTTTTTGAAAACCACAATAAACACATTTAGAATTACAATAATTTGACAAATAAAGTGGAGTAAAAAGCGAGATAGAATTTCCAAAATATTTTTGCTTGGTTTTAGCCGACTTAAAAGCTAATTCTTCTATAAAATCTTCAGCCGCACTTGAAAGCAAAGCTTTTAAATTCTCAATGCTCAAATGTGTAGCATTTAAAGCCTCTTGCACTTCTTTAGCACTGTATTTTGTTTCATCATAATTTTGAATTTCATCTAAAACCTTAGATAAAATATCGCTTTTTATCTCTTGCATATGGGGTAAATACTGCATATAATCTTGCATAATCAATCCCTTAAAAAGCCTGTTAATGGAGAACTAGCCTTAGCTTCGCTCACGCTTGCTAAACCTGCTAGATAACCCGCTCTTCCAGCCTGTATAGCCAAAGAAAATGCTTTTGCCATCAAAGCAATATCCTTTGCTTCAGCTATAGCTGTATTTGCCATCACTGCACTTACTCCCATTTGCATAGCCTCGCACGCTTGCGCAGGAGTTCCAATACCTGCATCTACAATGATAGGCAAATCGATCTCATTAAGTAAAATTTGTATAAATTCCTTAGCACACAAGCCTTTATTACTCCCAATAGGTGCTGCTAAAGGCATGATAGCTGCAGCCCCTGCATCGCGCATAGCTCTAGCTGCATAAAGATCAGCATGCATATAAGGCAAAGGGGTAAAGCCTTCTTTTGCTAAAAGTTCACAAGCCTTAATGGTTTCATAATTATCAGGCAGCAAATACTTACTATCGCCTATAACCTCTATCTTTATAAGCTCTCCACAGCCAAGCTCTCTAGAAAGTCTTGCGATGCGCAAAGCTTCATCAGCATTTCTAGCTCCTGAAGTATTAGGCAAGAGGGTTATATTTTTAGGGATATAATCAAGTATATTAGCAATCTCACCCGTATTTGCACGGCGCAAAGCCAGTGTGATGATTTCTGCTTTGGCTTCTTCTATGGCTGATTTTATAAGCTCTAAAGAATACTTTCCTGATCCTAAAATAAATCTTGATTTAAATTCATATTTTCCTATTTTTAAGCTATCATTTTTTAAATTTTCTTGCATTTTTTACTCCTTATCTGCTAAAAGCTCTAAGACAAGATTGCTTTGATGTCCAGCGCAAATATTTACACGCGGTGCCATAAGTCCATTTCCCACTTTAGCACCATTTACCAAATCCCCGCATACATAGAAATTTTTAGCGATTTTTCTTGTTTGTATGCTATTGCTATCGCCATATCCTGCAAGCCCTGAAGCACAGATTAAAGTAGTATCTTTATAAAATCTATGAAAATTTTGCGCTATCATAGCCTTTGCAAGCGCGCCATCAAAAGCCTCGCAAACTATATCCATATCTTTAAACAAATCGGGCAAATTCTCTTCATCGATTTTTAAAGTACAAATTTCAGTTTTGATATAAGGATTTATTTCACTGATTTGCTCTTTTAAAGCCTCGGTTTTAAATTTTCCCAAATCACTTACGCGGTAAGCTTGGCGATTGAGATTGCTAGGCTCAACCACATCAAAATCAATCAGCTTTAAATACCCCACACCGCTTCTTGCTAAATTTATCGCTATATGTGAGCCAAGCCCACCCAAACCACAAACCGCCACGCGCCCATTTTTAAGCTTATCGTGAAGTTTTGGAGTGTGTCTTGCCCTCATCATCGCATCTAAAGCATCCTTTGGGGGCAAGGTATTTCTTTCTATGCAAAAAAGCTCATCATTTTCGTGAATTTTTATATTTTCTTTCGTTGCAAAACCATTGACAATCCACACATCATTTTCATTTTTGCTTACACTTTTGAAAAAATCCAAACTAGTGCTAAATTCTGTATCTAGTTCTTTACCATTGAATTTAATTCTCATCAGCCACCCCCTACAAAACTCACGATTTCCGCTTTATCGTCTTCTTTTAAAATCAAATTTTCAAATTCACTTTTAGGTATAATCTCTCCATTTAATTCTAAGGCGATAAGTTCGATTTTAAAACCCTTTTCTTTGATAAAATCCATAAATTTAAGCTCTTTAAGCTCAAATTTTTCTCCGTTGATAATCATAATTTTCCTTGAATTTGCTCTTTTATTTTGTTTTTTGCATTATCTAATAATTCTTTAGATTTTTTCCTTAAATTCAAACTTTTTTATATATATTTTGATCTTTTTGCTTAAAATTTTAATGCTAGTTGATTTTTACTTTTTTATGTTCTTTAGGCTTTATGTATTTTATAAATTTCTAATAATGATATTTTAATTGTATAGCACTTGAAATTTCACCGATCTTAATAGCATCTTCTAGATTATAATCTAAACGCAAAAGTAATATTTCCAAATCTTTACGAAATTTTATTTTCGTAGGTTTATTGTGAAAAATTTCATTTCTTGCTTTTCTGATTTGACTGAGTTTAATTAACAAATGCTCCTTTGTACCATAGCTTGGTAAATTTTGCCCTTTATAGCTTTTTTCATTTTTAAAAATGGGGGCAAATTCGCTCCAATGAGTACTGATGATATCTTCCAAATCCACAAGATAAAAACAATCAAATGCCTCCCAAGAATTTTGTGCATTTCTACCTTTTAAATGACTTTTTCTTTTATTAAAAAGTCTTAAAATATTACTCAATCCATAAGAATTAGGGTTTTGATTTAAAAACCATGAGTCGCTATTATTTACATTGTATAAATTTGCTATTTTAACACACAATGTACTACGCAACGCATTTTCAAAACAATGTAAAAGTAAAAAATTAGCTTGATGAGTTTTTCTCTTTTTTGTATATATTCGCATAATCAAATCAAATAAGTTATCTTGTTTGTATTTTGCTAGAATTTTTTCTGCTTCCTTGCAAGCACCCCATAAATAATCAAAATGCAATACACCAAGAGCTTTTTTCATGCGAATTTCAAAATCTTTATTTAATAAATTTGGAAAATTAGAAAATAAAGTTTTAATTCTTTCGTATTCAATATCTTGCAAAGAAAAACTCACTTTACACCCCTGATTTAATTGCAATTTATGTTTTATCTGTTATAATAATATCAATTTAGAGGGCTAACTTGCCGATAGCTGCGAGGTACTCTTAAACGAGAGGCTACTCTAAATTCTTTCTTTAATGCTTTTGCTGCTTTATCTAAAAACTCTAATTTTTTATTTTTTACAAAGCTTATTTTTAAACAATCTCTTTATCTTGCCAAATTTGAAAATTTATCAAACATATTTGCTATTTTAAATTTCTTTAATTATCTCAAACTCTTAAAAATTCTCCACCAAATCTCTAAAAACAAGACAAAGTTTTTCAAATTCTTCCACACTTACTCTCTCATCAATAGCGTGAATTCTATCGTTGCAAACGCCAAATTCAACCACCTTTACACCGTATTTTGCAAAATACCTTGCATCACTTGTACCGCCTTTGGTGTTAAGCTCTGGTACCTCATGAGTGATTTTTTGCACACTTTCATTCATTTTTTGCACGATTTTATTATCAATGCTTGTTAAAAAAGGTTCGCTTGATTGCGTTAATTCTAGCTCATAATTTAAACCGTGGCAAATTTTTTCCACATAAGCTCTTACATCTTCTAAATTTGTATCAGGAGAATTGCGAACATTAAACATAAGTCTTAAATCATTTGGAGTGACATTGCTTACTTGCATACCCCCACGAATATCGGTTATAACGATTTTTGAAGGGCTAAATTCAGCACTACCTGGATCAAGATCAAAACCCGCTAAAAGTTTTAAAACCGGTGCGAAATCATGCACAGGATTGATACATTTTTCAGGATAAGCTGCATGACCTTGTTTTCCACGTATCAAAAGCTTGCCATTGATAGAACCACGACGCCCTATTTTGATACTATCGCCCATTTTTTTTACACAAGTAGGTTCAGCAACCACAGCATAATCAGGGAGCATATTTTTTTCTTTCATCCATTCTAAAACAGCTTTTGTTCCGTATTTTGCCTCGCCTTCTTCATCACTTGTTAAAACAAGACTTAATCTTCCTCCTTTAAAATTAACATCTTTTACAGCATCGATAAAAGCAGCCACACCGCTTTTCATGTCCTGTGTACCCCTTGCATAGATAAAACCTTCTTCTTCTAAAGGCTCAAAAGGATCATTTTTCCAACCCTCGCCCGCAGGAACGACATCCACATGTCCTCCAAAAGCCAAATGCTCGCCCTCATCGTTAAATTTCTTAGTAAGCAAGAGATTTTTAATCCCTTCTTTTTCTATAAAAAAAGCCTCAAAATCACTGAGTTCTAAGGCGATGAAATTTAAAGCGCCATCATCTTCAGGCGTAATGGATTTAAATTTTAAAAGTTCGATCAATAATTCTTTTGCATTCATTTTTTATCCTATAAAAGTTTTATATAATAAACTTAGAGCGAAATACTCTATAATCAAAGCTGAAACTATATTAATGATGCGAATCACCTTTGCACTAAAAAGATAGCTGTATTTTGCGACAACAAAGGCTAAGGTTCCTATCCAAAAAAGAATAGCAACGACAAGTCCTAGTATCGTAGAATAAGCGTGTTGATTGTTTAAAACTATACCTGTAGCACTGAGCCAAAACCCTATCACATAAGGATTAGAGCCATTTAAAATGATACCCTTAATATAGCTTTTCAAAAGACTTTCTTTAAAATCTTTATGCTGATCTAAATGCAAATCTTCATTTTTCTTTTTTAACATCAAATAAGCCATATAGCTTAAAAAACAAAAACCAAAAATAGCCAAAGCACGCATAAAAATCACATTATCCAAGAAATTTAAAAGTCCAAATTGCAACAAAAGCAAATAGAGCAAATCCACACTAAATGCACCCAAACCCACCGCTATTGAATTTTTAAAAGCCTTTAAAGCATAGGTTAAAATCAAAATATTTATAGGCCCAAAAGGAACACTTACCCCAAAACCCAAAAATAAACCATTTAAAAAAGAATCAAACATTGCCATCTTTCATAAAATTTTCAATATCCAGTGCGATTTTATCTATAGCGCTGATTATATCTTCGGTGTAGATTTTATCAAAATATTGCTCCAAATTCACATCTTTTTCATAAATATTTAAAATACTTTTTTCACACATTGAAGCATACTGCCCCACAGGTAAAACCGCCCCGCTTGTGCCTATGCTAATAAATAATGAAGTTTGATGAAGCAAAGAATAAAGCGTAGCATAAGCAGGAGCCTGCTCTTCAAACATGACTATATTGTGTCTTAAATTTTGGCTTTTACATTTTGGGCATTGTTTATTAGCGATTTTTTCATAGCCTATATTAAAAATTTCATCACAGGATAAACAGCGAAGCTCAGGTAAAAAACCATGTAAATGCACCACTTCCCTGCAGCCTGCACGCTCTAATAAATCATCAACATTTTGCGTAAGGATGAAAAGATTTTTACCCCATTTTTCTTTTAATTGTGCGATTTTTTCATGGGCATAATTTGGCTTTACACTTTGAAGTTGGACTCTTCTTGCGTCATAAAAATCAAGCACTTTTTTAGGATTTTTTCTAAAGCCTGTAGCAGAGCAAACCTCCATTACATCGTATTCTTCCCAAAGCCCATCGTTATCTCTAAAAGTTTTAAGCCCACTTGGAGCAGACAAACCCGCTCCACTTAGTATCATAATGTTTTTCATTTTAAGCCTTGAATTTTTTAAAATTTAACATAAGCTATTACAATCTCACCACTTTAGCACCAAAGCCGCCTTGATTAATAGGTGCATCTTGAAAACTTTTTACACTCTTATGTGTTTTTAAAAATTCCCTTACTGCAAAAGCAAGCTTTCCTGTGCCTATGCCATGATAGATTAAAACCTCGTCAAATCCCGCTATCAAAGCATCTGAAATAAATTTATCAAGTCTAGCAATAGCCTCATCACTCCTAAGTCCATGCAAATCCAAACTCACGCTTAGATTACTAGGCTTTGTTACACTGATACTTGTTTTTGCCACTTTTTGCTGTATCGCTCCGCTTTTTTTAAGAAGCTTTAAAGGCACGCGAAGTTTAATCCCATCGCTTTCAACCATGGCATCATTTTTAGAAATGGCTACGATTTTTCCTTTGATTTTTTCATATTTTACAAAATCACCCACGCGTAATTCTTCATTTTGTTCCATACTCGGTAGAATGATTTCTTTTTTAAGCTCATTGGCTTTATTTAAGCTTCTTTGTTTTTCTTTTGTATCTTTAAGATGAATGGTTTTTTTAGCCTCTTCTATGGCCTTATGGAATTTAAATTCTAAATTTCTTAGATTATCACGAAATTCTTGCTCATTTTTTTCTTTTTGATCTTTTAAAGAAAGTAAAATTTCATCCACTTTTTGCTCTTTTTTTTCTACGCTTTCAAGCTTGGTTTTAAGTTCTAATTCTAAATTGATATTTTTTCCCACAAGCTCTTCTAAGTTTTCTTTATCCTCTCCATAAAGTTTTTTAGCTTCGCTGACTAAATTTGAAGGAATTTGGTAACGCAAAGCTGTTTCAAAAGCATAAGATTTTCCTATGGTGCCTTTTAAAAACTCGTATTTTGGGCGCGAAAGCTCCTCATCATACAAGGCAGCGATAAGTTCAACTTGCTCATTTTTTGCTAAAAGCATGGCAAGGCGTTTATGGTGCGTGGTGATAATGATCTTAAGCCCACTATCTATCAATCTTGAAATAAGCACACTATACAAACAAGCCGCCTCTTCAAAATCTGTCCCAAGTTCTATCTCATCAATACCTAAAAGCAAGCTTTTTTTAGAAAAAAGCTTAGAAAAATGAAGCATTCTTCCTGCAAAGGTTGAAATATCATTTTTAACATTTTGCGGATCTTCTATAATGGCATCAAATTCCTTAAAAGAGCCTATTTTACTTTGGCTAGATTTTATCTGCATAGGCAAAAGATGTTTGGCTAAAAATGCCGCACTCAATAAAGACTTTAAAAGCATGGATTTTCCGCCCGCATTAACACCCGTGATGATCAAAACTTGCTTACTAAAATCCAAACTCACGCTTTTAGGATTTTTTAAAGCAGGATGGGCAAAATCTTTAAGTATGATTTTATTGCTATTATCACATAAAACGAATTCATAGTCTTTTCTCTTAGCTAACAAAACCCTAGCACTATAATGATCGAAAAGATCAAAAGCATTGTTGATAAATTTTAAAAAAGCTAAATTTTTTGCTAAAAATGTAGAGAAATTTTTGGCATATTCATAGTAGATCTCTTCTTTTTGATTTTTGATTTTTTCTATGTCATTTTGCAAATTTTCAACACTAAGCGGAACGATGTAAAATCCTCCCCCGCTACTTCTGCCTATGATTTTAGCTTTTATAGCGTGGTTAAATCCCCCTCTTACAAGCAAGGCTTCAAGACTGTTTATAAGGTGTACTTGAGTATCGATTAGATAAGGCATTAAAGACTTTGTGTAGCAATATTTTTTAAATTCGGCTACAACTGCTTCATTTTTAAGTCTTAGAGCTGTATTGATATTTATCAATCTTTCATCTAAGCTTTCTTTTAACTCACCCTTTTCATCAAATTTTTCACAAAGATCTAAAATTCCATTGACAAATTCGATCTTTTCAAGCCATGAATTTAAATTGCTGCCTAAATTAAGTTTTTTGATCTTTTCAAAATAGCGAAAAATTTTTACAAATTCAAAAATCTCATCTAAATGCAAAACCCCTTGTTTACTTAAATGTACCAAAGCTTTATCCAAATTTGAAAGCTCAGGCAAATTTGGAAATTCAGTCTCGCAAAGCTCATTGATACGCTTAAAATGAAGGTGAGAATCCCCCTGTAAGAAAATTTCTTTATCTCTTGCAAAACAAGACTTAAATTCATGCAAATAAGTATTTAAATCAAGCTTTAAAAGTAATTCTTCTTTAATCTCATTCATCGCTTAACCTACAATCTTTAATATCAATAATCAACGAATTAAAGCTTTGATTATTATCCTTTGATATAAAGCTTCCTGTTCCAAATTCGTAATTAAAATAAGCTTTAGAGATATTCATATCTTTACATAAAATATTTTTGTTTTGATTAAAAGCAACGATGATATCATTTCTCAAATGGCTTTTTTGTGAATTTCTTACTTCAAACAAGACAGCCAAAAAGATAAAAACTACAAGCAAAATACCAAACAAAGTTTTCGCATGCTTGCCTAATTTTTTACGCAAGGAAAATGCGATAAGTGCCAAAATGAGGATTATTAAGACATAAAGTAAAACTTTACTCATTTTGTTGCCTTAATTTGTTGCTGATATCTCCCGCACCAAAACCTATAATCAAACCTTCATCAAAAACTTGCCCCTTAGAAGCGACTAAAAATTTTCCCTCTCTTTTGATATCTTCTACAAATAAAGCCTTAGGAAAAACTGCTTTTAAATCAAGTTCTATTTTTTCTTCTCCTGCGCTATATACAGGTAAAATCACAAGCTCATCAACTCCTTCAAAGGCTTTGGCAAATTCATTTAAATTTGTAGCTAAACGCGTATAACGATGAGGCTCAAAAATAGCTACGATCTTTTTATATCCTGCTAGTTTTGCGTATTCCTTAGCAGCATTTAAAGTGGCTTTTATCTCGGTTGGGTGATGTCCATAATCATCGATTAACGCTAAGCTTTCATCAGCATGTAAGATATCAAAGCGTTTTTTAATGCCTTGGTATTTTTTTAAATTCTTGCGGATATTTTCTATATTTTCATAATTTAATGCCGCTAAAATCGCTAAAGCTGCATCAATAGCAATATGCTCTCCCATACCAAAAACACCAAATCTTCCAAAATTTTTTAACTCAAAACTCGTAAAAGGTTTGAAATTTTCTATATACATAGTGATATTTTTAATGTCTTTACTTGGGTAAAGCCTAATAGCCTCTTGTTTATACTCCTTTAAATACTCGTCTTCTGCGTTAATCACGCGAATTTTAGCCAAATCTAAAAAATCATCATAAGCCTTGTGAAGTCTGCAAACTTCATTACCATAATGATCCAAATGCTCTGCTTCTGCATTGGTAACAATAGCCAAAAAAGGATTTGAATTTAAAAAAGAGCTGTCACTTTCATCCGCTTCAAAAATCAAATTTTCACTTTCTTTATAGATCATATTTGAGCCAAATTCTTTCAAAATCGCCCCGATAATCACAGAAGCATCCTCTATCAAGGAAGCTAAAATGCTTGAAGTAGTGCTTTTTCCATGCGCACCCGCTACTGCAAAAACGCGCTTATCTTCTAAAATCAGCGGTAAAGCTTCTTTTCGCGAAAGACATTTGATATTTAATTCTTTGGCATATTTAAATTCAGGATTTTCTTCTTTGATGGCAGCAGAATAAATCACCAAATCCTTACCTAAAATATTGTCCTTATGATGTGGAATTTTTACCTCCACACCTTCTTTTTCAAGTTCTTTGGTAATTTTACTTTCTTTAAGATCGCTTCCGCTTATATTAAAACCTTTTTCTTTTAAAAATCTTGCTAAAGCGGAAATTCCTATGCCACCTATACCGATAAAATGGATATTTTGCATTATCTAAGCCTTTGTGTTGTAAAGCTTAAATTTTATCACTTTTTTACTAAAATAAAAATATAAATTTATTTTGTTAAACCTAGCCGTTCAGCTAGCTGATATAAACTTAATTCTCTATAAAGTATGGCAAAATTTTTATGATATTCATCTAAATCAAAAGCTTGATTTGTATCTTTTAAAGTAGTATTATTTTCAAAATAATATCCTTTGGTACCACTATAAACCCCTTTTTTATCGATCCATACAACACCATTGATTCCAAACTCTAACTTTTCATCGCTAGGTTCTGCCAACATATTTCTTCCACCTACACTTAAATACTTAACATTACTTAGACTTAAAGCATAAAGAGTTGGGAAGATATCTTTATGCGATCCTATACGATTTTTATCATAGTAAATATTATTTTGCAAAACTCTTGGAATATAAAGATAAAAAGGTACGCTATAAGCAAAAGCTTTTTGTGAATTTAAATCTATACTCATTTCACGCACTCTATGATCTCCAGTTGCTGCTATAATAACATTATCCTTAAATGAACTTTGTTTTACCTTGTCTAGAAATTTTCCAAATTCGTTATTCGCATAAGTATAAGCTTTGATAATATTATCCTGCTTATCTTTTTCATAAGGAAGCATATCAAGTAAGGATTGTGGAATATTTTCTAATTTAGGTAGATCATTTTTTGAAAAATTATAAGGAGGATGATTGGAAATGGTTAAAGCAATAATAAGAGTATTATGTGGATTTTTCTGAAGTAAGCTATAAGCTTTTTTATATAAAAACTCATCAGCTATCCCATAGCCATTTTTACTGTCTTTTGCTTCTTTATAATCTTGCAATAAATCATTTTCATCTATAATCTCATCTACGCCCAAAACATTAAGATAATTTTTTATATTTTGCCAAGATCCATTGCCTGCACTTATAAAAATCACTTTATATCCCGCTTTTTTATAAACAGCAATAGGAGTTAAATCCAAATAAGTTTTTTGAAATTTACTCGTAGAAATATTGGAAAATGGACTTATAAAAAATAAATTAGCAAAACTTGGTATGGTTCCATTAGTAGAACTTAAAAAACGCTTAAATAAAAAATCTTCTTTAAAATGTCTATCCAATCTTCCTAAAAAATTATGCTCTCTATTTGTAAAATCAGCTAAGTTAAATCCAAAACTTTCCATCAGATTAATAAAAACACTAGGGTGATTCTTTTCAGCTTTTAAATTTCTAGGACTTTGATGAAGATAATCAAAAAGTTTATTTTTAAGCTCTTGCGCCTTTAAAGGTGTAACTACTTTTAAATCCGCCTCTTCTCTATATTGTTTTAAAGCCCAAAAAAAGGCCATGATGGGATTTAGCATTGTATCATTTACAACATTAAACTTACTAAAAGAATAATTTTGCACATTTAAAGCCACATGCTTAAAAGGTCCTCTTAAAGCTATAACATAAACAAAAATTAATATCAAATTTAAAATTACTATATTAAAAAAACTTAAATTGATGGTTTTTAATTTTAAATTTAAAATTTTTAAATTTAAAAAAATACAAAAAATTCCAAAAATTAGCATTAAAGCTAAAATTTTTAAAATGGGATAATCTTGATAAATAATACTTAAAATTTCTCTTGTATTATCATCCTTTAAAGTAAACATAAAAATATCAAATTTTGTCTTATAAATTTCATAATAATAATATTTTGCATAAGAAAATCCTATACATAAACAAGAGATGAAAGCTATATAAATACTTGATAATATCTTATAAAGCCTAAAAACAATACTTGAAAACAAAGTATTTTTCAATCTATAAAAAATTAAACTTAAAAGTCCACAAAGCAAGAAGGGTAAAAATGCCGCACTTAAAAATCTCACATCATGAAAAGCACCCAAAAGATACATTAAAACAAAATCATTTTTGGTATCTACTAAACCATTTGGAATAAAATCATTTTGCATTAAAAATCTATTTAAAGTAAAAATTATTATAAAAATAAAACTAAAAGAAAGGATTTGTAATAAAATTTTTCTCATAAAAAACAACCTCTTAAAAATTATAAGTTTAGCTTTGTATGTCTATATCTTAAATTATTTATAGAAAAAATTTTAAGTTATTTTGTATAGCAAGCCAAAAGTATCGATCTTAAAAATACTTAAAACACTAAAGAAGTGGTATTAAGTATTTTTGATTATTAAAAGCTTTTAACTATCTTATCAAAAGCCCAAATTTTTCTAGCTTCATCTGCTTTTTTAGGTTCTACAATAAGCATTTCCTCTTCAGAACCCAATCTGCTTTCTATTTCTCCAAAAGCATTTACAAGCATACTATCGCCATAAAAATTCCATTCATCTTTTGTAGTGCCTATACGATTTACTCTTAAGATATTGGTAGAATTTAAAAAAGCTCTTGTTTTTAAAAGCTCTTCCCATCTTTGTTTGCTTTCAAAGGTGCAAGCACTAGGAATGATAACTAAATCAATCTTTTTAGCCATAATTTGCTGCCAAAAAATATCAAAATGCACCTCAAAGCCAAAAAGTAGAGCGCATTTTAATTTATCATAACTAAAAGTAAAAAGTTTTAAGCTACCCTTATTGATTTTATTGCTAAAAAATTTTTCCTCATTCCAGTGACTATAAGGCATTAAAACTTGTTGTTCATAGGTTTTGATATAATTTGGAGCAACCTTTAAACAAAGTTTTTTATATCCCTTAGCCTCTACATTGATATAGGGGGCGATGATTTCAAGCTCGTGTTTTTTAGCAAGTCTAATCAAGCTTTCTTTTTTGGCTTCACTTTGCTCTTTGATCATAGACTTTGGCATAGCTAAAAGCTCTGTAAAAAAGCTATTAAGCACATATTCACCCAAAACAACTAAATTTGCCCCGCTATCTTTAGAAGCTTTTAGATAATAATCAAGCCTTGATTCACTCAATGCCAAGGTTGGAAATTGTAAAGCGGCAATCTTACTCATCGATATGCTCCACCTCAAGTCTTGCTTTTTCAAGAGCAAGACTTGCTTTTTCAATGCTTTTTAATCCTTCTTTGTAAATTTTTACACTTTCGTCTAAGCTTAGTTCTTTATCATTGAGCTTTTCTAAGGATTCGTTTGCATTTTTTAAGTTTTCTTCAAAACTCATTGATTTACCTTATAATTTGGCGCTTCATGAGTTATCGTTACATCGTGAACATGGCTTTCTTTAAGTCCTGCACTTGTGATTTCAACAAATTCGGCTCTTGCTTGAAAATCTTCTATATCTTTAGCACCCACATAACCCATAGAAGAACGAAGTCCCCCTAAAAGCTGATGTACGACATTTTTTATACTTCCTACATAAGGCACGCGTCCTTCTATACCCTCAGGCACTAATTTATCTTGTGCGGTTCCTTGCTGAAAATATCTATCTGAACTTCCTTTTTGCATAGCTCCTATCGAACCCATGCCACGGTAGGATTTGTATTGTCTTCCTTGGTAGGTAAAAAGCTCACCTGGACTCTCATCTGTACCTGCTAAAAGGGAACCTATCATGATCGAACTTGCGCCTGCTGCTAAAGCCTTTGCAATATCGCCTGAATACTTAATCCCTCCATCGGCAATCACAGGAACACCATATTTTTTAGCTTCCATAGCACACTCATCAATAGCTGAAATTTGAGGCACACCCACTCCTGAAACGATGCGCGTAGTACAAATACTTCCTGGGCCAATACCCACTTTAACAGCATCAGCGCCTGCTTCACAAAGCGCTTTTGCAGCAGCTGCAGTAGCGATATTACCCGCAATTAAATCTAAATTTGGATATTTTTCTTTAACACTTTTTACTGTATCAATAATACCCTTAGAATGTCCATGTGCTGAATCAAGAACCACAGCATCTACTCCAGCCTCTACCAAAGCATCTACTCGATCCATTTGTCCTACCCCAATCGCAGCCGCTACGCGCAATCTTCCAAAGCTATCTTTATTTGCATCTGGATATTCTTTGCGTTTTTTAAGATCTTTTATAGTGATAAGCCCTTCTAAGCGTCCTTGCTCATCAACTATAGGAAGTTTTTCTACCTTGTTTTTGCTAAAAATTTTCTCTGCATCATCTAAAGTACACCCTTTAGGAGCTGTGATTAAAGGAGCCTTAGTCATTACATTTTCAACCAAATTTGAATAATCGTTTTCAAATCTCAAATCACGATTAGTAAGAATGCCTATGAGCTTTCTATCGCTATCTATCACAGGAACTCCTGAAATTCTATACTCCGCCATGATTTCCAAAGCTTCTGCTACACTTGCTTTAGGGCTTACAAAAATAGGATCTATGATCACCCCGCTTTCGCTCTTTTTCACTCTTTTAACTTCTCTTACTTGAGAAGCTATATCCATATTTTTGTGAATTACACCAAGTCCGCCAAGTCTTGCCATCATGATAGCAGCCCTGTGTTCTGTCACTGTATCCATAGCAGCAGAGATTAAAGGCATGTTTAAAGTGATGTTTTTAGTAAGTTTGGTGTGAATTTTTACCTGTTTAGGTAAAACCTCAGAATAGCAAGGGCGTAAAAGTACATCCTCAAAAGTCAAAGCACGCTTAATTATATTCATTTATTTTTCCTTTATAATTTTTTCTAAACTTAAAGCTCCATCTAGCAAGGTTTGCTCATCAAAAGCCTTGCAAATAAGCTGGGCTGAGATATTAAGCCCTTCTTTATCCTTGCCCACAGGCACACTAATACCCCCAAGCCCTGCCAAATTTAAAGAAATAGTATAAATATCCTCTAAATATACTTCCACAGGGCTTTTTTTTGCGTTGAATTCAAATGCAGTTGTAGGAGTTACAGGCATAAAAATAAGATCAGCATCTTGTAATATTTCTTCATATTTTGCCTTGATAAAAGCCCTAGCTTTTTGTGCTTTTATATAATAAGCATCATAATAACCGCTGCTTAAAACAAAGGTTCCTAGTAAAATTCTTCTTTTTACTTCTTCGCCAAAACCTTCACTACGAGTATTGATATACATATCTTTAAGACTTTCTGTATTTTGTGAGCGTTTTCCATAACGCACCCCATCATAACGACTTAAATTTGCACTCGCTTCAGCTGTTGCGATGATATAATAAGCTGCAATATCAAATTTAGAATCAAGCATATTTTTATAAACAATTTCATGTCCATTTGCTTTTAACATCTCTATACTTTTTAAAAGCGCGGCTTTTACTTCAGCGCTTGCTTCATTGACATAATTTTCTATCACAGCAATTCTTAATTTTTTCTCTGCATTTAAATTAGGAGCAGTAGGTGTAAAATCTACTTTTGCACTTGTGCTATCCATCTTATCATATCCTGCAATGGCATCATAAAGAATAGCTGCATCTTCTACATTTTGCGTTAAAACGCCTATTTGATCAAGACTTGAAGAATAAGAAGCAAGTCCATATCGACTCACTCTTCCATAGCTAGGCTTAAACCCCACACAACCACAAAAAGCAGCTGGCTGACGCACTGAACCACCCGTATCACTACCCAAACTAGCCAAAGCCAAACCACCCGCTACAGCAGCAGCACTACCACCACTTGAACCGCCTGGAACTCGAGCAAAATTTAAAGGATTTAGGGTTTTTCCATAAAACGAAGTCGCACTCGAACTCCCCATAGCAAATTCATCCATATTGGTTCGCCCATAAGGACTAAAACCTTTAGATCTTAAATTTTTAATAGCAGTAGCATCATAAGGAGCTATATATCCTTGTAAAATTTTACTTGCACAAGTTAATTCCCAGTCTTTTACACTGATATTATCCTTAATCGCTATAGGTATACCTTCACCCCCATCGCTTAAGTCTTTACCTAAGAATTGCTCTATATAAGCACCTATTTTATTTTCTTTTTTAGCTTTATCATTGAGTTCTTTTTTTAGATTTTCAAGCTCTTCTTTAGAGTATTTCAAAGCTTCTTTTAAGGTTATCATTCTTTTTCCTTTTGTTTCTTTGCCAAATTTTTAATAAAAACAACCGCCACTGCACAAAAAACAGCGGTGATTGCTATAGTAGCGATAATAATGGAATTTGGGATAGGATTATCAAGCATGTTTTAAAACCTCAGCGCAACGCATGCAAGGCTCATCTTCTTTAGCGCTTTCTACTTTCCAACATCTAGGACATTTGCAAAGCGTGGCTTTCATAATCCTAAAGCTCTCATTCTCCACTTCAAATTCACACAAAACTTCACCTTGTAAGTTTTCATCAAAACTTACCATAAACCAATCATTTAATTCATCTTTAGGTATAGAATTTAAAAGTTTTGAATTCGTATCAAGATTAAGTTCTAGAGTTGACTTGATCACTTTATCTTTTTTCAATATATCGATATTTTCAAAGAATTTCTCACGCACACTCAATAAAAATTCATCATCTATACTAAAATCATATTCAAATTTTTCTTCCAAGCTCAAATCAAATACATCCTTAGCATCGCCTTTTATCAAGCTATTAGCATGCTCTAAAGCTTCATCTACGCTATAGGTTAAATTTGGAGCTAATAAATTTAAAAGTTCTCTAGCAATTAAAGCCATTGCCACTTGTGCGGATTTTCTGCGTTTGCTATTTTTAACATCGCAATAAAGTCTGTCTTTGCTTATATCAAGATAAATTCCACTTAAATCAGCGCTTAAGAAATTTAAAAGCACATTAAATCCTTTTGCAAATTCATAAGCTAAGAAATTTTCTTTAGCGCTTTTAAATACGCGTGTGGCACGAGTCAGTATCCATTTATCTATAAAACTAAATTCCTCTACTTCTAAATTTTCCAAGTCATTAGTATTTGCAAGTAAAAATCTTATGGTATTTCTTATTTTTCGGTATTGCTCGCCTACTTGTTTTAAGATATTGTCTGAAATTTTTAAATCAGTAGAATAATCACTCAAAAGTATCCAGAGTCTTAAAATTTCCACCCCATAAGTTTTAGCTACATACTCAGGAGCTATAACATTACCTTTGGATTTTGACATTTTTTGCCCTTTTTCATCCGTGGTAAAGCCATGGGTTAAGATGCTTTCATAAGGAGCAAATTCATTGATAGCTGTTCCTACAAGCAAAGAGCTTTGAAACCAACCTCTATGTTGATCGCTTCCTTCTAGATACATGCTTGCTCTCTTCTCTCCTGCATCATAGATTCCGCTATTTAAAACCGCATTCCAAGTACTTCCACTATCAAACCAAACATCTAAAATATCATAAACTTTTTCTAAGTTGTCTGCGTTGTATTTTGAATTTTGCGGTATTAAGTCTTTAATTTCAAATTCCCACCAAGCATCTGCCCCATGTTTTTCAAATATATTTGCCACAAAATCAAAAAGCTCAGCATCAAAAATCACTTCTTTAGTGCTTTTATCTCTAAAGAAAGCTATAGGCGTCCCCCAATCTCTTTGTCTTGAAATACACCAATCAGGACGATTTTCCACCATAGAGCCTATTCTTTTTACTCCACTTTGTGGATAAAATTTTGTTTTTAAAATTTGCTCTTTAGCGCATTCTCTTAAAGTTTTACCCTTTAATTTTGGCTCATCCATTAAAATAAACCATTGCTTAGTCGCTCTATAAATCACAGGTTTGTGTGTTCTCCAACAAAATGGATAGGAGTGTATAAATTTAGAAGAATGTAAAAGATGATTTCCTAAAAGCTCTAAAATTTTTTCATTAGCCTTGAAAATATGAAGTCCTATAAACTCATCAAGCAAATCAGATGGCAAGAGCCCTTTGTGGCGTAAAGTTTCATCATAACAACCCCCATCATCCACAGGCATAATTACTTCTATATCGTATTTTAAACAAGCATAGTAATCATCCTCGCCATGTCCTGGAGCTGTATGCACAAGTCCGCTTCCACCTTCCATTAAAACATGTTCACCCATAATCAAGATGGATTTTCTTGAATTTAAAGGATTGATAGCCTCTAATTTTTCAAACTCTTTTGCATTAAGCTCTTTTTGAATTTCACCCTTTGTTAAACCTTTGGCTACCATACTCTCAAGCAAAGCACTAGCAAAAATCAATCCTTCTTTAGTGATCACATAGTTTTCATTTGGATTTAAAGCGATAGCTTGATTTGCTACCAAAGTCCAAGGAGTAGTAGTCCAAATCACTGCACTTGCTTTTGAAATGCCCAATTTTTGACAAGATTGCTCATCTAAGTCAAAAGCCACAAAAATAGAATAATCCTCTTTATCTTCATATTCTACCTCAGCTTCAGCAAGAGCTGATTTAGCCGCCCAACTCCAAAAAACAGGTTTGGAGCGCTCGCAAAGCAAACCTTTTTTAGCAATCTCACATAAAGTGCGGTAAATCGCTGCTTCAAATTCAAATTTCATCGTAAGATACGGCTTATCCCAATCCGCAATCACACCAAGACTTTTAAATTCATCTCTTTGGATATTTACAAATTCGTTTGCATGCTCTCTACAAAATGATCGAATCTCTTTTTTACTTAAGCTTTTTTTCTTATCTCCAAGTTTGATTTCAACCTGCTGTTCTATAGGCAAGCCGTGACAATCCCAACCTGGAGTAAAGCGTATGTTTTCTCCATTAAAATAATGCGTTTTGATAATCGTTTCTTTTAGAATTTTATTTAAAGCATGTCCTATGTGGATATGCCCATTAGCATAAGGAGGGCCATCATGAAGAGTAAAAGCTTTTTTTGCTTCCTTGCGTTTTGTTTTCATTTTTTCATAAGCGTAATTCTTGCTAAACCATTTTTCAAATCTCTTTGGCTCAAATTCTGCCAAATTAGCGCGCATTGCAAAAGTAGTATTTGGCAAAAGCAGGGTATCTTTATAATCCATTGTTCCACCTAGATGAAGTTTTTATAATCTTAAATTCTACTCAAAATAGTTTAAATTTTAGCTATAATTATATAAAAAAGGAAAAATTTATGAAACATTTGCTTTTTCTTATCGGTGATGAGCTTATAATGAATGAAAATTTTAAGGATTATATTTATCGTAGCTATGAAAATAAATTTAAAGAAATTCATGAGACTCGTTTTCAAAATAAAACCGATAAAGAATTACCTTTTTTGCTTGAAAAATTATTAGACAAATATGATTTCATAACTCTTTTTACCACACCCAATCACTATGCTACCGTAGCAAAAATTTTAGCTACCCTAAGTGAAGATAATTTAGTCTTAAAAGAAGATAATCTAGTCCCCGATAAAGCTTATTTTGAAAAAGACAGCTTTATATGTGATTTTATCAATTCAAAAATCAATGTTATCAAAACAAACCCAGGTCAAAAACTTCCTCCTTTGCTTGGAGATATTTTTCCTAACTTTGCTTATTTTTGTTTATTAGGTATAGATGATGAGAGCGCTGTTTTACTGCTTGATACCTTAACTAAATCTTATGAAGTCAGTATAAAATCAAGTAAAATATTAGAAAATCTTACTCTTATTAAAGCAAGTTGTGTTAATTTTGGCAAACTAGATGGGTTTTTAACGAGTGTAAAAAATCTTTTTGGACAAAAAGTATTTTTAGGTAAGGATCCTATACAATTTATCATTTCAAAACTTTTAGAAAAGAAGATTAAAATTTCTTTTGCAGAAAGCTGCACGGGCGGACTTTGCGCAAGTACTCTTACAAAATTTAGCGGAGTGAGTGAAATTTTTGAAGGTTCTATCGTAAGTTATTCTAATAAAATCAAGCACGAATGGTTAGGCATAAGTGAAAGTATTTTAGAAAACCAAGGTGAATACAGCGAGCGTTGTGTGTATTTTATGCTCAAGGGTATCTTTAAGACCGCAAAACCTGATTTTGCACTAGCCATTAGCGGTGTCACAGGCGAACAAAATGAAGGGTTAATAAGATCAGGCACAGTTTATATAGGGGCAATGTTTAAAGATGGAACATTTATCCAAGAAACTCTTTACTTAAGCGGTGATCGCGAATTTATGCAAAAACAGGCTGTTTTAGCGACTTTTTGTTTACTTTTAAAGTTAAAACCTGAAATATTTGAATTTTAATTTTATAAATTTAAAACCCATGATTAAATTTGGATATTTATAATGAGATAAAATTACAAGGAGGTGTTTATGGATTTTAAAGAACTGATTTTGAAACGCAGAGCTTGCAAGCTTTTTAATGATAAAAAAATCAGTAAGGAAGATTTGTATTTTATCTTAGAAAGTGGAATTTTAGCTCCTAGCTCACATGGATTTGAACCTTGGAAATTTGTTGTACTAAGCAAAGAAGAAGACAATCAAAAACTTGCCAAATTTTGCTTCAACCAAGAAAATGTAGCAAGTGCAAGCCACAACATCATCTTTCTAGCAAGAAAAGACTTGCAAAGCAAGGATGAATTTGCGCAAAAACAGATTCGTCGTTTTGCAGGCTCCAAGGAAGAAAATTTCCAAAAAATTTTAAAAATTTATACCCATGATACTGATGCAATGAATGAAAAAGAACTGTATCATTTTGCGCAACTTCAATGCTATCTTGCAATGATGCAAATGTCACTAGCTGCGATGAGTTTAGGTATTGATTCTTGTATGATAGGAGGCTATGAAAAAGATAAGGTGGATGATTTTCTTAAACTTGAGCATCCTTTTGAAACTGCCGTGATCTTATCTTTGGGCTATCAAGCTCACGAACCAAAATACCCTACTCAGCGTTTAAAATTTGATGAAGTAGTTGAATTTTATAAGGAAGAACAATGAAAACAGAACTTGAAATTTTTAGCACAAGATATTCTTGTAGAAATTTTAAAAATGAAAAACTTAAAAAAGAAGATTTGGATACTATCTTAGAGATAGCAAGATTAAGCCCTAGTTCTTTAGGACTTGAACCTTGGAGATTTTTAGTGGTGCAAGATGACAAGAAAAAAGAAGAATTGGCTCAAATTTGCAATCAACAACAACATGTAAAAAATTGTGCAGCATTAATTATCATCGTTTCAAGGCTTGATTTTTTAGATTATTTTGAAGATAAACTTAGAAAAAGAGATATGAGCAAAGCAGAAATTCAAAAACGCCTAGATACTTATATGCCTTTTTTGCAATCCCTTAGCCAAGAACAAAAAATATCCTATGCAAGAGAACAAGCTCACATAGCACTTGCTAGTATACTTTATGGCGCCAATGCTTTAAATATAGCAAGTTGTACTATAGGTGGTTTTGATAAAGAAAAACTCGATTCTTATCTCTTGTTTGATACCAAAAAAGAAAAGTCCACCTTAGTGATAGCTTTAGGTTATTCTAATGATGAAAAAATTCCACAAAAAAGTCGCTTTGAATTTGACAAGATAGTTCAATTTCTTTGATTTTTACCTTGCTTTTTTGGGCAAGGTGTTTATATTTTTTACATTATATTTCAAAAAAATACAAATTTAAATATTTTTTTACTAAGGCTTTGCCTAAATCTTATACAATTTCATCTATAATAGTTTTATCTTAAATCTAAAATAAGGTTTTTTATGAACACACCTAATACTTTAGCTGTTTTAAGGATGATTTTAGCACCCTTGCTCTTTTTTTTATTGAGTCATGAATTTGACAATATACATCAAAGCTGGATTAATTATTTTGCTGCTTTGACTTTTGCTTTGGCAGCCTTGAGTGATTTTTTTGACGGCTTTATAGCTAGAACCTTGCAACAAACCACAAAACTTGGTGGAATTTTAGATCCTTTAGCAGATAAAATGTTAACTCTAGCAGCTTTTTTAGGGCTTCTTTTATCAGGAAAAGCTAATGAATGGGTTGTTTATCTTATCTTAGTGCGTGAATTTTTTATTACGGGTTTTCGCGTGGTTATGGTAAGTGAAAATTTAAATGTTAATGCCTCTTTTACTGGAAAATTAAAAACAACTTTTCAAATGATAGCCATAGGATTTTTAACCATGGAATGGATAGGAGGGGATATTTTACTTTATATTGCTTTATTTCTTACGCTTTACTCAGGATTTGAGTATATTTTTAGCTATATCAAACAAAGCAAGGGAAAACTACAATGAAATCTTTACTTTTTTTAGTTTTGATTTTAATTCTTGGTTTTAATTTTTACTCCATAGAATTTTTAGCAACCATCTTGGTTATTTCTTTTTTGATTTTCTTTCATGAACTAGGACATTTTTTAGCAGCAAAATCCTTAGGTGTTAAAGTAGAAGTTTTTAGCATAGGTTTTGGGCAAAGTTTGCTTGAACGCGAATTTAAAGGCACTAAATATCGCTTGAGTGCTTTACCATTGGGTGGTTATGTTAAACTTAAAGGGCAAGATGATATGCGGCCTGGTTTAGAAAATCAAGATCAGGATAGTTATAGCATTTTAAGCCCTATAAAAAAAATTTATATTCTTTTTGCGGGACCTTTTTTCAATCTTTTTCTAGCCTTTTTACTTTACATAGCCATAGGAAATTTGGGCATACAAAAGCTAAGCCCACAAATAGGAAATATCGCACCTAATTCAGCTGCAGCTTTAGCAGGACTTGAAAATAACGATACCATACTTGCTATAAATGGTATAAAAATTCAAAGTTTTGATAAAATTTCTGATCATCTAAGTCTTGAACCCTTAAAAATTCTTATCGATAGAAAAGGAGAGAATTTAGAATTTATCATCACTCCAAAACTCGGACAAGCTTATAATGATTTTGGACAAATTGTTCCAAAAGCTCAGCTTGGAGTAAGCCCTAGTGGAAGCACCGCTATAATCTATCATCAAGGCATGCAAAGTATAAGTTATGCTTTAGATGAGAGCATTAAGGCTTCTACTCTTATAGTAAAAGGTATCGTTAAACTCATAAGTGGTGAAGTGGAAGCTAAAAATTTAGGCGGTATCATTACCATGACCGAACTTACCTCAAAAGCAGCTGAGAAAAGTTTGGTTATATTGCTATTTATTACCGCTTTAATCTCTATCAATTTGGGAATTTTAAATCTCTTGCCTATCCCTATGCTAGATGGAGGACATATACTTTTTAATCTTTATGAAATGATTTTTAGACGCAAAGTTCCACCAAGAGCTTTTGAATACCTTAGCTATGGAGGAATGGCTTTGCTTTTAAGCTTGATGGTTTTTGCAACATTTAACGATATCATGAGAGTGATGCAATGAATTTATTTAAATTTCCTATACCTAATTTTAATGACAAATCCAAAAGTACTATTTTTTGGCGTCATATGCGATTTTATTCTAGAAAATTTTTATACTATCCTCAAGTTAAATTTCTTGAAAAAACGCTCAATATAAAAGGAAATGAACACCTAAAGAACTTTTTTTCAAATAGACCCGATGCTTGCTACAATGTCACAAGAAGATTTTGCGATAAAAGCTTTAGCGCTAATGAGCGTGTTAAAACTTTGATTTATGATGTAAACAAGGGGCTTGAAAGTTTTAAATTTCTACCCCAAGATCAAATTATTTTCAAATTTGATGAAGATTTTGAACTCTACTTAGGAAGCAATCGTCATGTATCCGAAGAGGGTTTTTGGGCACTTTCTTTAAGATATCAAAAACGCACAATCGAACAATGCTGTTTTTGTTTTACCCTAGACAATAAACTTTTAATTTCTTGCATACAAGGTTATCAATACTCCGATTTTAATGTTTTAGATATCAATAAAATCTTTACAAAAAAATACTACGGATTACGTCCTATTGCCCTGCTTATAGAGTGTATTAAAATGCTTTGTGTATCTTTAAAACTCGATGCCACGCTTGGAGTCCATGAAAAAAATCAAATCCGCTCTCAAAAAGGAGAGGATAAAGGCTATTTTGTTGATTATCAAAAAATTTGGCTAGAAAATGGGGGAAAGCTTGTCAAGATCAATAATCATTTATATTATGAACTTTCTCACAAACGAAAAAATCTTGAAGAAATTCCAAGCAGCAAGCGTTCAATGTATAAAAAACGCTTTGCCATGCTTGAAGAAATCAAACAAGCTTTAGATCAAAGCTTGTTTATATAATACTCTTTAGATATTTCACACTTCTTTCACAACCCTCTTTTTGCAAAATTAAAAGTCTTTCTAGATGCTCTTTAGAGACTTCTTGAGGGTAATAATACTGCATTGCTTTTAAGTCATTAAACAAGGGCTTTTCGATTTTAAAAGCTCCTTTGCCCAGCTCTTTAACCCCACCTGCACCCTCTTCTCTCTTAAAAGTAGCGCAATAAGGATAGCATTGTTCTACATTGATACGATCCAGTCCGGCTTGTTTTAAAATTTCCACACAGGCCTTAATATCCAAATTTCCCTCACCCAAAGGCACACCACATACATACTTAGTATCATCTTCTACAAATACGATATGATCTTTACAATGTGTACTAAAAGTATGCTTAGCCATATTCTCACAAGCTTTAATAGGCTCTTCATAAGCCATCATTGAATTCCCAAAATCATATAAAAATCCTATTCTAGGATGATGAATCAAATTTAATAATTCAAGCAAATCATCAGAAGTTTGATATTCATGATTTTCAATAGCAAGTTTTAAATCATACTCTTCTAAAAGCGGAATTAAAACCTTGATCTCATCTACCACACTTAAAAATTCACTCTTATCAAATTTGGCCGTGATTTTAGAATCATCATAAGCTCCATCGCTAGCATTTTTAACCTTTTTATTTTTGTCTGTCAAGGGCACATAAGAACGGATGATTTTAACCCCTAAAAGCTGAGAAACTTTCGCAATTTTTTCAAATTTATCCTTATCAAAACCCTTAGAATCAATCTCGCAATACATACCATACGTGTCTAATTTTTCTTTAATTTTTTTAAGATGACTCTCATCGTTGCTTCCCAAGCAGCCCCACTCTTCATCCAAGCCAAAATCTTTGATAATATTTATAATAATGCCATCACAACCTAGCTCTTGAGCAAAATCGATATAAGAAAATATATCCATTCTGCCATTTTGAAACCAAAGGTGCATACTTTCTGTTTCTAAACCAATTTTCATCATCTTGCTCCTTGTAATCTTTTTTTCTTCGCTATCATCCTAAGCAAAATAGTTGTTATAATCACTCCACAAATCGCAAAAAATCCCATTAAGGCAAAAACGATTTGATATCCCAATAAACCTTTAAACTGATCTATAATAAAACCATAAAGCGCGAAACAAAAAAGTTGTGGAGAATAACCAAATATACAAGCTATACTCATCGCAGCACCACTGATCTCTCTTGGCATTTCAATCTCATCCACAGGAGCAAAAAATGTAGCACGCATAGTAAAAACAATAGCTGCAAACCCTAAAGTTAAACTCATTCCAAAATAAATATTTAACTTTTCATGCGGCATAAAAATAAAAATTAAAATTGCAACCGCAGCCAAAATAAGAGCAAAGCGCAAGTATCTTGTAGAAGAACGGAAAGTCTTATCTGCCAAATAGCCTCCAATTGGCCCTCCAACCAATTTTAAGGTATATTGATTGATAATACCATAAGCACCCACCAAAGCTACTGGCATACCATAAATATCTTTTAAAAAAGGTATAAAATATGTAAGTCCACAATACACTGAATAAATAGTAAAAATTGTCAAAGAAACTACCCAAATTTCAGGTGTTTTAACAGCTTTTATAACCCCATTCCAAGCAGCTTTATTTTTACTGATTTCATGCCCCTCGTCATCTTTAGTGCTGATCTTATCATCTTCAAGTAGAAAATACGCTAATATACCCGCAATAATTACACAAGCACTATAAAAAAGTATAGCAGCCTTAAATCCACCCGCTCCCGATCCTAAAAGTAAAAAAATTCCCAAAGCACTAAAAGCGACTATAGTGTCTATAATCCCACGACCTGCTTCTAAGAATCCAAAAAGTCTTCCTTGTTGAGTAGAGTCTCCAAGTAAACGAATAGCCTTTAAAAGCACAGGCCAATACACCACTTCACCAAATAAAGAAAGCAAACCCCAAGCAATCAAAATTCCATAAAATGAAGGAAAAGTAGAAATATAAATTCCCACTAAGCCAACGCAAATCAATGAAAAAGGAATAAGAATTTTTTTGGAAAATCTATCTGCTATATAAATAGAAGCAAAATTTCCTACAGTCTGAACTATCCCATATACCGAAAGTGCAAGTCCGATTTGAGTATTGCTAAGATTCATAAATTCCTGCATAGGTACATAAAAAGCATCTTTTAAAGAAGAAAGTTTAAAAACCGTTCCCCCACCAATCACTAAAACAATAAAAGTAAACCATCGTATAGGTTTTGCATTTTGCATAAAATATCCTCCCGTATTTTAATTATCTAAACTCAGGTACCATCAAAATAAATAATAACATAAAATCAAAATAAGCAAGTATATAAATATTAAATTTTTTTTAATATGTTGTAATTAAGTAACAATTGATAATCAATATAAAGCTAAATTAAACATTCTCTATTGACGCCCGAAAAGTAAAGATTAAGTATATTTTGGTATAATTAAGTCTTGCATTGTAAAAACTTTGCAAAATCCTTGCCTGTGAAACACATAGGCTTAACATCCAAAAGGAGAATATATGAAACATTATGAGGTTTTATTTATTTTAAAACCAACACTTACCGAAGAGGAAGTGAATGCGAAGTTGGAATTCGTAAAAGAAGTCCTTGTAAAAAATGGTGCAGAAATTGAAACAGTTGTTCCAATGGGCACTAGAAAATTAGCGTATAAAATTAAGAAATACGAAAGAGGAACTTATTTTGTAATTTATTTCAAAGCTCCTACAAATTTAATTGCAGAGCTTGAAAGAATTTTAAGAATTACAGAAGAAGTAATAAGATTTTTAATTGTAAAATATGAAAATAAAAAAGAAATTGCAGCTTGGGAAAAACTAAGCCATGGCATTAAACAGTCTAAAAAAGAGATCAAACCTTTAGACGCGCCTGAAATTCAATAAGGAAAAAAATGTTTAACAAAGTTGTTTTGGTGGGTAATTTAACACGCGATATAGAAATGCGTTATGGCCAAAATGGAAATGCTATCGGAGCTTCAGCCATTGCAGTAACAAGAAAATTTACTACAAATGGTGAAAGACGAGAAGAAACTTGTTTTGTTGATATCAGTTTTTATGGTCGTACTGCTGAAGTAGCAAACCAATACCTTTCTAAAGGTTCTAAGGTTCTTATAGAAGGGCGTTTAAGATTTGAACAGTGGAATGATCAAAATGGGCAAATGCGCTCTAAACACAGCATTCAAGTTGAAAACATGGAAATGCTAGGAAACAATCCTCAACAGGGTGGAAATTTTAACAATGGTGGAAGCAATTATGGAGCTAATAACAGCTACCCAAGTTATGAAAACCAAAGTTACGATCCTTATATGAGTGAAAATAATTTCAAAAAAGCTCCACAGCAAACACAGGTAAAATCACAAAATCCTAACCAAAACCAAGAAAAAATTAAAGAAATTGATGTTGACGCTTACGATAGCGATGACACCGATTTACCATTTTAAAGGATAAACTATGGCAGAAAAAAGAAAATACTCTCGCAAATATTGCAAATACACAGAAGCAAAAGTTGAATTTATTGATTATAAAGATACAGCTATGTTAAAACATGCTTTATCAGAAAGATTTAAAATCATGCCTCGCCGCTTAACAGGGACAAGACAAAAAATACCAAGAAATGGTAGAAGTTGCTATTAAACGCGCTAGACATGTAGCTCTTATTCCTTACATAGTAGATAGAAAAGAAGTAGTAAATAATCCTTTCGAAGGACTATAAGTTGTTAAAAAAGGCAAAATCAATATTTTGCCTTTTTCTTCCCTCACTCTAGATTTTAAACTAAAGCGTATTTTAAAACCTCATCAAAATCTGTAACTCCAATGATTTTCATGTTATCTTTAACCTCATCAGGAATATCTTTTAAATCTCTTTCATAGTTTTTCTTTGGAATCAAAGCTATTTTAATATCAGCTTTATATGCTGCAATAAGCTTTTCTTTAAGCCCTCCTATAGGCAATACTTTTCCAGCCAAATCTATCTCTCCAGTCATAGCCACATCAGATCGAACCTTTTTATCGCTAAAAACTGAAGCGATAGCTGTGCTCATCGTAATTCCAGCACTTGGGCCATCTTTTGGAGTTGCGCCATCGGGTACATGGATATGCAAGTTATAACTATCATAAACATTGTTTTTAGGATCAATAATCATCTTTTTAGGAATTTTAATCCTCCCTTCATCGATTAAAACCTTAATCACGCTAAAAGCAATTCTAGCAGATTCTTTCATCACATCACCCAAGCTTCCAGTAAGAGTCAATTCTCCCTTACCTTTAATCTTGATCGCTTCAACCTTTAAAACATCTCCGCCCACACTAGTCCATGCTAGTCCATTGACTTGTCCTACGCGGTTTTCTCCATCATGCTTTTCTATCTCAAAAACTTTTTTATCTAAAAATTCATTTAAATTTTTAACATTGATGCTTACTTTTTTAATATCTTCTAAAAGTAATTTTTTAGCACTTTTACGGCAAAGCTCAGCTATTTTTCTGCGTAAATTTCTTACCCCCGATTCTCTAGTGTATTCGCTTATGATAAGCTCTATAGTCTCATCATTAATATCTAATTCACTAGATTTTAATCCATGCTTTTTAAGCTCATCAGGAATTAAATATTTTTTAGTAATGTGAAATTTTTCATTTGGAGTATAAGAGCTTAGCTCTATAAATTCCATCCTATCCCTTAAAGGAGCAGGTATATTGCTTATATCATTAGCCGTTGCTATAAAAATCACCTTGCTCAAATCAAGATTAAAATTTAAATAATAATCCCTAAATTTAGAATTTTGTTCAGGATCTAAAATTTCTAAAAGAACCGCACTAGGATCGCCTCTAAAACTTCTATTTAGCTTATCAATTTCATCAAGCACAACTACAGGATTTATTTGTTTTGCTTCAATCAAACCTTGAGTAATGCGTCCTGGCATCGCACCTATATAAGTACGGCGATGTCCGCGCAATTCATTCACATCCTCTAAACCCCCTAAAGCGATGCGAATAAGTTCTCTTTTTAATGCTTTAGCAACAGAATTAGCCAATGAAGTTTTTCCAACCCCTGGAGGTCCATAAAGACAAAGTATAACTTTAGCTCCATCTTTATCTGCTATACCACGCTTTTCTAAAAGCTCACGCACAGCAAAATACTCCTCAATGCGTTCTTTTGGTTTATTAAGCGCATAATGATCGTGATTTAACTGCTTGGCTACTTCTTTAATGTCAAGTTTTTTCTTTGCTACTTTTTCAAAAGGTACATCTAAAGCAGTTTCAATATAGGTTTGTATCATAGAAGCTTCGGAATTATCTTGATGAATGCGTTCAAATTTCTCAATTTGCTTTTTAATTTCCTTGTAAGCATCCTCGTGCATAAATTTCTTTTTGCTTTCTAATTTTTTATAATAATCCCTAACTTCATCCTCTTTTTGGCTGTCACTACCTAATTCTTTTTGAATTTGCTTAAGCTGTTCTTTTAAAAAATATTCTTTATTGACTTTATCAATGCGAGAATGAACCTTGTTTTTGATTTCTTTTTGAATTTTATTGGCTTCTATTTCTTGAGCTATCAAGTCTATTAATTTTAAAAGCTTTTCTTCTAGGTTAGTTAAGATAAAAAATTCATAGGCCTCGTGTTTTTTTATACGGATAGTATTTAAAATCAAATCACAAATTCTAGAAGCATCCAAACCCTCGTCTATAGTTCGAAGTAAATCAGGTGAAAAATAATGACTTACATTTGCTAAAGCTCTCACTTTTTCTTTTAAAACATCTAGTAAGGCTTCTTTTTTTGTAGCTTCCAAATTTTCTTCTTTGATGAGCTCTATTTGAGCTTCTAAAGGTTTGTTTGAAAGCGGTTTGATAATTCTAGCTTTAGCATAACCTTGAAAAAGTATTTTAACTCTATCATCAGGTAAAGGAACTTTTCTCATAATCGTTCCAACTACCCCGCAGTCATAAATTTCATCAAAAGATCTTCCATTTTCAAGTTTTGAAGGAGCTACAAAAAGCATTGAATCATTCTTAATCGCCAAATCCAAAGCTTTCATATTTGCCGAATCGCTAATAAAAATTGGAGTAATCATAAATGGATATAAAAATAATTCATCTTCTACTAGAATAGGTAAATTACTCGGATAATTTTGCATTTCTTCAATTTGCATCAGTTTCCCTTAAATCTAAAATTTTTCAAATATACTTCTATACCAAGGAAGCTCTGGCTTAATGATACTTTGATGATAAAATTCGCTTTCTTGTAATCTTTCTTGGTAAATTTCAGCGCTTTGAGTATGTCCTGTGCGCTCATATAAATCGTGTATTGTATCATTTAAATAAAATACTGCCAAATTAAATTTAGTCAACATAGTTTGTACTAAAGGTTCATATTCTGTATAAGGATAATCTTTTAAAAAACTATCTATTTCTTTTTGACTTTCAAGCATAAGAGCTTGATTGCGGTTTGGTACAGCAAAGGCATCGAATTTGGCCTTAATTTTAAGATAGCGAATATAATCTACGTTGCGTGAATTTCCAAATTTTTTATTATATTCATCCAAATAAAACTCTGCTAATTGATATTCTTCTTCATCCATATGTGCTTGTGCTAAGATAATTTGAGTTGTCTCTAAAAGTGGATCTGCTATGTGCTCACTTGCCATACCATTATAATGATCATCAGCCTTTTCTAAGTCCTTATCTTGCAAATCTTTAATGATTTGCTTATACCATTCATTTGCGCTTAAATTATACAGCCCTTCATTATTTTTTGTGCTACAAGCACTGAATAAAACTCCTAGTAAGATAAATAGAAAGATTTTTTTTCTCATTAATTTTTACCCTTTTTAATGTTTAAGTTAAATATACTATTTTAAACACTTTATGATTATTTTCTGATTAAAATTATAATAAAAATAGATAAATAATTTAAATTTTGGAACTAATATTGCTTATTTTGTGATAAAATATTTTATTATAAACTCGAGGAGAAAAAATGACACTAGCTGTTAAATGCCCTATCTTAGGTTTCGAAGAAACCAAAAATATGGAATTTTCAACCATTGATGAAGTGTTTGTAAGACTTAAAAGTCTTGATGGAAAAGATTTTTCTTTTGTTCTTATTAACCCTTATCTTATAAGACCAGATTATGAATTTGATATACCTACATACTACCAAGAATTACTTTCTTTAACACCTGAATCTAATATGAAAATTTTCAATATAGTAGCAATTGCTAAAAGCATAGAAGAGTCTACTGTAAATTTCCTAGCTCCTGTAGTTATCAATCTTGATAATAATTCTATGGTGCAAGTAATTCTAGACACTGTAAATTATCCTGACTTTTTTCAAGCAGATCAGATTGCAAACTATATTAAAAAGTAATGAAAGCCGATTTATATATACTTGCTAATGGTGCAATGGCGCAAGCTTTAGCTTATGGATTAAAAGATTCTTATAATATCTATATAGTTGGTAGAAATTTAGAAAAACTTCAAAATTTAGAAAAAGAAGGTTTTAAAACTCTACTCTATGAAGATTTTAATATAGAAAATAAAAATATTATCTTAGCTTTTAAGCCTTATGCTTTAGAAAGTGTCGCAGCAAATTTAAAAGGCAAAGCAAAAATTTTAATTTCAGTTTTAGCCAATACAGACTTTGATAAACTAAAACTTATCCAAGCTCAAAACTACGCGAGGATAATGCCAAATACAGCAGCTAAATATAAAGCTTCTACAACTCCTTATATTTTAAAAAATTCAAATTTTAAAGATGAAATCATAGAAATTTTAAATACTTTTGGCAAAGCTTATGAATTAAGCGAAGAAAAACAAATGAATGCTGCAATGGCTATAAGTGGTTGCGCTCCTGCTTTTTTGGCATTAGTAGCTGAAAGCATTGCTAATGCTGGCGTACATGAAGGACTATCAAAAGAGCTAAGCTTAAATCTTACTCGTTCACTTTTTAAAAGCGCCGCAGCCTTATTAGAAAATGAGCACCCAGCTATCATTAAAGAAAATATCTGCTCGCCTGCAGGCGTTACTATAAAAGGGATTAAAGTATTAGAACAAAAAGGCATCCGTGGGACTTTCTTTGAAGCTCTTAATGCTAGTGCAACATGAAGGTTGCATTTTCGCTTTTAGAATTAATTCTTTGCATTATTATTTTAGGATTAATTTTTACAAGTATTTCTAAATTATTTTATCAGCTAAATAAAAACCATAATTATTTAAATTATTTTGAAAGATTATACGCACTACAAGATAAACTTTACGCCCATCCTCATCAAAAAGATATAAAGCTTCATGTACAAAATTTAAAAACTCTTGATTTTAAAGAAAACTATGCAGACGATAAAATCTTTCAATTTAAAAAATTATATATTCCAGATCAAGACTACTCCCTATATTTTTACGATGAATAAAGCTTTTAGTCTTTTTGAAACTATTCTTGTATTAATTCTAGTTGGATTTTTAGCAGTGTTTTTATCTAGGACATTGTGGGAATTTCATTATTTAAACAATCAACAATTAAAAATGAAAGATTTGATACTAAAAACTCATTTAAGTGTGTTAAGGTTGGAAAAATTGCTTCAAACTTGTGTTGATATTACTTTTGAATCAAATTATATAAGCTGTTTAATTAAAGAGGATTTATTATATCTTGATGGCAATCAAGCAAAATTACTCAATTCTAGCCTTATTTTAGAAAATAATACAAGCTTATATTCTCCCAATAGTAATTTCAAACTTCAGCTTCAAAATAGAAAAGAACTATATAACGATAAACAAAACATTGTCTATGCCTTAGTGGGTAAGGAAATTAAAAAAATATTCATTCATTCAGAAAACAATGTCACTACTTCTTTTAAGAGTAAATTTATCCCTATCCAAGCTAGATTAAAATTATTTCTTAAAGAAGATAAAATTCATTATGAAATCTATCCTTATTTTGATAATCGACTTGAGCAATATTCTATCTTTATGGATAATGTGAGTTTATTTGAAATACAAAAACAAAAGCTTAAATTATGTTTAAAAGAGTATGAGCAAGAATATTGCCTTACAAAAAGGTTATTCATATGAAACGAGCTTATATTTTACTATCCTTGGTATTTTTAATCAGTGCTTTAGGAATATGGCTTAGTTTAAATGTCACTACTTCAAGCTATATACCTAGATTTGTAAAAGATGCTTATTATTATTTACAAGCCCAAATTTTAGCTGATGAAAAACTTGCTAAATATCTACTTTATCAAGCCAAATTAGACGGAAAAGAATGTTTAGATTCTGTCACGCTTCATTATCCTAATTTAAACGATAAAATCAAAATACAATACCACTATCCCATAGCTCAATGTAAAAATTTCAAATTTCAAGCGATCAACAAAGATGCAAATTTGAGCCAAGATGGTATCATAATCGCACATATGAGCATAGCATTAAATACACAAAAAAATGTCAATGATGAAATTTTAATAAACAAAACCTTTATCTTACACACAAAAGAATCATTTTGGAATCAAGCTAAATAAGACTTTTAGCCAATCTCACACACTCTTTTAAATCCTGCTTAGAACTTATAAAAAGATGATCTAGATGGGTAAGTTTTTTTGCTGTACTCTGCCCTATTGCTATAACCTTATCTTCCTTTTCTAAATTATATTGTCTTAAAAAATTTTCCACACTTAAAGGAGAGGTGAAAATAAAAATAGCAGGATGAAGGATTGTTTGCTTGCCCTCTTTAAAAACATTCTTATAAACAATGATTTCTTTTAAATCTACCCCATAAGATCTAAGATCTAAATTTAAAGTAGAAGCTATATTTTCAGCCCTTAAATAAAGGCATTTTTGGCTTTTTAATTCCTCTTTAAAATGATTAAAAAGCTCGCTTCCATAAGATTTTGGCGCAAATTGAACCTTTTTAAAACCCATATCCTTAGCAAATTGAGCAGTGCCCTGCCCTACTGCATACACATTAATATCTAAATTTAAACTATTTTTTGTTTTTTTTAAAGCCTTTAGGGCATTTTTTGAAGTACAAATTAAAGCATCAAATTCGTTTAAATTAACACTAAAATCATAAAAAACTATCTCATTTAAAACAAGATTTTCTACACCCTCAAAAGCAGTTTCATTTAAAAGATAAATTTTCATTCATTTCTTGCCTAAGCTCTTTAGCTGCCAAATAAGCATCTTGCGTGTCCATTATGGCTCTAACTACTGCAATGCCACTTATTTTAATGCCCTTTAATTTTTTAATCAGCTCTTTATCTATCCCGCCTATTGCTACCACGCCTACAGGACTTTTCTCGCAAATTTGATTCAAAGTTTCAAGACTTATAACAGAACTTTCTTTAGTCGGAGTAGCCTTAATCGCACCACAACCTAAATAATCAACCCCCTCGATATTTTTTAATTGTTCTAAGTTCTTAAGACTTAAGCCTATGATTTTTTCCTTGCCTAGAATTTTTCTTGCAAGATGCACTTCTAAATCCTCTTGCCCTAAATGCACCCCATCAGCATCTAAAGCTAAGGCAATATCGATTCTATCATTGATTAAAAAGGGTATTTCATACCCCTTGCAAAGCTTTTGTACTTTCAAGCCAAGCTTGTAAAATTCTCTTGAATTTAATTCTTTTTCACGAAGTTGGATTATACTTACTCCGCCTTTTATCGCTTCTTCAAGCGTGTTTAAAAAAAGCTCGTCACTTTTTTTTCCACGACTTGCTACAAGATAAAGACTAAGATCTAAATCATTTTTCATTTAAAAACCTGAAAAAATGGTTAGTTGGCCCACAGCCCTTCCCTAAATTTAAAGAATAATAAATCGCATTTCTTACATATTCTTTTGCCTCACTTACAGCATTAAACAAATCTTTTCCCAAGGCTAAATTACTAGCAATTGCTGAAGAGAGTGTACAACCTGTACCATGAGTGTTTTTTGTTTCTATGCGTTCGCCTTTTAAAATAAAAATTTCATTACCATCAAAAAGCACATCATTAGCATTTTCTTCACTGTGCCCTCCTTTAAGCAAAACAGCTTTTGCCCCTTGTGTGCATAAATATTTAGCTGCTTTTATCATATCTTTTTCATCATTTATTTTAAAATCGCAAAGAAATTCCGCTTCTGGGATATTAGGCGTAAGAATATCTGCAAATTTCACTATAGTCTTTTTAAAAAAATCACAATTTTCTTGTGGCATTAAAGCAAAACCATTTTTTGCAAACATCACAGGATCGATAACTATATTTTGGGGTTTGAATTTTTCTAAATTTCTAGCCACACACTCCATCAACTCACAAGTTCCTATCATTCCTATTTTAGTAGCCTTTGGCACTATATCTTCAAAAACAGCAAGCATTTGCTCATCCACACTTTGAACGGGTATGTCATGAACTGAAATCACTCTTGCTGTATTTTCAGCTACTACACTCAAAACAACACTCATGCCAAAAAGATTGTGAGCACTAAAAGTTTTAAGATCAGCTTGTATACCAGCCCCACCACTACAATCACTTCCAGCTATGCTCAAGACAGGAATTAAATCACTTCCTTTTGCTTTCATTATTCTTCCTTTAAATTTTGAATCAAATTTTCACCCTCTAAAGTCAATTTTACTCCCTTGAAGGCAACTTTTCCAAAAGCAATAATCGCAGCATGGAAAATTTGATAAAGTTCAAAAAGCTCGTATTTTTTTTCTAAAATTTGACACAAATTTTCTTGCTCGTTTTCTATACCACTTTCAAAAAATTCTCTCAATTCTTCGTAATTTTCAAATTCATAACCCAAATGCGTAGCCAATCTTTGCGTATAGCTATCTACAACCAAAATTTCTCTTTTGCAAAGATAATTTAAAATACTATCCACACTTTCAAAACCCAAACCTTTAGTATTTAAAAGCCATTCTCGATCTACATTTTTCTTAAAATTTTCTATATCGCTATAAGTATCTAAAATCTTACTTGCTAACTCTTTTAAACGCTTGGCTTTAGTATTGTAAAATCCACTTGGTTTTATCAGTGTAGCAAGTTCTAGGTTGGATAAATTTAAAAGCTGCTCTAAGCTTGAAATTTGTGCATTTTTTAAGTTATTTAACGCCTTTAAGACATTATCCCATTTTGTATTTTGGGTTAGAATCACAGAAATTAAAAGCTCAAAATCACTCAAGCCTTGATTCTCAAGCCAGTCAAATTCTTTAAAATCCAAATTGCAAGCAAGGAGTTTTTTAAAAATATCAGCTCCATTCATTCAATACTCTCCTTAAAGGCTAAATAAAATTGCTTTGCAGTTCTTCCACTTCTGCTTGCTCTTAAATTTGCAAATTCTTTTGCTTTTTTATGTAAAAGCTCTTTATCACATTTTATATCTTTAAAATAAAAATCAACAAGCTTTAAATACTCGTTTAAACTTCCTTGATAAAAACTAAGCCAAAGACCAAATCTATCACTTAAACTCAATCTCTCCTCAGCCGCATCACTTGCGTGAAGCTCTGTATGAGCGACTTGAACTCCTTGATTATCGCTGATAGTTTCACTTAATAAATGACGTCTATTAGAACTAGCATAAATAATAATATTTTGCGGAGGTGCTTCTATGCTACCCTCTAACAAGGGCTTTAAAAATTTATAACTATCATCGTTTTTTTCAAAGGAAAAATCATCACAAAATAATATAAATTTAAAAGGCTGCTCTCTTAACTCATCGATAATATCAACTAAAGCAAATAAATCATCTTTAGCTAATTCTACAAGCCTTAAGCCTTTGTTTTTAAATTCATTAAAAATAGCCTTAATCAAGCTTGATTTACCCGTACCCTTAGCACCCCATAAAAGTGCGTGATTTGCTCCTTTATTATGGATAAAATTTAAAGTATTTTGATAAAGGGCATTTTTTTGTTCTTCCATGCCCAATAAATCATTTAAGCTGATATTATCAAGATCTATAATGGGTTTTAAATAATCCTTTCTAGATCTATAAATTGCCGCATAAGTTTTATCCCAGTCAATCATTTATTTATCTTTCCTTAAATGCGTTAAAACTGCTTCTATAATATCATCATCATCTTTGCTTCTTGCTTTAATAAACTCTTTTTCATCATTGATCTTTACAAATTGTATATTTTGCTCAAAATTGCTTATGGTTTTAAATTTCCCCAAAGCTAAAATTTTAATTATAATCAGCATTAAAAATTGCTTCGTATAAAGATCAAGTTTTCCAAAGCGATCCTCTATCTCGCCTTCAATCTCATAGACTTCATCTATATTTTTACACTTACTAAGCCTACGATAAAGCTCTAGTCTTAGACGATCTTCATTGATAAGTTCTGAATTTAAAAAAGCATTGATAGTAAGCTTTAAATCTATTTTTTTCTCTTCAAAGCTTTCCTTTTTAGTGAGTGCATTTAACTCATCTTCTAGCATTTTAAGATACAAGCTAAGTCCAATTTGCTCTATATGGCCACTTTGATCGATACCTAGTAAATTTCCACCCCCACGAATTTCAAGATCGTGATAAGCTAAAACCGAACCTGCTCCCAAATAAGAATTGCTCTCTAAAGAGATAAGTCGCTTCAATGCATCTTGAGTAAGCTCTTCTTTGTTTTCAACTAAAAAATAACAATACCCCTGCCTATCACTCCTGCCTACACGGCCACGCAATTGGTGCAAATCAGCCATTCCAAACCTATCGCTTCTTTCGACTATCATAGTATTTGCATTAGGCAGATCAATACCACTTTCAACAATAGAAGTACTTAAAAGTAAATCGTATTCTTTGTTTTCAAATTTAAGCATTTCTTCTTCTTGAATCTTTGCATCAATTTTAGAATGCAAAATCAAAATCCTTAAATTTTTAAATAAATCAAGTAAATGTTTTTTACATTGTTCTATGCTTGCAATATGATTATGTATATAAAAAATTTGTCCGCCGCGTCTTAATTCTCTTGTTATAGCTTCTTTTAAAAGCGCATCATCGTTTTCTTTCACAAAGGTTCTAACATCAAGTCTATCTTCTGGAGGGGTTTGTAAAACACTGTAAGATTTTATAGAGCTTAAGGCTTGATTTAAACTCCTTGGTATAGGAGTGGCCGACATGGACAAAAGATGAGAATTTTGAGTTAATTCTTTTAATTTTTCTTTTTGCTTTACTCCAAATTTATGCTCCTCATCAATAATAACAAGGGCTAAATTTTCACATTCTACATTTAAAAGTGCATGGGTGCCAATCACCACACAGGCTTTATTTTGCTCTAAATTTAACATTAAAGTTTTTTTCTCTTTAGTGCTTGTAAAACGATCCAATTTAAAAACTTCAATATCAAAAGGCTCGAAACGCTTTTTCAAACTCTTATAGTGCTGATGAGATAAAAGCGTAGTGGGTACAAAGAAAAAAGTGCAAAAACCACTTTTTACCACAGGATAAATGGCATTCATCGCAACTTCGGTTTTACCAAAACCCACATCGCCACTTAAAAGCCTATCCATCACTTTACCATTTTCAAAATCGTTTAAAATTTCTTCACAAGCTTTATTTTGATCTTGCGTATAAGAAAATCCAGCTTTTGAAACAAAATAAGCTTGATCTGCATAATCTATTTTGATTTCTTTTGGTTTGATCAAGGCTCTTTTAGCCGCCATAATAACAATCTCAGAGGCAATAGCTAAAAGCTTGGTTTTTAATCTTTCTTTGAGCCTGATAAAAGTCATTTTTCCTAAGCGATCTAAAAGTGGTATCCCTCCGCTTGCTCCTAGATACTTGTCTATCATATAAAGATTTTCAACCGGCAAAAGAAGCTTGTCACTATTTTGGTATTCAATCGCAACAAATTCTTTCTTAGCCCCGCTAATACTAATCATCTCAAGACCTAAGAATTTACCTACGCCATAATCCTCATGAACAATAAAATCACCGATTTTTAACTCATCTATAATCAAATTTGCTTTACGCTTGTATTTTTGTTTTTCTTTATGATTTAATGAGATGATAAGCTCTTGATTGCTGATTAAATTAAGAATCAAATCGCTTTTTTGAAAAGAAATATTTTGTGTATTTTCAAGCTCTAAAGCTTTAAACAAAGCCTCATTTTTAGCTAGAATCGTAATTTGTTTATTTTGATGTAAAGAAAAAAAGTCTTTATTGTAAGAACTTTTTAAATCCTTATAAACAGAGGCTTGGGGTATAATTTTAGCATTGATTTTGCTAAGATCTTTATCCCATTCTTCTTGATTGAATTTTTTAATACTTATAAAATCAAGTTCTAAATAATCACAAAAATCATCAATACACCAAAATCCTAAAGAATTGATATCATTGATCAAAACATCACTATTGAAATTTTCTAGTTTGTCTTTAAAATTTTCATAATTTTCTTCAGAAAAATATGTCAAAAAAGGACAAATTTCAAGTTCTTCATATTCTTTAGGAAATGATTTTTGATTCATAGGATCAAATTTTCTAATACTTTCTAACTCATCTCCAAAAAGTAAAACCCTAGTGGGCAATTCTTCATTGATACAAAATATATCAATAATCTCTCCACGTATACTCACTTCACCCTTATCTTGAACCATATCCACAAATTCATATCCAAGCTTGATGAGTTCATTTTTAAATTCACTTAAATCAAAAGCATTCTTCTTAGAAATATTATAACTTTTTAAATGTTTCTGACCAGGTAATTTTTTAAGTATAGTAGATAAAGGAGAGATAAGAATTTTAGTATCTTTTTCCTTGTGATAAGCATTTAAAACTTTGCAAAGCTCAAAAAGCTCTTTAGAAAAAGCTCTTAAATCATCTCCAAATTCAGCTCTAAAATCAGGTAAAACAAATGTTTTTAAACCCTTAAAAAGAGCAACTTGAGAAAGCAAGAAAGATTCTTTATCATCTTCGCAAAGCACCAATTGTGCTATATTTGAACCTTGCAAATACTCAAAAAAATTTGCTTGCATTATTCTGAGCTATTTTCTAGTAATTTTACAGGCTCTTCTTGTTTGATTGTGCTTGTGCCATTAAAGCGGCCACCATTTTCTATAGCTAGCTCCTTGATGCTAATATTTCCACTGACTACACCACCTGCTAAAATTTCAAGACTGTCTGCTTCCAAATCACCCTCAAAACAGCCATTGACAACTATCTTATCAGCCTTAAGCTCGCCCTTTAAATTTCCATTTCTTCCTATCACTACTATGCTTTCAGAATGGACAATGCCATTAAGCTCCCCATCTACATGAAGCATGGAAGCAAAATAAAATTTACCCTCTATTCTAGCGCCTGATGAAATTACTGTTGTTTCTGAATTGGAACCAAATGTTGTGCTGTTACTGCTTTTATTAAAGATTGCCATGGAACTCTCCTTTCTTGGTTAAAAAAATCATTCATATTTTTTCTTTCTAAATCTAAAAAATATAAAGGTTCTAAAGTTTTATTAATAAATCTTACTTCATAGTGCAAATGCGGTCCTGTTGAAAGACCTGTATTGCCGGTATAACCTATCAATTGCCCCTTGTTTACAAATTGACCTGCTTTGACAACATCCTTTCGCTGCATATGAGCAAATACGGTTTTAAAGCCAAAATTATGCAATAAAATAACATTATATCCATAGCCATTATTGCTATATCCTGAAAACTCAACCACTCCGCTAGCAGGTGCATATATAGGCGTACCCACTGCTGCTCTTAGATCAATACCTGGATGAAATTCTCTTCTTTGCAAAAGAGGATGCTCCCTCCAACCAAATTTCCCTGTAATTCCTTTATTTTCTATAGGCCATCCATTAGGAATTTGTCCTAAAATTCCAACTTGCTGCTCATTTGTAAGCTTTAAATTATCAAGTCTATCGGTAATAGTAAGATTATTTTCAGCTTCTAGTCCTAAAGCTTCTTCAAAAGAAGCGATTTTATCCTCTATAGCTGCGTATTGTTGCGCTTTTTCTTCAATGCTTTTTTGCATTTGAGTATTAGCAAGCTCTAGCTCTTTGCTTTTTTCTAAAAGCTCTTCCCTTTTAGTACTAATATCACTGAGTTTGCTATCGAGATATTTAATATAAAAACCACTAAAAACTAAAAATAAAAATATAAAAGCTACCACATAAAGAACAATTTTTTTAATGATCTGATTTAAATAAAAATGTCTTGAACCATTGACATCTGTAATGGTAATGGTAAATTTATTTTTTATCACTCCACTCCTTTAAAAAGCTTTCAACTAAGGCAAAAGAACCAAAAACTAGAGTTTTTTTATCCTTGTCCAAAGAAGCAAATTCTTCACACCTAAGATTTAAAGCGTTGGCGACTTTATAAATTTCATCATCAGCCAATCTTCTTTCTAGGCTAGTATATTTATATATTTTTATTGTATCAATAATAGGCTTTAAGGCTTTTAAAATCTCAAAAATATCCTTATCAAGATAAGAATTATAAACTAAAACAAGCTTTTCGCCCATAAATTTTTCACACAAGGCGTTAGCAGCCATAACATTATGGCCTACATCCACATACAAATGAGGTGTAATTTGCTCGCAACGCCCTTTTAAATTTAATTTTCCTAATTTTAACAAAGCTTGACTAAGTTTTTCTTTAGAAAGTAATATTTCCAATGCGTTTAAAGCTAAAATCAAATTGTGTCTTAAAAATTCAGGTAGGTTGTATTTTTGAACATAATCATCAAGCTGCTCTAAATTTTCACCTTTAGGCTGCCATGAAAAATATAATTTTGCATTTTTTAAAAATGCTATTTTTTGAGCCATTTGCAAGACTCTTTCATCTTGCTTGCTTGAAATCAAAGCTTGTTGCGCCATAACTTTGAATTTTGTCCTAGCAATCTTTTCTAAAGTATCTCCTAAAATTTGAGTATGATCAAAGCCTACTTTTGTAAAAATGCTGAGTTTTTTATCAAAAATAGAAGTTGCATCATATTCACCCCCCACCCCTGCTTCAAAAATCACATAATCACAATCTTTAAAAAGCTCTACTGCTAAAAAAGTGGCGTATTCAAAATAACTGAGCTTATTTAAATCTTCTTTAAAAATATTGAGTAAATTTTCATGCGTAAACTCCAAATCATTTTCGCTAACAATACTTCCATTTTTATAAAAGCGTTCACGGAATTCAAAAATATGCGGACTTGTATAATGTCCTACTTTAAACCCTAAACCTTCTAAAAGCTGGGTTAAAAATCTACCCGTGCTTCCTTTTCCATTTGTCCCTATGATATGGATAATGGGTTTAATTGGAAAATTTGTTTTATATTTTTCATACATTCTAAACATAACAAAACGATCAATTTTGTCATAATTTGTACTTTTTTGTGCTAAAAATTCATTAACTTTACTGATCTGTTTCATTATTTTCTTCATCTAAATTTGAAATTTGGCTTATTAGTTCTTCTAAAATATTAGAATTAGGCTTGCTCTGCTTATCCAAATAAGCCGTGATAATCTTTGGGGTAATAATATCTTTTTTATAAATAAAGCGAAAATTTTCAATGGTTTTTAAATTTTCTTGAACAAGTTGCGCAACTTTTTCTTTATTTTTACCTGGTGAGATAATCAAATAACTCTTTTCATCTATCATCCAAAGCTCATCAAATTCAGCACAACTGTCTTTTAAAATCTTTTTAAAACGCACAAAAATTTCATTCAAACTACCCAGTCCATATTTTTCCATAATAAAACGATAATTTTTTATAGAAAATAACGCCAAAGAATAATTAACTTTATATTTGTTGTAATTCTCATCCAATCTCTCAAGCTCTTTTAAGACATTCCAAGATTCGCGCTCTTCTAAATTCTGCGTAAATTCAATTTGCGCACTTAAAGAATTAATCTTCTCATCAAGTTGTATAAATTTTTGCTTTAAAAGTTCGAAGCTAAGCTTGATTTCTCCTTGTTCATCAGGCTTTAAGGTATTGATAAAATCCATATTTTGTTCATTGGATTTACTTAGCAATAAAAAAAGTTCATAAATCTTTTTTAAATTATCATTGAAGAAATTTAAATTTTTTTGCACATACATATTATCCACCATCACCCGACGATTGACAAATTCCAAAAGCTCGTTTTTAAAACCACTTTCACTTAATATAAAGGGTTTTTGGAGTAAATTCTGTGTAAAACCATGAATTTTAAGATCTTCAACCAAAGATGGATTTAAACAAGAAGCTAAAAGTTCTGCAAAAAGTTCCGGATTTCTTTCTTCTAGTTTATTTAAAAGCTTCTTGACTACTATATCAAAATCATCGTATTTTGATATGCCATATTTTCTTAATTCAACTTCTAGTTCACTTTCATTGTAATTTTTCTCAAACTCTTTCCATTTTTTAGAAAGCAAATAAATACTTTCACTGTCCATGGTTTTTGAAATTCTAACAGAAGTGATTTTAGCTAAATCTTTAATTTTTTTATCTTTACTTACTTGTAAGCTTTTAGATAAAGTAGTTAAAAGCTCAAAAAAATCACTGAATTGTTTTCCATTTTGTCGATTTAAAACAGAGATTAAAAAACTTATGAATTCTTCTAAAGTTCGGATGGGTTTTGAGTTTGATTCTTGTTGATAATTGGGTAGAAGCAAAGCTTTATATTTTTCAAGCTTTGCTTTATTTGAACTTATTAGACCGTACTTACTAGAAAGCTCTTCAAAAATTTCTGTATAATTTTCAGGTGTAGGACGAAGCTTTCTATCTTTGAGTGTGATTAAAGTTTCTTTTGCTATTTCATTAATATTGGGTGGCACGCTTATGTCCCTTGATAGCTATTACTGAAATAAATTCATCAAAGGCTTCACTAGAAGCTGCTCGTATAGCTTCATAGCGTGCCGCATCACTGATAATACTATTAGGCGATATGTCAAAATTATAGCTTCCACTTGTACTAAAGTGTTCAGTGGTGCCATCTTTAAACACTACTTTAAATTCCAAATTAAGTTTGGCTTTGTAACTGATAACATAACCATTTTTATCATATATCAAAGGGGTAAATTCAAGATTATTCATCCTGACATTGATTACATCATCCGCTTCGTGCTTTAAAGCCAGCTTTCGTCCTAATTTTGAAATGACCATCTCTTTAAGAGTATCGGCTACGAAAATACTATTTCTAGGATCTTGAAGGCTTAGCTCTACATTTACATAGACCTTATCATCAAAAATATTATTGGCAATTTTTGAAGTCGGGATATAGCCACATGCACCTAAAAATAAAGCTACGATAAAAAATAAAATTCCTTTCATTTTATCACCAAATTTACCAATTTTCCCTCTACATAAATCTCTTTAACTATATTTTTACCCTCTAACCATTTTGAAACTTTTTGCTTTGCTAATTCTAAAATTTCATCTTGGCTTGCTGAGCTTGAAACTTCAACTTCTCCGCGCTTTTTGCCGTTTACACTGATGGCTAAATTTAAGCTATCTTTTACAAAAACTTCTTCTTTTAAATTTAAAACCTTAAAATTCTCACATTTAAAAAGCTTATCGCTTAGCTCAAAGCACACATGAGGAATAATAGGCTCTAAAATATTTAAGATAATATAAAAAGCTTCCTGCTCTAAAGCTTCATTTTTACAAGGAGCTAAGGCATTAAGCGCCTCCATACAAGCAGCAATTAAGGTATTAAAGGCAAAACTTTGAGTATAAACTTCAAAAGATTTTTTCAAAGCTTCATACACTTTCAATCTAGCGTATTTTTCTTCTTTATTTAAATCCTCATGCTTAAATTCTAAAAGCTCTCCAGTTCTAACATTTTGAGCTCTATCATAAAGTCTGCAAATAAATCTGTAAGCTCCTTCAACCGCATCATCATTCCACTCAAGTTCTTTAGCAGGAGGTGCAGCAAAAAGGATGAAAAGCCTTGCTGTATCGGCTCCATATTTATTGATAATATCATCAGGATCGACTACATTTCCTTTAGATTTAGACATTTTGGCACCATCTTTTAAAACCATACCTTGGGTTAAAAGTTTAGCAAAAGGTTCATTATCTTCCAAATACCCCAAATCTTTTAAAACTTTTTGGAAAAATCTTGCATAAAGCAAATGTAAAATCGCATGCTCTATACCACCTATATATTGATCAACATTCATCCAATATCTCACACTCTCTTTATCCAAGGCCTTTTCTTGCCATGTTTTCTCATCGCTTGCAAAGCGTGCAAAATACCATGAACTTTCAAAAAAAGTGTCTAAAGTATCGCTTTCTTTTTGAGCCTCTTGCCCACATTTTGGACAAGTGCAATTTTTCCAAGTGGGATGTTTTTCAAGTGGATTGCCCTCTCCTGTGATTTGAACATCTTCAGGTAAGGTAATAGGTAAATTTTCAATTTTTTGAGGCACGATCCCACAAGCTTTACATTTTACCATAGGTATAGGAGCGCCCCAATATCTTTGGCGAGAAACACCCCAATCACGAATTTTAAAATTAATAACCCTTTTTCCTAGCTTTTCATCTTCGAATTTTGAAATAATTTTTGCTCTTGCTTCATTACAATCAAGCCCGTTAAATTCGCCACTTTGGATAAGCTTTCCTGTTTTTTGAACATGAGGAAGCTGTGCATCTTCGCACTCAATCACTTGTTTGATTTCAAGTTTGTATTTATTAGCAAATTCAAAATCTCTCTCATCATGGGCTGGAACAGCCATTACAGCTCCACTACCATAATCAGCTAATACAAAATTTGCTACCCAAACAGGGAGTTTTTCTTGAGTCAAAGGATGGATAGCGTAAATTCCTAAAAAACACCCTTGTTTATCAGCCATTTGTCTTTCTCTGGCACTTTGTTTTTGCATATTTTTAATTTGCTCTACTTTTTCATCGTCTAAACAATTTGCTTGTATTAAATTTTGCACAATTTTATGTTCAGGTGCTAAAGCTACATAAGAAATACCATAAATAGTATCCGCGCGAGTAGTGAAAACTTCAAAAGATTGCGTCTTTGCTTTTTCCAAGCTTTCTTTATCTAAATTTAAAGAAAATTCCAAACCCTCACTTTTACCTATCCAATTTTCTTGCATGGTTAAAACCTGAGAAGGCCACTTATCTTTTAAATTCTCAAGCTCGCTTAAAAGCTCTTCTGCATAGGCTGTGATTTTTACATAATACCCTGGCATCTTTTTTTGAACTACTTCATGTCCGCAACGCCAACACTTTCCATCTTCTACTTGCTCATTTGCCAAAACAGTTTGATCTTGCTCACACCAATTTACATTTGCTTCTTTAGTATAAATCAAACCTTTTTCATACATTTTGATAAAAAATTCTTGTTCAAATTTTGTATAGAGTGGATCAGAAGTCGCAAGCATTCTTTTTTTTGAAAAAGAAAAACCTAAAGAAAAAAGTTCATTTTTCATATAGGCTATATTTTCATAAGTCCAAGATTTTGGATGAATTTTATGCTTAATAGCTGCATTTTCAGCTGGCATACCAAAACTATCAAAACCAATAGGATGCAAAACATTATAACCCATCTTGCGATAATATCTAGCAATAGCATCACCTATACTATAATTTCTTACATGTCCCATATGTATACGCCCGCTAGGGTAAGGAAACATGGATAAAATATATTTTTTAGGTAAGGTTAAATCATCTTTAGGTTCAAAATACTCATTTTTATCCCAAATTTCTTGCCATTTTTTTTCTATCAAATTTGCTTCATAAGCCATAATCTTCCTTTAAACCGTTCCTTTTTCATACATTGCACGATTGCGTTCTTTTTCCTGCTTTCTTTTAAGTTTTTCAAGTTCTTTATTTCTAAAATCAATAACACTGAATTTAAACCAAAGTAAAGTTGGACTAGCCACAAAAATTGAACTTAAAGTTCCCACAACAATACCCACTATCAAAGCCAAAGAAAAGCCCTGAATCATCTCTCCGCCAAACAGATAGAGTATCACAACAGTAGCCAAAGTAAGTCCTGAAGTCAACACTGTTCTAGACAAGGTTGCCGAAACACTTTCGTTAATAATAGGAGCAAGTTCGCTTTTCTTATTTGTTTTAATCCCTTCTCTAATTCTATCAAAAATGATAATTGTATCATTTAAAGAATATCCAAGCACTGTTAAAACTGCAGCCAAAGTATCTAAATTTACATCGATCTTAAATAATGAAATCGCTCCCAAAGTGATCACGACATCATGTATTTCACTAATAATTGCCGCTAGCGCAAAACGCCATTCAAAGCGTATTGCGATATAAATTAAAATGGCCACCAAGGATACAATGATAGCCATAAGCCCCTTGTTTCTAAGCTCATCGCCCACTTTTGGACCTACAACATCAGCACGACGCACTTCAAATGTACCCGTATCTTTTAAAAGAGTACTAATATGCTCACCTATATCACTACCTAAACTATCATTACTTCCTAAAAAACGGATAGTGATTTCTTCTTTACTTCCAAATTCAGTTACAGATAAATTTTGAAAACTGCCTTGTTTTTCTAAAATTTCACGAATTTGAGGAATAGGAGCTGCTGTATCGTATTTAAGTTGGATTAAAGTACCACCACTAAAATCAATACCAAATTGCAAACCTCTATCCCAAAGCAAATAAATAGAACCAAAAAATAAAACAATAGAAAGAGAAATTGCAGCAAAACGCATTCTCATAAAATCATAAATTTTCTTTTCGCTAAAAAACTGCATTATTTTCTCCTATAACCAAACCAAAATCTTGTATTATTACTTTTTTCAATGCGGCGCATAAAATAATCAAACATTCCATGCGTTCCCCAAATAGCAGTAATCATAGAAACAACAATACCAATTCCTAAAGTCACCGCAAATCCTTTAACAGCACCTGTTCCATAAGCATAAAGCGCTATGGAGGTTACAAGAGAGGTGATATTAGAATCTATTATCGCACTCATAGCATTTTTATAACCTTGCTCTATACTTGTCTTAATGTTCACACCCTCGCGTAAAAGCTCTCGAATACGCTCATTGATAATAACATTGGCATCAACAGCCATGCCCACAGTTAAAACAAGTCCTGCCATACCTGGTAAGGTCAAGGTTGCACCAAACATTGCCATCACAGCCACAACAACCAAAACATTAACGAGCATTGCGATATTGGCAAAAATTCCTGCCATACCATAATAAAGCACCATAAATACTACGATAAAAATCGAAGCACCTATAAGAGCTATCATACTCATTTTAATACTATCAGCGCCCAAAGATGGACCTATACTTCTTTGCTCTAAAAGTTTAACCGGTGCCAATAAAGCCCCGCTTCTTAAAGCTACAGCCACATCTCGCGCTTCTTCTTGAGTAAAAGCTCCGCTGATTTGACCACTTCCACCACCTATGCGTTCATTAATCGATGGAGCAGAATATACTTTATTATCTAGCACAATAGCCAAACGCTTTCCAACATTTGCTCCCGTATAATCAGCAAATTTCTTAGAACCTTCAGCATTTAAAGTAAAATTAATAACAGGATAATTACTCTTATCGCTAAGTCCTACCCTAGCATCTGTAAGCATAGAGCCATCTAAAATAGGAATGTTTTTTAAAGGATATTTTAAATTTGGATTTCTAGAATCAGGAACTAAAACAAGTCCATAACTCGCTGCTTCAGCATCACTCATACTAGAAGCTTGGTTCATTTTAGAATCATCCACTTCCATGAGTTGCAAATGAGCTGCTTTAGTAATGCGCTCTTTAGCTCTTAACTCGTCTTCTTTGGTTTTAATTCCTGCTAACTCGACTAGAATTTTATCTTCACCTTGTTTTGCAACCGTCGGCTCTGCTAAACCAAATTGATCTAAACGATTTCTAATAGTCTCAACTGCTTGCAAAAGAGCGAAATTTTCTATGCTTTTAACCTCTTCTGGGGTAAAAGAAATCACATAATGCATATCTTCTCTTTGTACATTAAGTCCATTAATTTCCTTAAGCAAATTCTCAGTCTTAACTATATCTGCATTATCCAACAAAGTAAAATCTAAACTATCATCATGAATATTTAATCCATCATTTAAAATATTCTCTTTATTAAAAGAATAACTCAAAGAAGAGGCGACGGATTTGATTTTGGACTTTACAGCTTCTTGATTATCTACACCCAAAAGCATATAAAGCCCGCCTTGCAAATCAAGCCCTAAATTGATTTTCGCTCCTCGCTCGGATTGCAAAAAAGAAGGGAGCGAAAAAACAACCCCAAAGATAAATACCGCGATAAAAACAACCAATCGATAAGTGATTTTAGAATTACGCATCAATTTTCTTTGCTATAAATTCTCTTGAAATTTTTGCAGTAACATTGTCTTCATTAAGCTTAACTTTGATAAAATCGTCCTCTGGTTTTACGACCTCACAGATAAGCCCACCATTGGTGATAATCTTATCGCCTTTTTGAAGGGATTCTAGCATTTGCTTATGTGCTTTTGCTTGTTTTTGTTGTGGTCTTATAACCAAAAAATAAAAAATTGCAAATAGCACAACAAGAGGTAACAATGAAGTTAAAATTGAATTTTCTGCCATATTTTTCCTTTATTCCAAAAAAATTAAATACTAATTCTACCATTTTTAAAATAATAAAAGTCTTTTTTATAGCATTTTTACTTTCAAATTGTATTTATTTATCTTTTTTTGAAAATATTTTTACTCAAACCATCAGCTCATTTCTTGCGATTTGGGGCTTGGTTTTACTTTTAAAAAGCAAAAGTCCTAAGCAATATTTTTGGATAGGATTTTTTGTAGGGGTGCTCTGGTTTTGGTGGATAGGGCTTTCTTCGATTTATTTTGACTTAAATTATTTAGTACCTGTAGTTATTATCCTTATAGGTATAGTTTATGGGATACTCTTTAGAATTTGCTATTTACTTAAATTTGACTTTTTGAGGCTTTGTGGAATTTTTTGTTTAAGCTTTATTCATCCTTTAGGTTTTGATTGGCTTAATTGGGGAATTTATACTGTATACGGTTTTTTTGATTCTAGCTACCGTGGTATTATCTGCATTTTTTTATTAGCATATATTATTCATGAAAATTATATTTCAAGATATTATAAAATTGCTATTCTTTTGATTGTATTTTCTATAGGTTTTCAATACGATGAAAAAAAATCAGAAGATTTAAATCTATCCTATAAACTTATTTCTACAGATATATCTCAAGATCAAAAATTCCTTCAAGAAAATGTATCTATAAATTCAGACAATTTAATCAAAGAAATTATCCAAGCTATCAATGAAAAAAAAGAACTCATCATCTTGCCAGAAACTGCTTTTGCATTTGATCTTAAAAGCACTCCATATGAAAAAATATTAAAAGAATTATCACGCCAAATTATTATTATAACTGGAGCATTTAATGTGCAAGATAATAAAACTTACAATAGCACATATATTTTCAAAGGAGGCAATAGCTATATACTCAATAAACATTTTTTAGTACCTTTTGGCGAAGAAATTCCATTTTTTAAAGAAACAATACAAAAATACTTTTTGCCCAATACAGCAGAATTTGATCAAGGACCATTACAAAGCAAATACAAACTCAATGATCAAGTTATCACTAATGCTATTTGTTATGAAGCTACAAAAGAACAAAATTATAAAAATTCAAAAATTATCATAGCCATAAGCAATAATGCTTGGTTTAACTACTCTAGCGAATACAAGCTTCAACAATTATTGATGAAATTTTACGCAAGCAAATACGGAGTTAGTGTTTATCATGCCACAAACGGTAAAGAAAGTGCGGTAATTAAACCCAAAGAAAGATTAGATCTAGAATGGAAAAAGTTTTTTTATAAATTTTTTGGTGAAAAATAAAAAATAATTATCTTTTAATAAACTAGCATTTTTGGCTTGGGATTTTAAATCCAAAACCCATCAAAGCCAAAAACACTCATAATTTTAAAAATAGGACTTATTTGATTAAACTCTTAAATTGATCTAGCGCATCAAGTTTTTCCCAAGGATAATCCTTTTGTCCTACTTGTCCGCGAGCTGCTACATCAGCATAAAGGAAAGTTTCTTTACTAGGTTTATCAAGACCAAATTTATCACGAATCCAATTTGGAGTCAAAGAGAAATTTTGCATTACAAATTCGCTTAAAATATCATCATTTACTCCTGTATTAGTTCCCATACAATCTACGCTTACAGAAGTAGGTTTAGCAATGCCTATAGCATAGCTGAGTTGAACTATACACTTTTTAGCAAGTCCTGCTGCGACTATATTTTTAGCAAGCCATCTACCTGCATAAAGTCCACTTCTATCAACCTTAGTATAATCCTTGCTAGATTGTGCACCCCCTCCTATAGGAGCATATCCTCCAAAACTATCTACTATAAGTTTTCTTCCGGTTAAACCACTATCATGTAAAGAAGAGTGATTGACATATTTTCCTGTTGGATTGATCAAAATTCTAGTTTTTTCAGGATTAAAAAGTTCTTTAGGTAAATCACTCTCTAGGATTAATTTATTTATCAAAGCTCTTAAATCCTCTATTTTCATACTTTCAACACAAGGCGCAGAAACAACAATAGTATGAATACTTTGCGGTTTGCAATTTTCAAAATTTGCCTTTGTGCCATAATCAATAGTCACTTGAGTTTTAATATCTACACCCAGCTCTTGTGGATGAGCTTTTGCATAAGCATAAACCTTATCGCAAAGTACTCTTGCATAGCTTATAGCCGCTGGCATATACTCTTTAGCTTCACAACTTGCAAAACCAAACATAATACCTTGATCCCCAGCACCCGTTTCGCCATCTTCTTGATCTACACCTTGATTAATATCAGGGCTTTGTTCATTCAAAAATACCATAACATCAACTTCATCAGGATGCAAGCATTGCTCTTTGCTAAAATATCCCGCTCCATCATAGCCTATATTTTTCAAAACATTTTTAACTAAATTATCGTAATCAACCTTACTAAGCTTGTGATTTGATTTAACTTCTCCTCCTATCACAACCTTGTTTCCTGCGACAAAAACCTCACTCGCCACCCTTGAATTTTTGTCATTTTTCAAGAGTATATCCACTATTGTATCAGCGATTATATCAGCGCATTTGTCTGGATGACCTGCACTTACGACTTCTGAAGTGAATAGATACATAAAAAGTCCTTTCATAAAAAATGAACTACAATTCTAGCCCAAATAAACTTATCCAAGCTTAATGCTTTTAAAAATTCACTAAAATTAAGCAAAAGTTCGTTAAAATCAAGTCCGATATATTGCAATAAAATTCAAATAATAAAGGTTCTTATGTTCTCAAGACTAGTTCAAAGTTACGTAAAAGGCAGTCTCATTCTTCAAATCTGCGCAGGTATAATTTTAGGTATACTTGTAGGAATAAGCTCTAAAGAAATAGCCGAAGTTGTAAATTTATTAGGTGTTTTATTTACCAATGCTTTAAAGGCCATAGCTCCTATCCTTGTTTTTGTACTTATTTTAACCTCAATTTGCACAAGAGATTTTTCTCAAAGCAGTTCCAAGATAAGAAATATTGTTATTTTATACATTGTAGGAACTTTTTTAGCAGCAGCATGTGCAGTGATTGTAAGTTTTATGTTTCCTGTAGAATTAATTCTAGAAGGAGTTCAAAAGGCAGAAAATACCTCTCCTATGCATCTAAATGAAATTTTTAAAAATTTGCTTTTAAATATAGTAGATAATCCTATCAATGCACTTTCAAATGGGAATTATTTAGGAATTTTAGCTTGGGCTATAGGTGGCGGTATAGCTTTGAAAAATTGTTCAAAAGAAGCAAAGCAAATTTTTGTAGATATTAATGAAGGGGTTTTAAAAATTGTTAAATTTATAGTAAAGCTTGCTCCTTTTGGAATTTTTGGCTTGGTAGCCAATTCTGTAGCACAAACAGGAGCACAAGGTTTATTAAGTTATGCAAAACTCTTGGTATTGCTTGTGCTTACTATGCTTTTTGTTGCTTTTGTAATCAATGCTTTAATTGTTTTCATTTACACTAGAAAAAATCCTTTCCCTTTGATTTTTATCTGCTTAAGACACAGTGCTTTTTTTGCTTTTTTTACAAGAAGCTCGGCTGCAAACATTCCTGTAAATATGGCGCTTTGTGCTAAACTTGGGATCAATAAAGAATTTTACAGCATCTCCATCCCTCTTGGAGCAACGATAAATATGGCAGGCGCAGCAGTAACCATAGCTATATTAAGCCTTAGCACCGCACATAGTGTTGGCATACAAGTAAGTTTTTTACAAGCCTTTTTATTAAGTATTATTGCTACTTTTGCAGCTTGTGGTGCAAGTGGCGTAGCAGGAGGCTCGCTTTTACTCATCCCTTTAGCTTGCTCTTTATTTAATATCGACTATGATATTGCCATGAAAGTAGTTGCAATAGGGTTTATCATAGGCGTGGTACAAGATAGCGTTGAAACAGCGCTCAATAGCTCAACGGATGTTTTATTTAGTGCTATTTGTTCCAAAGATGAGCTAAATTATGACATAAGGTAAATACAATGAGACATCTCATCACAACAAAAGATTTTACTGATAGCGAGATAATGGAGCTTTTTGAAGAAGCAAGAGATTTTTTAGATGAAAAACCTAGAACCTTACTCGAAGGCAAAAGCATTACAACAATATTCTTTGAAAATTCTACGCGCACACTCTCTTCCTTTGAAAGTGCTGCAAGAAGACTAGGAGCTAAAATCCTACGCCTTGATGTTTCAAGATCGAGCTCTAGCAAGGGTGAAACACTCTATGATACAGCGGCTAATTTAGATGCTATGAGTCCTAGCGCAATCATTATAAGACATGCAAATTCAGGGGTGCCTCATATTTTAGCTTCTCATATGCATTGCCCTGTTGTAAATGGTGGAGATGGCAAACATGCACACCCTACTCAAGCTCTACTTGATCTTTTTACAATTTATGAACATTTTAAAGGCGATATCAAAGGTAGGAAAATCTTAATCGTAGGAGATATTAAAAATTCAAGGGTTGCCTCTTCAAATGCCGAACTTTTAACAAGATTTGGCTTGGATATCACCCTTGTAGCGCCACCTCATTTTATGCCTCATTCACCCTTGAAAAAATCCTATTCTTTAAATGATGAACTGATCTCAAAAGCTGATATTATAATGAGTCTAAGAACACAAACAGAAAGACATAATAAAATCATTTATGGCTCTTTAAAAGATTATGCGAATGACTTTTGTATCAAACTTGATTTAGTCAAAGATAAAAAGCTCATCTTGCTCCATCCTGGCCCTGTACATAGAAATATCGATATAAGCGATGAAATGATGGATGATGAAAGATCTTTGATTTTAAAACAAGTTAAAAACGGTGTTGCAATCAGAATGGCTGTTTTAAAAAAATTAATCTTAGAAAACTGAAGGGAAAGCATGTTAACTTGGGACTTAGATGTATTGTTTAAAAACGAACATGAGCTAGAAAATACAACGCAAAACTATATTCAACAGTCTAAAGAATTCAAAAAAAACTATTCTACCGCTTTAGATAAATTAAACCCTGATAACTTTCTCAGCGCTCTAAAAGAATACGAGCATTTGCATTTAATACTTTCAAAAATTATGACTTATGCTTATTTATGCTTTGCTAAAGATAGTTCTAAGGGTTCTTTTTATGCTAAATATGAGCAAGAATGTAAAAAAATAGAAGAAAATTTATTATTTTTTGAATTAGAATTTTGTGAGCTTAGCGAGGAAAAAACTAAAGAATTGATTGAATTTTGCAAAGGTTATGATTTTTACTTGCAAAATCTCATTCAAAACAAACACTATAATCTAAGCCAAAAAGAAGAACGCGTAATGCTTTATCTTTCGAATACAGGAGCAAATGCTTTTAGTAGATTATTTGATGAAAGTATAGCTGCACTAAAAATTCCTTTTGAAGGCAATAAACTTAGCGAGGAAGAAATTTTAAGCAAACTTTACAATAATGACAGAAAGATAAGAAAAAAAGCTGCTAAAAAATTTACCAAAGCCCTTGATAAGAATTTAAATTTGCTCACTTTTATTTTCAATATGATTAAGACAGAGCTAAGCAATATCTGTAAATTACGCGGATATGAAAGCGCAGAAACTCCAAGACACTTGCAAAATCAAATCACCCAGCAAAGTGTTGATTCACTAATTCAAACAACACAAAAACATTTTTACCTCGTATCTAATTTCTATAAAAGAAAAAAACAAATTTTAGGTTTTAACAAACTTAAAGACTATGATCGTTATGCGCCCATTGGCAAAGAAGCAAAATTCAGTTTTGAAGAAAGCAAAAAAATCATTCTAAACGCTTTTTATGATTTTTCCCCTGTTTTTGGAGATATTGCAAAAGAAGCATTTGAAAAAGGTTGGATAGATGTTTATCCACAAGATAAAAAACAAAGTGGCGCTTTTTCACATTCGGCCACTCCGGATGCTCATCCTTTTATCTTGCTAAATTATACAGACGGAAGACGTGATCTTTTTACGCTCGCTCATGAATTAGGACACACTATACATCAAAAACTTTCTTATAGTGTTTCTTTTTTAAATCAAAACACTCCTTTAACTACAGCTGAAACTGCTTCAGTATTTGCTGAAATGTTGGTATTTGATTATGTTAAAAACAAGCTCAAAAAAGAAGAATTATTAGCACTTTATGCTGCAAAAATTGAAGATATTTTCGCCACTCTTTATAGACAGATTAATTTCACTTGTTTTGAAAGACGCATTCATGCTAATGAAAACGAGCTAAAAAGTGAAGAAATTTCTCAAATTTGGATGGAAGAATCTCAAAAAATGTTTGGCGAAAGCGTGGAATTGAGTAAAAATTATGCCCTTTGGTGGAGCTATATTCCTCATTTTATCCATAGCCCTTTTTATTGTTATGCTTATGCTTATGCCCAGCTTTTAGTACTCGCACTTTATGGGCTTTACAAAAGCAATACTTGCACCGATTTTAAAGAACTTTATATAAAAATGCTTTCTCTTGGAGGAAGCGTGAGTCCAAAAGAACTTGTGGGAATGTTTGGGTTTGATATAGAAGATAAGAGCTTTTGGGAAATAGGTATAATAGAAATCAAAAAACTTATCGATGAATTTATGAGGCTAAAATAATGATAGAAAAAATTCTAGAAAATGAAAATTTCATTACTTTAATGCAAAAAAATTGCTATGACCTGCTTTCGATCTTGATCCAAGAAAATATAGAATTTTCCATAGTGGCTAATACAAATTTTATTGATTTTGATCCTGTATTGCCTGAAAATTTGGATGTCAAGCGAAATCCTTTTGCATTATTTGTCCTTGGAGGATATACTTTTGAGTCCATTCAATTAGAAAAAGATCATATACAATTTCATGCGGGTTTTGGCCCTGATGATTTTGCTAGTTATGTTAAAGTAGATCTTGGAGCAATTACTCAAATTCAAGTTGAAAATAGTGTTTTGTTTGTTAACTTTAGCTTTTATAAACGCAAAGATGATAAAAAATCACAAAAATCTAAAAATATCTTCTTAAGCAATCCTAAAAACAAAGATATTTTCAAAAAATGAATTTATTTACGGGTTTAAATGAAAGCCAAAAAGAAGCTGCGAGCCATATCGATGGCCCTATGCTTATACTTGCGGGTGCAGGTAGTGGTAAAACCAAAACAATCACAACGCGTCTTGCCTATATGATTGGAGAGGTTGGAATTCCTGCTATCAATACCCTAACCCTAACCTTTACAAATAAAGCTGCAAGCGTAATGAAAAATAGAGCTTTAGATCTTCTTAATAGCAATAAAAACCCTTTACTTTGCACTTTTCATAAATTTGGTTTATTGTTTTTAAAACTCCATATAGAAAGACTAGGAAGAAAAAATAATTTTATTATCATCGATAATGATGATTCTAAAAAAATTTTAAAAGAACTCATTAATGATGATAAAACTAGCCCTCATCAAATTCTTCAATTTATCTCGCATTTTAAAAATGAAAGCAAGAGTGTTCAGGATGTATTTAACGATCTAGAATTATTAAAAGATAATGAAATCAAACATCAAGCCTTGCAAAAAATCGCTATTTATTATCAAAATTATCAAGAATATTTACTTAAGCACAATTTCGTAGATTTTGATGATCTTTTACTTTTGACTAATACTCTTTTAGAAAATGATCAAAATTTCGCCAAAGAGCAAAGTTCTTTTTATCGTTATATCACAGTCGATGAATACCAAGATACCAATGCTTTGCAATACAAAATTCTTAAAAATCTTTGCTGTGTTCATGAAAATATATGCGTTGTAGGCGATGATGATCAAAGTATTTATAGCTGGCGTGGTGCAAAAATAGAAAATATTTTAAATTTTCAAAGTGAATTTTCAAATGTAAAACTTGTTAAATTAGAGCAAAATTATCGTTCTGTGGGTATGATTTTAAAGGCTGCTAACAATCTAATATCACACAATAAAAAACGCCTTGGAAAAACCCTACTTTGCACAAAGGATGAGGGCGAAGATGTTCAAATTTTAAGTTCAGATAATGAAAAAATCGAAAGTGCATTGGTGGCTAAAAAAATCAAAGAGCTTTTAAATACAGGTGTTTATGCTGGAGAAATTGCTGTTTTATTTCGCATCAATGCTCTTTCAAGATCCATAGAAGAAGCTTTTATGAAGGAAAAAATTCCTTATAAATTGCTAAGTGGAATGCGTTTTTATGAAAGGCTTGAAATTAAAGATCTCATTTGCTATTTTAGAATTTTAATCAACCCTAATGATGATTTATCCTTTAAACGCATTATTAATAGACCTAAAAGAAGTATAGGTGAAAAAGCTTTACAAAATTTAGAAGATTACGCACAAAAAAGAAAAATTTCACTCTTTGAAGCATTATGCGAAAGCGATGGCGGTGTGGGAATTTTTTCTCTTAAAAAAGCACAAAATGAAGCAAAAAAATTCATACAAAATATTTACAAACTTAGAGAATATTCTGATTTGAAAAAAATGATTGAAAATTTTGAAGAACTTTTTGCTCTTAAAGAATTTTACGCTCTTCAAGAAGATGGCGATGAGCGCGTATTAAATATTGATGAATTTTATGCAAGTATTAAAGAAAAAATAAAAGAAGAACCGCAAACAACCCTAGAAGATATTTTAAGTGAAATTTCACTGCTAAGCGATCAAGATGGAATTGAAGGAGAATGCGTATATCTTATGAGTGTACATGCGAGCAAGGGTTTGGAATTTGATCATGTATTTATCGTAGGGCTTGAGGAAGGATTTTTTCCTTTGAATGAAAGCGATATAGAAGAAGAAAGACGCCTTGCGTATGTAGCCATCACTCGTGCTAAAAAATGCCTATCGCTAAGCATTGCAAAATCTCGTTTTTACCGAGGAAGTCGCACGGAATTAGACTCTAGTCGTTTTTTAGAAGAAAGTCAATTAACAAAAAAAATCTCTATGAATAAAACCGAACAAGGATATCACAAAGGAGATCTAGTGAAGCATAAAATTTTTGGCATAGGACGCGTTATTAGTGTCAACAAAAGTGCAAAAGAAGAAAAACTTACTATAAATTTTGGCGGAATAGAACGCATTATTATGGCAAGTTTTGTGGAAAAAGCCGTATGAATAAAATTTTTGCCGCTTTCAAACCCGCAGAAATAAGTTCTAATGCTTTTTTAGGTCAAATAAAAAAAAGATATAAAAATAAAAAAGCAGGCTATTCAGGAACCTTAGATCCCTTTGCCAAGGGGGTTTTAATAGTTGCTTTTGGGCAATACACTAAGCTTTTTAGATTTTTAAAAAAGACTCCAAAAACATACCAAGCAACACTTTGGCTTGGAGTTAAATCTTTAAGTCTTGATAATAAAAACATACAAGAAATAAAGCTTGTAAAAGCTTTTGATATCAAACTCTTAGAACAAATCAAAATGGAACTTTTAGGAAAAATTTCTTATACTCCACCTCAATTTAGTGCCAAAAGAATAGAAGGCAAAAGAGCTTATGAATTTGCCAAAAAAGGTGAAAATGTTGAGTTAAAATCTTGTATAATGGAAATTTTCTCTTGTAAAATCATACATTATACTCACCCTTTTTTACAACTTGAATTAAGCGTTAGCGAAGGGGCTTATATAAGATCTTATTGTGAGCTTTTTGCTGAAAAATTAGGCATTAATGCCACTTTAAGTTCTCTTGAGCGCACCCGTGAGGGAGAATTTTTTTATAATCACGAAAAAAGCTTAAATGTGTTAGAATATCTAAATTTAAAGCCTAATTTCATTAAAGATTTAACAAAACTTGAAAATGGCACTAAAATATCCCTAGAAGAATTAAAATTTCAAGACGAGGGCTTTTATTATATAGAAAATGAAAAGTATTTTAGTATTATAAATATTAAAGAAAATAAAGTAGAATATCTTTTAAATAAGGTTGAAAAATGTTAATATTATCGCGAAAAGAAAATGAAAGTATTGTTATCGGTGAAGGAATTGAAATCAAAATCGTTCAAACTGGAAAAGGATATGCTAAAATAGGCATTGACGCTCCAAAATCTTTAATGATTTTAAGAAAAGAGCTTCTTACTCAAATTAAAGATGAAAATTTGCATTCTGTAGTAAAAAATGATGTTAAATTAGACGACTTAAGTAAAAAATTGATCCAATGAAAGCATATGCTAAAGCAAATATTTTTTTAAAACTTGTAGGATTTGATGAAAGACGATATCATCTTTTAGAATCTCGCTTTATACTTTTAAAAAATCTTTTTGATGAAATTTATATCGTTGATAAAAGCTCTAATTCTCCTAAAGGTTTTGAAATCATTAGCAATTTTGATTGCGAGGATAATATTATCACAAAAGCTTATTGGCTCCTTTGTCAAAATGGCTATCAAAACGAATTGGAAGAATTTTTTAAAACCAAAAGCCTAAAATTAATCAAAAATATTCCCACATGTGCAGGACTTGGGGGAGGTAGCAGTGATTGTGCAAGCTTTTTAATGCTGATCAATGAAGAATTAAACTTAAAATTAAGTACTCAAAAACTTATAGAATTAAGCACTCAACTAGGTAGTGATATTGCTTTTTTCTTAAGCGGTTTTGAAAGTGCTAATGTAAGTGGATGTGGTGAAATCATAGAAGAATTTAATGATACTATACCGAACTTAGAATGGATCTTTCCTGAGGTATCTTGCCAAACTAAAAAAGTTTATGATGAATTTGACAAAGGGGAAATTAGTTTTGAAAAAAGCATTCTTGATGCTGAAATTTATAAAAAATTAAATACAAAAAAACTTCTAGAAACATTTAAAAATACTCAACTGAATGATTTATTTACTCCTTGTGTAACTTTATATCCTAAAATGTTTCTTTTTTTACAACAAGATTTTTTTCTAAGTGGAAGCGGAAGTAGCGTTTTTAAGGTGCATCAATGAAAATCATTGCTAGAAATAAAAAAGCTTTATTTGATTATAGTATTATAGAACGCTTTGAATCAGGAGTGGTATTAAAAGGCAGTGAAGTTGTAGCATTGCGTGCAGGAAGAGCAAATTTAAAAGACTCTTTTGTGCGTATTATCAAGGGCGAGTTGTTTTTACTGAATGCTCATATATCACATCTTAGCACTACGCATTCTTATTACAAACATGAAGAAAGGGCTACTAGAAAACTTTTAATGCACCGTAAGCAAATAGATAAGCTTCTGGGTAAAGTTAGCATTGAAGGATATACTTTAGTGGTATTAGATCTTTATTTTAATAACAAAAACAAAGTTAAAGCCACGCTAGCCCTAGCTAAAGGAAAAAATCTACACGATAAACGAGAAAGTTTAAAGAAAAAACAAGCAGACATGGAAGCAAGATCTGCTATGAAAAACTACAAATAAAGGACGGGTATGAAAAAAAAAGACATTATTGTCATTTTTTATCATTATGGGTTTTTTTATAAGTGCTTGCTCTCACCAAGAAGATATACAAAATGATTATATGTTTAAAGAGTACAACAAGGGTGATAAAATTATATTAAATAGTGTAAATGGAGGATCTAAAACTTTAATTCGCACTGATAAAGGTTTTATTATCGAAGGTGAGGAAAATAAAGTATTGATGATTGATTTCTTTGGAACTTTTTGCTCTCCTTGTAAAGAAGAAGCTCTAGAACTTAGCAAGCTTTGGAAAAATAACTCAAAAAAATTTACTATCATAGGATTAACGCATTTTGAAGATGTAAGCGATGAAACAGTTAAAAAATTTGCTGATGATTATGGAGCTTATTATTTTCTAAGCAATGATTTGCAAAATGATCGCATTATCGCTCAAATTTTAAAAGATATTAATTATCAAAGCATGGAACAATTGCCTTTTAAAGTGGTAATGAAAAATGGAATTTATCAAAAACTTAGTAATTATTGGGACAATAATACTTCAACCAATTTTTACCTAGGTAAAATTCCAACAGATTATATACAAAATGATTTAGATAAAATTTATAAAGAAAAATAATGCCAAAGTCAAAAGTATTGGAAAAAAGCAAACTTCAAGAACCTAAAATGTTTAAGGTTGTGTTATTAAATGATGATGTAACCACAATGGATTTTGTGATTGAAATTCTAATGAATATTTTTCATCACGATTTTGAAACCGCTAGTAAAATCATGCTAGAAGTCCATCTTAATGGTAGCGGAATTTGTGGAGTTTATACTCAAGAAATTGCCCTTTCAAAGCAAAAAAAAGTTTCTGATGCTGCTAAGTTGGCAAATTTTCCTTTACAAACTAGAGTGGAAGAAGAATGAAATATCAAGAAAATTTACAAAAATACCTTGATAATGCCAAACACTTAAGCACTATCAATCATCATGAATTTACAACTTGCGAGCATGTGCTTTTTGCCATATTAAAACTAAGTTCGGATTTTAAATCAATATTCGAAGAACTCGCAGATGCCGAATTTGAACTTTTGGAAAATGAACTGAAAAATTACATAGCAGAAAAAAATAAAAGTTTAAATCAAGAAATTCAACCTACAAATTCTGTAATTTTAGACGAAATTCTTAATCATAAAAATGAGATAAAAATCATTGATTTTTTAGAAAAATTGATCCAAGACGATAGAACATATTCGAGTTTTCTTTTACAAAAACATGGTATGAGTTTGGAAAAAATTCAAGATTTTAAACAAAACAGCGAAATAGAAAATTTAAATTCCTATGCAAGTGATTTAACGCTTTTAGCGCAAAAAGGGAAAATAGATCCTTTAATAGGAAGAAAATTTGAACTCGAACGCATCGTTCAAATTTTATCAAGACGCAAGAAAAACAATCCTATTTTAATCGGGGAAGCTGGAGTTGGAAAAACCGCCATAATCGAAGGGCTTGCATTAGCCATCGCTGAAAAAAAGGTTCCAAAAAATCTACAAAATGCTAAAATTTTTAGCTTGGATATAGCAGGACTGCTTTCAGGAACCAAATATCGTGGTGATTTTGAAAAGCGAATCAAAGAAGTCTTAGAAGGACTTCAAAAACTTCCTAATGCTATTTTATTCATAGATGAAATTCACACCATAGTTGGAGCTGGAGCAACCGGAGAATCTCATACAGACTTTTCCAATCTTCTCAAACCGGCCTTAAGCAATGGCACCTTAAAATGCATAGGTGCAACGACCTTTATGGAATACAAAAATACTTTTGATAAAAACAAAGCTTTAAGTCGTCGCTTTGCTAAAATCAATGTAGACGAACCAAGTCAAGAAGAAGCTTTTCAAATTTTACAAGGCTTAAAAAGTAAATATGAAGATTTTCATAAGATTAAATTTAGCGATGAAATCCTTCAACAAGCCGTTGCTTGGGGTAAGAAATTTTTCAGTGATAAATACCTTCCTGATAGTGCTATAGATCTTATCGATGAGCTTGGGGCTTCTTATGTTTTTAATACAAAAACTAAAAAAAATGCTGATATTAAAGATCTAGAAAAAGTTTTAGCCAAAATGACTCATCATCATAAAATGTTTGAATTTGATCAAAACAAAGCTTTAATGAATCTAAGTCATAATTTAAAGGCAAAAATATTTGGTCAAGATGAAGTTATTGACAAAGTTGTTGCAACTTTAAAACAGAGTTTTGCAGGATTTAAAAATTCAAACAATCCACGAGGAGTATTTTTATTTACAGGATCTAGTGGGGTTGGAAAAACAGAACTTTGCAAAGTTTTAGCAGAATTTTTAGGCTTAAATTTAGAGCGTTTTGATATGAGTGAGTATGCAGAAAAACACAGCATAAGCAAGCTTATAGGCTCTCCTGCAGGATATGTAGGATATGAAGATGGAGGACTTTTGAGCAATGCGGTTCGAAAAAATCCTTTCAGCCTCATCCTTTTCGATGAGATAGAAAAGGCTCATCCTGACTTAAGCAATACTTTCTTACAAATATTTGATAATGCAGAACTTACAGATAATAGCGGCCTTAAAGCAGACTTTAAAAATACCATTATCATAATGACTTCAAATTTAGGACTTAAAGAAAGTAATGAGCTTGGATTTTTAAGTAAAAATGAAGAAAAAAGCAACCGTGCTATCAAGGATTTTTTTGCGCCTGAATTTATCAATCGTATTGATAAAATTCTTCATTTTAATGATCTAAATGACACTATACTTGTTAAAATCATTCAAAAAGAATTAGACGAAATTTCTAAAAATCTTAAAAATGTCCAATTAATTGCCGATGAAAAAGCTAAACTGTATCTAGCAAAAAAAGCTTACAATAAAGAATTTGGAGTAAGATTGCTAAAACGCATTATTTCCGAAGAAATCGGAGAAAAAATTAGCGATGAAATTTTATTTGGCAAACTCAAAAAAGGTGGTATAGCTAAAATCAAGCTTGATAAAAATGGAAAGCTCGATCTTATATTCTAAACTAGCGGATGCACCTAAAGATGCACCCGTTTTTTTAAGCCAAAAACTAGAACCTGATTTTATCTTAAAAGCCTATCGTTTTGGGCTTTTTCCATGGACAAACAAACCCGTGACATGGTGGTGCCCTGATCCTAGATGTGTGCTATATCCTAGCGAAGTTCATATCCAGAAAAATATGAAAAAATTTATCAATCTTTATCAAGTCAAACTTGATTATGATTTTTTGAGTCTTATCTATTTATGTCGTAACACGCGCCCTCAAAGTTGGATTGATGACGAATTTATAGAAAATTATCATGAGCTTTTCAAACAAGGATATATCCATACTTTAGAACTTTACGAAGATGAAGAATTAATTGGAGGAATTTATGGTTTGATTATAGGTAAAGTTTTTTTTGGTGAAAGCATGGTAAGTCTTAGAAAAAATGCTTCGAAAATAGCTTTGATCAAACTTTGCGAACTTCTTAAGCCCTATGATTTTATCATAGACTGTCAAGTATATAACAAGCATTTAGAATTCATGGGAGCTAAAAATATTGAAAGTAAAAGTTTTTTTAGATATCTTAAAAGAAAAGTGTGATCAAGAAAGTGGATTTATAAATTTTAACACTTTAATAAAATAAGCGTGATTTTCTCACGCTTTTAAGACATAGCTCTAGCAACTTCAGCAGAACTTTCTCGTATTTTTTCCATGCAATCTTTAGCTTCTTTAGCTAATTCCACGCTATGATTTACATCCTCTAAGCCTTCTTTAATACTTTGAACTACTTGAGAAGTAACATTTCTAATAGAATTAATCGTAGTAGTAATCTCATCAACCGAATGTCCTGTTCTTTCTGCTAGGTTTCTTACTTCATCAGCAACAACTGCAAATCCGCGTCCATGCTCTCCTGCTCTAGCAGCTTCAATAGCAGCATTTAAAACCAACAAGTTAGTCTGATCTGCAATATCACTAATAGTTTGTATGATTGATTTGATCTCATCTGATTGTTGATTAAGAGAAGATACAAGATTTGAGCTTTGAGACATCATATCGGCAATATTTTGAACATTTGAAACCGTATTTTCAATAACACGATCACCCTCTTGAGTAAGACTGTCATTTTTATCCGCCAATTCACTAATCAAGCGCAATTTTTCTTCATCTCTTTGCACTTGTTCGCTGATATCTGTTGCAAATTTAATCACCTTATAAATTTTACCATCATCGTTGCGCACAGGGTTATAACTTGCCTCAAGATCTACTTTTTTGTTATTTCTTCCGTATCGAACATATTTATCTGATTGATACTTTCCATTTCTTAAATCTTCCCAAAAACGATCATATTCTTTAGAATTTCTATAAGTAGAATCACAAAACATACTGTGATGTTTGCCTTTTATTTCTTCAAGATTATAATCCATTGTTTTAAGGAAATTTTCATTTGCTCCAATGATAGTGCCATCTGGCTTAAATTCGATAATAGCCATAGAACGATCCGCAGCTGCAATAGTATTTCTTAAATCAAGCATTTCATAGTGTCTTTGAGTGATATCGTTAGCAAATTTAATGATCTTATAAACTTCACCTTTTTCATTTGAAATTGGCAAATAATTTGCTTCTAAATAAATATCTATCCCGCCTTTGGCGATACGACGAAAAAGTCCGCTTCTTGCTTTTCCACTTCTTAAATCTCTCCAAAATTCATCATAAACAGGAGAATTTACAACCTCAGGTAAACAAAACATACTGTGATGTTTGCCTTTTATTTCTGCTAATGCATACTTCATTGTATTTAAAAAATTTTGATTTGCCTCAAGAATAATTCCATCTGTAGTAAATTCAATCACCGCCATTGTATTACTGATAGATCTTAAAATATCCTCGAGTCCACTGCACTTGCTTTCAAGCTGTGCTATCAAATTTGCATTGACTTTTTTTTGTCCGAACATACTATATTATCCTTAATTTAAATTTTTGAAAGGCGGTATTATACTATATTTTTTTATTAATTTTACATTAAATTATATATTAAATGTATTTTTTAAACCTATTATAATCATCTTACACCCCATCGCCACAATGAAAACTTGGGCAATACGAGAAAAAACATGTAAAATAAGTTTTCCAACAATTTTTTCAATCGTAGCAGCAAAATGAAAAAGTATAAACATAAAAATAAAAGCTATTATCACACCTCCAAATGCTACATCTAAACCACCATCTTCTGAAATCACTATCACACTGGCTAAAGTTCCAGGACCTACAAGCATCGGAAAAGCCATGGGTATCAAACTTTGACGCAAAATTTCTTTCTCGTTTATTTCTTGACAAGAATCAAAACTTTGAGTCACAACCTTAGTCGAAAATAATAAATTTTTAATTGCCATTATGATTAAAACCAAGCCTCCTGAAATTCTTAAATCATCCAAAGAAACTCTAAAAATATAATTCATAATTAAAGGCCCTAAAAATAAAAATGCAAGCACAATAGTCAAGGCTGTATAAAGTATGGTTCTAAAAAGTTTTTTTCTAAGAGCCAAAGGTAAGCCATCGCTCATAGCTAAAAATTGCGTTAAATTACCAAAAGGATTCAATACAGCCAATAAAGTTATACCCGCAAAAAACATCAAATAAAGTTCAGAACCCACACTCGAAAACATTATATTATTCACCCTTTACAAATTCTAAAGAAATGGAATTGACACAATGTCTAACATTTTTAGCTGAAAAACCTTCTCCCTCAAAAACATGGCCTAAGTGACCGTTGCAATTTGCACATACAATTTCCGTGCGAATACCATCTTTATCAGGAATTCTTTTTATCGCTCCTTTGATTTCATCATCAAAACTCGGCCATCCACATCCTGACTTGAATTTATCTTCAGATCTATAAAGTTTAGATCCACATTGTTTACAAAGATAAATCCCTTTTTCGTAAAAATTATTATACTTTCCACTAAAAGGAGCTTCAGTTCCTTTATTTAAAATAACCCTAGCCTCTTCTTCGTTTAATTTTTTCATATTTTTTTCTTTAATAAGTTTAATTTACATCACTATTTAATAATTATAGCAGATTTTATTCTCATCAAAATGTATTTTCCTAAAAAAGCTTTAATTTAAAATTTTATACAAAATTATTGTAAAAATTTAATTTTATATACTAAAATCAAAAAAATATTTTAGAAAGACTTAAAATGCAAACTGAATTCTTTGACAGGCTTGAAAAGATACTATATGAGCAAAATATTGATAATAAATTTGAAAATTTTAGCACATTTTATGATGATTTTAAAAGTCAAAAATTAATTTTCAATCACGAGCAAACAAGCATTTTTAAGACAAATACCAATCCAAATTTAAAGCTATTGCATCCTACTCGCATTAGACGCCCTAAATTTGTAAATTCTACTCATTCTTTAGCAAAGATTATTCATTCTATTGCACATATAGAATTCAGTGCCATAAATTTAGCCCTAGATGCAAGCTATCGTTTTAAAAGCCTACCACAGCAATTTTATATTGATTGGCTAGAAGTTGCCGATGAAGAAATTAAACATTTCAAACTTTTAAATACAGCACTTCATGAACTGGGCTATAAATATGGAGATTTTGCCATTCATGATAATTTAGAAGTTGCACTTGAGGCTACAAAAGATTGTTTAAATCTAAGAATGGGAGTAGTACACCGAGGATTAGAAGCTAAAGGACTTGACGCAAATCCTTTTGTGGTGGCAAAGCTTGAAAGCTCAAATCACCCCATAAAAAGTCTTTTAAAAGATACTTTGAGTATTATCTTAAATGATGAGATAAAGCATGTAAAAAAGGGAGATAATTGGTGGAAATTTTCTAATCAAAGCAACTATGATTTTATAGAAATTTGTAAAATGTTTAATCAATTTTCCCTAGCAGGCAAAAAGCTTAACATAAAAGCAAGAATAGAAGCTGGATTTAGCCAAGCAGAATGCGAGGCTATAGCTCAATTTTATGCTTAAATTTTCATCTTAAATTTAGAAAAAATAATAGTATAAATTACTCTTATTATCCCATAAACCACATACAAGCTTGCCAAAATTGCTAAGCTTTCAAGCGGATAAAGATATAAAAAAGAAAAAATAATAATTAAAATAATTAAAACCTTCAAAACGCTTGATCTGTTAAAATCTAATTTTTTAAAGCTTGGATAACGTATATTGCTAACCATTAGCAAACCTAAAATTGCTTGCAATATTAAAAATACAATTCCATATCCTCTTAAAAAATCATAATGATAATAGCTATAAGTCCAAATAGCACTTACCACAGCAGCAGTAGGTATAGGAAGCCCTATAAAAACAGATGGTTCATAAGTTCCTGTAGTAACATTAAATCTTGCAAGGCGTATTGCTCCAAAAACAACAAAAAAGGCTGTTATTAAAGAACCATATCTTCCAAATTCAGAACCAATAACCATATAAAAAAAGATAGCTGGTGCAACACCAAATGCTATCAAGTCAGCTAAAGAGTCAAATTCTATACCAAATTTAGAGGTAGTGTTTGTAAGTCTTGCCACACGACCATCAAGACCATCGCATATCAAAGAAAAAATGATATACAGTAAAGCCATATGATAATTGCCTTGTATGGAAGCAATGATAGAAATTACGCCCAAAAATGCCGAAGCTGCTGTAAAAAGATTGGGTAAGATATAAATAAATTGTGATTTATTGTTCATTTTTTATCCTTAAGCTAGATAGCCCAGTAAAGAACCTGATTTTAACTCATCTCCGAGCCCCACATGAATTCGTGTATCTTTAGGTAGTACAATACTGATGGTTCCGTTAACCAAAAATCCCATTTTATCTCCAACTTCCAAATTGTAAGATAAATTATCAAGTTTTAATTTTCTATCAAAAGAACCTGCATATACCCTTAGAATAATATCAGTTCCACTACTTGAAGCAAGAATACTTACTCTTTCATTCATTATTCTAGCACTTTTTAATTCACTACATAAAAAAAGTCCGTGCTTTAGTGCGATATCATTAATGTCCATTTTAAAAGGAGCGCAAAAAGTTCCAGCATCATAAAAAGCATTTTTAATACTTATCTCAACACTTTCACCCAAGCGTTTATCAAAGACATTTTCTATTTTAGTTACTCTACCATCAATAGGTGATAATATAGCCTTACTATCGTTACAAACCATTGTGCGATTTGGAATTCTAAAAATAAACAAAAGTACTAACAATAGTAAAAAAAGAAGAACAGAAAAGCTATAAAATATCCAACAAATAACAAATAAGATAAAAACTATAACTATAGCCCACTGTCCTTCTTTGGCGATGTATTTTCCCATTACTCTGCTTGTTTACTTTCTTCTTTATGTTCTTCGTTTATTTCCTGCAGGCGCGTAGGAAGATTATTTTCATTTTCATAGTTTTTGGATAATATCTCTTACCTTAGCACCTTCTATAGTTTCTTCTTCATAAAGTGCTGCAACCATAGTTTCAATCGCACCTTTATAAGTGCTTAAGGTATTTTTAACATCTTTATAACGCTCATCTAAAGTTTTTTTAACATAGTCATCTAAAGATTCTGCCATTTTTTCAGAATAATCTTTTATGGTTTGACCTCCTGTTAAGAAGGTATTTCTTTGCTTTTCAAGCACCATCAAGCCCGCAATTTCACTCATACCATACATTGAAATCATAGCCTTGATAATATCTGTTGCTCTTTCAAGATCGTTGCTTGCACCAGTAGAAATTTCACCTATAAACACTTCTTCTGCAGCACGCCCACCTAAAAGTACATCAACCTCGGCAATAAGCTCATGCTTTTGCATTAAAAATTTATTTTCTTCAGGTGTATTGAGTGTATATCCAAGTGCAGCAAGCCCTCTAGGGATTACAGAAACTTTACTAACGCGCTTTGCACCTTTTGTAGTTTCAGCAATTAGAGCATGTCCACATTCGTGATAAGTAACGATTTTCTTCTCTTTATCGTTAATACGACGCGATTTCTTTTCAAGCCCAGCTATAGCTCTTTCAACAGCTTCTACAAGATCATTTTGTTCTACATATTTTTTCGAATCCCTACCTGCTAAAAGCGCTGCTTCGTTGATAATATTTGCAAGATCAGCTCCTGCAAGTCCTGCAGTTAAACGCGCTATATCTTCTACTTTAACCTTTGGAGAAATTTTAACATCCTTCATATGCACTTTTAAAATATCGCATCTACCTTTAAAATCAGGCTTATCAACCAACACTTGGCGATCAAATCTTCCTGGTCTTAAAAGAGCCGCATCTAAAACTTCAGGTCTATTAGTAGCTGCTAAAACAATCACTGGAGAACTTTCAGTTCCAAAGCCATCCATTTCAGCTAAAAGCTGATTTAGAGTTTGCTCTCTTTCATCATTACCACCCATCATACCGCTTGCAGCACGACTTTTACCTATAGCATCAATTTCATCGATAAATATGATAGCTGGAGCTTCTTTTTTTGCATTTTCAAACAAATCTCTCACACGAGAAGCACCCACGCCAACAAACATTTCTATAAAAGATGAACCTGAAACACTAAAAAATGGTACATCAGCCTCGCCTGCCACTGCTTTTGCCAATAATGTTTTTCCAGTACCTGGAGGTCCTACAAGCAACAAGCCTTTTGGAATTTTTGCACCAAGTTTAATATATCTTTCTGGATATTTTAAAAAATCCACTATCTCTTTAACTTCTTCTTTTGCTTCTTCTACACCCGCAACATCATTGAATTTTACTTTTGGTTTTTCCGAATTTACAAGTTTCTTAGAACTGCCTATACCCAGTATAGAACTTCCCATGTTTTTTTGCATACGGCTTGCCAAAAACATCCAAATTCCAAAGAAAATAAATACAGGCAAAACCCAAGAAAATAAGATATCTGTAAACCAATTTGTTTCAGAATAAGCTCCATAAGCAATATTCTTACTATCAAGCAAGCTTACAAATTCTGGATCGTTAACCTTTTTGGTTGTATAAACTGTATTTTGAGCACTAGAAACTGCTTTTATAGTAGTTTGCCCTATGCTCACTTGATTAATCTGACCGCTTTCAATTAATTTTTTTAATTCAGAATAAGGTACATTTTTACTGACCTCAGTTCCATTTAAAGCGCCACCTAAAGATCCATTACCATCAAAGAACCCTTTAAAGATAATTATCATAACAATAGCAAAAATCGCAAAAATAAAAATCGGATTTTTGTTGAAAAAATTATTGCCCTGCGGATTACCTTTATTATTAGGAGCATTGTTATTATTGTTCATCTTTTTCCTTTATTTTATTTTTATATACCAAAGAGCACCATTCATTAATTTGCATTTCATCAATAAGCTCTAAATCCTGAAATTTTTCTTTAATTCTTGTTTTGTATTTATCTAAAATTCCAGATAAAATAAGTATAGCATTATCTTCTAAATGTTTTTTAATATCTTTTTCTAAAATTAAAATTACATCAGCAATTATATTTGCAACCACTAAATCATATAATCCCTCTGCCTTATCTACAGAACCATGCCAAGCTTTTGGAAAATTCACACTATTTAATTCCGCATTTTCCAAAGCACTTTTGATAGCCAAATCATCAGTATCGCAAATTTCTACCTTAGATCCTAATTTTGCCATAGCAATAGCTAAAATACCACTTCCACAACCTATATCCAAAGCTCTTAAATTATTTTTGGCAAATTTTTGCAAAAATTTAACACAGCAATAAGTACTTTCATGGTGTCCCGAACCAAAAGCTAAAGCAGGATTTATTTTAATATTAAGATAGTTTTCTTTTTCTTCTTGCCAAGTAGTGTGAATATAGATATTATCAATTATAATAGGTTTTATTCCTTTTTTATATTCTTCTACCCAGTCTTTATTTTCTTTTTTTTCGATAGTTTTGTGTAAGAGTATATCTTCTTTTAGATCTAGTTTTTGACTCAGTTTTTGGGCGAAAATTTCAATCGCCCAAGCAAGATCCTCTAAATTTTCATTTGAGCGTATATAAATACCATTGCCTTTTTCTTCTATAGCTTCCACACCCAAATCAAAAACAAAATCAAGAAGTAAATTTTTATATTGTTCTTGAATTTCAAGAAACAACTCGTAATAAAATTTTTGCATTAATTATTAAAATTACTCAGCTGCAGGTTCTCCGCTACCGGTACCTAAAACATCTTCAAGTTTTTCTTTTAATACTTGTGGAGTAAAAGGCTTAACTATATAATTGTTTACCCCTGCTTTTAAAGCAGTAATTACTTCGGCTTTACCCCCTTCAGTGGTAACCATAATAATAGGCATATCTTCGTATTTTTTTTCTGCTCTTACTTTTTTAACAAGCTCCAAACCATTCATTTCAGGCATATTCCAATCGGTAATTAGAATTTTAATATCTTCATTTTTTTCGAGCAAGTCCCAAGCCTCAACTCCGTGTTCAGCCTCAAGAACATCATTATGTCCAAGTCTTGTTAGGGTATTTTTTATAATCCTTCTCATAGTAGAACTGTCATCAACAACTAACAATTTCACAATTTCGTCCTTTCAAATTTTTCATAAATTTTATATTATTGTATCCTTTTTAGCCTTATTAATCAAGTTTCTAAAAAAAATTTAAAAACAAATTATAACATTTTTTACTATATTTTTGTTTAATTTTTTTTATAAAAATGATTAAATTTTGATTTTTTAATTCAAAGCTCCATAAAGAATTTCGATAAAATAGGTTTTTGATATATATTAAAATAATATTAATTACCATCTTTGTTATGATTAAACTCAGGAACTATTTCTTTTAAAATTTCGGCTATATTTGGACAATCCTGCAATTTTTCAATATAGTCATTTAAAATTTGTATATCCATTTTTTCATTTTTTGCAACAAAAATACTCTCATACTCTGTCTTTGCATCATTTTCATCGATTAACAATTCTTCAAAGAGTTTTTCTCCGCGTCTTAAGCCTGTGATTTTTATCTCTAAGTCTTCTCGGTTAGATAAAATAAGCATTTTTTTAGCCAAATCCATAATCTTAACCGGCTCACCCATATCTAACACAAAAAGCTCGCCCCCTTTTGCGATAGCTCCAGCTTGTAAAACAAGTTGCACCGCTTCACTTACTAACATAAAATAACGCACTATATCAGGGTGAGTTAAGGTTAATGGCTCATTATTTGCAATTTGGGCTTTGAATTTAGGTATCACACTTCCACTTGATCCTAAAACATTTCCAAAGCGCACACAAGAAACTTCAAAATTTTCATCACTTGAATTTAAAGTATAAAGCTCACAAACTCTTTTAGTACATCCCATGATATTTGTTGGGCGCACTGCCTTATCTGTGCTTATCATAACAAATTTTTTAACCTTATTTTTTTTAGCTACATCGCATAGAGTTTTAGTACCTATGATATTATTAAGCACGGCAGAATGTGGATTTTGCTCGCAAAGAGGCACATGCTTATAAGCGGCTGCATGCAAAATCAATTCAGGCTTATACTCCTTAATAATCTCATCTAAGCTTTGCTCATCCAAAATGCTTAGTAAAACAGGAGTAATTTTTTCTTTATACAAGCTTAAATCTTCATTAATTTTATAAAGATTAAATTCACTATGATCAAGCATTATAAGATGTTTTGCGCCGAATTTAATACACTGCTTACAAAGTTCACTTCCTATAGTTCCACCTGCACCACTTACTAAAACCACCTTGTCTTTTAAAAATGAAGCTACAGCGCTATCATCCAAATCTTTAGGTTTTCTAGCAAGTAGGTCTTCTATACTGATATCTCTTGCTTCATTTCTTGTAAAAGAAAAGATCTTAACATCGCTGATTCCATAAGAAATAAGCTCTTCAAACAAAGCTTTAAGTTCAGCTTGATCTAGTTTTAAAGCTATAATAGCAGTTTTAACACCCTCGTTAACATAATCTTTGATTTTATTTTTATCTTCAACAATAAATTTATCGCAATATGTTCCTATAAGTTCTCTTCTAGCATCCACAACACCCACAGGAAAAAGTCCTAAAGAACCTTCTTTTGCTCCTTTTAGCAAATGTAAAGCTTTTGAAGTAGCACCCACTACTATACAAGGAGTTTCTTCTTCTTTTGCACGGGAAGGCTTAAAGTCTATAAGCATTCTTTTAGAAATTCTTAAAGTTCCTACAAACATATAAGAAAGAATAAGATCAATACCTATAACCGAGCGCGGAAAAGGATTGAAAAAATCGTCATAAAAATAAAAAATCAACAAAAAGCAAATTTCAGCTAAAACCAAAGCAAAAAATATCTTTCTTGCTTCATTTAAAGAAAAAAACCGCCATGCTACCTTATAAATTCTAAAAATAAACAAAAAAGCTATTTTTAAAACCAGCAAAATAAGCCCCGCTTTAATCATACCCTCATAAAAAATACTAGGAATTTCTCCGCTAAAACGCAAAGAAAAAGCTAAAAATATAGAGAGTATAAACAAAAACGCATCAAAACATAAGAAAAAAATCAGTCTTTTGCTTTTATAAAAATCCATCATCAAGCCTTTATACTCTTGATAATAAGCTCTGAAATTTCGCGCACATTGTCTTTACTCATCGCTGTACCACTTGGTAAACAAATTCCTTTTTGGAAGAATAACTCACTGTTGCCATTTACATAAGCTTTAGCACCTTTGAAAACCTCTTGAGTATGCATAGCTTTCCAAAGTGGTCTTGTTTCGATTTGTTCTTTTTGCAAATCTGTTATAAGTTTTGAAATTTTTGGATGCAAGATCAAGTCTTTTTGCGAAATTTCGATACATTTTTGATAAGCATTTATTTCATTTTTGTCAAAATCAATCAAAGCTGTGCTTAACCAGCGATTGCTTCTTGAATTTTCAAGCTCATCTAAAAAGACAAAACCATCACTCAAAAATTCTTTATACCACTCATAAATTTCTCTTTTTTTAAGCACTCTTTGTTCTAAAACTTCCATTTGCGCTACACCAATAGCGCCTAAAACATTACTCAAGCGGTAATTATAACCATAATCTAAATGCTCATAATGCAAACAATTTTCCCTTGCTTGAGTGCTATAAAATCTTGCTCTTTCGATTTTTTGCTTATCTTTACCTATAAGCATACCGCCGCCTGAAGTGGTGATGATTTTATTTCCATTATAAGAATAAGCTCCAAATTCTCCAAAAGTTCCTAAAGCTCTACCCTTATAGAAGCTTCCCAAAGCCTCGGCGGCATCTTCTATTAAAATAATATTTTCTTTTTCGCAAATTTGGACAATCTCATCCATTTTGGCTGCATTACCATAAAGATGAGTTAAAATCAAAGCTTTTGGTTTCTTTTCACTCTCTTTAATAGCAAGCTTTAATAAATCAATATCTATATTAAAAGTCTCATCACAATCGATAAAAACAGGTTTTGCCTTAAGATAACAAATAGGCGCTACTGAAGCAATAAAAGTAAAAGATGAAGCCAAAACAATATCATCTTGTTCTACTCCTGCTACTCTTAAAGCCAAGTGCAAAGCCGCAGTAGCTGAATTTAGCGCCAAAGCATTTTCGCATTGAGCGTAATCTTTAACACTTTCTTCAAAACGGTTTACAAATTCGCCCAAAGGAGCTATATAATTGCTTTTAAATACTTCTTCTATATATTTTAACTCATTGCCACCCATATGCGGAGGAGAAAGAAAAAACCTCATTTTTTATCCTTTATTATAAACAGTGATTTTACCAAGATGATATATTTTATCTAAAATAATTTACCAAGAATCAAATACTAAAAATTCTTTTTACAAACAAAGATTGTTTTTATCTTAACTTAAGATTTAAACAATTTATCAAGATGAATGATTTACATTCTTTTTGCAGGTACCCCTACAAAAATACCCTTTTCACTTTGACTTTTCACTAAAGTCGCTCCACCCCCTAAAATGCTATCGTCCGCCAAACTTAAATTTGGCAAAATACAAGAATTAATCCCTAAAAAACAATTTTTGCCAATTTTTACATTTCCTGCACACTTAGCACTAACGCTTATATGAGAAAACTCGCCTACTATACATTCATGCTCGATCACACTTGAAGTGTTTAAAATCACACCTTTTTCGATTTTTGCCCTTGCATTTACTACCACATAAGGCATTATTAAAATTCCCGCATCTTTTGCTATATCCACACTTTGACTAATAATCGCACTTTTATGGATGAGATTTACAATCTTAAAGCCACTGTCTGAAATTTGGTTAAAAAGTTTTTTTCTTATTTCATTATTTCCAATAGCTATAAAAACATCATATTTTGGCAAAGAACTTTCAAATTTTTTACCCTTAAAATCATCTAAAAAAATACATTCTTTATAGCCCAAACTCATAGCTACATCAGCACAAACAAGTCCATGCCCACTCGCACCATAAATGTAAATTTTTTCAGTTCTTGCCATTAAATTTCTCCGTTGTAACATGTCCTTCTTTACTTACTCCGCTTCTTTTTAAAACTTTTAGGGCTGTTAAAAACATGATTTTTAAATCCAACAAAAAAGAAATATTTTTTACATAATACACATCAAGTTCGAATTTTTTTTGCCAAGAAATCGCATTTCTACCATTTACCTGCGCCCATCCTGTGATACCAGGACGCACTTTATGACGGAGTTTTTGCTCTTCATTATAAAGGGGTAGGTATTCTACCAAAAGGGGTCTTGGCCCTACAAAACTCATATCACCCTTTAATACATTAAAAAGCTGCAAAAGCTCATCTAAACTTAAACTTCTAACAATCTTCCCAAAAGCTTTTAAGCGCAACTCATCACTTAAAAGCTCACCCTTTTCATCTCTTTCATCACTCATGGTTTTAAATTTATAAATTTTAAAAATTTTTTCATTTAAACCTGGACGATTTTGAGTGAAAATCACACTACCTTGAGTTATTTTTAAAAGTAAGGCAGTGATTAAAATAAGAGGTGAAAAAAACACCAAAAGAAACAAAGCCAAAACAAAATCAAAAATTCTTTTTATCCATTTCTCATACATTTTTAATTACCCTATCATAAAGTTCTAAATAACGCTGCGCGATAACATTTTCATCATATTGCAAAGCATCCTTAGCTGCATTTTTGCCTAGATTAATTCTTAAGCTTTCATCCTCTAATAAAACTTGTATTTTTTCGCTTAAATCTTTACTATCTTCAGCCTTAGCCCAAAGTCCATCATAAGCATTTGAAATTGCCTCAACACAACCCTCACAATCACTCACTACAATAGCCTTACCACAAGCTTTCGCCTCTAAAACACTTACTGGAAATCCCTCTTTATAGCTTGGCAAAACAAAGATATCACAATTTTGCAAAAGCTCTACTATATCGCTTCTAGCACCTAAATAAAAAACTTTGCCTGAATTTAAAAATTCCAAACTCGCACAAGAGGGATTATCATCTCTTCCGCCTACTAAAACAAAATTTGCCCTATCTTTTAAATGCTCTGCACTTTCATAAAATTCTTTTACACCTTTATGCCATAAAGCCCTAGCTATCATCAAAATAATAGGTTTTTCATCGATTTTTAAATTTTGCCAAAAAGCCTTTTTAGCTTCTTGCTCTACTCTCATAGGAAAAAATTTTTTAAGATTAATGCCCACAGATTTAATCACGCAAATTTTATTTTCCTTAAGTCCTAAATTTTGCATAAAATCTGCATTAGCCTGATTTACAAAGATGAAAGAATCAGCGATTTTAAAGCTAAGTTTATAAAGAGTGTTGATAATAAAACGCACTAAATTTGCTTTAAAACCCTCCTCTATATAAAAAGATCCAAGTCCTTCAACCAGCCCTATTTTATAAGGAATTTTGGCACACTTTGCAGCCATTAAACCAAAAGTATTGCTTTTATGTGCCCCACTTTGCAAAAGATCCAAATTTAAGCTTTTTAAAACATTTTTAAGATGTAAAAAATTTTTAAAAACAATTAAAGGATTTAAACTTGATCTTGAAAGCTCATAAACAATGATATTTAAATTTAAAGCCTTTAATTTTTCAGTATATTCATCTTGTGGCACTATGACAAAAACCTCATCCCCTCTTGCAATCAAAGCTTTAATTATAGGCAATCTAAAATGATATATACTTGCTCCTGCATGAGTTAAAAAGCCTACCCTCATTGTAAAATACCTTTAAATTTTGAGTTTAAAAACTTTTGTATCCCTAGTATTGATCACTAAATCATACAAATTTTTATCATAATTTCCAAGGAAAAACATTTGCACATAAGCACTATTAAACATAGCTTTATCCATTAAAATAAACTGAGCATAAGGTATGGTACTATCTTTAAGATATAAAATATAAAATTGAGCTGTATCATCAATAGGAGTGATTTTATATTCACCCTGTTTGATAGAGCTAACTTCTATGATACTATTTACAGGTATGGTGTTATGATTTATTTTAAAACTTCTAAAATCATCACTCAATACAATACCGTTACTAAGATAAATTTCTCCATTTTTAACATCGAGCGGATAAGCCGCGCTAAAAGTAAAAGGTTTATCAATCTTTCCTGTATCTAAATCCACAAAAGAAAAGCTAGCCACGGTTGAGAAAATCAAAGACATTCTAGCTGGCATATAGATATACACATCGCGTGTTTTTGGGGTATTGATTTTAAAATCAGGTTTAGAAAGCGAAGCTAAAAACAAATCCACATTATTTTGTTTATAATCTTTCATCATCGCTTTTAAAAGATCGTTTTTTAAAATATCATTTGAAGGAGCATAAAAACTTTTTTCTGTATATTCTACGCTAAGTCTTGCCATATTTGCAGCAGCTGTTTGATCTTTACTTAGGATAAAAGATGGGAAAAAATTATCCTTGCCTAAATGTTTGCCCCCATCAGCCAAAGTCTTAACATCACTGTAATACCTAATAGGATATCCATAATCCCACCAAGCTACCACATAATCTTCTCTTTGTGCAATTTTTTTAAGCTCATCTAGCTTTGAAGCCTCATTTTGAGAAAAAACTGTCGGGGCTTTATAATTGATGATATGATAAAACATAGGAAGCAAACTCAAAAAAGTAAAGATAGAAACGCTAGCCCAATAAATATTTTTATTTTTCCATTTTCTTTCCTGTAAAAGACTCATTAAAAAACCAAATCCAAGCGCTAAAACAGGCACTGCATAAATGGTAAAACGAAGTCCACCCTTAAGCGCTAAAAACCCTAAAGCTAACATCGGCAAGGCCAAAATCATACTTTTGTGCTTTCTGACAAGAAAAATAAAGCCAATTAAAGATATAAAAAACACAAGTTCGCTTCCGCTGATTCTTTTCATAAAAATACTCAAATCTATACTTTCTACTTCTTGTATAGTTTGATTTACGTTAAAATACATAAAACCTTGGGCTAAATTTGCACTCTCATCGCTTCTAAAAATATAAAATTTAAGCTGATAAAGTATAGGATCAACCCCACCGCTTAGTATTAAAAATACCAAAGTTGCCAAGCCCAAAAATCCAAGCAAGGCAAAACTAAAACGCTTATTTTGCAAAACAAAAAGACTAAAAAGTATAACGATAATCGCACTTTGATAAAACCAAGCTATATTTGAAAGCGTAATAGAAGCTAGAATGATAGCCATATAAAGTGTTTTTTCTTTTATGTGAAAAACCAAGGTATAGATAAATAAAAGTCCTAGTAGGGCAACATTTAAAGTATAGCTTGATGGATACCACCAAAGATAAATTCCCACAAATAAAGGCAAGGCTATCAAAGATAATAAATCTTTTCTTAAAATTAACCTTATCATAAAGAAAACTATCATCATCGCAAGAACTATAACAAGCATATCGGTATCATAATACCCGCTCATTGTGCGATTATAATAGCTATTGGCTATACTGGCTAACAATGCTGCAACAAATCCCATCAAAGGGCGTTTGTATTCATTAGCGATTAAAATCAACGGTACAACCACCAAAGAAGATAAAAAAGTACTGATATATATAAAAATACTTTCTAAAGAAAAAGGAGTTATTTTATAAAACCAATATGTAAGCGTTGAAAGCGAAGAGCCATAATAACTCAGATCATTAGGCTGATGAAAGCCTGCTATCATATCTCTTGCGCCTTCTGCAAAAGCATATCCATCATTGGAGATAATCATAAGTTCGTTATTGAAAAAATATTCATTAAACTCACTTGCCCAAAAAACCCAATAAAACCTACACAAAACACTGAAGGCATATGCTAAAATTATAAGAGTCAATAAAATAAAAGTCGGGTTTTTAAAATATTCCTTTTTTAACATATTTTATCCTAATAAATATTTTAAAGCATTGCGTGCTATTTTTTCTTGATCAAAATCAAGGGCTCTATCTTTTGCCTTTTTCTTATAGGCTTTTCTTAAATTTTCATCTTCAAGCATTGTTTTTAAGCCCATAAACATAGAATTTTCATTATTTACCTCTACCAAAAGCCCAAATTCATCATCTCCAAAAAGCTCTCTTGCACCACTTCTATGATCAGTACAAACCACCGCACAGCCACAGGCTAGACTTTCGATTAAAACATTTGAAAAACCCTCAAACACAGAAGCAAAAGCAAAAAATTCACACTTGGACATATATTTGTAAGGATTATTATCAAAACCTAAAAGCAAAACTTTATCTTCTAAATTCAAGTCTTTAATCAAAGCCAAAAGTTCATCTTTTAGCACACCCTCGCCCAAAATCACGAGCTTTAAATCTGTTTTTAATCTCGCATAAGCACGGATAAGCAAAGCATGATTTTTACCCTGATCAAGCCTTCCCACGCTTAAAATAAATTTATCCTTTAAACTTATATCCTCAAGTGTTTTTTGTTCTATTTTCTTTAAATCTATAGCATTGTATAAAATTTCGCATTTTGCTTTATTGATTTTAAAATTACACAATAAATCTTCTAAATTCCCCTTAGAATTAGGCAAAATCAAATCAGCTTTTGGATAAAGCGAGGAAATTAAAAATTTATTGGCTAAAGAATTGAAATTGTTTTTAGCATACATCACGCTTGGAGTGGTACATTCGTTGATTACAAGGCGAGTTTTGTTGCCAAATATTTTTGCCATCAATGCAATATAATTAGGTCTATTTAAAAAAACAAATTCTGTGTCGATATTTAATTTTTGGCAAAGTTTTTTATATTTTAAAGCCAAAAAAGGAAGTTTTAAAAATTTTAAAATAGGATTTTCACTAGGTTTTGAATGCTCCAAAAAATGGATTTTGCATTCAGAAATTTCATAAGAAATTTTATCATTCATTAAAATCAAATGTACTTCAAATTTCAAACTCAAAGTCGGAAGTAAAGTTGCCACTACTCTTTCAGCACCCCCACTTCCTAAAGAATAAATAAAAATCGCTAATTTTTGCATAAAGCCACCCGAATTTTTGATAGTTTTTCAATCATTTTACTTGGAATTATACTTAAAGTAAGTAATATCAAAGCAGGAGTATTGATTTTAATACTCAAACTTTTAAACAAACAATGATAAAGTGCCTTATAATTTGCACTTAATTTTGCATAATAAGCTGCCATTTTATAATAACTCGCACAAGTTTTTCTATAATCATCATCCCCAGAAGCTTTTAACTCATTTTCTAAAATTCTCGCAAGCTCTAAATACCCCAAATACACCCTATGAGCATTTTTACTCGCTCCTAGCGTAACACTATCTTTTCTAAAAACACGATAAATTCTAAAAGCTTTATGGATATAAAAACTTTTTTCTTCGTATAAATTTACCCAAAGTGTGGCTTCATTGCCATAAAATTCCTCATTAAAACGGTTATTTTTGAGCAAAGAAGCCTTAAAAACAGAAAAAAATTCCCCGCTAAAACGCTGCATTAAAAAATCTTTCTTAGAAATTTCACCCTCTTTTTCCAAACCCCTACCACTAAACTCATCGCTTAAAATTCCTTCTTTTTCTATGAGGCAATTTCCAAAAACATGAGAATAACCCTCATCTGCTTTTTGCATTAAAATGCCCAAGGCATAGGGTAAAAGCTCATCATCATCATCCAAAAAGGTTATAAATTCCCCGCTAGCTTTATCTAAACCATTATTTTTATTGCCATTAGGACCTTGTTTGTAATTTTGATTTAAAAAATACTTGATGCGTTTATCGCTTTTTTGCAAATTCTCTACAACACTTTTAGTATCATCGCTAGAATTATCATCACTTATAATGATTTCTAAGTCTTTAAAATCTTGATTTAAGATACTTTGAACTGCCTTTTGAAGCAAGGAAGAACGATTAAAAGTAGGGACTATAACAGAAAGTTTAGGCATTTTTAACCTCATCAATAAGCTCAAGCCATTGTTTTTTAATGTGAGAAATTTCAAAATCTTCACATCTTTTTTTGGCATTCATAACGATGTTTTTTCTTAGTTGCTCATCTTTTAATACAAGCTCAAGCTTTCTAGCCAAAGCTATTTCATCATCACAACCCACTAAAAATCCGTCCTCATTATCGCTAATTAAGTCCTTAGCTCCATTATAATAAGAAGTTGAAATTCTACACACCTCAAAATACAAACTCTCGATCAAAACTGTTGGCAAACCCTCAACAAAAGAGCAAAGACAAAGTACTTTGGCTTTTTCATAGAGCGCTTTTACATTCTCAATGCGTCCTAAAAATTTCACTTTTACGCCTAAAGATTTTGCTTTGTATTCGAGCTCTTGTCTTAATTCTCCATCGCCAGCTACAACAAATTCATAATTTTCTTGTAATTTTTTATCTAAATTTGCTATAGCTTTTAAAAACATTTTGGGGTTTTTGTTTTGATCTAGACGACCTATAAAAAGCACTAAATTTTCTTTTTCAAAATGCTCATTTGAAGAAATTTCTGTGCTAAAATGACAAGGATTAGGTAAAAGCTTTACTCTTTTTACGAATTTTTCATAATAAATTTTATCGCTACTTCCAAGCACGCTCAAAGCATCACAAAAAGGATAACTCAAGCGTCTTAAAAAACGCCAAATTTTGGATTTTAAATAAGCTTCGTTACTATGTTCGCTTATAATTAATGGGGTTTTTAAGCCTATCTTGGCAAAAATACAAGCAATATTTGTCGTATCTAAAAAAGAGATAAAAACATCGCTTTCATTTTCTTTTAAAGCTCGTCTTAATGCTAGGTATTTTTTAAAACGGCTTGCGATTTTATGATATAAAGTGTCAAATCTAAATTGCTCTAAAGTTATAAGTTTGACATTTTCTTCAAGCTTATAAAAAGAATCACCCGCATGAAATTTGATAATGCTTACTTCATGCTGAGTACAAAGTGCATTTGCTAAAGTTACCAAAACACGCTCAGCTCCCCCTGAATTTAAAGTGGCTATGATAAAAGTTATCTTCACTTTTTATCCTCCTTGAAAAGTTTGCCGTTTTCTAAACGATAGATGCTATCACAACGTGTGATAGTTGAAAGACGGTGTGCGATAATGATCATGGTTTTATCTTTAGAAATCTTATAAATTTCATCCATAATCTTTGCTTCACTTTCCGTATCAAGTGCAGAAGTAGCCTCATCAAGAACTAGAATTTCAGGATCTAAATACAAAGCTCTTGCGATAGCTATGCGTTGTTTTTGTCCACCACTTAAATTGCTCCCACCATCGCCTACTTTTGTTTGCACTCCTTGGGGTAAATTTTTCACAAAATGTTCTAAATTAGCTTGCTTAATCACTCTTTGAAGCTTTTCTTCATCTACCTCATTTCCAAAGCTGATATTCTTAGCAATGCTGTCGTTAAAAAGATAGATATTTTGCGGGATATAACCTATTTTTTGGCGATAATTCTTAACATTTTTCATATTTAATTCATTTTCATCAAGAAGCACTCTACCCTCTCTAGGGCTTAAAAGTCCTATGATTATATCTACCAAAGTGCTTTTTCCACAGCCACTTTCTCCTATAAATGCGATCTTTTCGCCTTTTTTTATACTTAAATTTAAACAAGTAAATAAATTCTTTTTATCTTTGTATCCAAAAGTTAAATTTTCTAGCCTTAATTCTTTATCAAAATTAATTTTTTCTTCACCTAAACTCTCTTCTTTTTGCTTTAAAATTTGATAAATAATATCCAAAGAAGAGCGATAATAAAGCAAATCATGATAGCTTGTGATGATACGATTTGCACTTGGCATCAAACGATAAAGTGCTAAAACAAAGATAGAGATAGTCGCTAAAATTCCAGATATATCGCTTTGATTTTTAAATACTAAAAAAACCACTATGAAAACAAGTACACAAAATCCAACTCCCTCAAGATAAATTCTTGGCATAGCACTTACGCTTTCATTGGTAATATTTGCCCTAGCAAAGATCTCACTTTGAGTTTTAAAAAGATTTAAAACACCATCTTCTTTAGTCTTAAGCTTTATCAATTTAAAATTATTTAAATTTGTATTAAGAATTTCAAAAAAATTCTTCATCGCTTCCTCGCGTTTAAGACCTGCTTTTTTAACGATAGGACTAAGAACTTTGATCAAAATAAAAGCATTTATAATCATAAAAAGGCTTAAAAATAAAGTGATTTTATAATTTACTAAAAGCATGAGAGTATAAAGCAAAAACACTACAAAAATTTCGCTCATCATCAGCAAAAATGATGAAATCATGGTACTTAGATTGTAAACTTCTCCGGTAATAGACTTTAGAATTTCGGATTGATTTTTTTGAGTAAAATTTTCATAATCTGTATTTAAAAATTTTGCAAAAACTTTATAAGCGATAGCATGATACCTACCCTTTGAAAAGCGGGCTAAGAGGTGAAAATAATAACTATTTAACAAAGCGCGCAAAACATAAAAGACAATAAGTACTACACCAAAATAAACTATAATCTCAAAAACAGGTAAAGCAAGATAGTCTTTAAGCTGAATTAAATACTTATTTTTATCAAAATAAGAAAAATCACTAGCCAAAGTGATAAAAGGCATCACTAAAGAAATAGCAAAACTTTCTATAAAAGAAATAAAAACCGAAAAAAGACAGTAAAGAGAATAAAAATTTTTTATCCTCTTTGCTCAAAATAAAAAATATTTTTTTTAGCACTGTTTTTCCCAATCAAATGCAGATTTGCAAATAAGATCTAAATCATCAAATTTTGGCTGCCAAGAAGTAAGATTTCTGATTTTGCTTGCATTAGAGATTAAAACTGAAGGATCACCTGCACGGCGCGAGGCAAGCTCGACTTTAAAATCCACCCCACTTACTCTTTTCATCGCGTCAATAACCTCTTTTACACTAAAACCATGACCATAGCCTACATTAAAAATATTGCTTTCGTTATTTTCTAGATAATCCAATGCCGCCAAATGAGCACTTGAAATATCATCTACATGAATAAAATCTCTTATACAAGTACCATCTTTTGTATCATAATCATCGCCAAATATAAAAAGCTTGTCGCGTTTTCCTGCCGCACATTCTGCTGCTACTTTGATAAGTAAAGTCGCTTTAGGATAGCGTTGTCCTAATTTATAATCCATACAAGCGCCCGCAACATTAAAATATCTTAAAATGCAGTATTTAAATTCAGGATGAGCCATATTTGCATCACGCAAAACCTCTTCACTCATAAGCTTACTGCGTCCATAAGGATTGATAGGCGCCAAAGGACTACTCTCGCTTACAACAGGGGTTGTTGGCTCCCCATAAGTAGCCGCTGTGGAAGAAAAGATAAATTTACCTACCCCTGTTTGGATACAAGTTTGGATCAAATTAGTCGTATTGATTGTGTTATTCATATAGTATTTTAAAGGATTTTGCATGCTTTCAAACACTTCAATACTCGCTGCAAAATGCACCACTGCATCAAATTTTTCCCTTTCAAAAAGCGCTTTTACGCCTTCAAAATCACTTAAATCTTGCTCAAAAAATTTAAATTCTCTTATATTTTGCAAATCATCAATAGCAATTTTAGAACCCTTAGAAAGATTATCTAAAACGCAAATTTCATGATTTGTTTTTAAAAACTGTCTTAAAGTATGAGATCCGATATAACCTGCACCACCGCTGATAAGAATTTTCATGATTTTCCCTCGTTTTCGAAATTTAAAGATCAATTTTAATATATTTATTTTAACGATTAAATTTTCATTTTAGAAATTTCATTTTCGCAAGCTTTGCAAAAAATTTCTACATAAGCACGATTTGCTTTTTTTGCTTTTAAAAATTCACTCATAGAATTTAAAAAATGAGCATAATCCTCATCACTCACATTGCCCTTAATCAACTCGTATTTTAAAAAAAGCATATAGGTATTTAAAACATCACTTTCGCAATACTCATGAATTTTTTCAATCTTACCTTCATAATAAAGCTTCATCACCTCATCGCCATGCACATCATATTTACCTGGTAAATCTGCCATAGCACAAATTGTATCAAGCTTTAAACCCCTTGTTGAACCAAAACTTTCAAATAAATCGCAATGTTTTAATTCAGAAAATCTAGTTTTATAATTATTCCATTTATCGCTTTGCGTATCAAGATAATTAGCCGCTTTGATGTTGTATTTTAAGGCTCTTAAAACAAGTAAAGGCATATCATAATTTTTACCATTAAAGCTGACTAATTTTGGCTCATATTTTTCAATGAAAGCAAAAAAATTATGGATCATTTCTTTTTCATCTTCTCCATCGATTTTATTTACTTTTATAAATTTTCCATAATGATCACTAATAACCGCACAAATACTCACGATCTTGTGATAAGGCAAGGGTAAAAATTCATTTCCGCTTTGTTCTTTTTGCCACTCAAGCGCTTTTAAACTTACTTCTAAATCCCCTCCATCAAAAGCCAAAGTTTTGCGAATTAAATCCGTATCTGGGATACTCTCACAATCAAAAATGCAAATATAACCTTCATTTTTCATCATTGTTTAACCTTTTTTCAAATAATTTTGCTAAAATCATAGCAAAAATTTAAAAATTTATAGGCTCTAATGAAAATAGCAATCATTCGTTTATCAGCTCTTGGAGATATTATTCAAAGTGCTGTAGTTTTACAATTTATTAAAAAATTTAAAAAAGATATAGAAATTCATTGGTTTGTGGATGAAAGATTTGAAGGTATACTCAAAAACCATCCTTTAATCGATAAGCTCTATGCCCTACCCTTAAAAGACAAAAAAATCGCGCAAAGTTTAAAAATTCTTTTAAAAGCAAGAAAAAATAATTACAATGCGGTTATGGATTTGCAAGGACTTATAAAATCAGCTCTTGTGAGCAGAATTCTAAGTAGAAATAATTTTGGTTTTGATAAAAATAGCATTAGAGAAAATTTTGCACATAATTTTTACAATCAAAAATTAAGCATAGATTATAATGAAAATGTCTTTGTAAGATATCTAGGTCTAACTTCTTTTATGTTTAATAAGGATTTTGATCCTAAAGATCTAGCCTTTAAAGAAGATGTTTTTAGCGTGGATGATAAGCTAAAACAACTCTTAAGCGAAAAAATGCAACTTGCAAAAAATAAAAAAAATATACTCATCCATGTGGGATCAAGCGAGGAAAATAAAATCTATCCTAAAACCAAACTTGCATTACTTTGCAAGCTGATCATCAAAGAATTTCCTAAGATAAAAATTTTCTTAGGCTGGGGTAATCTTAAAGAATATGAATTTGCAAAAGAAATCATAGAGCTAGGCGCTATAAATCAAGACAATATAGAAATAGCTCCTAAATTTAGCCTTGAAGAGCTTATAGTTTTTACAAAATCTATGGATTTGATCATAGGAAATGATAGTGGCCCAACTCACCTAGCCTTTGCCCTAAATAGACCTTCTATAACTATCTTTGGCGCAACACCAAGCCAACGCAATGCCTTTAAAACAAATATCAATAAAATCATCGATGCGGGCAAAAAAATCACAAATGCAAAACATCTTGACAAAAGTGATTTTTGTATAAACACTATCGAAGAAGAAGATATCCTAAAACTTATCAAGGAACTTTTAGGGGATGAATAAAGATTATCTTTATCTTAGTGCTTACTATGTACTTAAATTTTTGGTCCATACCATGCCTCATTTTGTTTTAAATTTTCTTGCTTTTTGTGTTTCAAAAATTGTCTTTAAACTCGATAAAAAACATAGAAAAATTATAGATACAAATTTAAAACTTTGCTTTCCTTACAAAAATGAAGATGAAAGAAAAGAACTTGCTTTTAAAATTTATAATAATTTTGCCAAATTTGGGCTAGATTGCATTAAAAATCAAAATACAAGCAAAGAAAAAATTTTAAATAAAGTCGTCTTTGACAATGAAGAAATTTTAACCCAAGCTTTAAAAGAGCAAAAAGGGGTGATCTTTACTACTGCTCATTATGGAAATTGGGAGCTTTTAAGCCTTGCTTATGCTGCTAAATTTGGGGCAATTTCTATAGTGGGCAAACAACTTAAAAGTCAAAGAATGACTGAAATTCTAGCTAAAAATCGTACTCAATTTGACATAGAACTTATCGACAAAAAGGGTGGGCTTAGAAAAATGCTAAGTGCTATTAAAAACAAACGCACCCTTGGCATACTTACAGATCAAGACTGCACTGACAATGAAGGAGTTAAGCTTGATTTTTTTGGCAAAAGAGTGAATTATCAAGCAGGGGCTAGCATCCTAGCTCAAAAAACAGGAGCTTTGATCATACCTGCTTATATTTATCAAGGAGAGGATGGAAAATTTCATATTAAATTTTTCAAAGCCCTTGATCCTTTAAACTCCAATCTAGAAGAACTTACAAAATACCAAGCAAAAACTTGCGAAGAAATGATCCAAATTAAGCCTGATGAGTATTTTTTCTTTCATCGCCGCTTTGCAAGCTATAGCGAAGAACTATACAAAGGTATCAAATGAATCTTGAAAAAATAAGTGTCATCATCATAGTCAAAAATGCTCAAAACACTCTCCTTAAATGCTTAAATTCTTTAAAAGAATTTGGAGAAATTATACTTTTAAACAATGAAAGCACTGATGACACTCTAAAAATCGCTAAAGAATTTCAAAAAGAATTTGCACATTTATATATTTATGAAAGTAAATTTATAGGCTTTGGAGCTCTTAAAAATCTTGCTTTAAGCCATACTAAAAATGAGTGGATTTTAAACATAGATGCGGATGAAATTTTAGAAAACGAAGCCAAAGAAGAATTAAAAAAACTTGAATTTAGAGAACAAAACATCCTAGCTCTACCACGCAAGAACCTTTATAAAGGAGAGTGGATAAAAGCTTGTGGCTGGTGGCCTGATCACGTTTTAAGAGTATTTAATAAAAAACATACAAAATTTAATGAAAACTTAGTCCATGAAAGCTTGATTTTATACTCAAATACTCAAAAAATTTATCTTAAAAATGGACTAAAGCATTTTGCTTGTAACGGAATAGAAAGCATGATTTATAAAATGAATCTTTACACGAGCTTCTCTGCTAAAGAAAAATTTAAAAAAGATAAAAAAGCAAGTATTTTTGGTGCCATAATGCGCTTTTGTTTAACTTTTACTAAGGATTATTTTTTTCGCGGTGGCATAAAATACGGCTATAAAGGTTTTATAATAGCTCTCTTAAATGCTAACGGTGCTTTTTTTCGTTATATGAAATTATATGAGTTGCAAAATGAAAAAAATTAATATTTTTCTAAAAGATATCACAGAAAGCGGAGGGGGAGAAAGAGTTTGTGCTAATCTCGCCAATGCCCTTTGCTCAGATTATGAAGTTGAAATTTTTAGCTTTTACAAAAGCCAACCAAATCCTATTTATGAACTCAATAAAAAAGTAAAAATCACTTATCTAAGCCCATATGATTTAAAAAATGCAAAAGGATTAAAAAAAATCCTTTTAAAAAGCTTTTGTCGTTATTTTTTATCATTGAAAATAATTTTTCATTTTAGACAAAAAAATAATGAAACACTTTTAGCTAACGATGGATATTTTGTACCTTTTTTTAAAAATAAAGCTTTAAAATATCTTAGAATTTGGCATATTAAAGCCCCTAAAAAGAAGAAAATGGTTTTTAACCGTTTTGATACCATAATTATACTTTCATCAAAAGAACTTGAAAAATGGAAAAAATGGCATAAAAATATTCAAGTAATTCCTAATTTTCTACCTTTTATATCGATCAAAGAAAGTGATTTATCCCAAAAAGTTGTCTTAAGCGTGGGGAGAATGGATAAAGGAGACCAAAAAGGCTTTTTTAGACTTATAGATATTTGGGAAATAGTGCAAAAAAGTAAAAAATATAAAGAATGGAAACTCCATATTGTGGGTGATGGAATTCTAAAAAAAGAAATACAAGATAAAATAAAGATTAAAAAATTAGAAAAGTCTATCATTTTAAAACCTTTTATCAAAGAAATCGAAAAAGAATACCTAAAAGCAAGTATTTATGCACTTACTAGCCATTTTGAAGGCTTTCCTATGATTTTATTAGAAAGCTCAAATTATAGAATTCCGAGTGTTGCATTTGATATCAATACAGGCCCGAGTGATATTATTGAAAATAAAAAAAGTGGCTTTTTAATTTCGAACAATAATTTAAGTGATTTTGCGGAAAAAATTCAGAATTTAATGGATGATGAAAATTTAAGGAAAAAAATGGGACAATACGCCAAAGAAAAAGTTAAAAATAATTTTTCAGAATACATCATTGTTCAAAATTGGAAAAAAATACTATGAGGACAGATATGATAGAAAACAATGCAGTTGTTGTTGCAGGAAATGGGACTAGTTTAAAAGAGATCGATTATTCAAGACTACCTAAAGAATTTGATGTGTTTAGATGTAATCAATTCTATTTTGAAGATAAATACTATCTTGGAAGAAAAGTTAAAGCTGCGTTTTCTTTTCCTGGAGTTTTTTTTGAGCAATATTACACTTTAAATACTCTTATGCAAAATAAAGAATACTATTGCGAAAATATTGTATGCAAACTATTTCCTTTGCAACACGAAATAAACCAAAAATCATTAAGGAATTTTAAAAAGATTTTTCCATTATTTTTTCCTTATGCATTAGATGGCAATGAGCATTATTTTAATAAATTAAAAGAGTTAAATTCTTTTATAAATTTTAACTTCTTGTATGATGAAGGATTGCAAATAACTACCGGAATGTATGCTATCGCCTGTGCTGTTGCTTGCGGATATAAAGAAATATATATTACAGGAATAGATTTTTATTCAACGCAAGAGTATGCATTTGATATTAAAGATAAGATAGGATTATATGCTTTAAATCCTTCATTTAAAATTCAATATTTAAAATCTCATAGTAAGGAAACGGATCTTGAAATTTTATCTTTTTTGAAACAAACTTATAATGCTAATTTTTTCTCTATATCCCCTAAAAGTCCTATGACAAAATATATTCCGCTAGCTCCAAAACAAAATTATAGTTTTGATATTGAAGAAAAATCTTCAGAATCCATTAAAGATTTTCTTATCCCTTCAAAAAAAGCATATCGAAATTATTCTAGAGCTCTATATTTACAGAACAATATGTTTTACAATTTTATACACGATTGCTTAAAATTTCCAAGTGCTTTAAAAAATTATTTTAAAAATATAAAAAAGGCAAAATAAAATGATAAAACAAATTAAAATAGATAAATTAACCATATCCCAAGAAAACCCACCTTTAGTAGTACCAGAAATCGGCATAAATCACAATGGTAGTTTAGAAATAGCAAAACTCATGGTAGATGCAGCTAAAAGAGCTGGAGCTAGCATAATCAAACATCAAACACATATAGTAGAAGATGAGATGAGCCAAGAAGCTAAAAAAGTTATACCAGGTAATGCAGATATTAGCATCTACGAGATCATGCAAAAATGTGCCTTGAGTTATCAAGATGAGTTAGCTTTAAAAGAATATGTGGAAAAACAAGGTTTGGTATATATTAGTACCCCATTTAGTAGAGCTGCGGCAAATCGTTTAGAAGATATGGGTGTGAGTGCTTATAAGATAGGTTCAGGAGAATGTAATAACTATCCCTTAATCAAACACATAGCACAATTTAAAAAGCCTATGATAATAAGCACTGGAATGAATAGTATCGAAAGTATTAAACCTACGGTTAAAATACTTAGAGATTTTGAAATACCTTTTATTTTATTGCATACTACAAATTTATATCCTACCCCATCGTATTTAGTAAGATTACAGGCTATGTTAGAGCTATATAAAGAATTCAATTGTCTTTACGGTCTAAGTGATCACACTACAGATAATCTTGCTTGCTTGGGTGCGGTTGCATTAGGAGCTTGCGTCCTAGAGCGCCATTTTACAGATACTATGGATAGAAAAGGACCCGATATAATTTGTTCTATGGATGAACAAGCATTAAAAGAGCTCATAATGCAAAGCAAACAAATGGCTATAATAAGAGGAGATAATGCAAGCAAAAAAGCAGCAACTGAAGAACAAGTTACTATCGATTTTGCATTTGCTAGCGTAGTAAGTATAAAAGACATAAAAAAAGATGAAGTATTATCCATGGAAAATATTTGGGTTAAAAGACCGGGACTCGGTGGAATCAGCGCAAAAGAATTTGAAAATATACTTGGAAAAAAAGCAGCAAAAGATATAAAAAATGATACACAACTTACATGGGAAGATTTTAAATGAAAAAAATAGTCTTTGTGAGTGGAACTAGGGCTGATTTTTCCAAGATAAAATCCCTAATGATGAAAATTGAAAATTCAAATGAATTTGAATTATTTATATTTGCAACCGGTATGCATATGAGTAAAAAATTTGGCTCTACTTATATAGAAATAGAAAAATGCGGTTTTAAAAATATATATAAATATATCAACCATGACAAGTATTATCAAACAGATAAAGCATTAGCATCTACTATAGACGGCTTTTCTAAATTTATACATGAAGTTGAACCTGATTTAATCGTTGTGCATGGTGATAGGATAGAACCTTTAGCAGCTGCAGTAGTGGGAAGTTTAAATAATATTTTAGTAGCACATATAGAAGGTGGAGAGCTTTCAGGAACTATAGATGAAAGCTTAAGACATGCTATTAGCAAATTGGCTCATATTCATTTGGTAAATGATGAAATAGCTAAAAAGAGATTAATGCAGATGGGAGAAGATGAAAAGTCTATTTTTATCATAGGTTCTCCTGATTTAGAGTTATTAAATAATAATATATCTTTAAATGAGGTAAAAAAATACTATGATATAAATTTTAAAAATTATGCTATAGCGATGTTTCATCCAGTTACTACTGAAATAAATTCTCTTTATAAACAAAGCGAAGAATTTGTAAACGCTCTTATAAAAAGCGAAAAGAATTATATCGTCATTTATCCTAATAATGATTTAGGATTTGAGCTGATTTTGCAAAATTATGAAAAATTTAAAAATAATGATAAATTTAAAATTTTCCCTTCTTTAAGATTTGAATATTTTATAAGCTTGTTAAAAAATGCTGATTTTATCATAGGAAATTCAAGTTGTATATTAAAAGAAGCTTTATATCTTGGCATAAATGGGATCTTAGTTGGAACAAGACAAGATGGCAGAACCGATATTGATAAGATAATCAAAGTAAAAGCAAATGAAAAAGATATATTAGAAGCAATTTCAAATCTTCATAAACACAATAATACCGTAAATAAAAAATTGGATATTTTAAATAGCTCTGAACAATTCTACAAACTATTGAAAAATAATAGCTTGTTTGAAATAAATAAGCAAAAGATATTTAGGGATCAACAATGACTTTGGCCATAATACCTGCTAGAGCTGGCTCCAAAGGAATAAAAAATAAAAATCTTGTTCTTTTGCAGAATAAACCTTTACTATACTACACTATCCATGCGGCAAAAAATTCAAAATGTATAGATAAAATTGTCTTAAGTAGCGATGGAGATGAAATGCTAAGATATGGAAAAAGACAAGATATAGACATATTAAAAAGACCTCAAGAATTAGCACTAGATGATACAACCAGTGATAAAGTTGTATTACATGCTTTGGAATTTTATAAAGATTATGAAAATGTTATTTTACTTCAACCTACCTCACCCTTAAGAACATCAGAGTACATAGATAAAGCTTTTGAAATATTTAAAAATACAAATGCTAACTCACTCATAAGTGTTTGCGAGTATGATAATAAAATTCTAAAAGCTTTTATGTGTGATGAAAAAGGCAATTTAAAAGGAATATGCAATGATAATTATCCCTTTATGCCGAGGCAAAAACTACCAAAAACTTATATAAGCAATGGTGCAATTTATATTTTAAAAACCAAAGATTTTTTACAAAACCCTAGTTTTTTACAAAGCAATACAAAGCATTTTTTAATGGATGAAGAATCCAGTTTAGATATTGATAGTGAAGAAGACTTAAGAAAAGTAGAAGAAAGAATGAAAAATTCAAGGAGAATAAATGTTTCACATAGTACTAAGTGCAGATGAAAAATATATTAAATATGCAATGGCTCTAATAAATTCTATCGTAAAAAATACAAATATAAATAAAAACTTTATAGATTATATCGATAATACAAATGAAGAAAATACTAAAAAATCCTTAAAAGATTTCAGCGAAGATGAATTACAAGAAGGTTATATATTTCATATATTTAGTGATTTTATTAAAGATGAAACAAAAGTTAAGATGTTTGATTTAAGTCAAGAATTAAGTAAAATTTACCCCTGTAAAATTGTAATTCATATTTTAACAAATGAAATTTTTATCCAAGAAAAAATACCAATTTGGAGAGGTGGCTATCAAGCCTATTTTAGATATTTTATTGGTTCTATCCTGGAGGAAAATATAAGACATTGTTTATATCTTGATATAGACATGCTGGTATTACAAGATATAAGAGAATTATGGACAATAAAAAATGATGCCTATATTATAATGGCTGTAAATTATGATAATTATTTTAACTCAGGATTTCTATTTATCAACATAGCCAATTGGAAGAAAGAAGATATTCAAAAAAAGAGCTTAAAATATTCTAAAAAATACTTAGCCTTTGATCAAGATAGTTTAAATGCAGTGATAGATAAAAATAAAATCTTATTTTTATCTAGTAATTGGAATTATTGCCTTCAAACATACGAAAGTAATAATGACCCTATCTTTGAAAAAAACGACTACGAAAATTTTATTTCTCAAGTAAAAATTATACACTATATACGGCCAAAACCTTGGATGAATATTTTACAATGGTTAAAACATTCCGAAGGAAAGTGTTTTGCTTATCAAAATATCCTTGATCTTTGGTGGGATAATGCCAAAGCAACTCCTATTTTCTCAAAAGAATTATCCAACATAAAAATAGAATTAAATAACATCTTTTCAAACGAAATCATCAAATATCTTAAAACTTCAAGCATCAAACTTCATTGGACAGAAAAATTTTATAAATTATTAAAAAAATATATAGTTAAAATAATTTGTGCTTTCGTGCCAAATCAAAAGTATAGAAAAATCATAAGAAGAAAGCTTTTATAGATAACAAATAATATAAAATATCCCAATTACTAGCAGTATTTTAATATTTTTCATTTATAAAATCTTTTTTCTAAATCCCTCTCTTCTTTCTCCAAAACCTCAAACAATCTTTTGCAAATTTCATCATTTTTTGATTCCAAAGAAAGCTTTTTTATAAGTTCGTTACTTCTTTTTTTGTCTTTGTAATTTTGCCACAAAATTTCTTTATTTTTATTTTCATATCTACCCTTTTCATTAAATTCATAATGATAAATGCACTCTTTAAAAACACCCATTTTATCGCATTCTAAAAAATTCATATAGCAAAAAAGTACATCTTCACCATAACTCAAACGCTCGTATAAATTTATCCTTTCAAAGCTTTTCAAAACCAAGTTTTTCCTAAAAAGCTTCGCCCAAACCGACCAACAAAAATGCCTTTGCTTGCTTAAAAATTCGAAAAATTCTTTTTGATTAAAAACTTCATCTTGTTTAAAACGATAAAATTGTTTGATTTTAACTCTATGTACAAAAGCATCAAAACAAAGCAAATCAAAGCCTTGTTTCATTTTAATTAAAGCCACTTCGCAAGCATTTAAAGCCAAAAAATCATCACTATCTAAAAACATTATAAATTCAGCCCTAGATTTTAAAACTCCTAAATTTCTAGTCGCAAAAGTGCCTAAATTTTCATCATTTTGAAAGATTTTCACTCTCTCATCTTTTTTGGCAATTTCTAAGGCTATTTTTACGCTCTCATCTTCGCTTTTATCATCAACAACCAAAATTTCAATATCTCTTAAAGTCTGATTTATACAGCTTTGCAAAGCTCTTGCGATAAACTCACAAGAATTAAAAAGCGGGATTATAATAGAAAGTTGTGGCATATTTTCCCTAAATTTTGTTAAAATAATAAAAAGAATTTTATCAAAATTTTAGGAAATCTATGAAAATTTTTATCCATCTTCCCACTTGGCTAGGTGATGCAGTTATGGCCTCGCCTGCTTTATATGGAGTTTATCATCATTTTAAAAACGCCGAATTTATCCTTTATGGATCTTTTGTATCTACGGCACTTTTTAAAGAATTTCCTAATGCTAAAATCATTGTAGAAAATAAAAAATCACGCTACAAGCAAGCCCTCTCTTTACGCAAAAAACTTGGAAAAATAGATCTAGCCCTTTCTTTTAGATCAGCTTTTTCCTCTAAAATCATTTTGCATATCCTTAAGGCAAAAAAAAGATATTTTTTTAACAAGTATAATTTCAAAGAAGAACATCAGGTTTTAAAATATCTTTATTTTATAGAAAATTCACTAGATATCAAAACTCATTCTAAGGATTTAAAACTCCCTTTTAGATTAAAATTTCAAAATCCAATTGTTTTAAAAAATGGTAAAAAAATCCTAGGTTTAAATCCTGGAGCAAGCTTTGGAAGTGCTAAAAGATGGGATGCGAGTTATTTTGCCCAAGTTGCTTTAAATTTTAGCAAAACTCATGAAATTTTGATTTTTGGAGCAGGCAAGGCAGAACAAGAACTCTGCGATGAAATTTTTCATATATTAAAAGAAAAAAATGTCAAGGTAAAAAATCTTTGCAATAAAACCACCATCAAAATGCTTTGTCAAAATATCGCAATTTGTGATATTTTCATCACAAATGATAGCGGTCCTATGCATATAGCTGCCGCTTATAAAACAAAAACTGTGGCTATCTTTGGGTCTACTAAATTTACCCAAACCTCACCTTGGCAAAATCAAAATGCAAAATTAGCGCATCTAAATTTAGCTTGTATGCCTTGTATGCAAAAAACCTGCCCTTTAAAACATCATCGGTGTATGAAAGATTTAAAACCGGAACTAGTTATAGAAAATGTTAAAGCTTTACTATAGTTTTCATATGGTATAATCTAAATTTTTTAAGGATGATAATGGTTTTTTCTTCTTATGAATTTATATTTATTTTTCTACCTGTTACTTTAATTATATTTTATATACTCAAAGCTTGCAATTATCTTTCTTTAGCAAAATTGTTTCTAGTATGCTCTAGTTTATTTTTTTATGCTTTTTGGAAAATCGAATATCTCTTTATTTTGCTTTCCTCAATGCTAGTAAATTTCTTTTTGGCAAACGCTATCTTAAAAAAAGAAAATCAAACAAGACAAATTTTATTTTTCCTAGGTATAGCTTTCAATCTTTTGCTTTTAGGATTTTTTAAATATACTGATTTTTTATTAGAAAATTTTAATACTTTTTCTCAGATAATTAAACTTGATTTTAATATCCCGCTACCACATATACTTTTACCTCTAGCTATTTCATTTTTCACTTTTCAGCAAATTGCTTTTTTAGTTGATTGCTATAAAAGAAAAAATATTGAAGACTTAAAAGTAAAAAATTCATACAAAATTGACTTATTGGATTATTCTTTATTTATCACCTTTTTTCCTCAATTAATAGCTGGTCCTATCGTTCATCATAAGGAAATGATGCCACAATTTCACATTTTAAGTAAAGAAAAATCTTTGATAAATTGGGAGTATGTAGCGAAGGGTTTGCTTATCTTCTCTATAGGATTATTTAAAAAAGTTTTCATAGCAGATAGTTTTGCTGTGTGGGCGAATACTGGCTTTAAACTAGTAGAGAATGGTGGAGTATTAAATATTTTTGAAGCTTGGGGCACAAGTCTAGCTTATACTTTTCAGCTTTATTTTGATTTTAGTGGATATTGCGATATGGCTATAGGCTTAGGGCTCTTTTTTGGTGTTATTCTACCTATTAATTTTAACTCACCTTATAAAGCCTTAAACATAGCTGATTTTTGGAGAAGATGGCATATTACTTTAGGGAAATTTTTAAGAGATTATTTATATATTCCACTAGGCGGAAATCGTGTAGGCAGGATCGTAAACCTTCGCAATCTTTTCCTTGTTGCACTTTTAAGTGGAGTTTGGCACGGAGCTGGCTGGGGCTTTATAATATGGGGGATTTTGCATGCTATAGCTATGGTTATCCATAGAATTTATAGTTTTTGGGCAAATGGAAAAAATTTTTTAAATTCAAAGATCTATAAAATATTTGCTTGGTTTATTACTTTTAATTTTATCAATATAACTTGGGTTTTCTTTAGAAGTGAGAATTTAAACGGAGCAATAAGTATTCTAAAAGCAATGCTTGGCATAACTTGGGTAGAACTTCCTTATAAATTTAAAGCAGGCTTGCTTTTTAAAAAAATAGATGGAAATGACAAAATGGTCGGTTTTATATTAGTTTCTTTCATTATTTGCCTTTGTCTTAGAAATAGTACACAAATGCTTGATAATTTTAAACCAAATATTAAAAATTCTATTATAACCATGTTGCTATTATATATTGCTATTCTGACCTTAATTTCAGTCCCATATACTGAATTTATTTACTTCAACTTTTAAAGAAAGGCAATGAATATTTATTGCAAATGGCTCATTAAAACTCTAGGTATTCCTGTTATCTTTATAGTATTTTATGCTATATCTATGTATATATATAATCCTTTTCAATTTTTCCACAAAGCATGGTTTAGAGAAATTAGCTTCCAAGGTGATATGAGAGCGCAAGCTATTGAAGTGATCAGGCACTATGGAGATTTTAATTCTGTTATTTTAGGAAACTCTCTACTAAAAAATACCTCAGCTAAAGAAGCTAATAAAAAACTAAAAATAGGAATGGAGAAATTTATCCATGCTTGGTAGTTATTTTAGCGAAAGAAAGGTGCTTTTAGACTATCTTTTTAAACATAAAAACATAGACAATATTATCTACTCTCTAGATGGATATTCTTTAGTCAATCCCAAAGATGATATCGATATGAGTTTTAAATCTTTTTATTATCAAGATTCTTTGCTGCCTTATATAAAATTTTATACCAACAGGTATTTTTTCTTTTGCCTTTTAAGATTTTCAAATAGCGAAGATTGCGTTGGAGAAAAACCAAACCAAGCTATTCATATGCCCAAAATAAAACAATGGCTTTATGGAACACTTAAATACATAAAAAATTTTAACACAGATGCTATAAACACTAGCAATTTTAATTTAGATAAACAAAAAAAATATATCAAAGTAATTTTATTGAGCTTTATGCAAAAATATCCGAAAACAAAGTTTTATATTGTCATCTCTCCTTTATCAAGAGATTTTTATAAATTTTCTATACTTAAGGGCTATTATAACCATTCTGTATCACCAATATATTTTACAAAACTTAAAATTTTAGCCAAATGGATATTAGAGCAAACAAAAAAATATAATAATGTTAAATTTTATAGTTTTGATACCACAAACTATCCAGATAATTATAAAAACTATATAGATAATATCCATTATAAACCCGACATGAATTCAATACAACTTGATACTATTAAAAACAATACCAATAAGCTTACACTAGATAATATAGATCAGTACTTTTTACTCATGAAGAAAAATTCAACTATTTAATATAGAGCAAATAAAAAATATTATAATTAAACAAAGGAGTTTATAAAAATGATTTCTTATAAAAAATGGGTTTTAGTAGTTTTTTTAATTCCGATACCAATTATTTCTGCATTAATTATACTTTTATATACTTATGATCCCTTGCAGTTATACCACAAACCTTTCTTTCGAAATGCAACCTTTTCTAGTGATATAAGAATACAAGCTGCAGGTGTTATTAATAATTATAATTTTGATTCCGTAATATTAGGGAGCTCGATGCTTGAAAACACTTCAGCAAAAGAAGCTGGTGATAAACTAGATGGACAATGGGTAAATTTATCACTATCTGGCTCCTATCTTAACGAAAGAAATATTATAATGAAATATTTATTTGAGAAAAAAAATATTTATCAGATCATATACTCTTTAGATGTTTTTACATTAAATAATTCCATTCGAAAACATACATCAAGTTTTGATTTCTTATATAAAGATAGTCTCATTAGCCCACTAAGATTATATATTAATTTTAAAAATCCAAAATTTATCATTTGTGCTTTAACAAATTCCACAAAAGAACGATGTGTCGGAAAATATAGTTTAGAAAATATGACCAAGTGGATTGTCAGAAAACATAATCCATTTGGATTTAAAAACTGGGATCTTAAAGAAGATAAAAATTTTATTGAATCTATTTTAAATGCACAAGAATTTTATCTCCAGCATAATATAGATATTAAATCAAATCAACAATATATTAACACTGAGCTTTTAGATTTTATAAAAACTCATCCAAATACAAAGTTTCATCTAATTATTCCAACACATTCAAGAATGTTATATAGAATTTTAACTCTAGACAAAGATTATTATTACAATAAAGACAATATACTATTCTCAAAATATCAAGCAATTCTAAAATGGCTTATCTTAGAAACCAGCAAGTATCCTAATGTTAAAATTTATGGTTTTGATAATCTAGAATATGCTGACAATATAGAAAATTATGAAGATCCGGCACATTATAATATCGATATGAATTCGATGCAACTTGAAGCCATTAAAAACAATACCCATATTTTAACACCTCAAAATATGGATAATTATTTTAAAACCATGAAGGAAAAAATTAGAAATTATAATTTAACTCCATTTATAGAATTTATCAAAAATCAGGAAAATCAAAATAGTAAAAAACTATTTTAATTTAAATATTTGTTTAATATAATATGTATATAGAATCCTAAAAATACTTGAATAAAATCTAAAAATTTCTCTTATGATCTTTTTAATATTTTTAGGTTTGATATAATTTCTACCATTTGGTGATATAATACTTTCATTTACTTCAAGAGATTTGATCAATAAAGGTTTATTCACAATATTTAAAACTTTATGTTTATAATATTTATCCATATAATCATCAACAGGGGTATAAATAAATTTTGCTTTTGATATAAATTTTTTTGCACCACTAGGTTTTAATATATAACCTTGAGTACCTGATAATTTTTCAAAACTTATATAATAATTGCTATTTAAGGTGTATAATTTTTTATCAAAAATATAATGCAATCTAATATACTCATACTCACTCTTTAGCAACTCTTCTATATATTCTTCCCCATGATTTAAAAATTCATCACTAAATTCCACATCATCTTCTAGGATGATTATAGGTTCATCAAGTTTTACACATTCTTGCCAAAGTTTATAATGACTTGCAAAACAAGCCTTTTCTCCATCGCTAAGCTCTCTACCTAAAACCCAAGACGCCCACCAAGGAAAATGTTGTTTAAATTCTAAATGTTCTTTGTTTTTAGCATCAACTGCTTTAAAGAAAATAAATTCTAACTTATTTTTCAGACTAGGATTCTTTTCAAAAAGTTTTTGAATTTGCCTTTGCATATGCTCTTTTCTATCCAAAGAACGCTCTAGATTAATAATAAATACTTTCATCAAAATCCTTCATCCGCCATCTGACAAAGCATATGTATGATTAAGATATGCATTTCTTGAATTCTAGCAGTATCATCACTTGGTACGACAAGATTATGATCGCAAAGCTCATTCATCTTTCCACCTCCTTTGCCGCTAAGCCCCAAGCAAAGCATATTTAACTCTTTAGCCTTTTTAAATGCTTCTAGGACATTAGGACTTTTTCCACTAGTTGAAATACCTATTAAAATATCATTTTCATTTCCCAAAGCTTCCACTTGTCTTGAAAAAACAAACTCAAATCCATAATCATTACCTATAGCACTAAGCGCTGAAGTGTCTGTTGTTAAGGCTATACCCGCTAAAGCCTTGCGTTCTTTTTTATATCTGCCACTAAGCTCTGCTGCAAAATGCTGAGAATCCGCAGCGCTCCCACCATTTCCACAAATTAAAACTTTTCCACCTTTTTTTAAACACTCGCACAAAAGCTCGCCTACTTTTGCAATTTGTCCTTTTAAAATTTCACTTGCCTCGACAACTTTTTGATGCTCTTGCCATTCTTTTTCTACTAAATTTATCATTTTTTATCCTTGATTTTCTCTATAATCTTACTTGTACTAAAACCCTCTTCAAAATCAATCAATTCAACCCTAGAAACCAAATTTGAACCCACCACAAGCTTATCTTTATAATCAGCTCCTTTTACCAAAATATCAGGCTTTAAAAAACTTATAAGCTCTAAAGGCGTATCCTCATCAAAAATCACTACAAAATCCACAAAATAAAAAGCCGCAAGCATACAAGCTCTTTGAAATTCTGAATTTACAGGACGATCTTCACCCTTAAGTCTTTTTACACTTTTATCAGAATTTAAACCAACGATTAAAATATCGCCCAATCTTTTTGCTTTTTCAAGATATTTTATATGTCCAAAATGCACGATATCAAAACAACCATTTGTAAAAACTATCCTTTTATCACTTTGCTCTAAAATTTTTAAAAGCTCTTCTTTGGTTTTGATCTTTTTTTCAAAACCTATGCGTTTAAGACTTTTCATCTCATCAAAGCTCACACTCACACTGCCTATTTTGCTCACCACGATAGCTGCTGCTTCATTTGCAATCTCGCAAGCTTTAAAAATTTCCACTCCACTAGCCAAGCAAAAAGCCAAAACAGCGATGACACTATCACCTGCTCCGGTTACATCATAAACTTCTAAAGCCTTAGCAGGAGCTATGCGCAAATTCTTATCAAAAAGAGCAATCCCTGCTTCTGAAAGCGTGATGATAGAATAACGCAAACTAAAATCTTCTTTTAGTTTTTTAATACCTTTTTCTAAATTTTCATCCTCTAAATTCTCAAATTTTAAAACCTCTAAAGCTTCTTTTTTATTGGGTGTTAAAAGCGTTGCCCCGCTGTATTTGTTAAAATCATTTCCTTTAGGATCGATTAAGATAGGTATATTTAACTCATTTGCTTTTTGGATAAAAGTTTTACAGACTTTAGGCGTTAAAACTCCTTTTGCATAATCGCTTAAAACCACGGCTTTAAAATTGCTAATTCTTTTATTAAACAATTCTACAAGCTCATCTTCTAGCAAAATCGCACTCGTATCCTCTTCGTCAAGTCTTAAAACTTGCTGATTATGCGCCATGATACGATTTTTAAAAGGGGTTTTGCGTCCTTTTTGGATTAAAAATTCCCCTTTTAAATTCTCTTTTAGGAATTTCCCACTCTCATCATCTCCTATGACGCCAAGCGCAAAAACATCTGCTCCTAGACTTTTTAAATTTGCATAAACATTTGCCGCTCCACCTAATCTTTTATCCTCTTTTAATGTTTTTGCTACTAAAACAGGAGCTTCAGGGCTGATACGCGAACAATCACACCAAGTGTAATTATCCACCATAAAATCCCCTATGATAAGAATTTTTGGATTTTGCTCACTTAAAAATTCAAGCATTTACTTCCTTTTCAAAAAGTCTTTTGATTTCTTCTAAATAATCCCTTATGCCCTCTTCTAAACTGAATTTTGGCCTATAGTCCCAAGTTTCATCTAATTTTGCTTGAGTGTGAAATTGATAAGATTTTGCATAAGGATTTGGGATATACTCGCAAGTTAAATTTGTATGAAGTTCTTTTTGTAAAATATCTACTATATCTTGAAAGCTTCTTGCTACTCCACTTCCTACATTATAAACTCCGCATTTTGACTCAAGAGCAATTTTGTTTGCACTGATAACATCTTTAATATAAGTAAAATCTCTAAAAATTTGATCACTTCCTTCAAATAAACGCGGATTTTTTCCAGCTAAAATTTGATGAGCAAACTGCACTACCATAGAAGCAGTTTTGTTTTTATAAAACTCACCTTTACCATAAACATTAAAATATCTAAGTCCTACCAAATGGGCTTTATCGTAGTATTTTTTCGCTAGCTTATCCATCATAAATTTGGAAAATGCATAAGGGTTTTTAGGCTCTTCATCCTTGCCTACGGTTTGTGGGCTTTTTGCATCACCATAAACAGAAGCTGAGCTAGCATAAACAAGCTTTGCGTGAAGTTTTATGCTGAGTTCTATAAAATCTTTAAAAGTATTAAGATTGGTCTGTAAAACCTTAGTTTGATCAAAAACCGTTGTATCTGAAATCGCTGCTTGATGAAAAATCACTTCGGGTTTAAAATCTTCGATTTTTTTTAAAACCTTTTCATCATTAATATCACCCACAAAAAGCTCGCCATTAAAATCGAGTAAATTTTTAAAGTGCCCAAAACTTTGCAAATTCCCATTTTCAAAAGTCTCATAACTGCGCATTTTATCGATTATTAAAATTTCATGCTCATCTTGTAAATTTAAGGCAAGTTGCGAGCCTATAAAACCTGCACCTCCTGTGATTGCTATTTTCATCTATCTTCCTTTTTTTTGTAAAAAATCTAAAAGTTCATTTAAATTTTTAAATTGTCTAAAAAAATCGCCTTCTTTTTCTTCTTTATTTACCAAACACAAAGTACCAATTTGTGCATTTTTTCCAGCTTGCATATCGCTAATATTATCCCCTATAAAAATGGAACTATCCATATCTATATCAAATTCTTCCTTGGCTTTTAAAAGCATTCCTGCTTTAGGTTTGCGGCACTCACACCCCTCTAAATGAGGACAATGATAAATTTTATCAATTTTTACATTTTCTTTCATAAATTCATCAAGCATAAAATCACAAAGCTTAAAAAAGTCTTCTTGAGTATAATATCCTCTTGCGATGCCTGATTGATTTGTAGCGACGAAAAGTAAATATTTTTGTGCTAAAAAATACCTACAAAGCTCAAAAATTCCATCACAAAACTCAAAATCCTGAATTTTATGAACATATTTTTTATCTATATTTATAATGCCATCTCTGTCTAAAAATAACGCTTTTCTTTTCATGGGTATATTATAATATAATTCAAATTAAAGAAAATAAACTTTTTTCCATTTTTAAGAAAAATGTTAAAATTAAAGATATATAATTGTTACGCATTAAAATTTTTCAAGGAGAATATAATGAAAAAATTATTAGCAGTTTCTGCTTTAGCATGTCTTGGCGTATCAGCTTTCGCTGCAGATGGAGCTACACTTTTTAAAAAATGCGCAGTATGTCACGGTGCAAAAGCTGATAAAGTTTATCTAAACAAAGTTCCAGCATTAAAAACTATCTCTTCAGCTGAAAGACTTCAATACATGAAAGATTATGCAGCAGGTAAAAGAAATGCTTATGGACAAGGCGCGATCATGAAGATCAACCTTAAAGGTTTAACTGAAGAAGATTTCAAAGCTATTGAAGCTTATATCGAAACTTTATAATTCCAAGGCTTTCAAAATCTAGAAAGCCTTTATTTTCTCTTTTTTAAAGCTTCCTTTTTTCTTTTTTCTAATTCTATAGCATCACGCAAAGCATCCTCATCATCATTTAGAGTAGTAAATTTATAATCATCATCAAACTGTTTAGTCCTTATCCCCCAAAGCAAGGTAGCCAGTATAATAAAAAAACCCAGTATTGAAACCCCTATCATCATCATGATTACACTATTCATTTTTTATCCTTAAAGCATTTAAAATCACCATTATACTACTAAAAGACATAGAAAGTGCTGCAATTAAAGGATTAATCAAACCTAAAAATGCCAAAGGTATAGTAAAAGCATTGTAAGCTAAAGAAAGAATTAAATTTTGCTTGATAATCTTATAAGTATCCTTAGAAAGCTTAATGGCATATTTTAAAGAAAGCAAATCATTTTTCAAAAGTAAAATATCGCTATTTTCGATCGCCAAATCACTCCCCTCTCGCAAAGATATTGCCACAGCGGCATATTTTAAAGCCAAGGCATCATTAACTCCATCGCCTACGAATAAAACTTTTTTCTTATGGCTTAAATTTTCAATTGCTTGCATTTTATCTTGAGGCAAGCAAGATGCATAAAAAGAAGAAATGCCTAATTCTTTAGCAATTTTTTCAACCGCTTTTTCGTTATCTCCACTCAAAATCATCGTATCAATCTTAGCTTGTTTAAGATAAGATATAAGCTCTTTAACACCCTCTCTTAGCACACTTGAAAATTCAAAATAAGCAAGAATTTCATTATCGCGCGCAAAAATAAAATGAGAATTATTAAATTCTTTTTTGCATTTTATCCCATTATCTTCTAGAAATTTCGAACTTCCGCCCAAAAATAAAGCATTATCAAGATAGGCTTTAATACCCTTTGCTTGGATATTGCTCAAACCCTTAAAATCCAAATTTAAAAGCTTTGCATTTTTATCTTGCAAAAACTGTGCTACACTTTTAGCAATAGGATGATTTGAAAGCGATACAAAGCTATAAAACTCATCTAAATTTAGCCTTTCATCTAAAAAAACTTCAGCTATTTTTAATTGGGTTTGAGTAAGGACTCCCGTTTTATCAAATACTGCTATATCGCATTTTGAAAGTTTTTCAACCACGCTTGAATCCTTAAATAAAATCGCCCTTTTTAAAGCCTGACCTAAAGCGATAAGATTGCTTACTGGAGTAGCTAAAGCTAAAGCACAAGGACAAGCAATGATTAAAACAGAAATCGCATGAACAAGTGAAATTTCAACACTTTCTTGATGATAAAACAGCCAAAAGAAAAAACAAAGCAAGGCAAGAGTTAAAATAGTACGAGAAAAATAAGCAGAAATTTGAGAAACCAAGCTTTCAAGTCTAGCTTTTTTGGTGCTAGCAAATTCCAAAAGTCTTATGATTTGATTTAATTTAGAATCCTTATAAAGCTTACTTGCTTCGTATTCTATGCTTCCATCTAGTACAATACAAGCTGAATTTACAATGCCACCTACACCCACAAAGCAAGGCTCATTTTCGCCACTTAAAGAAGAGGTGTCGATGCTTGCTTCACCCTTTTTGCAAATTCCGTCTATTAGAATTTTATCTCCACTTTTAAGTAAGATTCTATCTCCGATATTAACCTTTTGAACATCTTTAGGTTCAAAATCTTTGCCATTAAAAACCAAAACTTCATTTTGTAAAAAATCATTCAAGCCATCTACTGTATCCAAAGCGCGTTTTTTGCTAAACATTTCAAGATATTTGCCTATAAAAACAAAACAAATAATCATAGCCACAGAATCAAAATACACCTCACCCACTCTAAAAAACATCGCCCATAAAGAGTATCCATAAGCCAAGCTTGCTCCGCTTATAACTAAGCTATCCATATTTAAACTACGCATTTTTAAAGCTTTAAAAGCGCTTTTATAAAAATTCGAACCCGTATAAAAAAGCACAGGAGAGCAAAGGATAAATTCAGCAAAATTTAAAATATCTTTAATATCCCTATCCATACCACTAAAAAATCCCGCATATTTTGCTACTGCTATCCACATGATATTCATCACACAAGCGATGGCAACTATGAGTTTAGAATAAAATTCGCGCTTGATCAAATCCGCCTTTTTGGAATTTTTAGACGGATCATAAGCACTGGCTTTATATCCTATACTTTCAATAAGATTTAAAATTTGCGCCAAAGAAACACTTTGCTCATCAAAAACAATGCGTGCTTTATGCGAAAGGTGATTGATATCTAATTCCAAAATTCCTTCTTGTTTAGTTAAAACTCTCTCATTGAGCCAAACACAAGCGGAGCATTCTATACCGTGTATCATGAGATAAATTTCGCTAAAACCCTCTTTGGTTTTGGTGATAAACTCATCATAGTTTTTACTAGAATTTTCTAAGCTAACTGGCTTAAGTGCGTGGTTGCCCAACCTTTCATAAAATTCATCTAAGCCACTTTCATGCAAAATTTCCCAAACACTCAAACAACCCTTGCAACAAAAAAATTTACCCTTCGTTTCTATCATTTGAGATTTTTGATAATCCAGTCTACAATGTTCACATTTCATAATCATTCTTTAAAAAAATATTTTTTATAATTATAGACAAATTTGACAAAAAGTATATTTTTTTATTAAAATCACGGTTTTAATTTGCTACAAAATTACTGCTTTCTTGCGAGGACTTATGGAAAAAGAAAAAAAACAACATCAAAGAACCCACATTCCGGTGGAGGGTTATAAAATTGAAGATTTAAAACTACTTGACTTAGAAAATCTAGTCAAAATAGCCAATGAATGTGAGATAGAAAATCCTAGAGAATTTCGCCGTCAAGAACTTATTTTCGAAATTTTAAAAGCTCAAACCAAAAAGGGTGGCTTTATCCTTTTTACAGGAATTTTAGAAATTTCTTCAGAAGGTTATGGCTTTTTAAGGGGTATGGATTCAAATTTAAGCGATAGTGTTAATGATGCTTATGTTTCAAACTCACAAATTCGTAAATTTGCCCTGCGCGTAGGCGATATAGTAACTGGACAAGTTAGAGAGCCTAAAGATCAAGAAAAATACTATGCTCTTTTAAAAATAGAAGCGATTAATTATTTACCTTTGCAAGAAGCCAAAGAAAGACCTTTATTTGACAACCTAACTCCTATTTTTCCAACAGAAAAAATCAAACTCGAATACGATGCCATGAAATTAACCGGAAGGATTTTAGATCTTTTTACTCCTATAGGTAAAGGGCAACGCGGACTCATCGTAGCGCCACCAAGAACAGGTAAAACAGAACTTATGAAAGAGCTAGCAAGCGCGATTGCTAAAAATCATCCTGAAATGCATTTAATCGTTCTTTTAGTCGATGAAAGACCTGAAGAGGTTACTGATATGCAAAGATGTGTAAAGGGTGAAGTGTTTAGCTCTACTTTTGATTTACCTGCTTACAACCATGTTCGCGTAGCAGAGCTTGTTATCGAAAAAGCAAAAAGAATGGTTGAAACAGGTAAAGATGTTATCATTTTACTAGATAGTATCACAAGGCTTGCTAGAGCTTATAACACCGCAACCCCAAGCAGTGGAAAGGTATTAAGTGGTGGGGTGGATGCTAACGCACTTCATAAGCCTAAACGCTTTTTTGGTGCAGCAAGAAATATAGAAAATGGCGGATCCTTGACCATAGTGGCAACCGCACTTATCGACACAGGTTCAAGAATGGATGATGTGATCTTTGAAGAATTTAAAGGAACGGGTAATAGTGAAATAGTCCTAGATAGAAATATTTCAGATAGAAGAATTTATCCTGCGATTAATATCATCAAATCCGGAACTCGAAAAGAAGAGCTTTTACAAGGAGTGGCAGAACTACAAAAAATTTGGGCTATTCGCTCGGCGATTTCTCAAATGGATGATATCGAAGCGCTTAAATTCCTTTATTCAAAAATGCTAAAAACTAAAGACAATGTAGAACTTTTATCTATTATGAATGAGTAGAGATGCTTCAAGCCTTAGCGATTAAATACAGACCTAAAACCTTTGATGAACTCATAGGGCAAAAAACAGTCAGCACAAGCTTAAAATATGCATTAAATCACAATCGCTTAGCTCATGCTTATCTTTTTTCAGGCTTACGCGGAAGCGGTAAAACCTCAAGTGCTAGAATTTTTTCTAGAGCCCTAGTTTGCGATAATGGCCCAAGCGATACCCCTTGTGGAACTTGCAAACAATGCCTTGCTGCACTCGAAGGCAAGCATATAGACATTATCGAGATGGACGCCGCTAGCAATCGGGGGCTAGAAGACATACAAGCTCTTATTGAGCAAACCAAATATACCCCTTCCATGGCAAGATTTAAAATCTTTATCATCGATGAAGTACATATGCTAACACCTCAAGCAGCTAATGCACTTTTAAAAACACTAGAAGAGCCTCCAAGCTATGTAAAATTTATCCTAGCAACCACCGATCCTTTAAAATTGCCCGCTACCGTGCTTTCAAGGACGCAACATTTTCGTTTCAAGCAAATTCCGCAAAATGAAATTTTAAATCATTTAAAAGAAATTTTAAACAAAGAAAATGTCAAATTTGAAGAAGAAGCCTTGAAATTTGTCGCAAGAAGTGGAAATGGCTCTTTAAGGGATACTCTTACCTTGCTTGATCAAGCTATTATCTTTTGCCAAAACGATATAAGTACGAGCAAGATTACTGACATGTTAGGCTTTTTAGATCCTGCTAAAATCAAGGAATTTTACCATGCCATTTTAACCAAAAACAAGGATAGAGTTTTTGATTTTTTAGAAGAGCTTAAAGACTACGAAGCCTCAAGCGTAATCGATGAAATGCTTTTTTATCTAAAAGAAAGTTTTTTTGCAAAAAGCAGTGAATTTTCAACTCTCATTTATGAAAGATTTTTCCGTATCCTAGCAAGGGCAAAAAATCTTATCTGCGATGATGATGGCTTTACACTTTGCGTGATGGCTTTTATGATGATGGAAGCAAGTCATTTAAAAGAAATCGATACGCAAATTAACGAAATTCAAAAAAACCTTACAAATACAAATTCTAATCCAGAAAAACAAGAAATAAAAACCCCTATAGTAGTAGAATTTCAAAAATCATCACCGATTAAAAATGCATATGAAATTTTACTTGATAAAATCTACGATAGGGATTATGAACTTGGAGAATGTTTTAAACAAAGCACTCGATTTATAAGTTATGAAAATGAAATTTTGACTATTAGCTCAAACGCACAAGGAAGCAATCGCGATAAGCTTAATAAGGGCTTTAAACTAATCCAAGAACTTTTTAGAAATCATTTTGGCTCCGATGCTAAAATTGCTGTACAAAAAGCAATTATTATAGATGAGAGCAAATTACAATCCTTGACCCAAGAACTACCTCAACAAAATAATGAAGCGCAAAGCCCTAAAAAAATAGATCTTCACTCTTCTTTTAATGAGCTAAAACAAGGAGCAAAGAAATTTGATCCTCAAGAGGATACAAAAGAAGCTTTAAGAGAATATTTTGGCGAGCCTAAAATAGAAAACTAAAACTCTAAGATTTAGACTTTTCTAAGCCTTAGAGAATTAAGCACTACACAAAGCGAACTAAAACACATTGCAAGCGCTGCCAAATGAGGGCTTAAAGTGATAAAAGGCACAAAGCCTGCGGCTACAGGAATACAAAGAATATTATAAAAAAATGCCCAGAAAAGATTGAGTTTGATAATATTTTTTGTCTTATTAGCAAGCTTAAAACACCAAGAAATAAGCCTTAGATCATCTTTCATAAGTATAAAATCTCCAGCATTTTTAGCCAAATCACTTCCCTCTTTAAAACTCATACTCGCACTCGCCAAATTTAAAGCAGCCGCATCATTAATCCCATCTCCTACAAAAAGTGAATTTTGCTTATGTTCTTTAATGATTTGCAATTTTTCTTCAGGTAACAATCCTGCCTTAAAATCAGCAATACCCAATAAATTTGCGACACCTTGTACGCTTTTTTCATTATCTCCACTTAAAATAATGCTTTGAATTTTTTGCTTTTTAAAATCCTCTATAAGCTCTTTAGCTCCTTCTTTTAGGGTATTTTTTAAAGTAAGCACCCCTAAGCACTCACCATTTTTAGAAAAATACACACAAATTAAGGCTTCTTCTTTTAAGCCTTGTAAAAATTCATCTACCTTTTCTAAATTTTTCACCCCATTCTCTTGCATGAATTTTAAATTTCCTAGCAAGTATTCTTCATTTTCTTCTGTGTATTTTACACCCTTGCCTATAAAAATTTCACTGCTTTCTTTTAAAATTTGAGCTTTTATCTTAGAAGCTTTAAAGATAGCCTTAGCGATAGGATGAGAACTTGAGCTTTCAATTAAGGCTAGCATTTGAAAATCTTTAGCATTTAAATTGTGCCTAAAAAGTTCTAGATTGTTTTGCGTTAAAGTGCCTGTTTTATCAAAAAAAGCTGTCTTGATCTTATTTAAATTTTCTAAAGCAGCAGGGTTTTTAATTAAGATAAAATTTTTCATCGCCGCACCTTGAGCAGTGATTAAAGCGATAGGAGTTGCAAGCCCTAAAGCACAAGGACAAGAGATTAAAAGAACTGCACAAGCATGTAAAAAAGCCTCACTTGTGCCTGCTTTAAAACTCCAAAATACAAAAACTGCCAAGGCAAAAGCGATAATTGTAATGACAAAATATCTAGAAATTCTATCGACTGAATTTTCCAAAGGAGTTTTGATATTTCCTGCTTTAAAGACAAGATCTTTAATCTGCTCTAAGGTACTATCCATGGCTTTTTTACTTGCTTTTATATGCAAATTTCCATTTAAAAGTATAGAACCTGCTTTTATCTCATCATCAACCCTTACACTACTAGGTAAAAATTCTCCACTTAAAAAACTCGTATCAATCTCGGCCTTACCTTGGATCACTACCCCATCAACCGCTACGCTTTCGCCCTCACTTACTGCTATAATATCTCCATTTTTAACAAAAGCACTTGGAATTTCGCTAAGCTCTCCTGCTTCGTTTAAAATTTTAGCCTTTTTTATATCAATTTCATTGAGTCTTTTTTGATAATTTAAAGCCTTAAATTTAGCATTTGTCTCTAAAAATTTGCCCAAAAGCACAAAACTTATAATCATAGCTGCACCACTAAAATAAAGGTGCTTTTCATCTTCAAAAAGATTTAAATATATACAAAAAGAGTAAGCAAAGGCACTGATACAACCTAAAGCGATTAGAGTATTCATATCTAAATTCCAATTTTTTAAACCCTTAATCGCATGAGAGAAAAAAGTCCTACCGCAATAAAAAATCGCAAAAAAACTTAAAAGCATTTGCATATTTTGACTTAAAAAGCTTGTATCAAACATCTCAAAATACATAATCAAAGCACTTAAAACTATACTTAAAAGCAAATTTTTACGCAAAGCAATGAGTTCTTTTTTGCGGTATTCTTCCAAATTTTGCTCATTTTCCAAAATCTCAAAGCCAAGATTTTGAATTTTTTTAACCACATCTTGACTCCTTGCTTCATCTTCGAGCAAAAACACTCCACTAGAATTCACATAAGAAACACTTGCGTCACTTACTCCTTGTATTTTCTTACAAGCACGCTCTATGGCATTAGAGCAATTTACGCAAGTCATTTTGCCTATTTTTACACGAAATTCTTGCATTATTCAATCTTTTCTAAAACTTCAAAACCAAGCTCACTGAGTTCTTTTTTAAATTCTTCTTCTCTTGAACTATCTAAATTTAAACTTAGTGTGCGTGGATTCGTATCAAGATCTATCTTGATCTCTCCAAAAACATCTTCTAAAGAATTTTTAATCAAATTTGCACAATTTTGACAATTGATATTTGCGACTTTAAATTTCATTTTTACTCCTTAAAGGTTGAATGGTAATATGCCCTATTTCAAATCGGTGCAACAAATCATGTGATAAATCGTAAGATAATTGTTCAAATTCTTTTAAATCATCAATATTAACTCGTAAATGCATAGAAGCTACTAGCATTTTATTGGTAATTTGCGTGATATGCAAATCAATCACCTCTTCTACTTTAGAATTTAAAAGCAAAGCTTGTTTTACCTCTTCTATATCTACAGGAGAAGTTTCAAGCAAAATATTTACACTTTGCTTAAGGAGTGTTATAGCCCATCTTAAAAGTAAGAGCGATAAAATAATAGCTAAAATCGTATCTATATAAACTATGCCACTAAAATATACAGCGATACCACCTATAATCACCACCAAAGAGCCCAGTAAATCACTCATCATATGCAAAAAGGCTGATTTCATATTGACATTTTCTAAATTTGCACCTCTAAACATCATAAAAGCATTTATAGCATTGACTAAAAAACCTAAAACAGCTACTATGATCATAGTTTTAGCATCGATACTGCTTGGATTTATAAGCTTTTCTATAGCTTCATAGATAATAAAAATCGCAGATAAGATGATAGTTAAAGCATTGATAAATGCAACCAAAATTTCTAAGCGAAAATAACCAAAAGTCTTTTGATGATCCTGCCATTTTTCTATAGCGATAATGGCTAAAAAGCTAAGCGTTAGAGCAAAAACATCTGAAAACATATGTAAAGTATCACTTAAAAGTGCAAGAGAATTAGAAAGTAAAGAATATATAAATTGAACCAACATCATCAAAAAAGTCATCAAAAGAGAAATTTTTAATATTTTCTTATCCATACTTCTTGCATCAGCATGATGATGGGAATGTTCGTGATGATTATGTTCATGAACATGATTGCAAGCCTTTTTTAAAGGCTCATGCGATAAAAATTCATACATTTTATATCCTTTTTGCCTGATATTTTAAGATATTAAACTAAAAAGGATATAAAGATTTATATTTTTCATAAAAATTAAAAATCAAAAAGTTCGCCTAGCCAGCTTTCTCTTTTTTTCTTTTTATAATAATGATCGTGACTTTGGTGACTATAGGAATGATCATTATATCTAGGCTCTTGTCTTGGAGCTTGGTTAAAACTTGCTGTATTAGGAGTGCTGCGTTCTATAATTTTATCAAGCTCTCCGCGATCAAGCCAAACACCGCGACACTTTGGACAATAATCAATCTCAACTCCACTTCTATCACTCATCACTAAATCAACATTACAAACAGGACACAACATATATTTTTCCTTTTTTATAAAATTTTCAAAATTATAATAAGAAAAATTAAACAAAAATCAATGCTTTTTAGCATGCCTTGTCATCATAAAACTTTGCTCAAAAAATATAAGCAAAGTAACGCTTACTCCTATAGCCAAAGCCAAAGTTACCGAAAGTGTTGTAAAAAAATAATCAAAAAAATGCACTAAAAATTCAGACTTGGCCTTCAAATCATCGCTACGGATAAAAGAGATAAGATATAAAATAGCCTTATAAGCATAAATACCTGGTATCATAGGAATAAGCGCAGGAAAAGCAATAATTTCAGCAGGAGTTTTAATAATCTTAGCCAAAGCAATACCCAAACAACCCACACAAAAAGAAGCTACAAAAGTTGCAATTGCTAAAGTTTCAAAATGAAAATACTCTATCAAAGTAAAACGAAGTCCATGGGCAATAGCTGCCAAGAGTGCGGATAAAATAAGAGTTTTTAAAGGAGGATTGCAAGCATATGCAAAACCAAATCCAGCCATAGCAGCAAAAAACATATCTTTTAAGACAAATTCAATCATTGCAAAATCCCGAATTTTGAAATACTAAGAGTTATATAAATTCCAAGAGCGATACAACAAATCAAAATAGCTACACTGATAATACGACTCAAACCCATTAAAATATGATCTTTTAATATATCGATTATAGAATTGATAAAAAACACCCCTGGTATAAGATATAAAATACTAGAACCAAGTGCCGCATCTGAAGTGTTTGTATACCCCATATCCAAGCCCAAAAATACAAACCAAGAAGAAACAAAAGAACAAAGAATGTATTGAATTCTTAAATCTATTTTCACCTTAGTAAGAGCAAATCTTAAAAGCAGTCCCAAAAAAGTCGCAAAAAATACCAAAATCCCCGCGCCAAAATCCCCACCAAAAAGCCTACAAAAACCTGAATTAGCCATAGAGACAAATAAAAGATTTAAGATATAAGAATGTTTTTTTTGAATGCTTATAGTATTAAAGACTGATTTTGCTTTTTCAAGTTCGTATTTATGATCATATATAGCCCAACTTAAAGCACTTAATTCAAAAATGAGCTTAAAATTAATATGTGCATGATGATTAGGTATTACATAAGTTCTTTGTATGGAATTATCTTCAATATCTACAATATTTAAAGTGATATGATGAAAAAAGAAATTAATATTTATCTCATATCCATAAACTTGAGCTATCCTACCCACGCATTTAGCAACTCTAGCTGTGTAAGTCCCCGCACTTAGGAGTGTTTTCGTATAGTCGATTAGAAAATTTGTTAAACTTTGAATATCAGGCTTTTGCATATTTATAGTTTCTTTAAATCAATTTTATATAATTATAACAGAATTTCAAAGCAAAGGAGATAAAATGTCAAAAATCGGTATTGTGGGTTTAGGTTTTGTAGGTGCAGCAAGTGCTTATAATATTGTTGTGCAAAATATTTGCTCCGAACTTTATTTATATGATATCAAACAAGATTTAGCCTTAGCACACGCAAGAGATTTAGAAGATATGTCTGCGATTCATTCTTCTTACACAAGAATAATTCATGCTACAAATTTAGAAAAACTGGCAAGTTGTGATATTATCATCCTAGCTTTCAGAAAAGAAAATTTAAAAGAATTACCAAGTCGTTTGGTCGAGCTTCAAAACAATATTACCGAGCTCAAAAATATTGTTTTAAGTTTAAAACATGCAAATTTTAAGGGTAAATATATCGTTGCTACAAATCCAAACGATACAATTACTTACTATACTCAAATTCTAAGCTCTTTACCTAAAAACCATGTTTTTGGAAGTGGAACCAATCTTGATAGTTCTAGGCTTAAAAAAATTCTAGCCAAAGATTTAAATCTTAATCCTAAAGATATCACCGCTTATATGATAGGAGAACATGGGGATTCACAATTTGCCGCCCTTTCTACTGCTAGCGTTTTGGGGCAAAATTTACTAACATTTTGCGATAAGATAGGTAAAAAATTAGATATAGAAAATATCGAAAAAGCAGTTGTTGATGAGGGGTATTTTATCTATAAACGCAAAGGAAGAACCGAATTTGGCATAGGAACTTCTTGTGCAAATTTAGCTAAAGCTGTTTTAGAAGATAGAAAAAGCTTACATCCTGTAAGCGTGGTTTTTGATGATTTAGCATTTTCATTGCCCACTATCATAGGAAAAAATGGAGTGGAAAAAATCTTTGAATTAGATTTTAATGACAGAGAAAAGATGAAGCTAGAAAATTCAAAACTGCAAATTAAAAATGCTATACAAAGTGTAAGCGATAAAATTTAAGCCTTTTTAGCAAAAGGCTTTTTTATTTTTATATAAATTAAACTTGCCAAAATTATAAAAATAACTATAGCAATAAGAATTTGAGTCAGATAAGCTTTAATCAGTTCTTCATTTTCTCCTATATAATAACCCAAAAATGCAAGTATACTTACCCAAATAGCACTACCTAGCGCAGTAAAAAGCACAAAATTAACAAGTTTCATTTTAACCAAACCCGCAGGCATGGAAATATACTGACGAATTCCTGGTAAAAGCCTACAAGTAAAGGTGGAAAATTCTCCATGTTTATTAAAGAAATCTTCAAATTTTGCAAATTTAGCTTCATTAATACCAAAATATTTACCCCATCTAAGTACGAATTTTTTACCCCAAAAAAAGCAAATATAATAATTAATCAAAGCCCCTAAAACAGAGCCCAAAACCCCACTTAATATACAAAAAACTATATCAAGCTCACCCTTATGTGCTAAATATCCTGCTGGAATCATCACGATTTCACTTGGAAAAGGTATAAAACAACTCTCTAAAGTCATTAAAATAATAATGCCTAAATATCCCCAATCGCTAGCAGTTTCGATAATAAAATGAATGATTTCTTGCATATTAGCCTTATAGAAGAAAAATTTCTGAAATTGTAACTTAAAAAATTAAACAAATTAAAGCAAGTATTTAAAATCATACTTTCTAACTAAGATTTATACAGAAGCTATTTTAGCTAGTCCAGTAAAAGACTAGCTCTATAGGTAAGATAAAAAATTAATGCAAATTAAATTTTATCACAGATTTTAATATCGATGATTTTATCACCCTGACGAATAGAATCTAGCACTTCTAAGCTTTCTTTATCTTCAGGATTAATTTGTCCAAAAACAGTATGAACTCCATCTAAATGAGGCTGTGGACTGTGACAAATGAAAAATTGAGATCCACCTGTATCGCGTCCTGCATGCGCCATAGATAAAGTCCCGCGTTGGTGTTTATGTGCTTGATCATCACACTCACAAACAATCTCATATCCAGGTCCACCTATACCATTACCGTGTGGACAACCCCCTTGAATCACAAAATTGGGAATCACGCGATGAAAATTTAAATCCTTATAAAAACCCTCATTTGCCAAATTTGCAAAATTACAAACAGTTTGTGGAGCTTCATCACCAAAAAGTTCTAATTTCATTGTACCTTTTTCAGTTTCCACAAGGGCAAATTTATACTCATTAACCTTACTTGTATCAATTGTTTTTAACATTTTTTCTCCTTATTCTATATTTGTATAAACAGCTTGGACATCATCATCATCTTCAAGTTTATCTAAAAGCTTTTCTATATCTCCAAGTTGCTCTTCGCTAAAACTCACCGGATTATTAGCTATATATTCAAGTCCTGCTTTTTTAAGAACCAAGCCCTTAGCTTCTATAGCAGTACTAAGCTCGCCAAAAGCTGTATAATCTCCACTAATTACTAATTCTTCTTCATTTTGCTCTAGTTCTTCAAGCCCTGCATCGATTAGCTCAAGTTCTAATTCTTCCAAATCTCCATCAAATTTCTCGAGATGGAAAACTGCTTTTCTTGCAAACATAAAACCCAAAGAACCGTTTTGCAAAACCTCTCCGCCATTTTTGCTAAAAATAGCTTTTACATTAGCTACCGTACGCGTAGGATTATCTGTCATACATTCTACTATAACCAAAGCTCCGTGAGCAGCCTTTCCTTCGTAATGGATATTTTTAATATCAGCACTGTCTTTACCACTGGCTCTTTTTATCGCTGCATCGATATTATCTTTTGGCATATTATTTGCCTTAGCAGTAGCTATAGCACTTCTTAGCTTAGGATTCATATCAGGATCAGCTCCACCCTCTTTAGCAGCCACTTGTATAGCTTTGGCAAGTTTAGGAAAAAGCTTGCTCATTTTATCCCATCTAGCTTCCTTAGATGCTCTTCGGTATTCAAATGCTCGTCCCATCAATTCTCACTTTCTTTAAAATTTCTAAAGTTAAAAGTATAAAACAAAAAGGCTAATTAAAGCTTTAAATGATATGATTTTGCCATTTATTTTTAGGAGGGCTTTCTTGAATTTAATAAAAAAAGAACTCTTTATAGCTTGGTTCTTTCTTATCAGTGCGATTGTTTTTGAAGTTTTAGGTACAAGTTTTTTAAAAATGGATAATCTTATTTTAGCCTATGGTTTTATGGCTATTTTTATAGCTTTTTCTTATTTCTTTATGGGAAAGGCGATTAAAAAAATTCAAGTAGGAATTGCTTATGCCGTGTGGGAACTTTTAGGCATTATTCTTATACTTTTAGTTTCTTTTATACTTTTTAAAGAAAGCTTAACTTCAACTCAAATGTTAGGCATTGCTCTTTCCATCATCGGGATCATCCTAATCAATATAGGAGAGGTTAAAGAATAAATGTATATAGCAATTATAATTTTATCAGCATTCTTAGACATCGTTGCAAATTTATTATTAAAAAAATCTGATGGTTTTAGACATAAATCTTGGGGTATAGCTGCAATCATCAGCGCTATACTAGCCTTTTTTCTACTTTCTTTTTCTTTAAAATATGTTCCATTAAGTATAGCTTATTCAACTTGGGGTGCTATAGGAATCATAGGAACTTGTCTTGGTGGGTGGATTTTATATAGAGAAAAATTAAACAAAATAGGAATTTTAGGTATTATTATTGTAATTATAGCAGTATTTTTACTCAATCATTAAAACAGTAAAAATACTGTTTTAATGTTCCATTTTATTTTTAGCTTCAATTCCCATTAGAGCAAAAGCTGTCTTAATGCTAAGCGCAACCAAAGCAAAAAGTTTTAATAAATCATTTTCATTAACAGAGCCTACAACTTTGTTTTCATTATAAAACTTATGAAAACTAGCAGCTAAATTTTTAAGATAATCAGGAATTTTTTGTAAAGCGCGCGCCTCAAAAGCATCGGTTAAAACAGCTTTTAAATTTAAAGCTTCAAAAAGCAAATTTACTCCATCTTGATTTAGACTTTGCAAATCTGCATCAATTACATCATCGATTTTTTTACCCGCTTTGCCAAAAACTTGATGAATTCTAGCGTGAGCATAATTAATATAAAACACAGGGTTAGAATTATCTTCTTTTTGTAAATCACTTATATCAAATTCTAAATGAGTGTCGCACTTCTTACTTAAAAAGATATAACGCAATGCATCGCTTCCTATCTCTTCTACTACATCACTCATTAAGATAAAATTTCCAGCCCTTTTACTCATCTTATAAGGCTCTCCATTTTTAAGCAAAGAAACCATTTGTGCTAAGATAATTTCAAGATCATCAGCTTTAAAGCCTAAAAATTCCATAGCAGCTTTCATTCTAGATATATAGCCGTGATGATCTGCTCCCCAAATATTGATACATTTATCATAACCCCTGCTCATTTTATCCTTATGATAAACTATATCTGCTGCCAAATAAGTCCCACGACCATCTTCACGGATAATAACACGGTCTTTTTCATCTCCCTTTAAAGATGAAGCAAGCCAAATTTTACCCTCTTGCTCGTAAACACCCCCATGCTCTTTTAAGGCTGATAGTGTTGCTTCCAAAGCACCGTAATAAGATCTTTCACTGGCGTAAGCATCGATTTGAATATTTGCTTGATTTAAATTATCTTTAATCAAAATAAGCATTTTATCTTTAGCCCAATCTGCCAAAGCAGGGATATTTTCTTCAGTAAAAAAAACTTGAGGAAAGTGTTCATAAGCTTCTTTTGCAAGATCTATAATATAATCACCCTTGTAATACTGCTCAGGATATTCCACTTCTTGTTTTAAAATACTTTCTTTGATATTTAAGAAAATAGAAAGCCCTAGTAAATAAATTTGATTACCCGCATCATTGACATAATATTCGGTGCCAAATTTATACCCTAAATGTTTTGCAACGCGTGCTAAAGTATCACCAAAAACCGCACCTCTTGCATGCCCTATATGTAAAGGACCTGTAGGATTGGCGCTGACATATTCAAGTAAAAAACTTTCAGTTTTACCCTCTCCTTTGGAGAATTCATTTGGATTTTGCAAAGCTTTGTTTGCAAGATCATTTAAAAAGGTTTTTGATAGTCTAAAATTTAAATACCCATTGAGTGCTTCAACCTTATCAAAATAATCATGCTCTTGAAATTTAAAAGCTAAATCATTTGCTATGGCAATAGGCGATTTTTTTAATTCTTTAGCCAAAGAAAAAGCCAAAGGAGTAGCAAAATGAGCTAGGTTTTTATCCTTCGGGTTTTCAAGCGCAAAATCACACTCTAGAATTTTTTTAATTTCATTAAAAATAATATTTTTCAAAAACTAAGCCTTAAGATTTTTTTACTTCATCTATATTTGCATCAGTGCTTGTATGATTGGTTGTATTTTGCTTTTCTTCGATTTTATGTGCATTTGCATTTTTTGCTGCTTCATCCTCATTGCTCATTTCATCTTTAAAAGTCTTGATACCTTTACCCAAGCCTTTTGCAAGCTCTGGTATCTTTTTAGCTCCAAAAAGCAATACTACAATTAATAAAATAATTAACCAATGACTTGGACTTGACCAACCACCCATTTTATTCTCCTTTGTTCCAAATATTTTGAATTTGTTCTAGATTTTGCCCTTTAGTCTTGAACTTATGGGCGATTAAAATTGCTCTTAAGGCTTCGTAACTTTCTTCTAGCTTATCGTTAATGATCAAATAATCATACTCATTAAGCTCTTTCATTTCATCACTCGCATTTTGCAATCTCTTCTCTAGTTGTGATATTGTATCAGTATTTCGCTTAATAAGTCTTTTTTTTAATTCATCTTTATTTTTTGTTGTGATAAAAACAGAAACAATTTTTTCAGCCATTTTCTTTCTAGCTATATTAAAACCCTGTACATCTATATCAAAAACAACTATTTTGCCATTATTTAAAGCATTTTGTGTATGCTCAAGCGAAGTGCCATAAAAATTTTCATGCACTTTAGCCCATTCTAAAAATTGCTCCTTATCTATACCTTGTTGAAATTCATCATGTGTGATAAAATAATAATCCACCCCATGCTGCTCGCCTTCTCTTGGCAAGCGTGTTGTTGAAGAAATAGAAAAATAAAGCTCTTCTTGGAATTCATCAAAAAGTCTTTTTAAAAGAGTAGATTTTCCTGCTCCGCTTGGCCCTGAAACTAATAATATAAAAGCGCTCAATTTTTATCCTCATTAAAACTAATGCTAATATTTATATTCATATTCATACCCTTAAGCGCTGCTTTTAAGGTATCATCTTTAATGCTTGAAGTGATAGCCCCTGCTATGCTCTGACTCAATTCATTAACAATTTCTTCGCTCGTTTCACTCGATAATTGTTCTTCTTTGGTTTCTAATTTCTCATTTTTATTATCTTTTAAAGTAGATATTTCTTCGCCCAAAGCTGCTTGTATATCACTTTCTTTTAAACTATCAAAATCATTAATTTCTAATTTTGGAACAATAACTTCTTCATCATTGCTTGGTAAATCTTTATCATCCAAGATAGGCTCCTCCTTAAAATCCTCTAAAACCTTGATACTATCATCACTGTCAATATCATATTCAAGCTCATCAAGTTGTGCTAATTCTTCTTTGATTTGATCTTGAGTACTTAAATTACTCATTTCTTCAAATTCATCATGCTCATCTAAATTTTCTTGATCTTCTACAACAGGCAAGAAATCCTCTACAGCTTCATCCTCTTCTTTTGCTTGTCCTAAAAATTCAGCATCTTCTGGAATATCATCAAAATCAAGCTCTGTTTCTTGCTCTTCGACAATAGGAAAATCATCTGCAACAAAATCTTGTGCTTGAGTTTTATCAGGTTCTTCTTCTTTTAATACATCCGGTTGAGTTTCTTCTTTTGCATCTAAAACATCATCTATGCTTATCTCTTGAGCATTAGAAATTTCATCATCTTGCGATAAATCACTGTCCAAATCAACAGTTTTATCTTCAAGCTCTTGAATATCTTCTATCTTATCTTGCTCTTCTGCATCTTGCTCTTGAGTCTCTAGCTCTTCTTCCTTTTCTTCGCTAAATTCATCGTTTAAAATATCATCTTGAGATAGCGCTTCTAAAGCTTCTTCATGTTTTTCTTCTAAACGACTGACTTCAACTTGCTCTGATGTACTATTGTCCCCTTCTTGCTCTTCATCAAGACTTAAATCATCCAAATTTAACTCTTCATCTATGTTTTCACTAGCAATTTCTTTTTGACTTGCCTCTTCTTCTTCTTCTTCCATATCATCTAAAGTTAGAGACTCTAAACTTTTCTCTAAAGAAAAATCACTTTCTTGTGCATTATTATTTTCATCTGGCAAGTCATCCAAATTTAAACTGTCTAGATCTAAACTGATATCAGCATAAGGATTTTCAGATTCATCAATAGGCAGAACAATAGAATCATCGATTTTAAGATTTTCTTGATTTAGTAAATTTAAAAAGTCTGTAGGTAAAAATGGCTTGTGTAAAATTTGAGCTTCAATATCTACGCTTTGATTGCGAGGAGCTAAAAAAATTAATTTATCACATTTTTCTTTAAGAATTTTCAAAGGAGCAGGTGTGTCGCTGTCGACTATAATCACATCATAATGACCTAAATTTTCATCATAAGTATTAATTTCTTCAAAATCATAAGACATTTTTTTTGCGCTCAAGCTTATAAGTCTTGATACAACAGGGTTTTCATTTAAAAGTAAAATTTTCATCACTTTAATCCTTAAAAATAATTGCTATTCTATAACATTTTCATTTATCCTTTGCTTAGGCGAAAAATAGAGTTTGCATATGAGTAAAAACCTCTAAAATCAAATCTTTAAAATATTGCATCATTACAAGTAAAATAGCTATTAACACTATAAATCCTAAAGCTATCTTGATAGGATAGCCAATTACTAGAAGATTAAATTGTGGCATAGTTTTCATCAAAAGTCCAAAAATAGTGTCCGCTAAAAGAGAAATTCCAAGTATTGGGAAACTCATCGTAAAACCTATAATAAAAATATTTAACATTCCCATATTTAGATAATGCATTAAATTTTCATGAGGATAAAAACCACCAAGACTAATATAGCCCAAAGAATGACTTAAAAATAAAAGCATTAAATGATGACCATCAAAAGCAAGAAAAAATAATAAAGCAATTAAATGTAAAATTTGAGAAGTGATAGGCATGTTTGTTCCGGAACTTGGATCCAAAACGCTAGCCATAGTAAATCCCATGGTAAAAGCTATCTGCTCGCCCGCCATCATAATAATAGCAAAAATAATCTGCAACATAAGTCCGGCTATCATTCCAAAAATCACTTCACTTAAAAGCTGAATAACAAAAAAACTATCGAGGTGTAAAATTTCAAGTTTTGCCAAAGGGAATAAATACATGGTTAAAAATAATGCAAAAGTAGTTTTGATAACCATAGGGATAGAATTATGAGAAAAAAAAGGAAAAAATACTATAAGTCCACTCATTCTAGCAAAGAGCAACATAAAGGTGGCTACATTTTTATCTCCTAAATAATTAACAAATTCCATTAGTATTTAAAATATAAGTCTTATCGCAAAATTGAGCAAGCTTAGAATCATGAGTAACAAAAAACAAAGCAGCGTCATTTTCCTTAGCATAAGAAACCAAAAGCTCTATAACATTTTTAGCATTATCAAAATCCAAATTTCCCGTAGCCTCATCAGCAAAAATGATTTTTGGTTTTTTACAAAGTACTCTAGCTATACTTACTCGTTGTTGTTGACCTCCGCTTAATTTACCTATTTTTTGTTTTAAAAGCTCATAGATACCTAATTTTTTTAAGATTTTTTCATCCAAATCTTGATTTGATAAAACACTAGCAAGTTCTATATTTTCTAAAGCATAAAAACCCTTAAAAAGATAATGAGTTTGAAAAATGATACCAAAGTCATAACGGCGAATTTTGAGTCTTTCATTTTCATTTATCTTGTAAAGATTTTGACCCTTAAAAAAAACCTCACCCTTGTTTGGTTTCAATAAAGAAGAAATTATATGTAAAAGAGTAGATTTCCCACAACCACTGCTACCTTGTATAGCAATGCAATCTTTTTTATTTAAAGTAAAATTTAAATTTTCAAAGAGCGGATAGTCAAAGCTATGGCCTAAATTTTCCGCTCTTAATAATTCCATTTTGATACTTTAAAGCTGTGCAGCAACTTCAGCAGCAAAATCTTCGGTTTTCTTTTCTAAACCTTCTCCTACTTCAAAACGAATGAATTCAACGATTTTGATTTTTCCACCTAATTCTTTTTCTTTTTCAGCAATCACTTGCTCGATGGTTTTTTTATCATCCATTACATAAAATTGACCCATTAAAGTAAGCTTGCTATCAAGTTGAGAATTATCTGCTATAAAGCTATTCATTTTACCAGGGATAATATTGTCCCAAATTTTTTCAGGTTTGCCTTGAGCTTTAAGCTCTTCTTTTATATTCTCTTCAGCTTCTTTTAAAATCGCATCGCTAAGTTGTTTACGACTTGCAAATTTAGGAATTTTATGCTCTGGTTTATTTGGATCTTTAAGTCTGCGTCTTTCTTCATTTTCTTTTTCAAGTTCTGCAACCAAAGCTTTGTATTCGTTTTCTACAAATTCCATATCTAAATCTTCATAGCTTAAATAACTTGGTCTCATAGCAGCTATATGCATACAAAGTTGTTTTAAGAAATCTCTTGATTTGTTTGCCACTTCAGCACTATCACAAGCTGCAGCGATGATAACACCCACACGACCATTGGTATGGATATACCCATTTACTACACCATTTGCACTTGCTTTTAAACTAGCAAATCTTCTTACAACTAAGTTTTCACCGATAGTTGCAATTTGGCTTTTTAAATATTCTTCAAATTTTACACCATTAATTGTACTAGAGTGAAGCTCTTCAACGCTTTGTAAGCTATTGTTTTGAATATGTGCTGTTGTGTCTTTTGTTAAAGCGATAAATTGTTCATTTTTAGCCACAAAATCTGTTTCTGAGTTAATCTCACTTACTGTTGCGCTTGTAAAATCATCACTTACTTTAACACTAACTAGACCTTCAGCAGCAAGTCTATCAGCTTTTTTAGCAGCTTTACCTAAACCTTTTTCTCTTAAAAGTTGAACTGCTTTATCAAAGTCTCCATTTGTTTCACTTAAAGCATTTTTACAATCCATCATCCCCGCGCCTGTACTTTCGCGGAGTTCTTTTACCATTGCAGCAGTAATTTCAGCCATTATTCTTGCTCCCCATTAAAATCTTCTTCGCTCATTGCTTCATCTAAAACTTCTTTTTTCTCTTCATCTGTGATTTCTTTTTCTTCACTTGGTAAAGCCTCACCATCTTGTTCTCTTAATGCTTTTCCTTCATTAATAGCTTCAGCCATTTCTTGGCAGAAAAGTTGCACTGAACGAATTGCATCATCATTTCCTGGGATAGGATAAGTTACAAGATCAGGATCGCAGTTTGTATCTAGTGGAGCCACTACAGGGATTTTTAATCTATTTGCTTCTTGAACTGCAATTTTTTCTTTTACTGTATCTATAACGAAAATCATATCAGGTTGTGTTTTCATATAACGAATTCCGCCAAGATAAGCCAATAATTTCTCTTTTTTTCTTGTAAGCATTAAAGCTTCTTTTTTAGTTAAAAGTTTAATACTTCCATCTTCTTCCATTTTTTCAATAACTTCTAATTTTCTAATTGATTGGCGAATAGTTCCAAAATTTGTCATCATACCGCCTAACCATCTGTGATTTACATAAGGCATACCACATTTTTCAGCGTATTCTTTAATCGCTCCACCTGCTTGTTTTTTTGTACCAACAAAAAGTATAGTTTTTCCTTCAGCAGCAGCATCACGAACGATATTATAGGTATATCTAAAATATCTTAAAGTTTTTTGTAAGTCTATTACATAGATACCTTTTCTCTCGCCAAAAATAAATTTTTTCATTTTTGGATTCCAGCGTCTTGTTTGGTGTCCAAAATGTACACCACATTCCAATAAATCTCTCATACTAACCATGAGTTTCTCCTTATAATTTAGCTTTATTCCTCCGCATCCCTTAATTTATACAAGCTAAAAAGGATTGATGCGTGCGAAATGAAGCTAAGATTTTATCAAATTTAAGTTTAGCATTTACTTATGAACATGCTTAATTTGCAAGAGTTTTCTCTAATTATTAAATTTTAAAAAAGCTATATGAGTCAATTATCTATGATTTTGATTTGTTTTAAAAAATTTCTATAATTTTATTTTAAATAAAAATAATTATTTGGATTAAAAAATATAAGCTATATATAAAAGAAGGTGGAAATTTTGCCACAAATATAATAAGTGGCAAAATTTCTAATATTAATGAAGTTTAGACCAAACAGAACGCTTCCAGCCTATAGCAAAGATACTTAAGATTGCAAAGAATATCATTATATAAATTCCTGTGCTTTCTCTTTCTTCTTTTTTGCTATCACCTACTTTTTCAAGATAAGAAACAACTTTAGCTTGCGCATCTTCTGTTAAACCTACTCTTGGCATAGCAGTTCCTGGAAGAAGTTTTTGAGTATTGTTGATAAAATCATGCAAATACTGCTCTCCACGAGATCTAATCATCATAGAAAGATCAGGCGGAACTGAACCTAAATAATTTGCTAAGTCATTATAATTAGATGGAGTAAGAAAGCTATCATACTTGACATCATGACAACGACCGCAAGCCTCTATAAAAGTAGCTTTATCTTTAGCAAAGGCAATTTCTTTTTCAATTAAAACTGATTTTTCATTAGCATCTTCGATTTTTGAGTATTTAAGCTCTGCCTCTTGCTTAATTTTATCATTTTCTTTAGCTTCAAATTTAGCACCTACTTCTTTTAGATAGGCAATAACATCAGCTATATTTGTATTTACAAGCTCTTCGCTATCTCCTGAGGTTTCGCTATTGTAAGCAGTCATGATAAAAGCATCTCCAAATTTATGTTCTACTTTTAAAGCAAGAGCAGGATTCATAATCAAAGCTGCTAAAAATTTTTCATCAAAAATAACACCTGAAGAACTAAGATCTGGCGGAATTACACCTAAAGAAGAATCTGTAATGTTTGCTGCTATACCATCTTCTTTAAGACCATGACACGCAAAACAATTGCTATTGAAAAATTCTTTACCTTTTGCAGCATCACCTTTAGCAAAATCTATCTTTGCAACATCCGCCCAAAGTTTTTCTACTTTAGCTAAATTTTCTTTAGCTTTATCAAGATCTTTTTGGGCACTTTCTATTCTTTTTGCATCATTTGATTTTTTTGCATCTTCTAAAGCTATTTCTTTTTCTGCTATTATGCCCTTAGCATAAGTTGTATCTTCAGCTGCAAAATCAAAATTAGCAGGAGCAACATGAGGTTTCATTACAGAGTGTGCATAAGGCTCAACCCCCCAATAAACAAGAGCAGTAAAAACTACTACTACTAAAAATATTTTTAGCTCTCTCATTACTTAGCTCCTTTTCTTTCCATGATAGTTATTATAGGTAAAACGACTATAAATAAAAGTAAAAATACTATAGAAGCATAGAAGCCAACCCAAGCGTTTACACCTGTTGGAGGTAGTTTTCCATAAATAGTTAAAACAATTAAATCTATAAGCAATACCCAAAACCAAACAAAAAATAAAGGTCGTTCATGAGCAGGTTTAACTACATCGCTTCTATCAAGCCAAGGAAGCAAGAAGAAAATAACTTGTGCTATACCAAAAGCAGCCAATCCTATATCAAAAGCTTTAATGCCTGCAATATCAAAGAAAAATCCTCTTAAAACTTCATAACTCCACAAGAAATACCACTCAGGATAAATATGTGCTGGAGTTTTAAGCGCGTTAGCAGGGTCAAAATTGATAGGATCCATTGCAAAACCAAATTTAAAACATACCAAATAGAAAAAGAAAATCATAAAAAGACAAATATACATAAAGTCTTTAGATAAAAATCCTGGCCAAAAAGGAATTACTTTAGAACCCTTTGTATCACCTGCCATATATTTTTCAGCTTCTAAATCAAAATCCAATTCTTCAGCGATCTCATTGTTTACATGAGGAATTCTTAAAGAATAAAAGTGAAATGCTATGATAGCAATGATTACTATAGGAAGTAAACATACATGAAGCATAAAAAATCTTGTTAAAGTTGGATCAGAAACCGCATAATCACCACGAATCCAAATAACAAGTTCAGATCCAATAAATGGAATTCCACCAAAAAGGTTAGTAATAACTTGAGCAGCCCAATAACTCATTTGTCCCCAAGGGAGCATATATCCACTAAAAGCTTCAGCAGAAAATACTACAAAAAGTAGCATACCACTTACCCAAATCATTTCTCTACCACGCTTATAAGAACCATAATAAATTCCTGTTAGCATGTGGATATAAATAACCAAGAAAATAACCGAAGCAGCAACACCGTGCATATGACGCCAAAGCCAACCGTATTCCACTTCTTGCATGATAGTTTTATTCACACTATCAAAAGCAAGAGCAGTATCTGGCTTATAATACATAACAAGTAAAAGTCCCGTAACAAAAAGCACAGCAAAAAGAGTAGTTAAAATAACCCCCATCGCCCAAAGGAAATTGATTTGTTTTGGAATCCAATATTTCACCATTAAAACATCAAGTAGTTTATGTACTGCTAGTCTTTGATCAAGCCAATCCGCTAGCCCGTTAGCCTTTCTAATATGTGCCATATTAAGCTTCCTCCATCAATTTTTTATATTCTGGACCTTCTTCACCTAGAACAAGTTTGGTTCCATCTATTTTAAAAGGAGGTATATCAAGAGGTCTTGGAGGAGGCCCAAAGGTATTTTTTCCACTTGTATCAAATTCTCCACCATGACAGGCGCATTTAAAAAGTTGCTCACTTGCGTGATAAGCAGGAATACAACCCAAATGAGTGCAAAGTCCTATAACAACAGTATATGCAGCATTATCTACCACAACATCTCGCTTAGTATCCTTTTGCATATTTGGATCTTTTTTTAAGATAAAAATAGGCTTTTTACGCCATTCTATAGTTCTTAGCTCTCCATCTTGCATTCCCGATAAATCTACTGTAGTAAAGCCTGCAGCTTTAACACTTGGAAGCGGATCCCAAGTTTTTTTCATCGCAACGAGTGAAAAAACACCGCCTACAGCAGCTACTGTTCCAAATGCAAAACCCATGAAGCTTCGTCTACTTTCAGATGTAGCCATAACTTTGTCCTTTCGTTTTTTATTTTAACCAAATCATTAGTGTATCTAAAATAAAATAAATTTTTTCTTTGTTTGCTAAGTTTTACTTTAATATTGTAAAATAAGACCAAAAAGCGAGCAAGCAAGCACTGGTAGAGTGATTAAAAAACCAAATTTACAATACTTCCAAAAAGAAATTTCTATACCCTTTTTTGCCAAAATTCCTAGCCAAAGCAAAGTAGCTAAAGAACCTATGGGGGTAAGTTTTGGCCCTATATTGACTCCTAAAAGATGTGCATAAACCATACTTTGAGGAAAATTTTTCAGAGCCAAATCACCAATTAAAGCCATAGGCAAATTATTAAATATAGAAGAAAGAAAAGCTGAGATAAAGCCAGTCCCAAAAATGGCAGCGATTTTATTTTGAGCTAAAATATCATAGACAGAAATTAAAACATTGCTTATTCCAACTTTGTGCAAAGCAAAAACTACCATATAAAGTCCAAAACTAAAAGCAAAGATACCCCAAGGTACATTTTTAATAATTTTTAATGCCTCTTTTTTCTTTAAAAAACAAACAAAAAACCAAAAGAGTAAAGCACCCCCTATGGCAAAAAAACTGACATTTAAGTTATAAAATTCTCCTATAAAAAAACTTAATACGAAAAATACTAAATAAATAATGCAAAAAATAAAAAGTTTTACCGAAATACAATCATTTGCTAGGATATTGATTTCAAGTTCTTTAGGCAATACTTTTGCAAAAATCATAAATACCATTATAATAGTAGAAAATAACACAAATAAATTAGGTAAAAACATGGTTTTAGCAAATTCTAAAAAATCAAGATCAAAATAATTAGCCGTAATGATATTTGTCAAATTTGAGATAATTAAAGCATTTGAACTTGCATCACACAAAAAAGAAACACTCAGCAAAAATGCACTTAAGATAGTACTTTCTTTATAGTTTTTAAGAGTTGAAAAAAGCGCAAGCACAATGGGAGTAATAATCAAAATAGCCCCATCATTTCCAAATAAAGCTGAAAGACAAAAAACAAAAACAAGCATAAAAAGCATTAATTTTTTGGTATGGATTGTATGGAAATTTTTAACTTTTGAAAGGCGCAAAATTCTCACAGCAACAAAATTAAAAAATCCCAAAACCTCCAAACTAAAAGAAAGGATAATCAAACCCACAAGTGTTAAAGAGCTATCCCAAACAAGATCAAAGACAAAAGAAGCATCTTTTAAATCAACCAACTTAAAAATAAATACAAATAAAGCCCCAAAAATAGCAATCAGCCACAGAGGTAAATTCCACGGACGCCAAAAAAGCAAAATGAGAGTAATTAGAAAAATTACACTAGCAAGCATTAAGCTTTTTTCTTTTGCATTTTTATATAAATTTGTAAGATATCCAAAGCTGCAGGAGTAATCCCGCTGATCTCGCTTGCTGTAAAAAGTGTTAAAGGCTTATGTTTTTGAAGTTTTTCTACAACCTCATTGCTTAATCCACTCACACTTGCAAAATCAAAATCACTTGGAATTTTCATATCGATTAAATTTTTCATTTTTTCAACTTGCGATTTTTGCATAGCAATGTAGTGATAATATTTAGCCTCGTTTAAAATTTCTCTCAAGGAATATTCATCCATATTTTCAAAAATCACATTTAATTTTTTTAGCTTTTCTATATCAAAACTCGATCTTGCAACAATTTTTTGCAAATTGACTATAGAAGTGATTTTTTCCTCTCCTATACTTGCTAAAAAAGCATTATTTTCGGTATTTGGAGTAAATTCTTTTTCAAGAAGCAGTTCAAGTCCTTTTTGAGTATTTAAACGAATATTTTCTATAAACTGATAAGACTCATCTTCTAAAAGACCCAATTCTTTGCCATATTTTCCAAGTCTTACAATGGCATTTTCTTCCCTTAAGAGCAGTCTAAATTCAGCCCTTGAAGTAAACATTCTGTAAGGTTCTTTTGTACCCTTGATGACTAGATCATCAATCAAAACTCCGATATAAGCTTCATCTCTACGCAAAATAAAAGGCTCTTTATTGTCCAAAGCTAAAACAGCATTTACTCCCGCCATAAAACCTTGAGCTGCTGCTTCTTCATATCCTGTAGTACCATTAATTTGCCCCGCGCAATAAAGATTTTTAATCTTTTTAGTTTCTAGAGTATGATAAAGCTCTGTTGGCTCTATGTAATCATATTCTATAGCATAGCCAAAGCGCGTAATCTTAGCTTCTTCAAAACCTTTTACCGAGCGTAACATTTGAATTTGAACTTCATAAGGTAAAGAAGTTGAAAAACCATTGATATAATATTCTGTTGCATCGATGGTTTGTGGTTCTATGAAAAGATGATGACTTTCTTTCTCACTAAAACGGTTAATCTTATCTTCGATAGAAGGGCAATATCTTGGGCCTACTCCTTCAATTTGCCCTGTAAAAAGCGGTGCTCGGTAAAAATTGTTTTTAATAATCTCATGAGTATTTAAATTTGTCCTTGCAATATAACAAGGAAGTTGCTTGGGATCAAAATTTTTTGTTCTAAAGCTAAAAGCCTTAGGATTTTGATCGCCGTATTGAATTTCTAATACATCAAAATCAATACTCTTAGCATCCACTCTTGGGCAAGTTCCTGTTTTTAATCTCCCCATTTTTAAATTAGTACTTAATAAATTCTCACCCAATTTAACAGAAGCAAGCTCACCTACTCTACCCGCTGTAAGTTTATTTTCACCTATATGAATAAGTCCATTTAAAAAAGTACCCGTGGTTAAGATCACCTTTTTTGCTTTATAGCTATTTTGTAGGTTGGTTTTAACTCCTATAACGCTATCATTTTCATAAATCAATTCGCATACTTGCTCTTGAGAAATTTCTAAATTTTTAAGTTTTAAAAGCTTATTGCGCGCAACGATACGATATTTATCCATATCAATTTGTGCTCTACTTCCTCGTACTGCAACACCCTTGCTTTCATTTAAAATACGAAACTGTATCCCTGCTATATCCGTAATCTCACCCATTAGACCACCCATAGCATCAATCTCTTTTACAAGATGACCCTTTGCAAGTCCACCTATCGCAGGATTGCAACTCGCCGCACCAATTTGCTCTATCAGCGTAGTTAAAAGCAGTGTTTTTTTACCCATTCTAGCAGAAGCAGCACTTGCCTCAATTCCAGCATGACCACCACCTATAACAATAATATCAAACATGATTTACCCTAGAAAATAAATTTAAAGCGGAAGATTATATAATATCTAGGCTTAAAACAAAAATTTGTCTTAAGCCTTTTTTATTTGGATTCCTGTAGAGAAAAAATCAATTCATTGTAACTTTTTCCAATATTTTTACAAAAATCATTTAACAACTGCACACCCTTGCTTATGCTTTCTTTCTCAGCTTTAAGCAAATCACTATAAAGTTTTTCTATAGTATCTATCGCTTTTTTATTTGGCATACGACGCACAGAGTAATATCCGATAGTATTATTATTTGCATCTATAGAAGGAGTTACATTAGCAAACACCCAATAATAATCATTATCCTTGGTTTTGTTTTTAACATAGGCAAAAATTTCTTTGCCTTCTTTCACATATTCCCATAAAAATTTAAAAACAGTGCGAGGCATATCTTCATGTCTGATTATATTATGTGGCTTATATAATACCTCTGCCATAGTATAACCTGCATATTTTAAGAAATCATCATTTGCGTAAACTATTGTTCCTTTTAAATCTGTTTTTGAGGTGATTAAACTATCTTCTTGTAAAAAAATTTCCTTTGACATTTATTTTTCCTTAAAGTTTTAACCTATCTAAAATATCAGCACTTTTTTGCTCTAATGCTTTGATATCACTCACGATATTATCATAAGCCTTTTGATCAATATACTCAACATTTGACTCTTCTATAGCCTTTTGAGCATTATCTTGAATAAATTCTTTAGCTAAAACCAAATCAGTTTCCGGCACAAGCTCATTGATCACATTTTTTGCTCTTTCATCTAAGCAAAGATTTGATATAGGATCCGTGCTTGAAAGATTGAAATTTTGAGTTCCATTAAGGCTAAGATAAATATTTGATTTATATAAAATATGATCAATTTTAACAACAGATAAAATCAATCTTTTGGCAAATGCGCCAAAATTTTTACCTAGAGCCGAGCTATTTTCTTCCAACCCTTTAAATGCTTCAGAAAATTTATTAATCCTTTCTTCAGACTCACTGACTATATTAAACACTTGCTCACTTCCGCTTTGAATATTGATAAAATCTTGTTGCATAGTTTGGATAGCAACAGAAATCTCACTGGTAGATCTTTGTGTTCTTTCGGCTAATTTTCTAACCTCATCTGCAACAACAGCAAAACCTCGACCATGTTCGCCTGCTCTAGCAGCTTCGATAGCAGCATTTAGTGCAAGTAAATTGGTTTGCTCTGCTATATCGCGTATAACTTCTACTACAGAAGTAATATTTTGTGAATTTGCCACAAAGGTTTGCACTGTTTCTTTGCTAGAATTTACTACTTCCATTAAAGAAGTCATAGCATTTTTCAAAGAATCAACCTCAGAGCCATTTTCTGTAGCCACATAAGAAATACTATCAACCGAATCATAAACATGTTTCATTGCGCTGATGTCTTGATTTAAGGAAGCTGAAATTTGAGACATGTCTTTATTTTGATTGCCAAGACTTAAATCCATTAAAGTTCTTGATAACGCATTTTTAAATGTAGATTTTGCAGTAACTTCTATATTTGCCAAAGCTTTGTTAATAAATTCTATATTGCGTGCAAAAATCCCTTTTAGACCCTCAGGCAAAGCTTTACGATAAAATTCACCCTTTTGCGAGCAAGAAATAGAAGTATTGATTTCTCTTAAATAAGCTTCTAAACCATCGATGGTATTGTTAAGATTATCTGCGATTTCAGAAAGTTTTTTACTTCTTGTTTTGATATAAACTATTCTGTTGTCAAAATTCCCCTCTTTTAACTCTTTACAAAGATCGTGCAGTTTATCTATCATTATTTGCTCATCTTTGTGGTATAAAAATAGATAAACCAATAAAGCAATAATTAAAACAAAAATTACCACTCCCATATAAACATGGACAAATAAAGTTCCAAGTATGCCCAAAAAACCCATAAAAATAGCTAATATAAATACATTCTTCATACCGACTTCCTTTGTTTTATGTAAGAATTTTAATAATATCTTGTAATGTATAATACCTATTACTTAAGAAGTTTGCAATTATATATTACATATTATTAAACAAAACTTAATTAGTTATTCTAGCTATTTTCTTGAAGATTAAAAATCAAATGATTGTAATAAGTTTTATGCGAATTTATAATATCGTTTAAAGCTTGAATTCCTGCATTAATACCTCCTTGTTTTTCTTTTTCAAGTAGAGTTTTATATATTTCTTCTATAAGGGGTAAAACTTTGCGATTAGGAGCGCGTCGCACCGAATAATAATTTATAATATTACCTTGCTCATCAAAAGAAGCGGTGACATTAGCAAATACCCAATAATATCTTCCGTCCTTTGCTTTATTTTTTACAAAAGCAAAAATTTCCTTACCATTTTGTATATAATCCCACAAACACTTAAAAACAGTGCGAGGCATATCTTCATGTCTTACTATATTGTGAGGTTTTAACAAAAGTTCACTCACTTCATAACCTGCGTATTTTAAAAAATCATTATTAGCGTAAATGATATTTCCTTTAAGATCTGTCTTTGAGGTGATAAGAGCATCTTTTTCTAAAATTATTTCTTCCATAGATTCGCTCCTTGATTTAAAAATACAAAATTTCAAACGAAATTATTACAAATAATTTATAATACAAAATAAATAAATCAATGCAATTATTTTGACAGATCTATACAAATAATACAATTGAGAAATTTAGTAACACGATTTAGAAAATAACTGTATTGAAAAGTTATTTTAATTATTTTTTAAACTATGTTCTATTTATTTTTTGATAAAATCCACGAAATAAACTTAATCTCTAAAGTAAAATTATAAGGAGTTATTTTGGAAACTTTAAGTCAAACCTTTGCAGAAAGAAAACCTCCATTATATAAACGCATGTTTAAAAGTTTAGGTTTTTGGGTTATTGTAGGCATTATTGCAGGCATTATACTTGGCTATGCAAATAAAGAATTAGCTATAGCAAGCAAACCGGGTGTTGATTATTTCATAAGCGCCTTAAAAGTTCTCATCGGTCCTATTATTTTTGTTACCTTAGTTTTAGGTATCATCAGTCTTGAAAGTCTTAAAAAAATCGGAAGCATAGGTACCAAGGCGGTTATTTACTTTGAAGTTGTAAGTACTTTAGCGCTTGCTATAGGTATTTTTATGGCAAATATAATGCAACCGGGTCGTGGGATGAATCTTGATCCAAGCCAGCTTGATACTGCAAGCGTGCAAAAATACATTTCTCAAACAACTGAAGTAAGTGCGAGTTCAGAAATTATGCACATTCTAAAAGATGCCATGCCAAAAGATATTATAACCCCTTTTACTGAGGGCAAAACTATACAAGTTTTGGTTATTGCTATCGTTACAGCTCTTATTATATCTTTAATGAGAGTAGAAGATAGACAGGCTATTCAAAGAGTTTTTGAAGTGATTCAAAACTTTGTCTTTAAAATTTTACAAGTGATTATGTATTTTAGCCCTGTTGCTGCTTTTTCGGCTATGGCAGTGCTCATAGCCCAATACGGTCTAGGCTCTTTGGTTAATCTTGCATATTTATTATTGGTAATGCTTCTTTCTTGTCTTATTTTTATTTTTGGAATTTTAGGCTTGATTTGTTATTTTGCAAAAGTAAATATATTTAAATTTATGCGCTTTATCTCTAGAGAAGTACTTATAGTATTTGCAACAAGCTCTAGCGAGTCTGCTCTTGCTCCTTTGATGAGAAAACTAGAAAAAGCAGGTCTTTCTAAGGCTACCGTAGGACTTGTTTTACCAACAGGATATAGTTTTAATCTTGATTGTACAAACATATATCTAGCCATGAGTTTGATTTTCCTTGCTCAAGCTTTCAATGTAAATTTAAGCTTGGCTCATGAAATAAGCATTTTAATAGTCTTAATGATAGCTTCAAAAGGTGCAGTAGGTGTTACAGGATCAGGATTTATCGTTCTTGGAAGTACTTTAGCAGCTTTAGGAAATATGGAAATTTCTGAAGCAAATGCGACTTTAGCACAAGTTTTACCTGTAGCTGCAATAGGCATTCTTCTAGGTGTTGATAAATTCATGTCAGAAATGAGAGCAGTTGGAAATCTTTGTGGAAATTCAGTCGCAGCTTTAATCGTGGCAATATGGGATAAGCAAATCGATTGGGAAAAATTCCGCTATGCTCTAGACAATCCAGAAAAATTCCACAACGCAGGCATGCATTAACGCACTCTTTGCAAGAAGTCATAACGATTAACTTCTTGCAAAGCATTATCTTTCTTTTTAAGTTGCTTCAAAAAACTCTTATCAAAATTAAAACTAAAGCCCACTTGTAAAACCGTATCATCCGTAGTTTCTTTTGCCTTAAAATCACGGTGTAACAATTTCAAACTAAAAACACTATAAGGCGAGTACGACACTTGATAATTTGTTTTTTCACTGTCTTTACTTATATCAAAAATAAAAGCACTATAAGTCGGGATAGTAAAGCTTACTCCAAGTTGTAAATTTTCATCTGCTTCATTTGGAATATAATAATTACTATAAGCTTTTATAAATTGATGATAACCTATTTCAGCTCCAAAACTTTTACTTTCTTTTTGCTCTTTCTTGCCGTCAATAAAGCCATTTAAGCCCAATAAAAAATCATCTTTTTCATAACGATTGATTAAACCACCTGAATAATTATAACTATCCTGTGCAGCATAAAATTCTTTTTGAAAAAGCAAAGAATTATTCTCCCCCTCATAAAGTGAGTTTAAATTTTTAATTTGCACATTTTCATTTTGAAAATCTAAATTTCCATCCGTTTTATCAATGCCGTTTTTATTTTCTAATACATCAGATAATAAACCATTTAAAGCACTTTTAAAATCAATATTTTCTTCCTTTATTGTCGGTGCTTTTTTTGTGGCTTGATAGTCAAACTTTTTCCATTTATTTTGATTATTTTTTAAAGCTTTATCTAGCTCATCGGCATTTAGCAAAGAGAAAAAAAGTATGGGTATTGTATACAAAATACTTCTCATCGCTTTTCCTAAACTTCTACAATTTATTTTATTTTTCATTATAAAAAAATAAAATAAATAAAAGCTAGCTATAAGAACTAGAGCTTTAAAATTTGAAAATTCAGGATTATAAAGATATAATTAAAACCAAAAAAGGCTTATTTTATGCAAAAAGATAATCTTATCGCATTTACCGTTTTTGCTATCAGCGTGATTGCATTTATTATTTGGGGATTTGGCTATATTTCCCAACACCAACTCATACTCTTTATACTTGCTTCTATTTTTGGTATATTTATGGCGTTTAACATAGGTGGAAACGATGTGGCAAATTCTTTTGGCACCAGCGTGGGAGCTAAAACAGTAACTATAAAACAAGCTTTGATTATAGCAGCTGTTTTTGAACTCAGCGGTGCTATTTTTGCAGGTGCTGAAGTAACCAAAACTATACGCAGTGGAATAGTTATATTTCCTGAACAATTCGACCCTATGCTTTTTGTCGCTATCATGCTAGCGGCACTTTTAAGCTCGGGAGCTTGGATTTTTATCGCTACAAAAAAAGGTTTGCCTGTATCTACTACGCATAGTATTATAGGCGGTATAGTTGGAGCTAGCATAATGATGGGTCTTTTAAAATTTGATGGATCACAAACCTTATCCATGGTTAAATGGAGCGAGATAGTAAGGATTGCTATATCTTGGGTTGTTTCACCTCTTTTAGGTGGTCTTGTAGCTTATATTATCTACTCTTATATAGATAAAAAAATCCTCAAACCGTCAGAAAAACTTAGCGAAGAGCTAAAAAATTTAAAAAAAGATAGAAAAAAATTTAAAGAAAATTATTTTTTAAATCTTAAAACTAAAAGTATGGAAGAGCAAATCAAAGAACTCTCAGCTATAGCCTTAGAAGATGAGGGACAAGAAAATAGCTTCTATAAAAATCAAATCAAAGAATTTAAAGAAAAAGAAAAAAGTATAGATATCTACTCTGTTTTAAAAACACATATGCCTATTATCGCTTGTGTTGGAGCTGCTATCATTACTGCTATGTTTTTATTTAAAGGCTTAAACAATGTTAGCACTTTAGATATTTTACAAAATTTTTGGATTATAGGAATTATTGGAACTATAAGCTATATTGTGACTTTTGCTATAGTAAAGATTGTTAAAAAAACTGAATTAAATAAGACCACCGATAGACTTTTTGCTTGGTTTCAAATTTTTACTGCTTCTAGCTTTGCCTTCTCTCATGGAGCCAATGATATAGCTAATGCTATTGGCCCTTTTGCTGCGATTTTAGATGTCCTTAAAAACGGTACTATCAATGCAAATTCTCCCGTACCTTTTGCTGCTCTAGCTATGTTTGGAGTCGCTTTGGTTATAGGACTTTGGTTTTTAGGAAAAGAAGTAATTACCACTGTGGGTTCTAAACTAGCTTCTATACGCCCTACCACAGGATTTAGCGCGGAACTTGGAGCAAGTATAGTCATACTTTTAGCAACTCAATTTGGAATTCCAGTAAGCTCAACACATATTTTAATCGGTGCAGTTTTGGGTATAGGTGTATATAATAAAAATGCAAATTGGATCATGATGAAACCTATAGGACTAGCTTGGATTATTACTTTGCCAGCCGCTGGGATAATGGCAGCACTTGTATTCTTAGGATTTAAACTAAGCTTAGGACTTTAGGCTTAGTTTAAAATTATGTTTTCACCTTTTACAAGGTGAAGTTTAACCTTTCCAAAAAGTTTGTCATTTACATAAAGTGAGCTTTTTGGAGCAGAAATTTCTTCATTTTCATCAAAAAGAACCAAATTTGCTTCTTTGCCAACTTCTATAATTCCACTATTTAAACCTAAAAATTCACTTGGATTTTGGCTTGTTGCTTTGCAAAGATTTTGCCAAGTTAAAAGGCCTTCTTTGATAAGAAAAGTATAACAAAGGCTCATAAATTCACATACGCTATGAATACCAAAAGCCGCCTCATCAAAAGCTAAATCTTTTAAAGAAATAGACTTTGCGCTATGCAAAGAACTTAAAAAGTCTATCTTTCCTTGTTTTAAAGCTTGTTTTAAACTTTCTTTATCTTCCTTACTTCTTAAAGGAGGGTTGAGTTTTGCCGCTGTATTAAATCCAGCACACGCACTATCATCTTTGATCAAATGGTGTATGCTGATAAGTTTTAAATTTTCATCCCCTAAAAGCTCTATAGAACGCTTAAGACTGAGTAAATCAAAAATCACTTTAACGCCATAAAATTTAGCTATTTCTTGAATCTTTGCCACTTCACTGCTTTCAGCTACTGTGCTCATGCCCGCAAGACCTAACTCAAAACTTGCCTCACAATCATTCATCACGCCATTATCATCAAAATTCTCATCATGACATTTTACAAAAATACTTTTTTCTTTCATTAAAGCATATTGCATACTTACACGCAAAATATTTGCATCACTCGAACTCTTAAGTTCTAGAGCATGTGCACCTTTGTTAAAAAGCGTAGCTAAATTCTTAAGCTTGCCTTGTTTGTCTAAAGCACAAATACTTGGAAAAATTTGAATCTTTCTAGTTTTTAAATTCTGCAAAAAAAGCGAAAAGCTTTCTTCATCAAAATCCATGCAATCACGCAAGATTATAGCACCAACTCCTCCTCTTAAACACTCCTTTTCTAAAAGTTCTAGATTGCTTAGGGAGAATTTATCATTTTTTAAATTGACACACAAATCCACAAAAGATGGCAATAAAGTCATTCCTTGAGCATCCAATACTTCATCGTTATCGTCTAAATTTGCGCCTATTTTTACTATCTTTCCATCTTTAATTAAAAGATCTTGTAAATTTTCACCATAAATTTTAGCATTTTTAATCAGCATTGAAACTCCTAATTATCCTTTGTTTTTAATAAATTTTGTACTGCTTGTTTAACATTTTTTCCTTGCAAGATCTGTACTATTTCATTTACAATAGGTGTATAGATTGCCTTATCTTTTGAAATCTTTTCTATAGCATAGGCTGTTTTCACGCCCTCTGCTACCTCGCCTAATTCTTGTAAAATATCATCGAGTTTTTTTTCTTTTGCCAAAGCCAAACCCACGCGATAATTTCTTGATAATACACTAGTTGCAGTTAAGAATAAATCTCCTGCACCCCCAAGCCCTAAGAAAGTTTCTTCCTTGGCTCCAAAAAATTTACCAAAACGATGCATTTCAATAAGACCTCTAGAAATCAAAGAAGCCCTTGCGTTATTTCCAAGTCCTAAACCATCGCTTATACCGCTAGCAATGGCTAAAACATTTTTATAAGCACCACAAATTTCAGCACCACGCACATCATCATCTGTATATACTTTAATAAAATCTGGAAAAAAACTTGCAAATTTTTTACATAATTCTTCTTTTACCCCGCTTACAACTAAAGCACAGGGAAGATTTTGCATTACTTCGGTTGCAAAAGAAGGGCCACTTAAAACACAAAGCTTATCTCTATCTATAAATTCGCTAAAAATTTCATCTAAAAACTTACAAGTTGAAGTATCTATACCTTTAGAAGCGATAAGAATTTTTTGACCCTTGTTAACAAAATTTTGTTTAAGCCAAGAATGAATTCCTTGAGAGCTTAAAGCAAAAACCAAATATTCACAATCCAAGGCCTGCTCTAAACTCACAAAATAAGGTAAATCTCGCTGTGTGCGAGAAGTCATAAAACAAGTATTATTAATACTTAAAGCACTGTATAAAGCACTGCCCCATTTTCCTGCGCCGATGATTGCAATTTTGCTCATCAGCCCAGCTTTGCTTTTAAAATTTCATTGACCTTACTAGGATTAAAGGCTCCCTTACCTTCTTTCATAGTCTGCCCCACAAAGAAACCAAAAAGCTTATCTTTTCCACTTTTATATTCTGCAACCTTATCAGCATTTGCATTTAAAATTTGCTCAACAACTGCCTCGATAGCTGAATCATCACTAACCTGCTTAAGCCCTAACTTTTCAATCGTTTCATCAATATCCATATCTGGATTTTCAAAAACATAGGCTAAAACATCCTTTGCCGCTTTTGCACTGATCACGCCCTCTTCTATACGCTTGATTAAGGCACCAAGTTTGATCGCATCTACTGGGGAATTTTCTATCGTTAATTCCCCTTTTAAAAGTCCCATAAGTTCAGTATTTAACCAATTTACACAAAGCTTAGGATTTAAATTTAAAGCAATCAAACTTTCAAAAAAACGGCTCAATTCAAGCGATCCTATGAGCACCTCTGCATCGCTTTCTTTAATACCGAGTTCATTTATATAGCGCATTTTTTTCTCATCAGGAAGCTCAGGAATTTGAATATCTAAAAATTCATCTTTTAGTAAAACAGGTAACAAATCAGGATCTGGAAAATAACGATATTCTGCTGCTTCTTCTTTACCACGCATACTTCTTGTGACCAAATTTACTGTATCAAAAAGTCTTGTTTCTTGTACTACCTCTTTATCATAAACACCATCTTCCCATGCTTCGCTTTGTCTTTTTACTTCGTATTCTATAGCTTTTTGGATAAAACGGAAAGAATTAAGATTTTTAATCTCTACTCTAGTGTAAAGCTTAGTATCGCCCTTTGGTCTTATACTTACATTAGCATCACATCTAAAACTTCCCTCTTGCATATTTGCATCAGAAATATCTAAAAAGCGTATGATAGAATGAAGTTTTTTAAGATACGCTACTGCTTCATCACTGCTTCTAAGTTCAGGTTCGCTTACAATTTCAAGCAAAGGAGTTCCTGCACGGTTTAAATCTACTTTAGAATAATTATTTTCATGGATATTTTTACCCGCATCTTCTTCTAAATGTGCCCTTGTGATACCTATGCGTTTATTTTCACCATTTATATTGATAAAAAGCTCACCCTTTTCTACTATAGGAATATCAAATTGTGAAATTTGATAAGCTTTTGGCAAATCAGGATAAAAATAATTTTTTCTATTGAAAATACTTTTTTTGTTTATGATAGCATTTACCGCTTTTCCAAAAGCAATGGCTTTTTTTACTGCCTCTTCATTTAAAACAGGCAAAGCACCCGGTAAAGCCAAACAAGTGGGACAAACATTTGTATTTGGAGCTTCTCCAAAAGAAGTTGCGCATGAGCAAAATATTTTTGTTTTAGTATTGAGTTGAGTATGTACTTCAAGTCCTATGACTACTTCAAACATTGATTTTCCTTGATTTTTAATACTTTATTTTATCCTTTTTTCTTTTAGAAAGGCTTTAAATATTATTTTTAGATGTTATAATCTTTTAAATAATTTATTATGTAAAAGGAGTAAAAATGCCATTACTTGACAGTTTTAAAGTAGATCATACCAAAATGCCCGCACCTGCTGTGCGTTTAGCTAAGACAATGAAAACTCCAAAAGGTGATACCATTAGTGTATTTGATTTGCGTTTTTGCGTGCCTAATAAAGATATCATGAGTGAAAAAGGTACACATACACTAGAACACTTATTTGCAGGTTTTATGAGAGATCATTTAAATTCGGATTTGGTTGAAATCATCGACATTTCGCCTATGGGATGTCGCACAGGTTTTTATATGAGTTTAATTGGCACACCTGATGAAAAAAGTGTGGCCAAGGCTTGGGAAGCTGCAATGAAAGATATTTTAAATGTGAGCGATCAAAGTCAAATTCCTGAACTCAATATCTATCAATGTGGAACTTGTGCTATCCATTCTTTAGATGAAGCAAAAGAAATTGCACAAAAAGTTTTAAATTCTACCATAGGCGTGATGAATAACGAAGAATTAAAACTTGAAAATATCTAAAAATTAGTCCTTAAATTTCTAAGGACTAAGCTTTTTTTAATATATTTTTTTCTACAATGTGCAGAATTTAACTTTCTAAGGAGAAAAAATGAAACTGATGTGCCAGATGTGTAATATCTAGTGCGTCCTTTGGCTTTAACATTATGTTTCCAAAGGTCCAAAAGGTGGATAAGGAGATATAATGTGTAGAAAAGTCAAAAAGTTTATTTTTTCAAAACACAAATTAAAATCTTAAATTTTCTGAAATCTCACGATATAAAGTCTAAACATTAACAATCTTCTTATCCTTAAATATCAATTTTAAGGAGAAAAACATGAAAAATTCAATCATTTCTTACCCAAGAATAGGTGCAAATAGGGAATTAAAATTTGCTATTGAAAAATATTTTAAAGCTCAAAGTTCTAAAGAAGAACTTTTAGAAACTGCTAAAAATTTAAGAGCTAGACATTGGAAAGATATCCAAAATGCGGGGATTGATTTCATTCCTAGCAATGATTTTTCACTCTATGATAATGTATTAGATACAGCTGTGCTTTTTAATATCACTCCAAAACGCTATAAAGACTTAAATTTAGATCCTTTAGATGAGTATTTTGCGCAAAGTCGTGGTTACCAAGGAAAAAATGGAGATACCATAGCTCTAGCAATGAAAAAATGGTTTAATACAAACTATCATTATTTAGCGCCTGAGTGTGATGATGCAAGCATTATAGCTTTAAGCGGGGATAAAATTTTTAAAGAATATCTTGAAGCAAAAGAACTTGGTATAGAAACAAAACCTGTTTTAGTAGGAATTTTTACCCTCTTTAAACTCATAGCTTTTAAAGATGAAAACACTAAAGAATTTGCTAAAGATAAGCTTTTACAAGCATACATTGAACTTCTTAAAAAGCTTAATTCATTAGGAGTAGCATGGCTAGAACTCGATGAACCTTATTTGGTTTATGATTTAAATCAAGAAGATATTGCTTTATTTGAAGAATTTTACAAAGAACTTTTAAAACATAAGGGGGAAGTTAAAGTCTTGCTTCAAAGCTATTTTGGAGATTTAAGAGATATTTATACTAAACTTCTAGAAAGTAATTTTGATGCTTTGGGGCTTGATTTTATAGAAGGCAAAGAAAGCTTAAATTTAATCCAAAAATATGGGTTTGCTAACGATAAAATACTTTTTGCAGGTATAGTAAATGGTAAAAATATCTATGCTAATGATTACGCAAAAAGCTTAAAACTTATCAAAGAGCTTCAAAAATACACTCAAAATATAGTTATAAATACCTCGTGTTCACTCTTGCACGTTCCTTATAGTACAGAATCTGAAACCAAGTTGGACTCAAGCTATCTCAAGCTTTTCTCTTTTGCAAAAGAAAAACTTAAAGAATTACAAGACTTAAAAACTATCATAAATAGCAATGAAGAAAATCCTCTTTTTAAAGCCAATCAAGAACTCTTTAAAAATATTCCTAATCGTTTAGATGAAAAAGTAAAAGCTAGACTTCAAACTCTAAAAAAAGAAGACTTTATAAGAAAGCCTGAATTTAAAGAGCGCATCCAAATTCAAAAAGAATTTTTAAAACTCCCTCTTTTACCAACTACAACCATAGGATCATTTCCGCAAAGTGCTGATGTGCGTTCTAATCGCCTTGCTTTTAAACAAGAAAAAATTTCAGCACAAAACTATACTGAATTTAACCAACAAAAAATTAAAGAATGTATCCAAATTCAAGAAGAAATAGGACTTGATGTTTTGGTACACGGGGAATTTGAAAGAAATGATATGGTGGAGTATTTTGGAGAAAATTTAAAAGGCTTTTTATTTACTCAAAATGGCTGGGTTCAAAGCTACGGAACAAGATGTGTAAAACCACCTGTAATTTGGGGCGATGTATCACGCACAAAACCTATCACTCTAGCATGGTCTAAATTTGCTCAAAGTTTGAGTAAAAAAATCGTAAAAGGTATGCTTACAGGTCCTGTAACTATACTCAATTGGTCTTTCCCAAGAGAAGATATCAGCTTAAAAGAAAGTACCGAACAAATAGCTTTAGCCTTAAGAGATGAAGTTTTAGATCTTGAAAATGCAGGCATTAAAATCATACAAATTGATGAAGCAGCTCTAAGAGAAAAACTGCCTTTAAGAAAAAGCGATTGGCATAGCGAATATTTAGATTGGGCAATCCCTGCTTTCAATCTTGTGCATAGCGGAGTAAAAACCAAAACACAAATTCATACCCATATGTGTTATAGCGAATTTAGCGATATCTTAAAAGAAATTGATGCAATGGATGCAGATGTAATATCTTTCGAAGCTTCAAGATCAAATCTTAATCTTTTAGATACCCTAAAAGCTGTTAATTTTCAAACAGAAGTTGGACCAGGAGTTTATGATATACATAGCCCTAGGGTGCCTAGCGTGGAAGAAATAAGCTCAACCATAGAAAAAATTCTTAACAAACTACCTAAAGAGCAAATTTGGATCAATCCAGACTGCGGACTTAAAACAAGGGGTTATGAAGAAGTTGTAGCTGCTCTTAAAAATTTAGTTATCGCCACGCAAAAAATAAGAAAAAAATTATAAGGAGGTCTTATGTGCAGCTTTTCTTTTGAAATTTTTCCGCCAAAAAGAGATGAAAACATTAAGAATCTTAATGCAATTTTAGATGATTTAGGACAATTAAGTCCTAACTTCATCAGCGTAACTTTTGGTGCTGGTGGCTCTATAAATTCAAAAAATACCTTAGAAACAGCAAGCTTAATTCAAGAAAAATATAAAATTCCTAGCATAGTGCACTTACCTTGCATTCATTCTAGTAAAGAAAAAATCGCAGACATACTTCAAGAATGCAAAGAAAGACAACTTGATAAAATTCTTGCCTTAAGAGGGGATGTGTGTAATGATTTGGAAAAAAGTAAGGATTTCTCTTACGCAAGCGATTTGATTTCTTTTATCCAAAAACAAGGAGAATTTGAAATTTATGCAGCTTGCTATCCTGAAAAACATAACGAATCTCGAAATTTTATCGAAGATATACATCATCTTAAAAACAAAGTTAATGCAGGCACAGATAAGCTCATCACTCAGCTTTTCTATAATAACGAGGATTTTTACACTTTTAAGCAAAATTGTGCTTTGGCTAATATTAACATTCCTATTTATGCAGGCATTATGCCTATTACCAATAAAAGGCAAGTGTTAAAAATTTCACAACTTTGCGGAGCTAAAATTCCGCCTAAATTTGCTAAAATTTTAGAAAAATATGAAAATAATACTTTAGCTTTAGAGGATGCTGGGATCGCTTATGCGGTAGATCAGATTGTTGATTTGATTACTAGTGGGGTGGATGGAATTCATCTTTACACTATGAACAAATCCAAAGCAGCTATTAAAATTTATGAAGCTGTAAAATATCTTTTAAAAGAAGAAATTCGTGCTTAAAAAACTACTTGCTTTTATCTTGATTGATTTTAAGTTTTAATTCGTAATTTTCTATAAGACAAATAAAAACTAAAGATAAAAGCAAACCCGGGATAAGTCCTAAAAAAGAGTATAAAAAAGAATTAAATTTAAAAAAGAAAAAAAGTGCGCCAAAAAGCATCAAAGCCAAAGACGCACCCTTAAAGAATTCTAAGATATAGATCAATGACCTTCCTCAACTATCGTTGCACCTGCTAAATAAACATAAGTCAAGATCATAAAAATGAAAGCTTGCAAAAATGCCATAAAAGTTAAAAGTACATATGCAGGAAGTGGCGCAACATAAGGCACAAGAGCCAAAATTACCATTAAAAATAAATCATCACCCTTGATATTTCCAAAAAGACGGAAAGATAAAGAAACAACACGAGAAAGGTGAGATACTACTTCTATAGGGAACATTAAAGGAGCAAGGAATTTAATAGGACCCATAAAATGAGCAAAATATTTTACAAAACCTTGAGCACGAATTCCCTCAAAATGGTAATAAACAAATACAATAATAGCCAAAGAAAGTGTTAAATTTAAACTTGCTGTTGGAGCATGAAAGCCTGGTATAATACCGATGATATTACTAAAGAAAACTATAATTCCTAAAGTTGCCACAAGAGGAAGATATTTTCTTGCACCTTTCTCATCCCCCATAGTATCGCGTCCCATTGACAAAACGCCTTCTAAAAATGCTTCACCTAAATTTTGCATGCCGCGTGGAACAAGTTGCATAGAACGAGTAGCCATTGAAGCACAGATGACGGCAATCAAAGCCACCAAACCTATATGAAAAAAATAAGAAAAAGTATGACTTGAGTCAAGTAAAGAGCTGAATAAGAATAAATCTTTCATAAATTTCCTTGCTATTTTTTTAAACGCTAATTATACTATCATCTTGCTTATATTTTAATGAAAATCAATCAAAATATTTACCCTTATTTTGATAAAAATAGCCTAAAAATTATTAATATCAAAACAAAAAAATACAAGTTTATAGCAATAATCTCACATCCATTCTAAAACTTGAGCAAGTTCTTTAGCTACAAAGCATTTAAGTCCTGTATCTTCTAAAGGCTTAGATGGAATGATGGCATTTTTAAATTTTTGCATTTTAGCTTCTTTTAAACGAGTATCAAGACTAAAAACTTCTCTTATTTCTCCATTTAAACTCAACTCCCCTATAAAAACACAATCCTTACTCAAAGGGCGATTTTTAAAACTAGAAATAATAGCCGCAACCACAGCCAAATCAGCCGCAGTTTCATTTACCCTTACTCCACCGCTAATATTTATAAAAACATCATAATGCCCAAGTGGAATTTCTAATTTTCTTTCAAGTAAAGCTAAAAGCATGTCAAGGCGATTTTTTTCATAGCCTGTGGCGCTGCGTTTAGGATAAGAACTCTCGCACACTAAGGCTTGCACTTCTAAAACCAAAGCACGAGAACCCTCCATTACAACACCTAAAGCGCTGCCTGAAGTGGCTTTACCTCGTGTAAAAAAACGATTGGCTAAATCTTTTGCACTGATCAAACCTTTAGGAGTCATTTCAAAAATTCCCACCTCACTTGTGCCACCAAAGCGATTTTTAAAACCTCTTAAAAGCCTAATTTCTTTAGTTGCGTCTCCTTCAAAATAAAGCACCACATCAACCATATGTTCTAAAACTCTAGGGCCTGCTATAGCTCCTTCTTTAGTAATATGCCCTATTATAAAAGTACTGATATTATAAGTTTTGCTTACTCGCATAAGTTCAAAAGTGATCTCACGCACTTGAGTGATGCTTCCAGCCGCTGAAGCAATTTTGTTTGAATATAAAGTTTGTATGGAGTCAATAATCAGAATTTCATAATCTTTCTTATGTAATTCTTCTAAAATATTTTCAAGACAAAGTTCTGTAAGTAAAAATAAATTAGGAGTATTAGCCTCAAGACGATCCGCTCTTAATTTGATTTGCGCTTTACTTTCTTCTCCGCTTACATAAAGAACTTTTTTATTCTTTTTAGCTAAATTAGAAGCAATCTTTAGCAAAAGTGTAGATTTACCTACTCCAGGACTACCACCTATGAGCACCAAAGAACCCTCAACAAGCCCCCCGCCTAAAACCAAATCCAGCTCATCATCATCAGTACTACATCTTGAAAAATGCTCAAGTTCTACATCTTCTATACAGATAGCCTCGCTTGCCTTTGTACTTGCTTGTGCGATTTCTTTTAAAACTTTAATTTGTTCAGATTTTAATTCTATAAAACTATCCCAAGAACCACACTCAGGACATTTTCCAAGCCATTTGCTTTGCTGATTTCCGCAAGCTTGGCATTCAAAAAGAATTTTATTTTTAGCCATGATACTTCTTTAAAGAATATTTATTACAATAATTCTTCACATTATAACTAAGAACAAATTAACATCTCACAAAATTTTAAAGCTAGGTAAAATTAAAAGCTCTTTAGATAATTTTCAATCAATCAAAAACACCCTCTAAAAGTGTGTCTAAGAAATTTTGCGCGTTAAATTCTATCAAATCTTGCATTTTTTCACCCACTCCTATATACAAAATAGGAAGTTCTAATTCTCGTGCTATGCTAAAAAGCGCTCCACCCTTTGCTGTGCCATCAAGCTTAGTAATGATCACACCATCAAGCTGAACAAGCTCATTGAAAGCTTTAGCTTGTAAAATGCCCGCATTGCCTTGAGTGCCATCAAGTACTAAAATTTTCCTATGTGGAGCATTAGGCATAGCTTTAGCTGAAATTCTAACAATTTTTTCTAGCTCATTGGCTAAATTTTTTTGATTTTGCAAACGACCCGCTGTATCAATGATAACTCTATCAAATTCCTTAGCTCTAGCCTTGCTAATAGTATCAAAAGCAACCGCCGAAGGATCATGACCTTGTTGGGTTAAAACTATATCCACTCCCACTTTTTCAGACCAAAGCCTTAATTGCTCTATCGCTCCTGCCCTAAAAGTATCGCAAGCACCTAAAATCACCTTTTGACCTTGATTTTTATATAAATTAGCAAGCTTAGCTATACTTGTGGTTTTACCTGCGCCATTTACTCCTAAAATAAGTTCCACAAAGGGCTTTTCATCTAAAATTTCTTTATTTTCATAAAGAAAATAAGAACCCATTACACGCTTTAAATCTTCTTTTTTAACCTCATCGCTAGGTGGTAAATAATAAATAATTTCTTCTACGATCTCATATGCCACATCTGCTTCAAGTAAAATTTCTTCCAATAAATCTTTGGTAATTTTTTTATTTTCACCCTTGATACCTACTATACTTTCAAGAGTTTTTGCAAGTCCTTTTTTAAAAAAATCAAACATTAAAGTATCGCCTTTTGTATATCAATCTCCAACATTTCCTCTGGAATCAATCCTAAGTATTGATTTACAAGTTGAGAGTTTTTATTGTATAAAAACATAGTAGGAATTCCATTGACTCCGCCTAAAATTTTAGCTAAAAGATAATTATTTTCACCGTTGGCTATTTTATATAAAATTTGATTTTTTTGAGCAAAAGCTTTAAGCTCCTCATCGCTCTTATCTTCAAGTAAAACGCCTACTATATTAAACTGATCTTTGTATTTTTCTTGAAGCTTATTAAGATGTGGGATTTCGGCTATACAAGGGGAACACCAAGTGGTAAAAAATACAAACAAAGTTGCTTTATCTCCATCGGCGAAATTGAAATTTTCATTATCTTTTTTGATAAAAATTGAATTTCCATCTATTAGATTAAGATTAAATCTTAAATTATCACTTTGACTTAAGCTTGATTGAACACTTGCATTCATATCGCTTTGATCTTTTTCTTTATCATTACTGCAAGCAACAAAAAATCCCAAGAGTAGAGCTAATGTAAATACTTTTTTGATTTTCATTTTATGATTTTCCTTAACTTCTTTGTAAAAAATGCTAAAATTATATCACAGTTAGGATAATAATTTTTAAAAAGGCACACAATGCAAAAAACATCTTTTAGAGCTTTGCAAAAACACCGCCTCACTCAACATAAAAAGCTTAAATTTAAGCGAGATTTTATAATATTTAAAGAGTGTTTTAGCTTGATTAAAAAAACAAAAGCGAAAAATATTTTAATTTTTATTCCTCTAGGATATGAGCCAAATTTACTCAAATTTAGACACATTTTTAGCAAAAATTATAAACTTTTCGTCCCATTTATGCAAGATAAAAGTTTAAAGATTGTAAAATTAAGACTGCCTTTCGTTAAAAAAAGGTTTGGGGTACTAGAACCCATGGACTCCTTTTTGAAAACTAAAATTGATATAGCTATCGTACCGGTTATAGGAGTAGATAGAGAGTTAAAAAGAATAGGACATGGGCAAGGTTTTTATGATAGATTTTTTGAAAATTTAAACTATAAACCTCTTGTAATTTTTACTCAAAGTATCAATGCTATAAGTGAAAAAAAATTAACCCAAGAGCATGATATTGCGGGTGAATTTTATATCAACCCTTATAAAAAATATCACAAGAAAGACAATCAATATGATAGAATCACTTATCGCACTTATAACCGCTATAGTCGGTCTTGGAATAGGATATTTAGTTGCAAAAAAAATCAATGATGCCAAATATGAAATTTTTGTTGAGCAAGCAAAAGCGAAAGCAAAAGCTATAGAATACGAAGCCGAATTGATTTTAAAAGATGCCAAAAATTCAATCCTTAATGCCGAACTTGAAGTAGAAAAAAAAATATGAGGATAAAACTCACAAAATTCAAAAAGAATTCAATCAAAAATTTGATGAATTATCCAAAAAAGAACAAAAACTTCAACTTCAAGAAGAAAGCTTAAAAGAAGATCAAGAAGAGTTGCTACGCTCTAAAAAGCAAATGCTTGATTTACAATCAGATGCTGACAAACTCAAAAATCAATACCAAACAAAACTCAATGATGTTTTAAACATTTTAGAACATTCAGCAGGACTCACTCAAGATGAAGCAAAAAATATCATTCTTGAAAAAGTAGAAGAAAACTCACGCAATGAAATTGCCCATATTGTTAGAAGATATGAAGAAGAAGCTAGAAATGAGGCTAAAAGAAAGGCAAATTACATCATAGCACAAGCAACTTCTCGTTTTGCAGGAGAATTTGCCGCTGAAAGACTTATTAATGTTGTCAATATCAAAAACGATGAGTTAAAAGGACGCATTATAGGCAAAGAAGGACGCAATGTTAAAACCCTAGAAATGGTTTTAGGGGTAGATATTATCATCGATGATACACCTGGAGCTATTATAGTAAGTTGCTTTAATCTTTATCGCCGTGCGATTGCTACTAAAGTAATTGAGCTTTTAGTAGAGGATGGAAGAATTCAGCCTGCACGCATAGAAGAGATTCATGAAAAGGTATGTAAAGAATTTGATAATGCCATCTTAGAAGAAGGTGAAACTATACTGATGGACTTAGGGCTTTCTAAGGTTCACCCAGAAATCACCAAACTTATAGGAAAGCTTAAATACCGCGCAAGCTATGGACAAAACGCTTTAGCGCATTCTTTAGAAGTGGCTCATTTAGCAGGAATCATTGCTGCTGAGTGTGGTGGGGATGAAAATTTAGCACGACGCGCGGGAATTTTACACGATATAGGCAAAGCTTTAACACATGATTTTGAAGGCTCTCATGTGGATTTGGGTGCAGAGCTTTGCAAACGCTACAAAGAGCATCCTGTGGTTATCAATGCTATTTATGCTCACCATGGACACGAAGAGGCTACAAGTATAGAATCAGCAGCTGTTTGTGCAGCCGATACACTCAGCGCTGCAAGGCCAGGTGCTAGACGCGAAGTTTTAGAAGCTTTCTTAAAAAGAGTAAGCGAACTTGAAGAAATTGCTAAAAGCAAAGAGGGTATTAAGAATGCTTATGCGATTAATGCAGGAAGAGAAATTCGTGTCATTGCAAATGCAAAACTTGTAAATGATGATGAAAGCGTGCTTTTAGCCAAAGAAATAGCCGCTGAAATTCAAGAAAAAATGCAATATCCTGGAGAAATCAAGGTAAATGTCATACGCGAACTAAGAGCCATAGAATACGCTAAATAAGGGATCAATATGCAAGATATGATAGATACCTTACTCAAATATGGTTATATAGTTTTATTTTTTTATTCTTTAGGCGGTGGAATGGTAGGCATTTTAGCTGCTGGAGTTTTAAGTTCTCAAGGAAAAATGGACTTGGCTTTATGCATAAGCATAGCTTTTGTAGCCAATACTCTAGGTTCTACCTTGCTTTTTATACTTGGAAAATATTATAAAAAAGATATTATGCCTTATTTTAAAAATCATCGCCGAAAACTTGCTCTTGCTATGATGAAAACCAAACAGCATGGGGTTGTTTTGCTTATAACTCAAAAATTTGTCTATGGCTTAAAAACTTTTATCCCTATAGCTGCAGGCATAGCAAAGTATAATTTCATTAAATTTTTCATCATCAATACCCTTGCTAGCTTGCTTTGGGCAGTACTTTTAGGATATAGCGCTTATGCTTTTGGTTTTATCATAGAAGCAGTTTTTAACAAATTAAGCTCTTATCCTTATATCGCTCCTTTATTTTTAATCGCATTAGTTGGAATTATTTGGTTTTATCTAGCTAAATTTTCTAAAAAATAATGTCTTTTTGGAATTCTTTATATTTAAACCTTAAAGAATTCCGCTACTTATTCTTATTTGGCTTTATTGTTTTTGTTTTTAATATATTTTTAGAATACAATCATTTTTTAACCCTTAAAGAACAAAAACACAAACTAATAGAAAATGCCTTACTTTTACAGTATTATCCAAAATACAATAAAAATAATAAAAAATACTGGGTTTTAAAACTTAAAACAAAGGATGTTATCCTTTACAGTACAAGCTTTAAGGACTTAAATTTAAGTAAAAATCAGCTTTTAAATTTAAAAATAATCACAAGCAATATTTCCTTTAAGGATTATCTTAAAAAAAGCTTTTATGTTCCTAGCTATGGTTTTGAAATTTCGGGATATTTTAAAAATAATGCCATTGTTTCTTATTTTTTACATCAACACACAAATGAAAAAGTGCAAGAATTTTATGGAGCTTTATTTTTTGCCCTACCCATCTCTTCGGAGCTTCGAAAGGATGTTAATCATTATGGCATTGCTCATTTAATAGCAATCAGTGGTTATCATATAGCTTTACTTTTTACTTTAGTATTTTTTATACTCACGCCCTTATATAGTTTCTTTCAAAAAAGATATTTCCCTTATAGAAGCTTACGCTTGGATTTGAGTGTTTTTATTTTTATCATGCTTTTTGCCTATGCTTATCTTATAGGTTTTGTGCCTTCTTATGTTCGTTCTTTAATCATGGCTCTTTGGGCTTTTTATCTGCTTTGTAAAAATATAAAAATTCTAAGCTTTTTCACTCTTTTTATAAGCATATATCTTTGTATAGCTCTTTATCCTAGACTTTTATTGAGTGTGGGATTTTTATTTTCTTGTTTGGGAGTTTTTTATATTTTTTTATATTTACACCACTTTTCAAAATTCTTTCATAATTTCTTAAATATCATTTTGCTGAACATATGGACATTTTTTTGTATGACCATCCCTGTGCTTTATTTTTTTCCTCTTATTAGCTATCAACAATTCTTAGCCATTATTTTGAGTGGAATTTTTATAATCTTTTATCCTTTGGTTTTGTGTTTGCATTTTGTAGCACATGGGAATCTTTTAGATCCTGTATTGATTGATTTTTTAAATCTTAAATTTTATGCCATAGATATTAAAATTCCGACTTGGATTTTAATATCTTATCTTGCGCTCTCTTTTATGGCTATGCGTTATAAAATTTTAGCCCTTCTTTGTGTTTTTGCGAATTTTATCCCCTTTATCTTGATTGTGATTTAAAAAATAATAAATTTTAATCCCAAAAAGATAAACAATCCAAGAAATATAAATCCAAATAAAGAAAAAAAGTATAGTAGAAAAAGAACCATAAACACTAGCATAAGTTTTGTTATAAACTATATAATACACAAACAAATTCTTTCCTATATACCAAATAGCCCCCGCCGCAAAAGAAACGAGTATCAAACTCTTAAGAGTGCCTTTTTGAATGGAGCTTGAATAAGATATAAAAAACAAACCCCAAATGATCACAAAAGGTAAAATTTCAAAAAAATTAAAACCTATCTTATAATCATCCAAAGTTTGCTGAATTAAACCCGATATATAAAAACTAAGCCCTAAGCCTAGTGGGACAAGGGTTAAAAGTGTCCAATAAGAGCTAATACTTTGCCAAAGTCCTTTTGGCTCGCTTTTTGTAATACGATTGATTACAAAATCATAGCCCGAAAAAAAAGCCAAGGAAGTAAAAGTCATCGCTATAAGACCTACTATACCTAAATTTACGCTATTGTTTAAAAATGTATCAAGATAAGCAGCAACTATATCTTGCTGGGCAGGTATTAAAAAAGTAAAAATGACTTGTTTGGCTTTTTCATAATAAGCCTTAAAGCTTGAAATTTGCGTAAAGGCAGAAAAACACACAAACAAAATCGGTATCAAAGACAAAATAGTATAAAAACTAAGCGCTGCGGCATAATTTAAAATCTCTTTATCTCTCAAATTGGACAAAATAGTAAAAATTCTTTTCAAACTTTTCCTTTTTAAAGTCCCATTTTAAAAGGATTGAGGATATTGTTTGGATCAAAAGCTTTTTTAATATTTCTCATCAAATTCATTTCAGCATCAGAAAAAGCTAATTTCATAAAAGGAGCCTTAGAAAGCCCTATTCCATGCTCACCGCTTAGAGTCCCTCCAAGCTCCACAGTAAGCTTAAACACCTCTTCTACCGCTTCATAGCCTTTTTTCACTTGTTCTTCATCATTTTTATCAGGAACCATAACATTAGTATGTACATTTCCATCACCGGTATGACCAAAACAAGGGATTTTAAAACCATATTTTTTAGAAATTTCATCTATGCCTTCAAGCAAAGCAGGAAGTTTTGATCGCGGCACAGTAATATCTTCATTTAGCTTTAAAGTTCCATACATAGCTATACTTTGAGAGCAATTTCTTCTAGCAAACCAAATATCTGCCGCTTCTTGCTCGTCTTTAGCTATTTTAAATTGACTTGCACCTGCGTCTAAAAAATGCTCTCCTAAAATTTTCAAATCTTCATCAATAGCTTCTTTTACATTACCATCTACATCAGCAATCAAAATAGCCCCCGCATCCACAGGCAAACCTTTATTGAATTTGCTCTCCACTGCTCTAATGCTAAGATTGTCTAAAAATTCCATAGATACAGGATTAACCCCACTTGCAAGGCTCTTATAAACTGCATTCATAGCGCTTTTTACACTCGGAAAAATTCCAAAAGCTGTTTTCTTAAATTTAGGCAAAGCGATAAGTTTTAAAGTAAGCTCACTTAAAACCGCCAAAGAACCTTCGCTTGCGATTAAAATACCTGCGAGATTATATCCTGCGACATCTTTGATGGTGCGCTTACCTGCACGAATAATTTCTCCATTAGGTAAAACAGCTCTTAAAGCCATAACATAATCTTTAGTAATGCCATACTTCGCAGCTCTCATACCTCCAGCATTTTCGCTTACATTTCCCCCTAAGCTAGAATACTCCATGCTAGCAGGATCAGGTGGATAAAAAAGCCCATGTTTAGCCGCTTCTCTTTGCAAATGTATGTTAATTACACCTGGTTGCACTACTGCGACTAAATTTTCAAGATCGATTTCTAGAATTTTATTCATATGCTTTTCAAAACTTAAAATCAATCCCCCATTGACAGCCAAAGCACCCCCTGTAAAACCCGAACCCGCGCCACGAGGAATGATGATGATATTGTTTTCGTTACAAAATTTTAATATTTGAGAAATATCCTCTTCGTTTCTTGGAAAAAGTACCCCATCAGGCAAATAATGCTTTTTTGTAGCATCATAACTATAAGCACGCCTATGAATATCATCAAAATAAGCATTTTCACTACCTAAAAGCTTGATAAAGTATTGCTCAAATTCTTTTTTCATCAGTTTGCCTTAGGAAGATTGATTAAAGCATCATAATATCTGTAATAATTACCCACTTCTTGGGAATTAAAATCAAAAAAGTTACTTTTATATCCACCTATACGAGAATAAAAAGGAACTTGTATGCTACTTGGTTTAGCTATAGCTAATTCATAAAGCTCACTAAAATCCTGACAATCAACCATCTTTGCCTTATCCTCTAAAGCAAAAATCAAAATTCCCACAGCATTGTCTGCGCAAAATTTTCTAAAATCACTACGCTTTGGAGCAAGAGATGAAGAGCGGATGAGTTGCGCACCTAAGATATCGATATGAGTAAAATAAATTTCAGGAAAGCTAGATACAAGCTTATTGTAAGTTTGCTCATCAGGGGCAATCACCAAACCTCTATCGTAAAGAAAATTTAAAACTACCTCATCACCCTTTTGGGGCACAACATTAGGTAATGGCAAGGCATCTTGCTCAAGATCAGCAAAAACACTGAATTTTAATTTTGCTAAACCCTTTTCTTTAGCTATAACACTAGCTCTTGCTATAATGCTCTTTGAAGTTTGAAAACGCTGTATAACAACACCGCTTGAATTTAATTTAATATCAGAACTATCTTTAATATAGCCATAAATATCTTCAACCTTTAAAAGTTCCGTTTTCACGGGTTTTAAATTTAAATCTACCGCAAAAAGACCGATACTTAAGCTTAAAATAAATGTTAGAAATTTAAGCAAACTAACTCCTTAAAAAATTAATTTTAGTATATTATATTCCTTTTTTGTTAAGCAATTGTAAGAATTATAAAGTAAAATATGGCTTTTGAAATTTTAAAAACACTTAGAAAAACAAGGTCTTTATTATGAAAAAACTCTTACTTTTATTTGCATTTGTTATTCAAAGTTTTGCCGCACTTAGCGTTGAAGAGCTTACTTGGGATAATGGCGATACTTTACTTAAATTTTTGCAAAGAAATTCTATCCCTATGTCGCTTTATTATGAACTCGATAGAGAAGATCAAGAGCTTACTTCTGATATAGCCTATAAAGTAAAATATCAAGTTTTAAAAGATGAAAATAACAACATAGAACAAGTTTTAATCCCAATCAGTGATGAGTTACAAATTCATATTTATAAAGACAAAAACGATCAATACACTCTTGCTTTTACCCCTGTTTCTTATCAAAAAGAAGATAGAATTTTGCACCTTACAATCAAAAGTTCTGCCTATCAAGATGTTTATGAAGAAAGTGGCAGTAGTACTTTAGCTCGTGCTATGGTGCGTTCTTTTCGAGGAAGTATTAACTTTCGCAATATCCAAAAAGGCGATGAAGTTACTCTTTATTATGAGCAAAAAAGACGCATGGGGAAACTTTGGGGCGATATCGCTATAAAAATGGCTGTAGTAGAAATTAATAAAAATGCTCAAGAAGTATTTGCTTATAATGATATTTTTTACAACCGCAATGGAAAAGAAGTGGAAGCTTTTTTATTAACCAAGCCTGTAAATTATACAAGAATATCATCGACTTTTAGTACCGCAAGATACCACCCTATACTCAAACGCTACCGCGCACACCTTGGTATAGACTATGCAGCGCCTACTGGAACACCTGTAAAAAGTGCCGGCAAAGGGACTATCTCTTTTGTAGGTACTAAAGGCGGATATGGAAAAGTTATACAAGTAAAACACGACTCAGGCTACATGACTTTATATGCTCACTTGAGTCGCTTTGCAAAAATTAAAAAAGGTCAAAAAGTAAATCAAGGTCAAGTTATCGGCTATGTAGGATCAACGGGCATGAGCACAGGCCCTCATTTGCATTTTGGTGTTTATCTAAACAATAAAGCCATCAACCCTGCTTCAGTAGTTAAGATTGCCAAATCTGAACTAAGTGGGAAAGCTAAAGAAGATTTTAAAAACACTATAGCAATATATGAAGGAATTATAAACGAAGCCTTAGCTACTAATAGGCCAAACCCTCCTAAAGAAGAGGAATTTGAAAACTATATAGAATTCTAAGAATTGCTAAGCAAAGCCTTATCTTTAGCTTCTATCAAAGAATTAAGAAGAGCTATAAGTTCTTCTCTTTCTTTGTTTTCTATCTCTTTAAATTCGGCATTAACAAGCTGATTTACCAAAATTTCATTAAGCAAATCTCCATCCCCAAATTCTCTGGCTTTTTGAATGATTTTTAATACTCTTAAATCCTTTTTTTCATACATTCTCAACCCTTTAGATAAACAACACTCACAAAGCGTTTTGAAGTCTTATCGCGACGATAAGAATAAAACGCCCCATCATCAAAACTACAAATATTACTATCTATGATATTTTTAATACCCAAATTTTGAGCCTGAAATTTTACCAAAGCTTTTAAATCAAGTTTTCTTTCGTTTAAAAAATCTTTAAATTCTACTTTTGCAAATTCTAAAATTTCTCCGTCTATTTCATAGTTTTTAGAACAAATACTAGGCAAGATAAAAAGATGAAATTTTTGCATATCTAAATTGGGATTTTTTGCACAGATTTTATCCACACACTCTTTTAAAATGTTTTCAAAACTCCCTTTTCTTCCTGAGTGAAGTGCCACTATAATCCCACTTTCATGCCATAAAATCAAAGGCAAACAATCCGCACTTAAAACGCAAAGTGCGGTATTTTTTTCTATACTTATCAAACCATCACAACTTAGATTTTCTAAACTTTCATCATAAATTTCAACTTTACTAGAATGAATTTGATCCATAAAAACACATTTTTCAATATCTTTAAAACCCAAATGAGAAAATAAATTTTCTTTATGAACTTTAGCTCTAAAGATATTATAGTCTTTATCATGAGCGCAAAAAACACTGACTTTTTGATTATCTAGTAAAGATAAGTAATTCTCTCCACTTCTTCCCATGACAATCCTTTATTTTTATCTTGTAATTGCGTATAGATATAACGAGCAAGTAAATCGCTTTCTATATTGATTTCTCTGCCTATTTTATACTCTTTAAAAAGTGTTTCTTTAAAAGTAATAGGAATGATAGTCAATCTAATACCATTTTTTGTAACTTCATTGATCGTAAGGCTGACTCCATCTATACCTATACTGCCTTTTCTTGCCATAAATTTCATCGCTTCTTTGGGTAAACTTATATAAAAATCAATTCCATTTTCATCTTTTTCAATCTTTTCAAGCTTGCCAATAAAATCGATATGTCCTTGCATCAAATGCCCATCTATCCTATCTCCATACCTTAAAGCAGGTTCTATATGCACCCTATCTTTTAAATTCTGCACCGCTAAGTGCTTGCGACTCTCGTGCGAAAGTTCAAGTTCAAAACCATCACTATGAAGTTTAGTCACGCTCAAACAAGCCCCATTAACAGCTATGCTATCGCCCAAGTTAGGGCGATAATCTGTCTTTAAAATTAAAACATTATTCTGATAAGATTTAACCTCGGCGATCTCTCTTATAAGTCCGTTAAACATTATTTAACCTTAAAAAATTTTATTCAATAATTTATTAATACCCTCATCCACTTTTTCTCCTGCTTTTTGAACTCCATCTTGGGCTTTATCGCCTATGATATTTTTAATAGAATTTACTACACTACTTGCTTCAAGTTTAACTTGAGGGTTTTGCGTCGTTCCTGTTATATTGCCTTTAAAATTAGCTCTATCTATCTTGATATCAAAAGGTAGTTTCAAACTTCCACTTTTGGAATTTAACATACCTGAAGAAATAAGAACATAAGAACGATCTGCTTGCATATTTAAATCAAGTTTGATATTTTCTTTATTGATAAGGGCTTTAGCATTGGCGGTATGAAAAACATCAGTAGTGATATCTTTTAAAGTGATAAGCTTAAGAGCTGCAGTGATAGTATTAGGCTTAAGTTTGCCCTCTTTCATATCTGCATTTACTTCTCCTTGCTCGCTCACAAGATTATATTTAGCTTCCAAATTTGCCTTGCCTTGATATATATCTATAAAGTCAAGTCCATTTGCCAAAGTACTTAAGTCCACTCCTTCTAGTTTTGCATTTAAAATATTGTTTTTCAAAGTACTGTCAAGCTTTCCTTCGAATAAATTTTTACTCAGTGCAGTAAAATTTAAAGTTTTATCAAAACCGATATTTCCATTAAAACTCGCCTTTCCTTTGAGTTTTCTATCGAGTAAAAAACCCAGCTTTGAAAAATCAGCAATATCTAAAACATAATCCGAATTTAAAATCATTTTACTAATGTCAAATTTTCCTTTAAGATCGCTAAGATTAGCCAAAGAAGAATTTAACACACCCTCAAAATCTGCGATATTGTTTTTTAAATCCGCTTTGACATTTAAATCATAATTTGTATTTTCTGGGAATTTTTTATCCATTATCTGACTTAAAACCGCAGCATTTAAAATACCCTTAGCATCTGCACTTATCTTACCGTTAAGATTGTTAAAATTCATATCATCCAAACGCACTTTAGCATTAACTATCCCGCTTGCATAATTTGGCATACCTACAATGGTAAAAACCTTAGAAAGATCAAGTTTGCTTATATCCAAATCTAATTTTTTTCCATTAGAATCTGCTTTGATTAAACCGCCTGCTATATTTGCATCAGCATTTAAATTCTGAACTTGAGAGCCTATAATATGTGCTTTTGCGCTAAGTTCTGCCTTACCTTGTAAATTTTGTCCCGTTATAGCATTAAATTGAGATAAATCATCAATAAAAGCATTTAAATCCGTACTTAACTCCGCACTTTTAAGATCATAAGTTCCATTAAGTTTTTTAATATTGAGCAAATTAGATGCTAAAAGTGCATTATAGGATATATTGCTATTTTTAGCTTTAGCTTTAGCATCAAGACTAAAACTTGTATCAGGGAGTTCGAGTTTGGCTATTTTTTTAACTTCAGCACTGTTTAATTTTGCATTATTGATTTTCACATCTGCATTAAAATTTGCAAAATCCAATCCCTCGCTCACAAGATTTGCATTCAAATTTCCAGAAACAATACTACCATAACCCACAAGAGCTAGTATTTTTTCCAAGCTAGCATTACTTGCATTAACATTTAATTGATTGTTTTTTAATCTTGCTGTAACTTCTCCGCCAAGCCCTATAACATTAGCATTTAAACTAGATAAAATATTGTTAATCACGCTCGCATCGCCTTTTACCCCCAAAGAACCATTTAGCTTTGTTTTAGTAAGTTTTTCAAGCTTTGTAAGGTTAGGAACCGATAGATCAAAATCTGTGTTTAAAGCATTTTGAGTAAGATTATAAAGGGTTTTTTGAGTTTGCAGAGTTAAATAAGCATTATAAATTCTACTCACTGCATAAACTGTATCATCTTTGATATTTGCTAGAATTTCAGCCTTAAGATTAGAATTTTCAGGTAGATCTATATTAAATTCTTTTTTTATTTCTGCATAGTTTATATAGGTATTATCAAGTTTGATGATAGCATTTCCATCAGGTTTTAAATCTTTAGCAGAAATTTTGCTTGCTATATCTATGGTTCCTTTAGCCAAGCTTCCTCGTCCAAAAAGTGCGAGCAATTCAGAAATTTGAAGATCATTAGCGCTTAAATTTAAAGCGATAGGAGAATAATCATAAATTCTAGCATCCAAAAGTACATTAGAGCCAAACAAATATCCCCTACCATCGACTATAAAATCACTTGATTTTCCACTAATTTTTCCCGAAAAAGCCAAATTCTGTTTTAAATTTAAACCTAAATTTTTAGCATAGTTTTTATCTAAACTGATGATATAATCAAGATCAAAACCGAGCCTAAAAAGACTTAAATTTCCTTCTAGTTTTAAATCAGCCATATTGGCCAAATTTGCCTCAATATCAAGACTTGAAAAACGCAAATTAAACTGAGTGATATTAGCATCAAGGCCTGTACTTTGCTTGATTTTATCTTGGATAAAATTTGCGACTATATTGTTACCAAAACTAGTAAAAAGCAAGGTATAAAATGCGATCAAAAGCACTGCAATAAAAGCCACTATTCCATAAAGAATTTTCTTCATTTAAACATCCTTTAGTTTTTTTAATTAATTATCTTTAGTCTTATTAACTAAAGTTTTATAAATATTTTTACTCAAAGTATTGACAAAATTCATTTTTTATAGTATGATGTTATCACTCAAAATTAAAGAGTGCTAAAAATCAACATTTTTAAGGATGGACAAAATGAATTTTCAACCTTTAGGAAAGCGTGTTTTAGTAAAACGCGTAGAAGAAACCAAAACAACAGCTTCAGGTATAATTATACCAGATAATGCTAAAGAAAAACCACTTACAGGTGAAGTTGTTGCAGTAAGCAAAGAAATTACTGATATTGCAAATGGAGATAAAATCGTATTTGCTAAATACGGTGGAACAGAAATCAAACTTGATAATAGCGAATATTTAGTTTTAAATTTAGATGATATTTTAGGAATTTTAAAATAATTTATAAAAAAGGATAAATAAATGGCAAAAGAAATTATTTTTTCAGATGAAGCAAGAAACAAACTTTATGAAGGTGTTAAAAAATTAAACGATGCAGTAAAAGTTACTATGGGGCCAAGAGGTCGTAATGTTTTAATCCAAAAAAGCTTTGGTGCACCTACTATCACCAAAGATGGTGTAAGTGTAGCTAAAGAAGTAGAGCTTAAAGACAGTCTTGAAAATATGGGTGCTTCACTTGTTAGAGAAGTAGCAAGCAAAACAGCAGATCAAGCAGGTGATGGTACAACCACTGCAACTGTTTTAGCACATGCTATCTTTAAAGAAGGCTTAAGAAATATTACAGCTGGAGCAAATCCTATCGAAGTTAAACGCGGTATGGACAAAGCTTGCGAAGCAATCGTGGCTGAACTTAAAAAACTTTCTCGCGAAGTAAAAGATAAAAAAGAAATTGCTCAAGTTGCTACAATTTCAGCAAATTCAGATGAAAAAATCGGAAATTTAATAGCAGATGCTATGGAAAAAGTAGGTAAAGATGGTGTTATCACTGTTGAAGAAGCAAAATCAATCAATGATGAATTAAATGTAGTTGAAGGTATGCAATTTGACAGAGGTTATCTCAGTCCTTATTTTATAACCAATGCAGAAAAAATGACTGTAGAACTTTCAAATCCTTATATCTTGCTTTTTGATAAAAAAATTGCAAATTTAAAAGATTTGTTACCGGTTTTAGAACAAATTCAAAAAACAGGAAAACCACTTTTAATTATCGCTGAAGATATCGAAGGTGAAGCACTTGCAACTTTAGTTGTAAATAAACTACGCGGTGTATTAAATATCTCTGCTGTAAAAGCTCCAGGCTTTGGAGATAGAAGAAAAGCTATGCTTGAAGATATAGCGATTTTAACAGGCGGTGAAGTGATCTCTGAAGAGCTTGGAAGAACTCTTGAAAGCGCTACAGTACAAGATCTTGGACAAGCTTCAAGCGTAATCATCGATAAAGATAATACGACTATCGTAAATGGCGCAGGCGAAAAAGCAAATATTGACGCAAGAGTAAATCAAATCAAAGCTCAAATAGCTGAAACAAGCTCTGATTATGATAGAGAAAAATTACAAGAAAGACTTGCTAAATTAAGCGGTGGTGTTGCAGTTATCAAAGTAGGTGCAGCAACTGAAACTGAAATGAAAGAGAAAAAAGATCGCGTTGACGATGCTTTAAGCGCAACTAAAGCAGCAGTTGAAGAAGGTATAGTAATAGGTGGTGGTGCAGCTTTAATCAAAGCTAAAGCTAAAATCAATCTTGATTTAAAAGGTGATGAAGCTATCGGCGCAGCTATAGTTGAAAGAGCTTTAAGAGCACCTTTAAGACAAATCGCTGAAAATGCAGGATTTGATGCGGGTGTAGTTGTAAACAGCGTTGAAAATGCAAAAGATGAAAATACAGGTTTTGACGCTGCAAAAGGCGAATATGTAAATATGCTTGAAAGCGGAATTATCGATCCGGTTAAAGTAGAAAGAGTAGCTTTACTTAATGCAGTTTCTGTAGCTAGCATGCTTTTAACAACAGAAGCAACAATCAGCGAAATCAAAGAAGATAAACCTGCAATGCCTGATATGAGTGGCATGGGCGGAATGGGTGGCATGGGTGGAATGATGTAATTCCTCCTCACCATCGATAGTCAGCAGTCTTTGCTGACTATTTTTTAAACTTCAAATTTTACAAAAAACCATTTAGTTTTTATCTATTTTTAAATCTTATCTTCATTCCAAGTTAATTTAAAAACAGTACTTTCATTTTCTACCGATTCGCAAATGATTTTTATATCATTATCATCACAAATCTTTTTTACCAAAGAAAGCCCTATGCCAAAGCCTCCTTGATCGGCATTAAATCTTGCATATCTGTCAAAAATATATTTAAGATTTGTCTCTGAAATTCCACAACCTGTGTCTGCGATACTTAAAAAACCTGTTTTTAATTCTATAGAAATCTCTCCACCCTTTTTATTGTATTTGATCGCATTGCTTAAAAGATTGTCTACGAGTTTAGAAATTTGGTTTTTAGAAGCAAAAATACTCGCTTGATGCAAATTAAGATTTAAATTAATTTTCTTTTGTTCAAAAAATATTTTAAAATATTCAAGTCTTTCTTCAATCAATGATTTTAAATCAAGCTCTTGTTTATTAAGCTCTAAGGTATTAGGAAAATTATAAAAAACAAGATCTGAATACACTTGAGATAAGCTCTTTGCGGCTAATTTTATCCTTGTAAATTTGGTACTATGCTCTAATTTTTGACTTTCAAGCTGTTCTATACTCATCAAAATCACACTTAAAGGTGTATTAAGCTCATGAGTTGAATCTTTGATAAATCGGTTAAGAGTAGTGATCTTATCCTCCAACGGTCTTAAGGCAATTTTTACTAAAATATAAGCTATCAAGCCCAATGCACAAAAAGCCATCATGGCAAAAGAAAAAACCTTTATCCTAATCCAAACAAGATCTTTTGTAACTTCCTCGCCTTGGATTAAAATTTTTAATCCACTTTCACTATTTTTATCATCTTCATTCGCATGCTTTAAAAAATAATGATCCGTATTCATACGATCAAGAAAAAATACTTTTCCATCATAAATTCCCCTACCCTTAAGCTCAACTTTTGCTTTTCTAAAATCAAAATCCAGATTATCAAAAATAGCCTGCTTTTTATCAAAAATGGCAAATTTAAGTCCGGTACTTTGAGCGATATTGCTAGCGCTTTCATTCATAGGGATAAAGCGAGAATTGAGAATATTTATAATGATATTTCTATGGCTCTCCCTTAAAGGAGAACCTTTTGTAACGACTAATTCCTCATATAATTTTTGATACCATATGGCAAAAAAAATGGCTAGAAAAATACCTGTAGTGGTTAAATAAATCAGTAAAATTTGCCTAATGACTTTTTTAGCCATAGCAATATCCCCTACCCCTTTGATTTATAATTTTTTCTTTTCCTAGTATTTTGCGTAGATTTTTGACATATGCCCTTAAGCTAAGCTCGCTAGGCTCTTCATCATACTCCCAAAGTTCTTCAAGAATTCTCTCAGTGCTTAAAAAAATATTTTTATTTTTTAAAAGCAAGGATAATAATTTAATCTCTTTACTAGGTAGAGTTAAAGCTTTATCAAAATGATAAAGAATTTGCGAAGTAAAGCTGAATTTAAACCCATTTCCCAAATCCTCATAATCTTCATTTTTATGAGCAAAAGCTCTCTTTAGCAAAGCTTGAACACGGATTGAAAGCTCTGCAAGCTCAAAAGGCTTGCGTATATAGTCATCACAACCAGCATTATAACCCTCTTTTAGATCTTCTGTTGTGTTTAAAGAAGTCATAAAAATAGCAGGAGTTTGCTTTCCGCATTCTCTTAATTCTTTTAATAAAGAAAATCCATCCCCCAAAGGAACCTTAACATCAAGTATCCACACATCAAAATGCTTTTCATAAGCAAGCTCTAAAGCTTCTTTGGCATTAGTGCATAAATAAACTTCATAGCCCTCATCGCTTAGAAATTCTTCTATAATCTCACTTAAACTTAAATCATCTTCTAAAAGCAGAATTTTAGCTGCCACAAAATATACCTTTCTGCAAATAATTAAAATAATGTTTATTACAATTGTATCAAAAAATATTGAAAAAATGGTTTAATAAAAATTAGTTTATATTTGATTTATTTTTATGCTATAATCTTTAGTGCAAATAAATTTTTCAAGGAGTCAAAATGCTTCCAAAATGGGACAGCAGTTTTAGTGTACACAATGCCAAAATTGATGAACAGCATAAAAAACTTTTTGAGCTTGCAGCAAAAGTTGAAATTGTTTCAGACAAATCAGTAAGTAAAAATGAAATCAAGGAACTTTTAGCTGAATTTTTTAATTATATGAAAGATCATTTTAACGATGAAGAAAAATATATGCAACTCATCGCTTATCCAGCGCTTGAAGAGCATAGAAAAATTCATAAAGAGATCATACAAACTATGATTAATCTTATTAAAGATATCAAATCTACAAATGATCTTAAAGAAAAGCTTTACATTATAGCGAAAAAATGGCTCTTAGAACACATACTCTATGAAGACATGAAAGTAGAAAAATGGAGAAGCTCTTCTTTGGCAACAGATGAAGGTAAAGATGTCAGCTTTGAAGCAGCAGATGATGACGATGATAAGCCACAGTTTTATCTTTATAAATGCAATTGCCCAGGTAAAATACACGATGTTCCTTATGGTATTCATCAAAAAATTGAGCTGCAAGGGAATAAATTTACTTGCAAAACCTGTAAACAAGCGATTGTATTTTTTCAAAAACATTCCTAGAAAGGTCAGGCTAATGAAACAAGAAACTAAAAATTATTCTTTTAGAATGCCTTTAGAGCTTAAGGAACGCTTAGACAATATAAGTAAAAATCTTTCCAAACCCAAATCAAGCATAGTTAAAGAAGCTTTAGAAGCCTATCTTAATGAAATTGAAGATTTTTCTTTTGCGGTCAATGCTTTAGAGGAATTAAAAGACGGAGATTATTCAAAAGCAAGTAAAAAAATAGATAGAGTTGTAGAAAATCTCCAAAAAGAATCCGATGATTTAGGTGATTTTGATTTTGCTATCGAAGCTTTAGAAGAATTAAAAGACGGGGATTATTCAAAAGCAAGTAAAAAAATAGATAAAATCGTTAAAAATCTCAAAAAACCCGAATAATATTTATAGAAACTTTATCACAACGCGGTAAAGTTTCTATATAACTTCATCACCTTTAAATACAGCAGCATTAAATAAAAAAATACCTATAGTTTGATAGTCTTTGATAAATTCTATATTTTAAGCATTGTAAAATTATGTCAATTTACTACTTTCAAAATAAAAATAAATTATAAAAACTGATTTTGACTTATGTATATAAAAAAGCAACACAATAAAATAATATAGTTATAAAACTTCATTCTGATATATTAAAATAATGATTTTTTATGAGAAAGTTGGAAGTGGCTCCGGATGTAGGATTCGAACCTACGACCAATCGGTTAACAGCCGACTACTCTACCGCTGAGCTAATCCGGAATATCTTAAAAAGTAAAATGTAATTATATTTTATTTTTTAATCTTTGTCAAGTATTTTTTCAAAAAAATGCAAAAAATTTCATTCTTTAACAATAATACTTTTTAAATTTCTAAAATAAAATAAATTCACACCCTCTTCATAATCATAATCAAGCTTCATTCCATGGGCTTCTAAAATGGTATTGACTATATAAAGTCCAAGTCCAAAGCTTGACTTTTGTCTTGAGCTTCCTTGAGTGAAAGCTTGGGTATAATACTCTAAAGTATTGTTTAATTCAGGGCCTCTATTTTTAAAACAAATATAATCATCCATTATATCGATTTGTATAAAGCCATTTTCAGAATGCTTGATACCATTATCAATCATATTTTTAATCGCGGTCGTAAAAAGCTTGAAGTCTACATTTACAAAAAAGCTCTCATCCATAAAAATGCGTATGTTATTGTCATCCCGCATAGCGATTTCTTTGGCCTCATCTAAAACATCTAAAATATTGTATTTTTTACGGTTGATAAATGCTGCTCCAGAAGTGATTTGCTCTATGGCTGCAAATTCATTGATAAGAATTTCAAGACGGTTAAATATACTTTCTAATCTTTCTTTGTATTTATTATCCTCTAGCATTTCAAGAGTTATAAGCCCTTTGGTAATCGGGGTTTTAAGCTCGTGCATCATATTTCTTAAGAAAAATTGGCGTGATTGATTGAGCTTACGAATTTGAACGATCGCTTGATAAAAAGCCTCGCTTACTTGAGAAATTTCATCTACCCCCGTGCTTACATCTTCTATATCATTAAGCTTTCCTTGTGCAAATTTATCAATTTGCTTCTTTAAAGCTTTTAAAGGCTTCAGTTTTTTAAATATATAAATATAGAGCAACACAAGTATACAAATCACGGCTACAGCTATGGCTTTAATGATAAAATACCTATAAGTTTGATAGTCTTGATCTTTGTAAAGATTTACCTTGCCATCAAAAATGATATTTAAGTATACGCGTCTATCATAAGAAATGATTTCAATCAAGCCGTTATTGACCTCAACTCTAGCCAACACTTCTCCACCAAAAAGAATTCTACGAATTTGTCTAGCCTCTAAGATGGGTTCCATTTTATTGTAATTTTTGGTTTGTTCTTCAAATTCTCTTTCGCTGATCACTCCTGCGAAATTTAAAAGCCTTGCATTAGCTATCAAAGAATACTTGGTGTTTAATTCTCTAGTGTAATTTTGCTGATCGTATTCTATAAGCCATAAAAAGCCAAGGATAACACTAACGCCAGCAAAAATAAAAATAAAAGTTATGGTATAGAAAATAGACGAACGATTCATTGAGTAAGCTTATAGCCTATACCCCTGATAGAATGGATATATTTTGGAGTTTTTGGATCATCACCCATTTTTTGACGAATACGACTGATGATTACATCGATGCTTTTATTGCTCGAGTCTTCACTGATTGAAGAACAATTATAAACAAGTTCTTCACGACTGACAACACCGCCTTCTTTTTTGATCAAATAGCTTAAAATATCAAATTCTGCATTAGTTAAAGTCAGCTCTTGTCCCTTCATGGTGATAATGTGTTTGTATTGATCATAAACAAGATCTTTAACACTTTTTGCTATAGCGCTTTTTGTATTTGAAATGCGTCTTAAGTGGCTTTTGATGCGTGCTTGAAGTTCTTTAGGATTATAAGGCTTTGGCAAATAATCATCCGCACCCAATTCTAAAGCATTGACCTTATCTGTAATATCATGTCTAGCACTTGAGATAATAATAGGCGTATCATACTTTTTGCGAATTTCTTCACACACTTCAAGCCCATCAAGTCCTGGCAAAGAAAGATCTAAAATAATGAGTTGATATTCTTTTAAAGCTAGCTTTGAAAGTCCTATATAAGGCTCGTGTGCGATATCGACTTTCATATCGAATTTTTCTAAATACTCAGCCGTAATTTCAGCAAGTTCTAAATCATCTTCTATCATAAGGATATTTGTCATTGCATTCCTTTTACTGTATTTAATCTTGGTTTTTAAATTCTAAACTAAAATATATAACGAAAGGGAAACCCTTTCGCAAAAACTATTTAAGTATTAACAAAGTAGCAAAACCGTTGCGATAAACCCAAATTTTAGTAAATTCTTTTTTCTTTACTTGTTTTAAGGCTTGTTCTAAATCTTTTAAATTTTTAATTTCATTTTGTCCTACGCCTATGATGATATCGCCCTCTTTAAATCCTGAATTTTTAGCCCTACTCTTATCTTTAACACTTTCTACAAAAACTCCATTTATATCTTTTGGAATTTGTAAACGCTCTTTAAATCTTGGATCCAAATTTCTTAAAGTCATACCCTCGATCAAATCATTTTGAACGGCTTTAGGATTTTCTTTTTCTCCTTTGAGGATAAAATCAACCCTTTTATTTTCCCCATCTCTTTCAAAATCCAGTGAAATTTTTTGACCTATCTCTAAAGTACCTATATAGTTTTTAAGATCACTTGGGCTTTTAATCACTTTATCATTTACCTTAGTCACCAAATCCCCTCGCTTAAGCCCTGCCTCATAAGCACTTGAACCTTTTTGCACATCGGTAATTAAAGCGCCATCTTGATTTTTATAAGCTTTTTTAGTATCACCCTGTAAAGCAGAAATAGTCACACCTAAAAATCCTCTATCAATCTTTCCTTTTTCAATAAGCTTTTTGGCTATATCTTTTACCATATTTGAAGGTATTGCAAATCCGATGCCATTATTTCCACCTCCGCGAGAGAGAATGGCTGAATTTATACCCACTAAAAATCCACGACTGTCTACTAAAGCACCACCTGAATTCCCAGGATTGATCGAAGCATCTGTTTGGATGAAATTTTCGTATTGGTTTAAACCTATATTGTCTTTATTTAAAGCAGAAATTATCCCACTTGTAACGCTAAATCCAACACCAAAAGGATTTCCTAAAGCAAAAACAACATCTCCTTCCATTAAATCATCTGAATTTGTAAAAGTGATAGCCCAAAGATTGTTTGCTTCGATTTTAATCACCGCTAAATCCGTCTTTGGATCTTTGCCTATAAGCTTAGCTTTATACTCTGTATCGCTGCCAGGTAAACTTACAGTGATAGTATCTGCATCATCCACTACATGGTTATTTGTAACGATATAGCCATCTTTAGAGATGATCACACCAGAGCCTAAGGAGCTTACCACCTCTTTATCACTTCTTCCCTTTCTTTGCGGAAAGTCAAAATCAAAAAATTGTTTAAAATAAGGATCATTAAAAAAATCATCCAAAGGACTTGGGCGATTTACCCTTGTAATAGTTTTTGAAGTAGAGATATTTACAACAGATTTTTTAGCATCTTTTATCGAATCATGATAAGAAAGAACTGTATCTCCCGCAGCAGGATTGACACGATTGGTTGTTATACTTGATTCATTAAAATTCACATTTGCAGCAAACAAAGCACTTGCTAAACTCAATGATAAAATAAGCTTTTTCATTATTGCTTCCTTTTTTATTTGTATTTTTTAAAACTTATAACTTGTAAAATATTTTACGCATTTCATAAGTATAAAACTGAAAATTTACAAAATTGTAAATGAAAGCTTGAGTGGTAAAAATTTATAAAACTTGATTGACTTAGGCTAAAGTTTTTGATATAATTTACACTAATAAAAACAATCATATATTTTTCAAGGAACAACATGAATAGCTTATATGAAACACTTGGAGTATCTAAAAATGCGAGTGCAGATGAGATAAAAAAAGCTTATCGTCGCTTAGCAAGACAATACCATCCTGATATCAATAAAGAAAAAGGTGCGGAAGAAAAATTTAAAGAAATCAATGCTGCTTATGAAATTCTAAGCGATGAAAAAAAACGCGCACAATATGATCAATACGGAGACTCCATGTTTGGAGGACAAAGCTTCCACGACTTCTCAAGAAATGCAGGTGGAGTTAATTTAGATGACATCTTAAAAGATCTCTTTGGTGGAGGTTTTGGAGGAGGCTCCTCCAGAGGAAGTCGCTTCAATGGCTTTTCATCAAGGGGTTTTGATACCGGCTTTGGTGGTTTTGGTGGCTTTGAAGAAGATCTAGACTCTACTATAGAACTTAGTATTCCTTTTGAAAAAGCAGTAGTAGGTGGAGAACATAGCTTCAATCTTCAAGGAGAAACCATCAAATTTAAAATTCCACACGGAATCAAACAAGGAGAAAAACTTAGAATTCGCAACAAAGGCAAAAAGGGTCACAATGGATCGCGTGGGGATTTGATCGTTATAGTAAAATTAGAAGAAAGTGAAATTTATCAAAGAGAAGATGATGATCTATATCAAAAGGTTGACATTTCTTTAAAAACGGCTCTATTTGGTGGAAAAGTTACTGTTAGCACTCTTAAGGAAAATAAAAAAGAAGCCACTATAACCATACCTGCAAATTCTAAAAATGGACAAAAAATTCGGCTTAAAGGCTATGGGGTGCAAAATCGCAAAAATGATATCTATGGAGATATGTATTTGGTGTTAAATGTTATTTTACCTAGCATCCAAACCCTAGATGAACAACTGATTGAAATATTAAAAGAAAAATTACCATAAAAAAGGAGTAAGATCATGGAACACCATTATGATGAACCCGTATATCTGATAAGTGTTGTAGCAAAAGTACTGAGCATACATCCGCAAACCCTAAGACAATACGAAAGAGAAGGTTTGATAGAACCTAGTAGAACTGATGGAAAAATAAGACTTTATTCTCAAAGAGATATCGATCGTATAAAACTTATCTTGCGCCTAACACGCGATATGGGGGTAAATCTAGCAGGAGTGGATGTGATCTTAAAGCTTAAAAACCAACTTCACGAATTTGAAAATTTAATCGACGAATTGCGTTTAGAGCTTAGCAAACAACAAAATCCAAACACAAGCTCAAAAGCAGTTGTAAAACACAAAAATAGCTTTGATTTAATTTTTTATGAAAAAAAATAGATGGGTAATTTTTTAGAAATTTTTTTAATTACAGCTGCTATAGCTATCGTTCTTAATGTTATTTTTAAGAAATTTGAAATTCCTACTATTATCGGCTACATTGCTGCGGGGGAGATTATTTCTGAAATTTATCATCTAAGTGGCAAGGGTGAGATCGCGCATATTGCTGAATTTGGTATAGTTTTTTTAATGTTTACCATAGGACTTGAATTTTCTTTTAAACACTTAATGGCTATGAAACAAGAAGTATTTTTGAATGGCTCCTTGCAAATGCTTACCTGTGGCTTTGTTTTTATGTTGTTGGCTATAGGAATTTTAGGACTTGGTGACAAAAGTGCGACCATAGTGGGCTTTGCTTTGGCTCTTTCTTCAACTGCTGTGGTGCTTAAAATTTTAAATGACAATGGCGATATTAACGAGCAGTATGGAAGGAAGGCTTTAGGAATTTTACTTTTTCAAGATATAGCTGTTATTCCTTTATTGTTACTTGTAGATATTTTCTCTTCAAACAATCAAAACATAGGGCAACTACTGCTTACAACCCTTCTTTCAGCAGTCATTTTGATCGCTCTACTTTTCTTTATAGGTAAGTATCTGGTCGATAGGATATTTAGGCTCATCATACGCGCTTCTTCGCAAGAAATTTTTATCAGTACCATACTTTTCATGGTGATTGGAGCAAGCTTTTTGGCAAATTATTTTGGCTTTTCTTATTCTTTAGGAGCTTTTATCGCAGGAGCCTTGATAGCAGAAACTAGATACAAACACAAAATCGAAGCAGACTTAATCCCTTTTAGAGATTTGCTTTTGGGTTTATTTTTTATAACTGTAGGGATGCAAATTCAACTTGATATCGTGGCGAAAAATTGGTTTATTATCTGTGTTTTAACCCTGCTCATAATGGGTTTAAAATTTGGCATAGTATGTGGTTTTTTATTTTTATACACCAAAAAAAGAGTAGCGTTAAAAACTGCTTTTTCCATTGCTCAAGTTGGAGAATTTGCCTTAGCGATCTTCTCCCTTTTGCAAGCAAAAAGCATGTTAGATGTCGAAACTGCCCAAATTTTGATTGTCGTTTCTATCGTAACTATGATTATCACTCCTTTTGTATTAAACAATATAAGAAAAATAGCCAATGTAGTAGAAGATATGACTTTAAATACCAACACTACTCAACAAACCGCTCCTAGCACCCTAAAAAATCATCTTGTAATCTTTGGATACGGACGCTTAGGGCAAGAGATAGTGCAAAAAATCAAAAATACCGGTGTTCCTTATTTGGTTTTAGAAAGTGATTTAAATTTGGTAGAGTTGGGCATAAGTCGGGGTGAAAATGTCGTTTTTGCCAATGCGGCTCAAGAAGAAACGCTTAAAATAGCCAATATAACAGAATGTGCAGTAGCAATTGTAACGATAAGCAATGAAGCCAAGCTTGAAATGATCTGTCAAGTCCTAGCTTCTTATCCAAAGCCTATTGATACAATCATCCATGTTAATGGTAGTCTTGAAAAAATGCTTTTTTCAAGTATTGATGAAAATATTCGCATTGTAAGATCTGAAAAAGTCATCGCAAGAAATTTAGTCCAAGAAGCTCTAGAATGCAGAATTCACAAAAACACTTAAAGGATAGTATTGGCAAAAATTGATGAAAAAACTCTAAGGGTTAAGTATTTAAGAGCTTTAGAAAAATTTGCAAATGCGGCTATTTCGGCTTTAAAAAAGGAAAATTTTGATAAAGAAAAATTTCAAGAAAGAATGGAAAAAAATAAAAAAATAGTCGAAAAATGCGAGGCAGTAAATTTAAATTCAAGCTATAACAAAACCTTAGAAAATTTTGTAAATCATTGCCTTGATTTTTCAAAACAAAAAGAAGAGCTTTTAAGCCTTGCAAATGCTTTAGATAAACTCAAAAAAGGTGAAAAAAAAGAAAAACATAAAACTTATTTGAAGGATTATTATGATTAATGTATTTTTTGATATGGACGGTACTTTAATCGACAGTGCAAATGCTATATCTTGTGCTGTCAATGAGATAAGAAATGAACTAAATTTAAACCCCCTTTCAAGGGAAAAAATCATGCAAACCATCAATACTCCAAATGTAGACTGGGCAAAAGAACTTTACAATATCGATAATTTTCATCATTCTAGTTTCAAAGATGGTTTTGAGAAATATTTCATCAAACACTATGAACAAAGCGTGGTTTTATTTGAAGGGATTAAAGAGATATTGGAATTTTTAAAAGAGAAAAATTGTTTTTTAGCTATCGCTACCAATGCACCACAAAGCTCACTTTCTAGCATACTTAAAAAACATGAAATTATTCCTTATTTTGATAAAATTTTAGGCGTAAGTCTTGGTATAGAGCCAAAACCTCATCCTATGATGCTAGATCTTTTAAAATCTGAAGCACCTCATAAAACAAGTATTTTTATAGGTGATAGTCAAAAAGATAGAGAGTGTGCAAAAAATGCGAATATACCTTATTTTCATGCGAAATGGTATCAAAAGGATTTACAAGAAAATGAATTTAGCAATGCAAGCGAACTTAAAAACTTTTTAGAGAGATATTTATAAGTTTTTTAATGAAAATTGAGTTAAAATAAAATAAATTTTTAAAAGAGTAATACATGAGTGAATTATTAATAGAAATCGGAACAGAAGAGCTACCTGCTATTCCTTTACTAAAAGAATTAGCCAATATAGAAAAAAAATGGAAAGATGTTTTAGAAGATTATCGCTTGGTAAGTGATTTTAAATTTTACTACACTCCGCGTCGTTTAGTGATTTTTCATGAAAATTTCGCAAGCAAACAAGAAGATAGCTTTGCTGAATTTATAGGTGCGCCTAAAAATGTCGCTTATAAAGACGGTCAATTATCAGCCGCAGGGCAAAGCTTTTTACAAAAAGCAGGCATTAGCGAAAGCGAGCTTTCTTTTAAAGAGATCAAGGGCAAGGAAGTCTTATATCATCAAAAAGCTATTAAAGGTCTGCAAAGTCAAGAAGTTTTAGGAGAGATGATTCATCAATTCTTAAAAAGTCTTAATTTTGGAAAAAGCATGCGCTGGGGTGCTAATTCTTTTGAATTTATCCGTGCAATCCGCTCTATAGTTTGTATCCTAGATGATAATTTAGTCGAATTTGAAAGCTATGGCGTTAAGAGTGCTAAAAAAACTTTTGTACATAGAAGTGTAAGTTATGACTTACAAGAATTTAATAACGCAAAAGAATATTTTAGCCTTTTAGAGAAAAATCATATCATCCTAGATCCACTCCAAAGAAAAGAAAGAATACTTAAGCAGTTTAAACTCCTAGAAAGCCAAAACAATATCCAAATAGGCGAAGATGAAGAGCTTTTGGCTGAAGTTATTGCTATCACAGAATATCCTAATGCACTTTTAGGAAGTTTTGAAGAAGAATATCTTCAAATTCCTAGCGAAGTTATCATTACTTCCATGAGAGAAAATCAACGCTATTTTGCAGTCTTTAATGAAAAAGGCTTAAGTAATCATTTTATCGTGGTAAGCAATGCGGTGTGCGAGGATTACTCAAAAATCATTCATGGCAATGAAAGAGTTTTGCGTGCAAGACTTAGTGATGCAATGTTTTTCTATCAAAACGATTTACAAAGCGGCTTAAATCCTGAAAAACTCGCTAAAATGACTTATCTTGAAGGCTTGGGAACAATGCAAGATAAAAGTCTAAGAGAGATAAAAATCGCTGAAGTTTTATGCCAAATACTAAACAATGATAAAATCGCAAACATAAGCACTGCGATCAAATACGCAAAAGCTGACTTAGCAACGCAAATGGTTTATGAATTTACGGATTTGCAAGGCATTATGGGAAGCTATTATGCACAAAAAATGGGCTTAGATTATGAAATTTGTCTTGCTATAAAAGAACAATACCTACCCAATTCCGAACAAGCTCCACTTCCTAGCACTGAATTTTCAAGCATAGTCGCCCTTGCAAACAAGCTTGATACCCTCATAGGACTTTTTAGCATAGGTAAAATTCCAAGCGGTACAAAAGATCCTTACGCTTTAAGACGCGCTGCTAATGGGATAATCAAAATTGCCCTAAATTTAAACAAAGAATTTGACATTCAAGCATTACTAGAAAAACTAGCAAGCTACTATAAAAACTTTGATATGCAAATTTTAAAAGATTTTATTTTTGAAAGACTTTATACCTTTTATAGCGTTAATGCTTCTTTTATCAAAGCGGTTTTAAGTTCTAAAAACACAGATCTTATCCACATCAATCAAAGTGTAAAAGCTCTTATAGAATTAAGCAAAAAGGCTAATTTTCAAGAAAATTTCACTACCTTTAAAAGATTGGCTAATATCGCTAATAAAACTTCGCACAAAGTCGATGAAAGCCTCTTTGTTGAAGAAGCAGAAAATAAACTTTACAAAGCCTTTAAAGAAAAAATTCAAGCACACTCTTTACAAGAAAAACTTGAAAATCTCTTTTCACTTAAACCTTATATAGATGAATTTTTTGATAAAGTAATGATCAATGCTGAAGATGAAAAACTTAAAAATAATCGCCAAGCACTTATCTATGAAATTTACGAAGAATTCCTAAAAATCGCCGATCTTAAAGAGCTAAGCCTATGAAAGCTCTTTGGCTTTTTCTAAGCCTTACACTTTGGCTCTTTGGGGCTCAAAATTTCGAGCTTATCAAAGGACAAGCTTTATTTTTGGAACTGGATAAAAAAGATTTTATTTCTTTAAAAAATGAGGATAAAATTTTAGCCACCTTTCCTCATCCTAAAAATCAAGAAAAAATTTTAGCTATATTTTCACTGCCTTATAAAAATCCACCTCAAAATACAAAACTAACTGCTCTTTATAAAAACAAAAAAGAAGAAATTTTTATAAAAACTTTAGAAGGCAATTATAAAAGTGAAAAATTAAGCGTAGAAAATAAAAAAATTTTTCCACCTAAAGCCGTTAAAGAACGCATTGCTAAAGAATTTAAAGAAGCTAATGCAATTTATAGCTCTTACACTCCAAAAGCTTTATTTGACGGCTCTTTTAATACCCCTTTAAATTCTTTTATTACAAGTGATTTTGGCAAAGCAAGAACTTTCAATGAAAAAGTTGCAAGCTATCACAGCGGAACAGACTTTAGAGCTGCTGTGGGAACCCCTATCTATGCAGCTAATTCAGGCATAGTAAAAATAGCAAAAGATCGTTATTTTGCAGGAAAATCCGTAGTCATTGATCATGGTTTTGGAATTTACTCGCAGTATTATCATCTTTCTAAAATTAAAGTCAAAGTAGGACAAAGAGTTAAAAAAGGTGATTTTTTAGGACTAAGTGGGGCTACAGGAAGGGTTAGTGGACCACACTTGCATTTTGGTATTTTAGCTGGAGGTAAGCAAGTGGATCCTTTAGATTTTATCTCTAAATTTAATACACTTTTTCAATGAAATTCAGTGAATTTTTTCATACTTGGTTGCATGAAAGTTATTATAAAAACGCTGTTAGTATAGGTAAAAATGGAGATTTTTTTACCGCAGTAAGTGTGGGAAATCTTTTTGGCACTCTTTTAGCAAAGCATTTTTTAGATCTTATAGATAAAAAAGTCTTAAAACTTCCCTTAGAACTTGTAGAAATAGGAGCCAATGAAGGCTATTTAAGCAGGGATTTTTTAGCCGCTTTGCTTGAATTTAGGCCTGAAATTTTTTCCAAGCTTTCTTTTTTTATCATAGAACCTCATGAAAAATTAAGAAATTTACAAAAAAAAACCTTAGAAGGTGTGGAGTTTACACATAAGAGAAGTTTAAAAGAATGTCATTTTGAAAATGCCTTTTTCTTTTGTAATGAGCTTTTTGATAGCTTTGCTTGTGAATTGATAGATGATGATAAAATGGCCTTTGTGCAAGATTTTAAACTTACTTTTGAGCCTATGGAGGCTAAATTAAAAGAAAAATGCGAAATTTTAAATTTAAAAAAAGGCGAATTAAGCCTAGAATTGGAAGAATTTTTTAAAGATTTGGATAAAGCTTCTAAAAAATTTATCTTTGCAAGTTTTGATTATGGCGTGCTCAATCCCGAACAATTTAGCATTAGAATTTATCAAAAACATGAAGTTTTTAATCCTTTTGAAATCACTTTAAAAGATTTTTTTGGTAAAAGCGATTTAACCTATAATGTTAATTTTACGCAAATTCAACAGCTTATAAAAGAACATGATTTCAAACTCTTGGCTCTAAAAAAACAAAACCTAGCCTTGATTGATTTTGGTTTTGAGGAATTATTAAAATACACCAAAGATAAAAATCTTAAGACTTATGAAAATTTTCTTTCACAAAGTAAAATTTTATTTTTTAATTTTGATGAAAAATTTCACTTCTTCGAATTTGCAAAATTCTAGCATTAACACCTCTCATAAAATAAAGCGTTGTAAAAGTTTATCTTTATAATTTTTTACACAAAAACAAGAATGATTAGAAATTTAAATCAGCCATACAAAGCCCCTCTCTTAAACCCTCATCAATCACTATAAGCTTTTCTCTCTCAAAAATGCTAAAAAGTAAAAAACATCCCGCAACCAAATAATTTTTACGCGTATTTCCTACCCAAAAACTTGCTCTTTTTTCATCCATATACCAAAGTTTTTGCCCAAAAATTAAAAAATCATTGACATTTAATCTTGAGCCATTGATTTTCTTCGCATTGTATTTTTCATAATTTAAGCCTTTTTTTAAAGCCGCTAGAGCTGTAGGAACACCTGAATTTAAAACGATATTTTTCATCTTGCTTTGTTTGAGCATTTTTTTTAATTCATTGCTTTGTTTAAAAGCTTCAAAAGCCATGGTTTTTAAAAAATTATCATGGATTAAAAAATGAATTTTTAGCTTTTTATCTTTAAATTTATAAGGAAAATCAGGATATTTTTGAAGTATTTTTTTAAAAGAAAAAGAATTTACGCTTCTTTTTAACTTGCATTTTTCATAAAAACTGATAATACCAAAATCAAAACTTTGAAAATTCTCCCTAAAAGAAAATTCACAAGATGCACCCCCTAAATCACAATACCCACAATCCAAATTTAAGCCTAAATTTAAAAGCCCCATTTTCATACCTAAAACACTGATTTTCGCTTCACTTTTGGCATCTATAACCTTAAAATCGATTTGAAATTCTTGCTTTAAACGAGTAAAAATTTCACTTGTATTGCTTGCCTTTCTAAAAGCTGCAGTTGCGGCTGCTTTTGCTTGACTTAGGTCGTATTTTTTAGCTATTTCTTGAAGTGCGTTGCGAAGTTTTTCTATGGCTTCATCACTTATCTTTCCCGTTTTATCTAAATTTCTAGCTGAACCTATGATAAATTCATATTCATCTAACTTTTCAAATTTTTCATTTATAAAAACCGCTCTTAAAGTATTTGAGCCAAGATCTATACCTAACATCGCTTTCCTTGTTTAAATTTATAGTATAATAGCAAAAAAAGTTCTAAAGGAAAAATATGCTTTTAGGTGTAAATATCGACCACATTGCAGTATTAAGACAAGCTAGAATGGTAAATGATCCTGATCTTTTAGAAGCTGCTTTTATAGCAGCCAAATTTGGGGATCAAATCACTTTGCATGTAAGAGAAGATCGCCGTCATGCTCAAGATTTTGACTTGGAAAATATCATACGCTTTTGCAAAAGTCCTATCAATTTAGAATGTGCTTTAAATGATGAAATTCTAAACTTAGCACTCAAATTAAAACCTCATCGTATCACCCTAGTGCCTGAAAAAAGAGAAGAGCTTACTACAGAAGGTGGACTCAATTTAAATCATGATAAAATCAAAGAAAGCATAGAGAAACTTCAAAATGCAGAAATTGAGGTTTCGCTTTTTATCAATCCTAGCTTAGAAGACATACAAAAATCATATGAGTTAAAAGCTGATTTTATAGAACTTCACACAGGGCATTATGCAAATTTACATAATGCGCTTTTTAGCAATATCTCTCACACCGCCTTTGCTTTAACAGAATTTGATTTAAGTAAAAAAATACTGCAAAACCAATTTGAAGAAGAATTAAACAATATAAAAATGTGTGCTAAAAAAGGAGTAGAACTTGGATTAAAAGTTGCTGCTGGGCATGGGCTAAACTATAAAAATGTAAGCCAAATAGTAAATATCAAAGAAATTTGCGAACTTAATATCGGCCAAAGTATTGTAGCAAGATCTGTTTTTGTAGGACTGCAAAATGCGATTTTAGAAATGAAAGCACTGCTTCAAAGATGAAAAAAATAGCCATCAGTATAGGCGATATCAACGGCATAGGGCTTGAAATTCTAGCACGCTCGCATGAAAAATTAAGCCAAATTTGCACTCCTTATTATTTTATCCATGAAAGCTTGCTCCAAAAAGCTTTAAAACTTTTGAATTTAGAGCTTTTAAATGCAAAAATCGTAACTTTTAAAGATGCTAAAAATTATGAATTTACGTTGCTTAAAAAGCATAATTCTCTTGAAATTTATTCTTTTGGCTTACCTTTAAATTTAAAAGTGGATGAAAGCTTTGACATTAAAGCAGGAGAAATAGATGCAAAAAGTGGGCTATATAGCTTCTTAAGCTTTAAGGCGGCAAGCTATTTTGTTTATAAAAACCACGCACACGCTCTACTTACTCTACCTATACATAAAAAAGCTTGGGAGGATGCAGGGCTTGAATTTAAAGGACATACTGATGCGCTAAGATTCTTTTTTAAAAAAAATGCCATCATGATGTTAGGATGTAAAGAACTTTTTGTAGGACTTTTTAGCGAGCATATCCCCTTAGCAAAAGTAAGCAAAAAAATCACTTTTCAAAATTTAAGCATTTTCTTAAAAGACTTTTATCAAGAAACTCGCTTTAAAAAAATCGGACTTTTGGGTTTTAACCCACATGCAGGAGATTATGGAGTAATAGGTGGCAAAGAAGAAGAACTTATGCAAAAAGCTATCGCTTTTGTTAATGCTTTTTTAAATTCTAAAAAAGATGAAAAATTCTTTAAAAAAGCCCTAAAAGATGAGAATTTGCAAAAAGAATTGCTTTTAAATTTTAATTCAAAAAGTGTTTATTTGCCCTACCCTTTAGTTGCAGATACAGCTTTTACAAAGTCAAATTTAAAAGCATGCAATCGCTTGATAGCTATGTATCACGATCTTGGCTTAGCACCTTTAAAGGCTTTATATTTTGAAAAAAGTATCAATGTGAGTTTAAATTTGCCCATTATACGCGTAAGCGTTGATCATGGCACTGCCTTTGATAAGGCATATAAAAATGCTAAAATCAGTACTAAAAGCTATTTTGAAGCAGCCAAATTTGCTTTAGAATTAACTCCTAAAACCTCAACTTAGCATTATGATCAATCAAATCCTCTTGGGCTAAATTATCTATAAAAATTTCCAAATTTATAGGATCTTGAATGCTTTGTTGGATTAAATTTTCATATTTATCTATTTGATTGTTAAAAATCTGTCTTAGCTTTTCTTTGCTTTGAGTATCTTTTTTAGCTTTTTGCATAAGCCCTAAAAATGCTTTAGCATAAATTTTTCCTATATAATTAGCTTTATAAACAAAAGGCAATGCGGGATCTTGGCCTATGTGCAAATAATCATTTGATATAGCTTTGGTATAATTTTTTCTTTCTTTAAACATTTTTTTAAGAACCAATTTAAAATCTTCTTTCATATTATCATTTGCATTGTCTAAAAGTTCTTGATATAAACTTATGAAGATATTATCTATAAGAGCAAGTTTTTTATTTTCAAATTCATTAATGGCGCCTATTTTATTGCACAAGATTAATTCATCGTCGTTTTTGCCATTATCCTTAAGCCTAGAACAATCAAAACTTGGCTTGGCTTCATTTTTATTATAAATAAGCTCATCAAAACTCAAACCCCATAATCCAAGAAAACTTAAAATTGTTAGTAAAATTATCTTCATTATCTCCCCTTTTTTATCTTAATTGTAGCAAAAATATTTTTAATCTTTTAAAAAATCAAATATAAAATTTTAACTTCATTTAAGCTGTTAAAAATTTTATAAAAATTCTTCTAAAAAATTTCAAATTGGAATAAAAATTGCTTATATAATTTAAAATCAAAAAAACGAAGGAGGAGAAAATGGTGGTAAAAGATATCCAAACAACTTCAAGCTCTGTTTTTAGTGCTACAAATAAGGTTAAAGAAAAAAGTATTTCAGCAGATGAATTTCAAGCTACTTTAAATGAAGTTAAAAACAAAGAAGATAAGGAAGATAAAAAGACAAGCTCAAGCAAATTTACCAATGAAGATCTTGATCTTGGTGCCATTAAAGAAGATTTTAAATCCTATGCTTGGCAAAAAATGAGAGAAGATCAATGCAAGAAAAATGAAGAAAATTTGCTTAACAAGCTTTTTGCAACTATCGATGCAGGAAATGCTACAAAAATATAATTTTAAACTTAAAAATTTCATTGCGAGAATTTTTAATTCTCGCATAAATTTATAAAATACTGAAAACAAAACAATCATAAATCTTTCACACAATAAAACACATTTATTTTTATCAATTTCTGTTATAATTTTATGAAAAAACAAAGGAAAACTATGATTTTTATCGATGCTTGCTTTAAAAAACCTACACCTTATACACCCGTTTGGATGATGCGTCAAGCAGGAAGGTATTTGCCTGAATATATGAAAGTTAGACAAGAAGCAGGAGATTTTTTATCTTTATGTAAAGACTACAAAAGAGCTTCGGAGGTTTCTTTACAACCTGTTGATATTTTAGGAGTTGATGCAGCGATTATCTTTTCAGATATTTTAGTAGTTCCTCTTGAAATGGGAATGAATTTACGCTTTGAAAAAGGCGAAGGACCGGTATTTCAAACACCTATTTCAACCCTAGAAGATCTTAACAAGCTAGATGATCAAAATGCTTCTAAAAAGCTAAATTATGTTTATGATGCTTTAAAACTAACACGCGAAAAATTACCTCTTGATAAGGCTTTGATAGGATTTTGTGGTAGCCCTTGGACTATAGCAACTTATATGATAGAAGGAAGCGGAAGTAAAAATTATGCAAAATGCAAAAAAATGCTTTATCAAAATCCAGAACTTTTACATGAAATTTTAAATAAACTCACCCAAGTTTTAAAATCCTACCTAGAAGAACAAATCAAAGCGGGTGCGAACGCAGTACAAATTTTTGATAGCTGGGCGAGTGCTTTAGAATGTGATAAATTTTTTGATTTTTCATTTAAGTATATGCTTGAAATTTCTGATTTTATCAAAAACAAATACCCTCATATACCTGTGATTTTATTTCCTAAAGGTATTAGTGGTTATTTGGATAAGATCAGTGGAAATTTTGATGTTTTTGGGGTTGATTGGAGCACTCCTCTTGATCTAGCACGCGATAAATTATCCCATCAATACACCCTACAAGGCAATATGGAGCCTTGTAGACTTTATGATAAAAAAGCTATCAAACAAGGTGTAGAAAATATTCTTGAAATTATGCAAAATAAAGCCCATATTTTCAATCTAGGACATGGGATCTTACCTGATATTCCTGTTGAAAATGCAAAATACTTTATCCAGCTTGTGCAAGAAAGTTCAGCCAAATGAAAATTCTCTTTGGCCCCATCAATTCAAGACGCTTTGGAAGATCTTTAGGTATTGACCTAAGTCCTAGTAAGAAACAATGCAATTTTGATTGCGTATATTGCGAACTTGAGGCTCAAAAACCTCAAGCAAAACAGGATGAGATTGTAAGCGTAGAAGAAATTGTTTTAGAAGTTCAAAATATTCTTGAAAAAAATATCTCATTTGACTTTCTTACCCTAACAGCCAATGGAGAACCAAGCCTTTATCCTCATTTAGAAGAACTAATCTCTTCCTTACGCAAAATCGCTAAAGATAAAAAATTGCTCATTTTAAGTAATGGCACTGCGGTTTTAGATCAAGATAAATTCAATGCCTTGCTAAAGCTAGATGTGGTTAAATTCAGCCTAGATAGCGCCATTTCTAAAACCTTTTACCGTATCGATAGAGCTTTAAAAAATATCGATTTAGAAAAGATGATAGAAAAAATGGCAGAATTTAAAACCCAATTTAAAGGCGATCTTGTAATGGAAATTCTTGTCGTAAAAGATCTTAATGATAATGAAGAAGAATTTATTGCTTTAAATCAAGCTTTGACTAAAATAGCACCCTTAAGGGTTGATTTAAGCACTATCGATAGACCTCCAGCTTATGCGATTAAAAAAGTAAGCGAAGAAAGACTTTTAGAGCTTTCTAAACTCATAACTTCCACTCCTGTACTTTTGCCTAAAAGACATTATGAGGGTGAAAAGTTAAATTTCAATGAAGAAGAATTGTTAAAAATGCTTCATCTACGCTCACAAAGCGAGATAGATATAGAAAATAAATTAGATAATGCTTCCCAAGTTCTTTTAGACAAACTTATAAAAGAAGAAAAAGTAAAGATTTTAAATCTAGCGGGAGTTAAATTCTATAAAGCCTAATTTTTAGGCAAATATTTTCTAATCAAAGCTATAAGATCATTTTTGCTGATATCATTTAAAACTTCGCTTACACAATCAAAATCCCTCACTCTTTCTCTAGAAAAGAATACAATATGACTTTGAGGGTGTTGTTTTTTATAAGCACTAAGAATAGAACGCATCTGTTCAAGATCAAATTTAATCAATTCATAATCAAGTAGTATCAAACGATAAACTTCTTTTTTTAATTCTTTTTTTAACTCACTAAAAGAATTCACACGCATATTTTGAGAGCATTGTTTTTCTATGATATTAAAAAACAAGGTTGCATCAAAATCATTTTGTTTAAAAAGCAAAACATTGTTTTGATAAGGAGTTTGAAATTTTAAAACACAAATTTTATCAAGTTTTCTTTGTAAAATATTTTCAAGCTCTTTTTTTTCAAAAGGCAAACTTAAAAAATATTCGTAATGTAAATTTTTACTGCGCCCAAATACGATAAAATCATCGGCTTTTTTAGAACTTTGTTCTAAAATCTTATCCTTGATAAAAACCACATGAAAGTCATTGATATCAAAACTTAAACCCTTAAAAATAGTATTTTCTATGCCAAAATAAGACAATAAATTGGCTAGCAAAAATGACTCAAGCTCATCATCGCTTACTATCGCAGCACTTGCTTCAAACTGTAAAACATTGCCTTTTGCTACCCCTATGCTTTTATGATATTCTAAAGCTTGATTGAGTCCAAGTCTAATTTGTTCTTTTTGATATTTTAAGGCATTTAAAACAAGTGATTTGATTTCTTTATTGGTTTCTTCTTCATCTAAGCATCTTACAACACCCTCGATATTACCAATTTGATACAAGCTATCCTCTAGCAATTTTGCATAGGCTTCTCTTTCATGGGAAGCTTTACATAAATCTTGATTTAAATGCACTATTTTTTCCCGAATCAAATCCAAACTTGTTTCGATATCTATCTCTTCAGAGCGTATAAATTCATTTTTGATGGATAAAATTTTATGATACTTCTTAGTTAAAATTCGTTTTTTTTGAAAAAGAAAAAATATCAAACTTAGAGATAAAATAAAAATACTAGCAAAAAAAGCAAGTTTAATTTGCTCAAAGCTTTCGTGAATTCTTGTAAAATCTATACTCAAAAAAGCTAAAATAATATTAAAAATAAAAATAATCCAAACCAATAACAAATCAATCTTCCTTTATTTTTTGCGCCGATTTTTTTCCTATTAATTGACACAATTCTTCAAAACTCGCCTTATAAATAGCTTCAAAACTTCCATAATACGCTAGAAGTTTTTGTATAGCTCCTGCACTAAGACCTGATTTTGCAAGCTTAGAGCTTGATAAATCTTGTTTTTTCTTAGTATTTTGATGAAAGCTTATAGCAAAACGGTGCGCTTCATCTCTTAATTTCTGTAAGAATTGTAATTTTTTATCGTTAATACTTAGAGCAAATTCTCCTTTGAAGGAATGAATTTTATCTTTAGCCCCTCCTTTAGCACGATGAGCTTTAGCATCGATTTTTTCTTTTGAAATTGCTAAAATATCAACATTTGCTCCGCTGCTTAGAATGATTTCTTTGGCTAAATCAAGCAAAGCTTTTCCCCCATCTATAAGCCACAAATCAGGTGCAGGCATTTTATCAAAATCTAACGCTCTACGCGTTAAAACTTCGCGCATTTGCTCATAATCATTTTTATATTTTAAATGAAATTTTCTATAATTTGACTTATCCCAAGCACCCATTTTATAAGTCACCATAGCTCCTACATTTGCCACGCCTTGCATATGAGAATTATCAAAAACTTCTATACAATTTGGCAAATTTTCAAGCTCGAAATAATTTTTAAGTTCTTTTTGTATATTAAAATCACTATTTTTTTGCTCTTTTTGTATATTCAAACACGCATTTTGAAATGCTAAATCGCAAATTCTTCTTTTTTCTCCTATTTTAGGAACCTTAATACTGATTTTTTTATCGAATCTTTGGCTTAAAATTTCTTCTAAAAGCTCCCTATCTTCAAAATCCTCATAAACATAAACAGTATTTGCAACCAAGGGAATATCTATGCTAAAATTTTCTAAAATAAGCTGTTTATAAATCTCATTTTTATCAAAATCTGTACTGTTTTTAAGCGGGGTGATTTTAGAATTAGCACTGATAATTTTTCCATTTTGTACCACAAAACGCAAGGTTGAAAGCATGGAACTTTCACAGGCTAAAGCAAAAATTTCAAAGTCTTCTAATTTAGCGATATCAATCTCAACTTTAATTTCCAAATCCCTTATCGTAGCAATCTGATCTCTTACTTTTGCTGCTTCTTCATAATTCTCATTTTGAGCTAAATGAAACATTTGTTTTTCCAAATTTTTCACTAAAATACTAGGGCTTAAAAGGGCATTAATGGCTTTATCTAAAATCAAACGATATTCTTCTTGAGTGATTTTTTTAGCGCAAGGTGCAAGACAGCGAGAAATTTGGTAAAAAATACAAGGGGATTTGCAACTTGCTTTTTGTTTTAATGGATAATACAAATAAAGCGCATCTAAAAGTTCTCTAGCTCCTTTAAAAAAGGGACCAAAATATTTAATTTTACTCTTTTTTACTAGTTTTCTAGTGATTTCAAAACGCGGGAATTCTTCATTAAAATCTACATAAATATAAGGATAAGTCTTATCATCTCTTAGTAAAATATTATATTTTGGATGAAGTTGCTTGATAAAAGAATTTTCCAAAATCAAAGCATCAGCTTCTGAATTTGTTGTAATAAATTCCAAATGCACCGCTTCTTCTATCATTTTTTGAATTCTTAAAGAGTTTTTTGGGTTAGCGCGCAAATTTGGAGTAAAAGCAAAATAAGATCTTACGCGGTTTTTAAGATTTTTAGCCTTACCTACATATAAAAGTTTTCCTTCGGCGTTAAAATACTGATAGACTCCAGCATTTGAGGGTAAAGTTTGAAGCTCTTCTTTAAGAGTGTTTTTAAGCAAAATTTCAGTCATTTTTTATCATTTGCCTTATTTCTTCGAATTTCTTTGCTAAAATTTTATTTTCAATTTTATTTTCAAATTTTCCAAGGCTTAATTCTATATAAGGTTTTTTAGCCGTGAAATTTTCGTTATTTTTTATTATATTGTTATATTTTTGTGTAAAAATTTTTAAATCTTTTATATCTGAAAATCCACTCAAAGGATACATTTTTCCGTATTTTTTTATGAGAACTTTAATATAAATTTTGCTATTATCGTGATTTAGTTCTTGATAAGCGGCTGAATTTAAAGTCACTATATTTAAAATATGATTTTTTATATAAATTCTAGCGATTAAACGCTGTTTGGCAAGCGGAAAAGAATTTAAAAAATCTTTACAAAAAAATAAGGTTTTTAAGGGTCGATAATGAGACTTACTCATCAAGTCATTAAGAATGGTGCTGGTATCTTTAATTATCTTTGGACTTTGAAATTTTTCCATAGGATGATTTTAGCTATTTTTTTTCTTAATTTTTTTGTGTGCATGTGGCTACAAGGGCAACCCACAATACACTAGCTACGAACAAAACGGTTCAGTAAAAAGCATTAAAGAATACAAACAATTAAATAGGTGGTAGAATGAAAAAAGCAGATATTTTAGTTTTGGATTTTGGATCGCAATATACTCAGCTTATAGCAAGAAGATTGAGAGAGCAAGGCGTTTATGCTGAGATTTTGCCTTTTAATGTAAGTTTAGCAGATATAAAAGCGAAAGAACCTAAGGGTATTATTTTAAGCGGTGGCCCTGCAAGCGTTTATGCAACAGATGCGTATTTTTGCGATAAAGAAGTTTTTAATCTAGGTTTACCGATACTTGGAATTTGTTATGGTATGCAGCTTATGGCTCATCACTATAAAGCCAATGTTGCTCCAGCTGGACATAAAGAATACGGCAAAGCAAGTATAGAAATTCAAAAAGATAGTGATTTGTTTAAAAATCTACCTAAAAAACAAATCGTTTGGATGAGTCATTCTGATAAGGTTGAAAATTTACCACAAGGTTTTGAAGTTTTGGCAACGAGTGAAAATAGCCCGTATTGTGTTTTTGCAAATGAAGAGAAAAAATTCTTTGCTTTACAATTTCACCCTGAAGTGCAGCACAGCGAATTTGGTAAAAGTATCTTGAAAAATTTTGCAAAATATGCTTGCAATTGCGAAAGTATTTGGAATATGGGATCTTTTGCAAAAACTCAAGCTGAAAAAATTCGCGAAGAAGTAGGCAATGATAAAGTTCTTTGTGCTGTAAGTGGCGGAGTAGATAGCAGTGTCGTAGCAGCCTTACTAGCAAATGCGATCAAAGATCAAGTTATAGTAGTTTTTGTAGACAATGGACTTTTAAGAAGTGGCGAAAAAGAACAAGTTGAATTTATGTTTAAAAATACCTTAGGAATCAATCTCATAAGTATTGACGCGAGCAAGATTTTCCTAGATCGCCTAGCAGGAGTAACTGACCCTGAGCAAAAACGCAAAATCATAGGTAATACTTTTATAGAAGTTTTTGAAGAAGAAGCTAAAAAGCATAAAGATGTGAAATTTTTAGCTCAAGGCACGCTTTATACCGATATCATAGAAAGTTCGGTTATAGGCGCAAGTAAAACTATAAAAAGTCACCACAATGTAGGCGGATTGCCTGAAAAGATGAATCTTAAGCTTGTTGAACCATTAAAAGAAATTTTTAAAGATGAAGTGCGTGCTTTGGGTATCGAGCTTGGATTAAGTAAAGAAATAGTTTATCGCCATCCTTTCCCAGGCCCAGGTCTTGCTATACGCATCATGGGAGAAGTTAATCGCCCAAGCCTTGAATTACTACGCAAAGCGGATGTTATCTTACTTGAAGAATTAAGAAGTACGGGTTGGTATGATAAAACTTGGCAAGCTTTTTGTGTATTGTTAAATGTAAAAAGCGTTGGTGTGATGGGAGATAACCGAACTTATGATAACACCATTTGCGTTCGCGTTGTTGATGCAAGCGATGGAATGACAGCAACTTTTTCACATATACCTTATGAAATTTTAGAAAATATCTCGCGTCGTATTATCAATGAAGTTGAAGGTATTAACCGCGTAGTTTATGACATCTCAAGCAAACCACCTGCAACTATAGAATGGGAATAAAAATTTATTTCCCACAATAATGCACCACAATAGGTGGGAATTTTTATCATACAACTCTTAAAATTCTCACCTTCTTAAAAACCTTTAGTTAAAGTTTAAACTTAAAAATAAGAAATGTATAGGTAAAGATATTAAAAATATAAGTAAAATTAAAATCAAACTTGCAGTTTTATTCCTGTGCTTATAAAGTTTTTATAAAAATAAAGCTAAAATTATCTAGTAAAAATATTCAAGGATGAAATATGCATGGAAAAATAGCTATATATATGGATTCCACAGGGCGTGGAACTGTAACAAATTCAGCAAATACTTTTTTTGATTTCAATCGCCAAATTTGGAATGATAAAAAAAGTATGCCAAGCGTTGGAATGCTTGTTGAATTTCGCACACTCTCTAGTGACAAAAAGCCCGAAAATGGCGCTCCTGCACCTATAAGCAAAACCATCACAGGGATAAAACCTTCTAAATTTCAAGAATTTAAAGAGGGTGATTTTATCACCGAGCATGATTTTTGGAAAACCGATAGCGATGATGAACTCGAGGATTTACAAAATTCTCGAAGAAGTGCGTATATTACAGAGCTTTATAGAAGTATTGATTTTGATTCTATAGAAAAAATTCCATTATCTTTTACTATTCCACAAGCTATACAAAAATATTTTGCCCATGAAATTTTATCCGTTGAAGCTTTGCAAGCGAATTTGCAAGATGAAAAAGACATTCCTTGTATTTTAGACTATCTCATTCTTAAGAGATTTTTATTTAAAGCTTATGATACTTTGATTTTTATGGACAATAGCATAGATCAAACCCAATTTAGCGCCCTAAAAAGCATTATGATGCACTTAGAAAATTCTTACAAGCAAATGATATCGGATAGAAAACCCAATATCACTAAGATTTTTAATGAAACTTTTTTATCCTTACAGTGTCATTATCAAGCCCTAATAGCCACTATAGATACAAGAAAAAACCGTCTTGCTTCACTTGAAGCACAAATGAAAACTTTACAATCTGAAATTCAGCTCAAAACCAATGCGGCTAACACAGATCCTGAAAAACTTAAAGCAAGACAAGAAAAATTAGCAAAGCTTCAAAAAGAAGCAGAGTATTATAGAACTACTCTAAAAAGATTAGGTGCTATACAAGAAGATTTTTACAAGAAAAATTATAATATTTTTGAAAATGCTTTCAAGCTTTCGCGTGAAAAACTCTTTAAAAAAATAGTTACTGGGCTCAACCTGTGCGCTACAATAATGGATATTAAAATTTGGCATCTGTCTTTAAAATCATCAGGGGTTAAAAATTCATATTTTACAATGAGCAATATAGAAAATTCCTTCTGCTCTCTTTCGTTTGCAGAACATTATCTTAGTCGCTTAAATAAAGCAGCGCTCAATCCTTTTGATCAAAAACTTTTAGTCTACATCCAAAAAATTACTAAAGAACAAAGGAAAAAATTTTTAGTCGTGACTTCGGATTTGGATTTGCTTTGCAAGTTAAAAATAGAAACCTTTTCGCAAAATCCTTATTTCATAGTAAAATACGCTCCTAAAAAAGTCAATTATCAATCTTTAATGCGAGACAATAGCTTTGATATAGTTTTCATTGATGAAAAACATGTATGGGAAAGTGTAGCGGATATTATTTTACAAGGAAAACATTTTGATAAAATAGGAAAAACCAAATTTAAACTGATTTAAACATAGAATTTTAAGCTAAATAAAGCTATAATTCGCTTGCCTAAACAGTTCGTGATATTTAAAGTGATCCAACATATTTCTATCAACTGTGATTGTGCGATTTACCGTGTTCTGTGGCGTCGTTTGAGTTTCGAAAGAAGCGAGAAGTTGCAGCCTTTAAAAATCGCCTAACGGTTTTCTTTGACTTTTTGGGGTCAATCTTTATTAAGCGGCTGTTTGGGTTTGATACAAGGAGAATAAATGAAAATAATGATTTTGGGTAGCGGCGCTCGCGAATATTCTATTGCTTTGGCTCTAAAGCGCGTAGATGAAAATTTAGAATTTTACTTTGCCCCTGGCAATGGTGCTACCGAAAGTCTTGGAACCAATCTTAACCTTAAAGATCCTGTAGTTTTAGCCACTTATGCAAAAGAAAAAGACTTTGATTTATGTATAGTGGGTAGTGAAGGTTTTTTAGCTGAAGGCGTTGTAGATATTTTTAAACAACACAATATCCCTATTTTTGGACCTACAAAAGCTGCAGCTATGCTTGAAACTTCTAAATCTTTTATGAAAAGCTTTTTAAAAAAATATCGTATCAAAACAGCAAAATTTTTAAATACAAACGATATAGAAAAAGCAAAAAATTTTATATTAAGCCTAACTCCTCCTATAGTTGTGAAAGCCGATGGACTTTGTGCTGGTAAAGGTGTGATTATTGCAAAAACTCATGAAGAGGCTATAGAAGAAGCATCTAAAATGCTTAGCGGGGAAAGTTTTGGCGAAGCGGGTAAGCTTATCGTTATAGAAGAATTTTTAGATGGCTTTGAACTCAGCATTTTTGCAGTATGCGATGGCAATGACTTTGTACTTTTACCTGCTGCTCAAGATCATAAAAAACTTTTAGATGGGGATAAAGGGCCAAATACAGGCGGCATGGGAGCTTATGCTCCAAGCTCTTTGGCTAATGAAAGCTTACTTAGAAAAATACAAAAAGATATCATTATCCCAACTCTTGCAGGTATGAAAAAAGAAGGTAGTGAATTTTGTGGGGTATTGTTTATAGGCATTATGGTTGTAGGCAACAAACCTTATGTTTTAGAATTTAATGTGCGTTTTGGTGATCCTGAATGTGAAGTTTTAATGCCTTTGATTGAAAATCCTTTAGAGCTTATTTTGGCTACTACACAAAAGCGTTTAAGACATACTGAAATAAAAATCAAAAAAGATTATGCAGTAGGTGTAGTTTGTGCGAGCGAGAATTATCCTTATAAAAGCTCTCCAAAAAGTGAAATTTCTATAGAAAATATTCCTGAAAATACGCATATTTCTTATGCGGGGGTAAGCTTAGAAGATGGCAAACTTATGGCAGACGGTGGGCGTGTTTTAGTTTGTGTTGGTACAGGTTCAAGCATAGAAGAGGCACAGAAAAAAGCTTATGAACTTTGTGAAAATGTTCACTTTAAAGGCAAACAGTTTAGAAAAGATATCGCTCATCAGGTTATTCAATGAAAGAAGATTTGCTTACGCGTCTTGAGCGAGAAAATCTTACCATTGCTAGTTTTAACAAAAGGATATTAGCATATTTTATTGATAATCTTATACTTTCATTGATTGTATTTGTTATTTTTTATGATAAATTACTTAATGCTAAGGATTTGTTTGATACAGCTCAAATTTTGGGTGATTTTTACTTAGGATTTATATTGCTTCATATCACCTATCAAGCAATTTTTACCTATCTATATGGGGCAAGTTTAGGGAAAATGGTGTGTAAAATCATCATTTTAGATGAAGATTTATTAGACAAGCCTAACCTAAATCAAAGCTGTATACGATCGATTGTTAGACAAGTAAGCGATATGGCTTTTATGTTAGGTTTCGCTTGGGCTTTGAGCAATGATTTGCGCAAAACTTGGGAAGATTATTTAGCAAGGACAATAGTAGTTAATGTGGCGTAAAATTTTACTTTTAAGCGCTGGTCTTACTTTACTCGATGCTGCTCAAGTAGACATTTATGCACTTGATGCCAAAAAACAAGGCGATATACTCACTGCAAATGAAGATGTAGTTATTTTTTCAGATTTTTATTTTATCACTGCTAACAAAGCCATTTACAATGAAAAAACCGGAGATTTGGAGCTTTTTGGCGATGTAAATATATTAAGAGGACAAAACGAACGCTCTCATTCTAACTATGCTAAAATCAATCTAAATTCAAATGAGGCGAATTTTAATAATTTCTTCTTTTCTAATAACAAGCTAGAAGTATGGTTTCAAAGTAAAACAAGCTATTTGGATGAGAATGTTTTCAAAAGTGAAATTTCAGCTGTTTCAAGCTGTAATGTTGAAGACCCTGATTGGGAAATTCGCTTCTCTAAAGGATGGCTCAACAGAGAAAGCAATTTTGTCCATTTATATAATGCCAAGCTATATGTCAAAGATTTTCCTGTATTTTATTTGCCCTATTTTGGCTTTAGCGCAGATACTCATCGCCAAAGCGGTCTTTTAATCCCAAAAATAGTCTTAAAAAATAGCGAGGGATTGTATTATGAACAACCTATCTATATAGCGCCTGATGAAAATTGGGATCTAGAACTAAACCCTCAAATCAGAACCAATCGAGGCTTTGGACTTTACTCAACTTTAAGATTTGTTGATTCTCCTTATTCCATGGGAGAAGCAAATTTAGGAGCTTTTAGGGAAAAATCATCCTATTACCATGATGAAAATTTAAAAAATCAAAGCCATTATGGCGTAGAATTAAAATACGCTAGAAATGACTTAATCAAAACCTTATTGGGTGATAATTTTCAAGAGGGTCTATGGATAGATGCAACCTATCTTAATGATGTAGATTATCTTAATCTTGGTAGCAGAGATTATCGTGATTTAAATTCATTAGTTACTTCAAAAGTCAATTATTTTTTAGCGGATGAGAATAATTATTATGGAGCTTATGTAAAATACTATATCGATACTTCTGCATTAAACAATGACCGTACTTTACAAGAGTACCCAAGCTTTCAATATCATCGTTTTTTGAACAATCTTTTTGATGAACGCTTGCGTTATTCTTTTGATGCTTCATTTCATAATTTTTATCGTCCTGTAGGCCCTTATGCAAATCAGCTGAATTTAAATTTACCTATTTCTTATCATAATGCTTTTTTTGATGATTTCTTGCATTTTACTTTTACTGAACGCTTTTATGCTTCTTTTTTAAATTACAATCATTATCCTGAAAAAGAACATGAGCATTATTTTAGAAATACACATGATTTCAATCTTTACACTGATTTATCCAAGGCGTATGATAATTTTTTCCATACGCTTAACTTTGGCTTAGAATACATTCTTCCAGGTGCTAAATCAGGAAATATTTCAGAAGATTATCTTGAAGAATCCGATAAAGAAGATGAGCATTTTGGCTTTTATACTGTCCAATATTTTTACAATAACGAAGGACAGAAGAAAATCAAACATAGACTTAATATCGATTATTTAAACAAACGAGGCAATTTTGATGAAATAAGTAATTTAATAAGCTATTATTATAATAACAATATCAGTTTTAACAACGAGATTATTTACTCTGATATTCAAGATCGCTTTACAAATATCATCAGTCAAATGGAAATCAAACCTAACTCTAAATTCAATTGGAGTTTCTCGCACGCCTACCAAAACGATGAATATGGAAAATATAGCTTTATAGGTACTCGTACAAACTATCTAGCTAGTGCAAATTATCATTTGTTTGGAGGAATTTGGTTTGATACTCAAAGAGCACATGCTAATATGTGGGAGCTTGGATACACTTTTCAACGCAAATGTTGGAATTATTCTTTAATGTATAGAGAAAGAATCGATCCACAACTTACAAGTGCAGGAATTACCGCTAAAAATCAAAGTGGTATTTATTTTATTTTTAACTTTTATCCTTTAGGTGGGGTTAAATATGATTTTTCTTTAGCAGAAACAGAAAGTAAAATTTAAAATCAAGGAATGAAATTTGCTAAATATTTTTAAAAGTTTGACAAATTTATTATATGGAAAAAAAGGACAAATTATGCAATACAGTATAGAAATCAATGGTAATTTAGAAGTATTTGATATAGATAAAGTAGCAAAACAAGCTGCAGGAGCTGTACTTATGCGACAAGGAAAGAGTGTCGTTTTAGCCACAGTAGCAAGAGAAGAAAAGCCTGTTGAAGAAGACTTTTTACCTTTAACCGTTCAATATATAGAAAAAGCTTACGCAGCAGGAAAAATCCCAGGTGGATATGTTAAAAGAGAAACCAAACCAAGCGATGCAGAAACCTTAACTGCACGCATCATAGACAGAAGCTTGCGTCCGCTTTTTCCAAAAGGATATGCTTACCCAACACAAATTGTCGTAATGGTTCTTTCTGCTGATCCACAAGTTGATCTACAAGTTATGAGCCTAAATGCAGCAAGCGTAGCACTTTACCTTAGTGATATTCCTATGAAAGCTCCTGTTTGTGGAGTTCGCATAGGACGCATAGAAGAAAAATTTGTCCTAAATCCAAACAATGAAGAACTTAAAAATAGCACCCTTGATCTTTATGTAGCAGGTGTTAAAGACGAACTTTTAATGATAGAAATGCGTGCTTTACCTAATCAAAAAGAGGATGAAATCTTTATCGAAGCACCTTATGCAGATGTTTTAACTCAAACAACTTCACAAAGCATGAATGAACTTAGCGAAGATGAAATTTTAGAAGCACTAAGCCTAGCTCAAAAAGCTATATTGAATGGCTCTAATGCTTACGAAGAGGCTTTTTCTAAACATAAAAAATTAAGCGATTTAAATTTCAAAGATGAAATAGAAAATTTCGAACTTCTCGCTTTTATAGAAAATAATTTTCACGATCAAATCGCACAAGCTATCAATCAAATGGCAAAAAGCGAAAGAGCGAGCGAATTAAATAAAATTGCTGAAAAAATATTAAATTTTGAAAGTACAACAAAATGGGACGAAGAAAGCATTTTAAATGCTTTAGCAAAAGTCAAACATAAAATCGTTCGCAGTCAAATTTTAAATACAAAAAAAAGAGCGGATGGTAGAAATTTAAATGAGGTGCGCCCTATCGCCATAGAAACAAATATTTTACCTAATGCGCACGGCTCTTGTCTTTTTACGCGTGGACAAACCCAAGCTTTGGTTGTGACAACTTTAGGCAGTGAAAATGATGCACAAATGGTTGATGTGTTAACCGAAAAAAATCCTATCAATGAACGCTTTATGGTTAATTATAATTTTCCAGGCTTTTCAGTAGGTGAAGCAAGTCCTATCAAAGCACCCGGAAGAAGAGAGTTAGGACATGGAAATTTAGCTAAAAGAGCTCTTTATCCAAGTATAGATGAAAATTATCCTTATGTTATCCGTTTGGTAAGTGAAATTTTAGAAAGCAATGGTTCTAGCTCTATGGCAACGGTTTGTGGTGGATCTTTAGCTTTAAGAGCAGCGGGGGTACCTAGCTTAAAACTTGTAGCAGGGGTAGCTATGGGGCTTATTTTTGAAGGCGATCAATATGCCATTTTAACCGATATCATGGGCTTAGAAGATCATGATGGGGATATGGATTTTAAAGTAGCAGGTAGTAAAGACGGTATCACAGCCTTACAGATGGATATTAAATTGGGCGGTATTGATCAAAAAATACTCAAAGAAGCCTTGTATCAAGCTAAAGAAGGTAGAATTCATATCTTAAACATCATGGAAGAAGCACTTAAGGAAATTGTTGTTAATGAAGAGGTATTGCCAAAACTCGAACTTTTCAATGTTGATCCTTCAAAAATAGTCGATATTATAGGCCAAGCTGGAAAAACCATCAAAGAAATTATTGAAAAATTTGGCGTTTCTATAGATTTGGATCGTGAAAAGGGTGAAGTAAAAATTGCGGGCAATGAAAACGAACAAATCAAAGCTGCAAAAGATTATATTATCAATATCACGAGTTCTCAAAAAAACAATAAAAAAGGCTTTAAAGAAAAAGATCTATCAAGCTTTGAAATCGGCGAAGAATTTGAGGGAAAAGTCAAAAAAATCACAAATTTTGGAGCTTTTATAGAACTTAAAAATGGAATCGATGGTTTGCTTCATAATTCTAAAAGTAAAAATCTCAATTTAAGCGAAAATCAAATTTTAAAAGTAAAAGTCAGTGAGATTAAAAACGGTAAAATCTCTGTGGATTTATGTGAGTGAGTGAGTTTTTAACTCATCCTTTTAAACCTTTTTTTGATAAGGATTCTAAAATTTTGATTTTAGGATCTTTTCCTTCGGTTAAATCAAGAGAAGATGGATTTTACTACCAGCATCCAAGAAATCGTTTCTGGCCTATACTAGAAACACTTTTTGATACAAAGTTAGAAAATATAACAAAACAACAAATGTTTTTAAAAGAAAAAAATATCGCCCTTTGGGATGTGCTTCAAAGCTGCAAGATTAAAAATTCAGATGATAAAACCATAAGTTATGCAAAGGCCAATGATTTAAATTTAACCCTTTCTCAAGCACAAATTCAAGCCATTTTTACCACAGGGAAAAGTGCTTACCAATTTTTCACTAAATTTCATCCTCATTTAAAAGCCATAGCCCTGCCTTCAAGCTCTCCTACAAATTTAAATTTTTCTTTTGAACAACTTTTACAAAGCTATAAAATAATCAAAAATTTTGTAAAATAAACTTGATTAAAAATTTGATTTAATTCAATCAACATTTATTTTTTCTATTTAAAATGATTAAAAAATATAAAGGAGTTTTAAATGCCTTTTGTAAATATACGCATCACCAAAGAAAACGGTGAGCCTACGAATGAACAAAAACAAGAACTTATCGCAGGAGTAACGGATTTACTCGCTAGGGTTTTAAATAAAAATAAAGCCTCAACCGTTGTAATCATTGATGAGATCGATACAGATAATTATGGCTTAGGTGGAAAAAGTATCACCCAAGTAAGAAAAGAAAAAAGCTAGTTTATATCTAGCTTTTGAGTATTGTCCTTAAATTCAAACTCTACCTTTTTTGCCCCAAAACCTTTAGCTATAGCCTCTAAGGTATCCCTAGCACTTTTATGAATTTTACTTTCTAAATTTCTAATAAGATTTAATGACAATTCTTTAACCTCTTCTTTAGCTTCTCTTATAAGCTTATTTTTGTCATTTTCGCTAAAACTAAGTCCTGTGCTATTGATAGAATCAGGCAGTAAAAAAGGCAAAAATTTGGCATTTTTTTCATCATAAAATTTCATATCTATAATACTGTGCTTGTATTTACATTCAGGCATAATGATCTTATAATGATCGTTATCTAAAACTACGATTTCAAAATTTTTATCTCTTAAATCATACAAAAATGTGATTTCAAATTCAAAAATCAAAGCAATCTGTCTTTCACTTAAAGACCAACCCAAAATACTTTTCCAAATTCCGTTAAAAGCACTGTCCTTTTTAGTAACAATTTCTTTACTAAAGACTTGAAAAACACTGAGTTCTCCTATGGATTTAAGCTGGGTAATATCATTGCTGATGTGAATATCTTTCTCTTCTGTTTTAGAACTATTTTTAAACTGCTTTATGATGACAAATACAAGCAAAACAACAATCAAACCAAGTAAAATGAGTTCCATAATATCACCTTTCTAAAGAATTATAAACCTTGATTAGAAAAAATATAATTTCTTTCAAATATCAAAAAAATTATAGCATTTAAAATAAAAATACAGCAAATAAAAGCAAAAACAAGTTCTACGCTAAAATGTGCTGTTATCAATCCTCCTCCAAAAGCACCACAAAAATTTCCCAAAAACTGACAGGTTTGGTTAAAACCAAATACAAGGCTTAAATTTTTAGCACTAACACCTTTTTTAAGCAAAGCATTCACACAAGGTAAAAGCCCTCCAAGACCTATTCCTATGAGCAATCTTACAAAAATAAGCGTATAAACATTTGTGGTTAAAGATTGTAAATAAAAACAAATTCCACAAAATATCAAAGCACTAAAAATAATCTTACTAGGGCCGATTTTATCCGCTATTTTTCCAAGTTTGGGTGCAAAAAAAAGATTGCTAATCCCACTTGCAGCCACAACCACACCTGCCCAAAGGGCTAAATTTTCACCTTGATAAATTTGCTCCACATAAAGACTTAAAATAGGCATAACCCCAAAGGTTCCAAATTGAATGATAAAAGTTGTAATGAAAATAATAACAATAAGTTTTTTATTTTCCTTAAATTCTTGAGTATTCTTTTTTGTTCCTTTTTGAATTTTTCTCTCATGAACAAAAAGGAAAATTGTCACAAAAGAGCAAGCAAGTAAAAAAGCTACCAAATCAAAAACAGCACTGATGCTAAAAATTTCTGCCACCACTCCACCAAATAAAGGCCCTAATAAACTCCCACTGATAGATGCGGTAGAAAGCGTCCCTAAGGCGTAAGCTACTTTTTCTTTGGGTGCTATCACAGCGATAAAAACAACAGCTGCTGAAGTAAATCCCGATACAATACCCGTTAAACCTCGTATCAAAACCACTTCCATAGCATCATGAGCAAAACTAAGCCATAGTGTTAAAGCTGACATTCCTAAACTTGCTCGAAGAAGCATATTTTTATAGCCGTATTTTGCACCCAAATATGCCCACAAGGGCGAAAAAATAGCCATCCCAAGCGGTGTGATTCCAAAAGCTAGTCCTGAATAAAATGCGATTTCGCTAGTATCTATAAGTCCTAATTCTTTAATATATAAAGGCAAGATCGGAGCGATTTGGCTAAGTCCCATGCTCGTAGTAAATACGCCAAACCAACATACCCATAAAGTCCTATTGAAATTTTCCATGAAATTATTGTATGATATTTTTTATAATTTTCAATTAAATTTCAAGGATGAAAATGAAAAAGATAGTTTTTGTATGTCTTGGAAATATTTGTCGCTCCCCTATGGCTGAATTTGTAATGAAAGATCTTGTTAAAAAAGCAAATTTAGAAAAAGAATTTTTTATAACTAGCGCAGGAACCTCAGGAGAGCATGACGGGGAAAATATGCACTATGGTACCCAAAATAAACTCAAAAGCTTGGATATAAAATATCAAAATTTTACGAGCAAAAAACTCACTCAAGTACTTTGTGATGAAAGTGATTTTTTAATTACTATGGATAATTCCAATTTCAAGAATGTTCAAAAAAATTATAAAAATACTCAAAATAAGCTTTTAAAAATCACCGATTTTGCTTCTGGTTTAGGATATGATGAAGTTCCTGATCCATGGTATAGTGGGAATTTTGATGAAACTTATCAAATCATTTCCTTAGCATGCAAAAATCTTTTAAATCATTTACAAAAATAAATCATTTATTCTTACAGTATTTAAATATATATCTTTCTAACATAGAGGAATTTCCAGAAATTCCTCCTTGGTGGATATAAAGCAAAGGATTTTTCCATTCTCTTTTTAAGGCTATACTTAATCCTAGCATGTCATAAAGCAAGTCAAATTCTACTAAACATTCTTGTTTTAAATCTTTATAAAGCTGATAAAATTCTAGATAAAGTTTACCAAAATGATATTTTTTATCACTTTTTAAAATTTCTAAATTCGAAAAATCATAATTTTCAATAAGATTTAAAATTTGATTTTTAAGGTAATACTCATCTCCAACGCAAGCACAAGTAAAAACTTTAAATTTGGAATTTTTAGCTAAAAATACAGCCGAAGTTCCTGTACCAGAAGGCAAAAAAATATCAAAATCTAAACCTAAATTTTTACTTTGACTTTCTATCTCCTTGGCTAGTTGAATATAGCCTGATTCAGCATTTAAATTAGCAATTCCTTGCTCTATAAAAACATCATCTTTTTCGCACAAAGAAAGTGCAAATGTTTTTAAGTCTTTATCGCTGTGATTTTCGATAAAATAAACATTGTTTTCTAAGGCTAGTTTATAATTGCCACAAGGGTTATTTCTTAGACAAGCAGGAATCTTTTCACAAGCATAAACAAGAGTCAAATTTCTTTTAAATGTAAATATACTAAGCGCTACTAAAGCATTACCTTGAATTCCACCATAACTTATAAAGCGTTGTCCTTGATCATAGTTTTGAGAAAGATAAAAAGCAAGTTTTCTAGCTTTATTTCCATTGATATCTCCTAGTAAATCATCACGCTTGATATAAAATTCAAATCCTTGAAACTGAATTTTTTCTATAGGAGAAATTAACATTTAAATTTCTTAGTGAAACTCAAAAAACTTTTCAACGTCTTTTAAAGCATTATCATTTTTAATACTGAATTTAATCTCTATACGGCGGCTTTTATCTTTATTCTCCACCCCATTAACAAGAACGGGATCAGAAAACGATCTACCGCTTGCCATTAAAAGTTTTTGCAATCTTGCATCCTTATAAAATGTGTAGATAAAATTCATCACCTCATAGGCGCGCTTTTGAGATAAATCAAGATTATAAATATAAGATCCATCACTATCTGTATGTCCTTCAATGATAATATTTTCTATATTAGATAAAATCTTTGGATCATCGATGATGGCATTAAAATACTCACTTAAAATTTTTCTCAAACTCGCTTTAGCTTCATTTTTAAGTGTGTAAGAATCCTTATCAAACAATACCTCAGAAGGTAAAGAAATGGATCCTGTTTTTTGATCTATAGTGATATTGCTATCAAGTTTAGCTTGCAACTCTTTGCTTAAATTCTCACGAATCAAACTTAAATTTTGAACCTTTTCTTTTGCTTTGTCAAAGCTTTCTTGTAAATTTCTAATTTCTTCATCTTTCTTTTCTAGCTGACCTAGTAAAATCAAAATTTGCTTATCTTTGCTATCAATAGATGAATTTAGCTCTTTGCTTAATTGCTCATAATTAGTAATATTTGCTTCAAGTTCTGCTTTTTGAGAATTTATAAGATTTAAAGCATTTGAAGCATTATTTAAATCAGAACTTAATTTAAAAACAATAGCTTCTTTATTTCTAAGCTCTTCTTTACTTTCTTCTAAACGAGCCTCTTGCTTGTTAAGATTGTCTTTAATTTCTCTTAGATCACTTTGAGTTAAAACATATTTAACTACAATGGCGCCTATTAATAGGATAAAAATAAAAAGTAGCCCGGCCATCAAATCAGCATAAGCTATCCAAAAATTGCCTTCTTCTTGCTCATTTTTCATTTATCTTCTTTTTCTTCTTTATTAAATTCTTTATTAGAATCTAAAGTATCGCTATCATTTTGCGTTTCTTTAGTTTGTTCTGTACTTTCGACTGCTTTTTCTTCTAAAATATTTTCATTTTCTATATTATCTTGCTCTTCTTGAACAGGGTTAGGAGTCTTGCCTATCTTAGCCATCACTTCATTTGTTTCTTCATTTAAATTTTTAATTTCTTGCTTTAATTTATCCATCATTTGAATTTTTGCATCGATACTTTTCTCTTCTTCATAAACTTCTTTAAATTTATGCATACCTTCAAAAAGACTTGTTTTAAATCCTTCAAAAACTTTTTCTTGACTTTCCAAAATAGCTTTTTCGTATAATTCAAAATTCTTACCAAAACGATCCACTTTTTCATCAAAAGCAAGCAAAGTTCTATCAAGATGCTGAATTTTTTCACTGCTGATATCAAGAAGACGGTTGTATTGCTCAGACATTCGCATATTGATTTCTTTTAAATTTTGATTGAGCGTCCCTATGCCATTTAACATTTCACTATACATCTTTCCAAGATCTCTTTGATCTCTTTGTGCCCTGCTTAACTCACCCATGGTTTGTTTAATATGCTCTCCACTTAACCTTATAGCCTTTTCTTCTACATTGAGCATATCTTGAAAAATTCCAAATTTTCTATCTATAGTATGATCAAGCTCTGTAAAAAAATCTTGATTGCTTACTTGTTTAAAAATAGCACCGATTTTTTCAAAATGTTGTAAACTTTCACTCAAATATCTTTGATCTAGTTCTTCTTTTGTCCAAAAAAATCCACTTGTAGAATTTTTTTGGCGATTTAACAAGCGTTCAATCTTGCTTTTTCCAAATTTTTCAAAAAACATCCACCAAAGAGCTAAAAAAATACCGTAAATTGAAACATAAAAAGCAGTCCCTACACCACTTAACAAAAGAGCGATTTCTTGCTCTAAAGCTGCTGTATCACTAGAGCTAAAATTAGGCATAGATAAGGCTATACTGATAAAGGTTCCTAAAATTCCCATCATAGGAAAAATAGCTGCACCGATACTAGCAAAATTTTCATTCCTCGCACCCTTAACATAAGCATAAGCAAAATCATCAAAATTTGCATTGGATTTTGTATCTTTACCTATGGTAAGAAAATGTTTCATGATATGTCTTTTTAAAGCTTGTTTAAATTCATCTTTTTGCTGTTCAAAAATACTGTATGCATACTCAGAACTATGTCTTGCAAACACAAGGGCTGTGAAAAAAATAAAGCCTATCATAACAACAGTGTGCAATTCGACTTTGAAATTTATAATATTATAATAACCCAATAAAATAAAAGCATAAAGTAAAGCAGGTATAAAAATAATTTTTAAATAAACCAAATATCCTTTTTTTTCTTTACTTTCTGGTAGAATGAGTTCTGAAATTTCATCCGATCTTATATCCATAACACTGATACCCCATTAGCTAAATTCTATTGTAAAGATTATTATCAAGCAATTCAAAAAATCTTTAAAATAAAATTTGGGAAGATTAAGCCAAAGGCTTAATTTCTTCCTATACAATTTAAATCTTCAAAAGCAAGTTCTAAGCGTTTTATCATACTTTCCTCGCCGCTTCTTAGCCAAACACGCGGATCGTAGTATTTTTTATTAGGCTTATCATCACCTTCTGGATTGCCGATTTGACCTTGCAAATATGCACGGTTTTTTGCTTCATATTCGCGAACTCCATCCCAAAATGCCCATTGAGTATCTGTATCGATATTCATTTTTACTACACCATAACTCACTGCATCTTTGATATCTTTTAGTTCACTTCCACTTCCACCATGGAAAACAAAATTGATCGGTTTATCAACTTTTAAGCCAAATTTTTCCTTTACAAATTTTTGTGAATTTTTAAGAATTTCAGGCTGTAAGCTTACATTTCCTGGTTTATAAACCCCATGTACATTTCCAAAGCTGGCTGCTATTGAAAATTTATCACTGATTTTTCCAAGTCTTTCATATGCAAGTGCTACATCTTCAGGCTGAGTATAAAGCTTAGAATTATCAATACCTGTATTATCCACTCCATCTTCTTCTCCACCTGTGCAACCAAGCTCAAGCTCAAGTGAAATTCCCAAAGAATCAAGTTTTTTAAGATATGTTTCGCAAGTACTTAGATTATCTTCTAAATCCTCTTCGCTAAGATCAAGCATATGAGAGCTAAATAAAGCCTGTCCGTGAGTTTTCTTATACTCAGCATTTGCTTCTATAAGCCCATCTATCCAAGGTAAAAGTTTTCTAGCAGCATGATCTGTATGTAAAATCACTGGGATGCCATAAGCCTTAGCAAGTAAATGCACATGCTTAGCTCCGCTAATCGCTCCTAATACATCACCTTGTGGACAATTTTTCCCTGCATAAAATTTTGCTCCACCATTAGAAAATTGGATAATAACAGGAGAATTTACTTTTTTAGCAGCTTCTAAAACGGCGTTAATCGAATCAGTTCCCACTACATTAACAGCAGGGATAGCAAAGCCCTGTGCTTTAGCGTATTCATAAACTTTATTAAGCTCATCTCCGCTAACAACTCCTGCTTTTACAATATCTAGCAAGCCCATTATTTGTATTCCACTTTAGCTTTATTTAATAAATCTTGACCTTTTTGGTTGATTACTCTTTTAAATTCTTCAAATCTTAAACCATTTTCAATGCCTTTTTTAACATCATCAAATTTGATTTGTTCTTTTGCACGAGAATTTTCTTTTAAGATTACATGATAGCCGAAATTTGTTTTTACAGGAGTGGTTGTAATAGTACCATTTTTAAGCGCAAATGCTGCATCAGTAAAAGGTTTTACCATTGTTGATTGATCAAACCAACCTAATTCTCCACCTTGATTTTTTGAACCTGGATCGATTGATTTTTCTTTAGCAAGTTGACTGAATTTATCATCTAAAGCTTTGCCTTTTAAACCCTTAAGTTCTTTAATAATATCTTTAGCTTCTTGTTCGCTAGATACTAAGATATGCTTAGCCTGAACTGCAGCAGGTCTAATATATTTTTCTTTATTTTGTTCATAAAATGCTTTAACTTTAGAAGAATCAACCTTGATAGAATTAAGAATTTTTTCTTGATAAACATTAACAAGTATGCTGTCTTTTGCGCGTTCTAATTCTTTTTTATAAAGAGAATCTTTTTCTAAATTTTGTTTTTTAGCATCTTGTAGTATCAAATCTTGCATGATGTATTGTTGTACAAGTGCCTTTTTTTGATGATCAGGCAAGGTTTTAAAATCCTCTCCTCTAAGCATCGGTGCAAAAAATTCGCTTACTTCAGTATCGCTTATATTTTTACCGTTTACAGTAGCTATAGTAGCTGCATTTAAATTTAAAGCTGCACCAGCAATCAAAGCTGCGGCAATTAGAGAAACTTTTCTCATTTTTACTCCCTTTTTTTAATAAATTATAGATTAAAATCAATTATATCTCAACTTGGTTTAAAGCTAATTAATTAAAATAAAAAAATGAAAAGAAATTCAGAAATTAAAGAACTTTTTTTAAAACATTTTGACAAGCCCACCACAGAATTAAAGTTTTCAAATCTTTATGAACTTTTAGTCTGCGTGATGCTTTCTGCGCAATGTACTGATAAAAGGGTCAATCTTATCACCCCTGAGCTGTTTAAAGCTTATCCTGATATAAAAAGTCTTGCAAATGCAAATTTATCAAGTCTTAAAACCTATATACAAAGCTGTTCTTTTTATAACAACAAGGCTCAAAACCTCATCAAAATGGCTCAATCAGTCTGTGAAAATTTCAATGCCCAAATTCCACTGGAAGAAGAAAAATTAAAATCCTTAGCTGGAGTAGGACAAAAAACAGCCCATGTGGTTTTGATCGAATGGTGCGGTGCAAACTGTATGGCAGTAGATACTCATGTTTTTCGTGTTTCTCATCGCTTAGGGCTTAGCAAAGCGAAAACTCCTGAAGCTACTGAAGAAGACTTAACACGCATATTTAAAGATAATCTTAACTATCTCCATCAAGCCATGGTACTTTTTGGACGCTATGTTTGCAAGGCTAAAAAACCTCTATGTAAAGAATGTTTTCTAAACCATCTTTGCAAAAGTAAAGACAAGGAACTTAAATGAAATTTATTATCTTTTTATTAACATTTGCACTTCATGTTTTTGCTTTAGAAGCCTATAAACCCGATAAAGAATTTGCATCTTATTTTAATCCTCTAAATTGCTCCGTTGTTTTGGATAAATTTTTTTATACCAATTGTTATGATTATAAACTCAAAAGTACTAAAGCCATAGCTTACAAGGTAGAAGCGTCCAATTTAAAAGAAAAACAGATCAAAAAACGCCCGCGTTTTGAAGACGATACAAATATCCCTAAAAAATACCGCAGTACTTGGAGTGATTATAAAAATAGCGGCTATACCCGAGGGCACATAGCTTCAAATGCTTCTTTTCGCTTCAGTAAAGCAGCACAAACATCAGTTTTTTTGATGAGTAATATCACTCCACAAAATGCACAAGTTAACGCAACGGTTTGGAATGAAATCGAACAAAGAGAAAGAAGTCTTGCTTTTAAATTTCAAAGTGTTGAAGTGCTAAATCTAATACTTTATGGCAAAAATCCTAAATTTATTAAAAATGGTGTTGCTATACCGAGTTCTTATGTTAAGATCATCAAAACTTCTCAGTTTAAAGAATGCTATGAGGTACCAAATAACGATATCCAGAGCGAAAAAATCAATGATTATAAAATTTCTTGCAATAAATTCTAAAGGTTACCAATGGAAATTAGTGCTTTAACCATAACTATACTTTATATCATAGGAATTTCAGCAGAGGGCATGACGGGTGCTTTGGCTGCAGGTAGACATAAAATGGATCTTTTTGGAGTGATTTTTATAGCTTTAGTAACTGCCATAGGAGGCGGAAGCATACGCGATGTGCTTTTGGGTCATTATCCACTAACTTGGGTGGAGCATCCTGAATATATCATTTTGATTTGTTTTTGTGCTCTTGTTGCTACTAAAATTCCGCGCATTGTCAGCAGATTAGAAAGTTTATTTTTAACACTTGATGCCATAGGACTTGTAGTCTTTAGTATACTTGGAGCGCAAATTGCAATAGAACAAAACCATGGCCTTATCATCGCAATCTCCGCAGCAGTAATTACAGGTGTTTTTGGTGGAATTTTAAGAGATATTTTATGTATGAGAATTCCTTTAGTATTTCAAAAAGAAATTTATGCAGGAATTGCAATCATAGCAGGAGCGATTTATTACACCTTAATGGTTTATCTTGAATTACACGCTTTAATTTGTACACTTGTAACACTATTTGTAGGAGTTACAGCAAGACTTTTGGCGATCAAATATCAATGGTCTTTGCCTGTTTTTTCCTATAATGAGGAAAAATAATAATTTATATTTATAAAAATTTGCTAAGATTTACAAAATCAGCGCAATAAAAGTTTAACTATACTTGAGGAAAATACTATGAATAAAGCGATACTACTTACTCTTATTGGTTTATTTTTTATAGCTTGCGGGCAAACCAAAAGTGTAGAATACTATAAAGCTCACCCTGAAGAAGCTAAAAAAAGAAGTGATGAATGTCGTTTGAAATCTATCATCAGCCAAGATTGTGTAAATGCTCATAGTGTTGCCATCCCAAAAGAAGATTGGGATGAAGGCCATGATACGCAAACAAAATAGTCTTTATTTAAAAGCTATAAAGGTTTCAAAATTAACCCACTTAAAAACACTTTCTATTTTTTCAAATCCTGCATTTTTAAGCATATCTAAATTTTCTTTTTCGCTATAAGGGATAAGAACATTTTCCAAAGCCTCTCTTTTGGCTGCAATTTCGATTTTAGAATAACCTTGTCTTTCTTTATAATCCGCATAAAGTTCTATCATATTTTTAGACAAAAAAGCATCTTCATAAAGAATTTTTTCACTCATGATGAAAATACCACCTTTGTTTAAATTCTTATAAATTTCATTAACAAGCTCTTGTCTTTTAGGCGGACGGATGAATTGCAAAGTATAATTAGCCACAAATACATCACTTTGAAAAAAGACAAAATCACACAAATTCGCTTCAAAAAATTTGATATTTAAGCCATAAGCTTGCGCTTTTGATTTGGCGATTTCAAGCATAGAAGGTGCATTATCCACACCAAAAAGCTTGAGATCTTTTCTTAAGTTGGCTAAAAAAATTAAAAAATTCGCACTAGAACAGCCCAAATCACAAACCTTTGCTCCCTCTTTGGTCAATTTTTTTATCAAATTTGCACAAAGTTCTAAATTTTCTTTATAAAAAGGCACAGAACGGTTAATCATATCATCAAAAACACTTGCGACACTCCTATCAAATTCAAATTGTTTGGTTAATTTTTCTTTAAAAAGTTCGTCTTTCATTCTCTATCCTAAACACGCTTTAGCTTGATTTATATCTTTTGAAATTTGTTCTTTAAGTTGGGCAAGATCGTTAAATTTTTGATTTTCTCTTAGAAATTCTACAAATTCAAGCTCTAAAACTTCCCCTATAGCCAAGCTTTCATCAAATTTTTCTATAATATGACTTTCTATGGCAAATTGCATATCGCTAGAGCGCACACCTACAAAACTTACGCTCTTATAGTGTTTATCATGAAAACTCACAATGCTAGCATAAACACCATTTTTAGGTAAAAAATACTCCTCGCATTCTAAATTTAAAGTTGCAAAAAGTTCTTTTGAGCCAAGCCCTTGACCCTTTATGAGCTTACCTTTAATTGCATAATTTCGCCCCAAGAAAGAATTTGCCTTTTTGATATCGCCTTGTGCTAAATACTCTTTAATCAAGCTTGCATGAACGCCCACTCCACCTAATCTAAATTCATCTATAATCGTTGTTTTAATCCCACTAAGTACTTCTATATCTTTTGCTTTATAACTTCTATTTTTTCCAAAAGAAAAATCAAAACCTACAACTATACGCTCTAAATTTACAAATTCCTCTTTTAAAGCTTGTAAAAAATCCTTACCATCTAAAGCCTTGATGCTTTCAAAATCAAGTTCTATGATCTCTTTTTGAGCTAAGAATGCTTTGTCTTGATTGGTACAAAGCTTTTTACCCTTAAATTTATCGATAATCAAAAGAGCCCCCGAATCATCTAGGCACTCTATAAGCTTTTTATGCCCTAAATGAACTCCATCAAAACATCCTATGGCTAAGGTTTTAATATTATTTTTTAGTGTAGTAGTAAAAATATTCAATATTACCCTCTTTTCCTTTGATTTTAGACTCTTCGCAACATTGCAAGATCCAACCTAAACGCGCACAAGCATTTTCAAATTCTCTCATAGCTTTAAGCACAGCCTTTTCATCTTTTAAAACACCTTTTTTATCTCTTTTTGCTTGCTTACCAACTTCAAATTGAGGCTTAAAAAGCAAAACTATATCTTTTAAAGCTAAATTATCGATATACAAAAGCAAATGAGTTAAAGAAATAAAACTGACATCGCAAGTGATAAAATCAAATTTTTGCTCGCTTTTAAAAGTTCTTAAATCCGTATTTTCAATAATTTCAATCCTTTTATCATCGCGTAAACTAGGATGGAGTTGATTATCGCCCACATCTAAAGCACTTACTTTCAAAGCCTCGTGTTCTAATAAAATTTGCACAAAACCGCCCGTGCTTGAACCTATATCAAGGCAGGTTTTATTTGCTATATTGATATTATGATTTTCTAAAAAATATTTGAGCTTAAAAGCCGCACGAGAAACATAAAGCTCACCCAAAAGCTCTAAATTTAATTCTTTGGAATTTAAAAGCTCTTCTTGATCTGCTATCTTATTTTTAAGCAGATTTTGCACATCAAAAGAAGCTTTATAAGGTTTGGAGTTAAGCAAAATTTCTTCATTTTCTATCAATTCTAAAGCTTTATTTCTGCTAAGATTTAAACGCTTTGCTACAAAAATATCATATCTCATTGAAGACTTTCATTTAAGGATTTTTGCAATTCTTCTTTATCTTTAGAAAACCACCAAATTCCTATTTCGAAGGCATTTTTATCCAAAAGTTCTTGCACTTGTTTTAAATTTTTAACTAATCTATCTTTATCATTTTGAAGCATGCTTAAATTTTGCTCTTTTAAAAAAGAAAGATTATTCATCATCAAAACAAGCTCTTTTTGATAAGCTTTTGGATTTTGATTTTTGTCCTCTACGATAAAAAATGAAGCTAGGGCTATAAAAAATGAAAAAACAAAAACATAAGTTTTCTTTTTTACTTTAAAAGCAAAATTATAAAGATAGGCCACAAAAGAGCAAAAAATAAAAAAATTAATAAAATCAAAAATAAAATTTAAAACCCTAAACCAAAAAAGACCCAAAGAATATAAAAAATACTCTTTTAAAGCATTTATAAGTGTTAAAATTTGAGAAATTAAATCAAAAACAAAAAACTTTGAGTTTTTATAATGAATAATACTTTGATTAAAATCTTCAAGATTAAAACTTTGTATAGGATTTACCACTCCATTAAAAATCGCATATAACAAAGCCAAAATCAAACTTGATAAAATGATTATTCTAAAATCATTATAAGCATTATCTAAAAACTGCAACTGAAGTTTTTGCTTGAAAAAAAATAAAAATAAAGGCAAGAGTACAAACAAAAAAAATCCATCTTGTTTTTCAAAACTGATCAAATTTAAAAACAAAGAAGCAAGCGCAAACAAAGCCATAAAAAAACTCAAGCTATAGATATAAAAATCTCCCGCACTCACACGATAAATCAAGCTATTTTTAATCATCGTTGCTTCTTTTATGATATTTTTTCTAAGCCTTAAAAAATAAAAAAATTCCAAAAAAAATGCTAAAAAAATAGGAATTAAAAAAAGTGAAACCCAAGCAAATTTTTGCCAAAAAAATAAAAATGCAAAAATACCAAATAAAACAAATAACTGAATATTATTTTTCAATAAGCTCATTAAATTCGTTCTCATCAATACATTTTACACCCAACTCTTGAGCTTTGTCGAGTTTAGAGCCTGCTTCTTGACCAAAAAGTACATAATCAGTCTTTTTAGAAACCGATCCGCTAACCTTGCCTCCAAGACTTTCTATTAGATTTTTAAACTCATCTCTAGGGCGCGAAAGTGCGCCTGTGATCACAAAAGTCTTGCCAAAAATAACACTATCTTCTTGAATTTGTACTTTTTGCTCTTTTAAATTTAAAAGCTTATAAAACTCATCAATTCTTGCGCTATTTACACGAGAAAACTCACACAAAGAAAGAGCCATTTGCTCACCAAAACCTTCTAAATTTGTATAAGCTTCCAAACTTTGTTTGTGCCATTCTTTACCAAAACTTAAAGCTAGCTTTTTAGCAGCTACTTCTCCAATATGCTCGATCCCCAAAGCAGTGATAAAACGAAAAAGCTCACAATCCCTTGCTTGCTCAATAGCATTTAAAATATTATTGATCTTTTTTTCTTTAAAACCTTCCAAGCCTTCAAAATCACTAAATTTGAGATGAAAAATACTCTCAAGGGTGGTTATTTTTTTCTCTTTAAATAAAAGTTCGACTATACTTTCTCCAAGTCCGTCGATATTTAAACATTTTTTAGAAACAAAATGAATGATAGAATTTACAAGCCTATCTTCACAATCAATATTTTGACATTTGATCAAAGTTCCCTCATCTAAAAGTTCGCTTTTGCAAGTAGGGCAAAACTGAGGTCTAGCTATATCAAGCTCTAAGCCATCTCTACGCTCTTTAAAAACTTTAGTGATTTTTGGTATCACATCACCACTTCTTATCACGCTTACAAAATCATTGATCTTTGCATCAAGTCTTGCAATTTCATCAAAATTATGAAGTGTGGCAGATTTTACGATAACTCCATCCAAATTTACAGGCTCTAAAACCGCCACAGGAGTGATAACCCCGCTTCTTCCAACCTGCAAATTTACCCCTATTAAACGCGTAGTTTTTTCTAAAGCTGGAAATTTAAAAGCTGCCATAAATTTTGGAAATTTCACAGTATGACCTAGCTCTTTACAAAGTGCAAGGTCATCTACTCTTACTACCATTCCATCCATCATCATAGGCTTTTTATCTCTTAGGCTTAAAAGCTCGTTATAAGCTTTTAAAACCTCATCTAAATTTGCACAAAGCTTTACAAAGTCATCTTTTAAAAAACCAAGCTCTCTTATAAAACTCATAATCTCGCTGTGTTTACCAAATTCAAGTGAGTTTTGCCCTACCCCCCAAGGATAGAATTTCAAATTTCTTTCTCTTGTGATGCTTGTGTCAAGTTGTCTTAAACTCCCACTTGCGGCATTTCGTGGATTGGCAAACAAGCTTTGGTTTAAACGGGCTCTTTTTTCATTGATTTTTTCAAAATCATCTTTTAAAATCACCACTTCGCCGCGAATTTCTATCTTTTCTTTATAGTTTATAGTTTTTGGGATATTGTCGATTTCAAGCACATTAAGTGTGATATCCTCGCCTATTTCCCCATCTCCTCTTGTCGCACCGCTTATTAGTCTACCATTATCATAAAGCAAATTTAAGCTTGCTCCGTCAAATTTAGGCTCTATAAAAAAATTCCCTTCACATCTTGCACGCTTTGCCCATGCTCTAAGCTCGCTCTCATCAAAAACATCTTCCATCGACCACATACGACTTAAATGAGAAAGTTTTTTAAATTCGCTTTGTATAGCAGGGGCTATTTTTTGCGTAGGAGAATCAGGAGAAATTTCATTTTCATTTTGCTCTTCAAAAGCTCTTAATTCTCTAATCAAAGCATCGTATTCTGCATCACTTGCTAAAGGCTCATCCTTTTCATAATACGCCCTCATCCAAGAAGCAGCCAAGGCAACTTTTTCTAAGTACTCTTTTTTTGTCATTTAAACTCCTATGCTTTGCATCGCATTTGCCATTGCAAAAAGCTGTTTATGCTCGTATAAATCATGCACCCTTATAATGCTCGCACCATTTTCAAAAGCCTTTAAATGCAAATACAAAGTCCCCGCTAAGCGATCTTTAACTTCACTTTCATAATACGCATTGATCACGCTTTTACGACTTGCTCCTACAAGCAAGGGCTTTTTAAATTGCAAGAAATGTTCTAAATGCTTGATTAAAATCATATTATGTTCTGCACTTTTACCAAAGCCAATTCCCACATCTAAAATACTTTCTTTCACTCCTAAAGCATCTAAAATTTCAAGTTTTTCTTTAAAAAAACTACTCATTTCATCAAGCAAATCATCATATCTTGGATCATCTTGCATGGTTAAAGGGTCATTTTGCATATGCATAAGGCAGTATTTTGCATTGTATTTACTTGCAAGTTTGGCTAAATTAAGATTTCTTAAACTACTAATATCATTAATAAATTTAAAGCCCTTGTTTAAAGCGTATTCTAAGCAATATTCATCAAAACTATCCAAACTAAAAATGGCTTTTTCATAATAATTTTTATCATAAATTAAATCCAGCACATTTTTAAGTCTTCTAAACTCTTCTTCCTTGCCACAATATACGCTTTTTGGCCTAGAACTTACCGCTCCTATATCAATATACTCAGGATTTAAAGCTAAAATTTTATTTATTCTTTCTTCAAAATCTTTATAACCCACCCTAGAATCAGCATTAAAACTATCTTCATTGACATTTATAACTGCCATAAGCTCTACTTGCTTTGATTTTGAAAAATCATTTTCTAAAAATCTAGCTAAATTTTTAAGTCCAAAGTCTTGAAGCTTTTCTTTGTTTATAAGTTTTTGAATTTGTTCTTTTGTAGCCATTAAAAGCGCATTGGAATGCGCGATTTTAGCAGTGATAACTTCCTTGTGTGTTATAAGCTCAGCTCCCACCCTTAAGGCATCTTGTTTTAAAATATTTGCCGCAGGAGTAGTTATATCTTTAATCAAAACAAAATGAATTTGAGTTTTTTCACTCATAATTTTTTGCCCCATTTTATGAGGATTTATAAAAGAGCAAAGCACGTTAAAATCAGTGTTTGGATTGATTTTAAAAAATTTCATTTTTCATTCTTTGTATAATAGTTTAATAAAAGCGTAGCCAGTATCAAAGAGCTTTTGGAATTTAACTTTGCAAGCTCATAGCTTTCATAAAAAAATTCAAGCTCATCGGCATTAAAATCTTTAAATTTAACACTTTCTTCTGCAATCAGTGCAATTTTTTCCATTAATTCTGCTTTATCTAAATTTTCATTTTCTTGTAAAAACTCAAACAAAGTCTTTAAATCCATTTTATTAAGTTCTAAATTTAAAGTATTTTTAGCCTTTATTTTGTTGCGTTTTTCACAAATAAGACGCGATTTTATAGTGGGCAAAAGTAAATTTTTAGAAGGAACTACGATAAGAAATTTGATATTTTTTGGCGGTTCTTCAAGAAGCTTAAGTAAAAAATTTTGAGCTTCTATCCTAAAAGAATTCGCCATTAAAACAATGATTTTTTCACTTGTTTCTGCGATATAACTTTCCTTTTCAATCGCTTTAGCATCATCGATTAAAAACTCGCTTGCAACTTCTTTAGGTATAAAACGCAAAGAATTAGGATGAAATTGTTTTAAAAGCTCAGCTCTAATACCATCAAAATCATCAGTGATGATAATTTTACTTACAAACACTAAAGACTCACTTTGGAAAATAAAATCGCATCCAAACTCGTATCAAAAAGTTTATAAAGAGTGATGAGTTTAACATCCAAATCTTTATCTTTGGAATTCAAATAAAAACTATCTTGCAATTGCTCATCAAAAAGCCATAAAAGACTATCGTCGCGTGATTTAGCGATTAATGATTTCTTATCACTTGCACTTCCTATATAAAAATAAATAAAGCCATTAGGAAACGAAATATCAAGCAAATCATTAAGCAAGGCTATATCTTCGATATTTTGTATCTTTTTTTTACATAAAGATTTTAAAGACACAAAAGGAAGCATGGGGCGAGTAGTTTTGGAATTTATATTTGCTAAAAAGTATTCTTCATACCAAGCCCTTTGTTCATCACACATTAAAACAAAGGTTCGCCCCTCTAAAAGGTATTTTAATCTTGCGGCCATTAAAGGAGCCCATTCTAAACGACGAGACTCCATCCAAGCCATAAATGTTCCGCCATTGCGGATATTTTCAAGCGTAAAACTTAAAAAATCGCTCATTTATTTATCAAGCCCATAACACTCATGCAAGGCTCTTACTGCAAGCTCGCCATATTTTTCATGCACAATCATTGAAATTTTAATCTCGCTTGTAGAAATCATACCTATATTAATACCCTCATCTGCCAAGGCTTTAAAGGCTTTACTTGCTACACCTGAATGTGATTTCATGCCTACGCCCACTATAGAAACTTTAACCACAGCGCTATCGCTTTCTATAGTTGTTTTAGAGCTTAAAATTTTTTGCATAGCATTTTTTGCCAAATCAAGCTCATTTTGAGGCACAGTAAATCCTAAATTTGTAGTCCCATCTACTCCGACATTTTGTATAATCATATCTACATTGATATTTTCATCCGCTAAAACAGAAAAAATTTCAGCTGCGATTCCTGGTTTATCTTCTATATTTCTTAAAGTTACTCTTGCTTGATTTTTATCTAAAGCAATACCACTAACTAAAGCTTGTTCCATTCCATCTTCTTTTGTTATCATCGTACCCTCATTATCATTAAAACTACTTCTAGTGACTAATTTTACATTCAATTTTTTTGCAAGTTCAACCGATCGATTTTGCAAAACCTTAGCTCCCAAACTAGCAAGCTCAAGCATTTCTTCATAAGAAATTTTATCAAGTTTTTTTGCTTTTGGCTCGATTCTTGGATCTGTAGTATAAACTCCATCCACATCAGTATAAATTTCACACAAATCCGCTTTAAGAGCTCCTGCAACAGCAACTGCACTCAAATCACTTCCACCGCGCCCTAAAGTTGTAACATTACCCTCTTTATCAACTCCTTGAAATCCCGCTACAATAACTATCTTTCCTTCGTTTAAAGCCTTGGTAATTTCTTGAGTATCAATATAAGAAATTCTAGCCTTTGTAGAAACGCTATCTGTAACAATGCCTGCCTTTCTCCCTGAAAAAGCAAGAGAAGGGTATCCTCTTTCGTTCAGTGCAATAGAAAGCAAAGCACTCGTTACACGCTCTCCACTGCTTAAAAGCATATCCATATCTTTGCCATTAGGATTTTTGCTAAAGTATTCTGCTTGCTCTATTAAAGTATTTGTAACTCCACTCATCGCTGAAACTACAACCACAAGCTGATGTCCCTCTTTTGCACTTTTTATAACACGCTCTGCCACTGCGTCAATGCGTTCTAAAGTGCCAACGCTTGTTCCGCCATATTTTTGAACTATAAGCATTAAATATAACCTTTCTCTTCAAAATATTTAATAACTTTAACATAAATATTTCTCTTGAAATGATTTATGGTTTCAAACACTTGTTTTACCCCAACAAATTGATAAGCATCAAATTCAGGATGTTTTGTATTAATATTGATTTTAGCACCGTGTTTCAATCGCACTAAAAAATATTTTTGGCTTTGCCCATCGTAAGGATACATTTTTTTTGCAACCTTTTCTGGAAAGTCATAACTCAACCATTCAGGATGCTCAGCTATGATTTCCACTTCATCTGTGCCAATCTCTTCTTTAAGCTCTCTTAATACAGCGCTTTTAGGATCTTCTCCCTCATCGATACCACCTTGTGGAAACTGCCAAATATTATCCATATCGCTTCTTTTGGCTATAAAAAGCTTACACTCAAAAGGATAAGCACTTGATAAAACAATAGCAGCGACATTAGGTCTATACTTTTTTTCTTTTTCCACTTTTTTCCTTCAATTTTAAGCTTACAATTTTAACCTAAATGAAATCAAATTTTCATTAAAATAAAAAAATAACATTATAAAATTTAAGGTTTTTATGCATTTATATATTCACATCCCTTTTTGCGAAAGCAAATGTCATTATTGTGCTTTTACAAGTCTAAAAAAACATGATTATGAAAATAAGTATTTTGAAGCTTTGTGTAAAGATATTTCCTTTCATTTGCAAAAATTCAATATTAAAAAAAATAGCATTAAAACCCTCTTTATAGGAGGAGGCACTCCAAGTGCTGTTAATGCAAAAAATTTTGAGATGATTTTAACACTTATAGAACCTTTTTTAAGTAAAAATATAGAATTTTCAAGCGAGGCCAATCCCAATTCAGCCGATATAGACTGGCTTAAAACAATGAAAAATTTAGGCCTTAATCGTATCTCTTTTGGAGCGCAAAGCTTTCATCCTAAAAAACTAGAATTTTTAGGAAGAATTCATGATCAAAAAATGATTTTTAAAGCATTAGAAAATGTGAACAAATTGGGATTTAAAAAGATTAATTTAGACCTGATTTATGATACAAAATTAGATGATAAAAAAATGCTTCAATTTGAACTTGAGCAATTAAAACAAGTTAAAAATTTAATCACTCATCTAAGCGCTTATAATCTTACCATAGAACCACTGAGTGCTTTTGCAAAAAAGAATCATTTTAAAAAAAATGCACCCTATTTAATGAAATTTTTCATCCAAGAACTTCAAAATCTTGGATTTTTGCAATACGAAATCAGCAATTTTGCCAAAAATAATGCCCAAATTTGCAAACACAATTTAGCCTACTGGAAGGGTTTGGATTATCTAGGTTGTGGTTTGAGTGCGGTAAGTTGTTATAAAAATGAGCGTTTTTATACGGCTAAAAATTTAAAATCCTATCTTCAAAATCCTATCTTTAGAGATGTTGAAAAACTAAATCAAGAAGATTTAAATTTAGAACATTTATTTTTAGGACTAAGAAGTATAGTGGGTATTGAAGAATGCAAATTAAGTGAAATTCAAAAAGAAAAAGCTAATTTACTTGTAAAAGAAAAAAAGCTTAAATTTGAGAAAGGGCGTTACTATAATCTTAATTTTTTAATTAGCGATGAGCTTGCCTTGTATCTCTCATCTTAAATTCAACTTTTTTAAGTAAAATATTTCTTACATAAAATTTCAATTTTTTAAGAGTATTATTTATGAGTTTTGGTGAAATTATTGTAATTTTAATAGTAGCAATTTTAGTTTTAGGACCTGATAAACTTCCTGAAGCTATAGTACAAATAGCAAAAATTTTAAAGGCTTTAAAACGCAATATCGACGATGCAAAATCAAGCATAGAAAAAGAAATTCGTATCAATGATTTAAAAGAAGAAGCTAAAAAATATAAAGATGAATTTTCAAGCACAAATGAAAATATCCGTAAAAAACTTAGTTTTGAAGAATTTGATGATTTAAAAAGAGATATTTTAGATAAAACCAAGGTGGATTTGACTTTTGATAGCAGAGAAAATTCCACCCCTAGTCCAAACGAACAAAATCCAAATGAAAATCAAAAACCTAAACTCAATCCATTTGAAAATCAAGAAAAAGTAGAAAAATAAATGTTTGAAGAATTAAGACCCCATTTAATAGAACTTAGAAAGCGTCTTTTTATTAGCGTTGCTTGCGTGATTGTAATGTTTATAGTATGTTTTGCTTTTCGTAGCTATATCTTAGATGTATTAAAAGCACCTCTTATTCAGGCTTTACCTGAAGTAGCTAAACATGTAAATGTTATCGAAGTTCAAGAGGCTTTATTTACAGCTATGAAGGTAAGTTTTTTTGCTGCTTTTATCTTTTCCTTACCTGTTATTTTTTGGCAGTTTTGGAAATTTGTAGCTCCAGGTCTTTATGATAACGAAAAACGCCTTGTGGTACCTTTTGTAAGCTTTGCAAGCATTATGTTTGCTCTAGGGGCTTGCTTTTGCTATTTTATTGTAGTGCCTTTAGCTTTTAAATTTTTAATCAATTTTGGTTTAAGTGAAGATTTTAATCCTGTAATCACCATAGGAACTTATGTGGACTTTTTTACAAAAGTAGTTGTTGCTTTTGGCTTGGCTTTTGAAATGCCTGTTATAGCTTTCTTCTTTGCCAAAATTGGACTTATTGATGATAGTTTCTTAAAGCGCCATTTTCGCATAGCTATTTTAGCTATCTTTGTATTTTCAGCTTTTATGACTCCTCCTGATGTCTTATCTCAATTTTTAATGGCTGGACCGCTTTGTGGACTTTATGGACTTTCTATTTTAATCGTTCAAAAAGTAAATCCTGCTCCAAAAGATGAAGAAAAAGAAGAAAGCGATAAATGAAAGATTTACTTCTTTCAAGCTATGACTATACCTTACCCAATGAACTTATAGCCACTTATCCTGTGCATCCTAAAGAAGATGCCAAACTCTTAGTTTTTGAACGAAAGAATAACCAAATTTCTCACACTACTTTTAAGAATTTACAAGATTTCTTACCCGATTGTGCTCTCTTTTTTAATGATACTAAAGTCATTAAAGCAAGAATTTATGGGAACAAATCAAGCGGTGGAAAAATAGAACTTTTTTTACATCAGCCCTGTTTGGGTTCGCAAGATTCACTTTTTTTAGCACAAATTAAAGGGCGCGTTAAAAAAGATGAAATTTTATCTTTTGAACAAAATCTAAAAGCTCAAGTTGTGGAGCTTTTAGATGATGGTTTGCGCAAAGTACAATTTTTTCAAAATAATGAAGTTTTAAACACCTTCAAGCTTTATGAACTCCTTGATACAATAGGACATGTGCCTTTACCTCCCTATATCAAAAGAAGTGATGAAAAAAGTGATTTAGAAGATTATCAAAGTATTTTTGCTAAAAATTTAGGAGCAGTGGCAGCCCCTACGGCTAGTTTGCATTTTAGCGAAAATATGCTTGAGAATTTAAAAAAACGACATGAAATTTATCATTTAACCTTGCATGTTGGCGCAGGCACTTTTAAAAGTGTAGAATGTGAAAATTTAGAAAATCACAAAATGCATAGCGAATTTTTTGATATTCCTAAAAAAGCATGTGAAGTGATTGATTCTCAAAAAAAGATTTTAGGCATAGGCACTACAGTAACAAGGACTATAGAATACTACGCAAGAACTAAACAAAGTCAAGGTTTTTGTGATCTTTTTTTGCACCCTCACAATCCACCCCTAAGACAAGACTATCTTTTAACTAATTTTCATCTACCAAAATCAACTCTGATTATGCTAGTTTCAGCATTTATAGGTAGACAAAATTGTCTTAAACTTTATGATATTGCCATAAAAGAAAAATACCGTTTTTACTCTTATGGCGATGCTATGCTTATTTTATAAATTTATTCTTTAAATTTCATAGCAATTTTTGCTTGAAGTTTAAGCCAATCTTTTTGGAGCATTATAGGAAAACCTCCATAAACTCTGCCACCTTCAAGATTTTTACTCACACCACCACGAGCTGCAATGGTACTAAAATCCCCTATTCTTAAATGTCCACTTGTTGCACTTTGTCCACCCATAACCACATTGCGCCCAAGCTCACTTGAACCTGAAATTCCAGTTTGTGCAACGATGATACAATTTTGCCCTATATCACAATTGTGTCCTATTTGGACAAGATTATCTACTTTTGTTCCTGCTTTGATGATAGTACTATCAAACACTGCTCTATCTATTGTTGTGCAAGCTCCTATTTCAACAAAATCTTCTAAGATAACATTACCATTGTGATAAATTTTATAATGCTCTCCATTTTTATTGTGCGCATAACCAAACCCATCGCTTCCTATTACACAATTTGCAAGTAGATGGCATTTTTTACCGATTTTACTATCATTATAAATCACCACATTAGGATGGATAACACTCTCTTCACCTATACTGACATTATCTCCTATGTAAGCTCCTGCCATAATGACAACATTTTCACCTATATTGACATTATTGCCTATATAAACATTTGGCATGATTTTTGCACTTTTTGCTATATTTTGAACTTTTTCTTTTGCATTGCTAAATAAAGGCTTAGCAAAAATTTTACTTAAGAAAGCAAAGCACAAATGCGGACTTTGAGTAATAAGAGCTTTTGTATCTTTAGGTACTAAATTTTCATATTCTTTAGCGACCAAAATCGCTGCTGCTCCTGTGTTGGGTATATCTTTGATATTTCTTTCACCATCACAATAAGTAAGCTCGGTAAAATTTGCTCTTAATAAAGAATTTAAAGCCGTTATTTCAATATCTTCGCCTTCATATTCCAAACTTAAAAATTCCGCTATTTCTTTTAATCTCATTTAAGCTCCATTAAAACCGATCCGCTACGAACGATATCGCTAGGATTGTATTTTTTAATTGTTTTTAGAAAATTCTCTATGCGATTTGTATCATCAGCTACAAGTAAGAAAAGAAAATTTTCATTACTGTTTGCAATAGTACCATTATAAGCTTTCAAAACGGCATCAAGTCCACCCAAATTTTCATTAAGTGGAATTTTTACAAGTGCCATTTCTTTTTCTATAAATTCATCTCTTTCTATTACTTTATAAGTAGGTATGAGTTTGTGCAACTGCTTTACTATTTGTTCAAAAACACGCTCATCCCCAAAAGTTACTATATTAATACGAGAAAATTCTCCACCTGGCAAAGGGGCAACGGTCAAGCTATCGATATTATAGCCTCTACCCGAAAAAAGTCCTACAATACGAGAAAGCACACCATGTTCATTTAAAACTATAACCGATAAAACACGTCTCATTGCTTATCCTTTAATTTTGGTAAAATCATATTATAAATAGCCCCGCCTGCTGGCACCATAGGAAGTACATCTTCGAAACGATCTATAGATACATTAAGTAAGCTTGTTTTATTGGACTCCAAAGCCTGCTTAAATGCTGTACGAAATTCATCTTTTGTTTTTACATTGTATCCTTCACACCCAAAACCTTCGGCTATTTTTACAAAATCTGCTTGTAAACTTAAATCCGTAGCCGAAAAATGCTCCTGATAAAACATACTTTGCCACTGACGAACCATTCCTAAGAATGAATTATTTAAAATAATATTTATAGTTTTAATGCCATTCTCATAAGCTGTCATTAGCTCTTGAATATTCATTAAAACAGAACCATCACCCACAAAATTTACAACAACTTCTTCTCCTACTGCAAGTTTTGCACCCAAAGCAGCAGGTAAAGAATATCCCATTGTTCCTTGTCCACCGCTGGTTGCAAGCTGTCTTGGATAATTAAAAGGATAAAATTGTGCGACCCACATTTGATGTTGTCCCACATCAGTAATTATCCTTGCATCTGGAGCAAGTTTTGCGCATTCTTGTATCACCCATTGAGGTTTTAAAACCTCATCACTATCTTCATAAGCTAAAGGATAAAGCTCATCATAACGCTTAAGGGTTTGTCTCCATTCGTGATTGTTTGATTTAAATTGATTTTTTTTCAATTCTTCTAAAAGCTCTTTAACCACTTCTTTGATATCGCCAACTATAGGAAAATGCGCATTGATGATCTTAGAAATAGAACTTGGATCTATATCAATATGTACTATTTTAGAATGTTTAGCAAATTCACTTGTTTTTCCTGTAATCCTATCATCAAAACGCGCACCTATTGCTACTAATAAATCACATTCACTTAAAGCCATATTAGCCGTATAGCTTCCGTGCATTCCTGCCATTTTAAGATTTAGCTCATCATCACTTCTTAAAGTCCCAAGGGCCATTAAGGTTTCAACGGCTGGAATTTGAGTAATCTTAACAAGCTCTCTGATCTCATTAGCCGCATTTGATGCTATACATCCACCCCCGAGATAAAAAAGAGGACGCTTAGCTTCTTCCAAAGTTTCTGCTAATTTTTTGATTTGTTTTGAATTTCCTTTATAAACAGGCTTATAAGTTTTCATTGAAATTTCTTTTGGATAATCCCAAATACCAAGTGCTGCACTTACATCTTTAGGTACATCAATATGCACAGGACCTTTTCTTCCGCTTTTAGCTATATAAAAAGCCTCTTTTAGTATTCTTGGAAATTCTTCTATACAAGTAACCAAATAATTATGTTTTACACAAGGACGAGAAATTCCCACAGCATCGATCTCTTGAAAAGCATCGGTGCCTATTAATGAATTTGCAACTTGACCCGAAATTAAAACCAAAGGTATAGAATCACTATAAGCTGTCGCAAGTCCTGTGATGGTATTGGTAAAGCCAGGTCCACTTGTAACAACAGCCACACCCACTTCACCGCTCATTCTCGCATAAGCATCAGCTGCATGAACAGCGGCTTGTTCATGACGCACTAAAATATGCTTAAAATACTTTTGCAAATAAATTTCATCATAAATATTTAAGGCTGCTCCACCAGGATAACCAAAAACTATCTTAACATTCTCTTCTTTTAAAGCTTCGCAAATCATTGCTGAACCGCTTATTTTTCTCATAAGGTCTCCTTTAAAAAATCAAATTATAACAATAATTTAATCTTTTATTTAGATAAAATATAAAAAAGTTTGAAATTTTTAATTTAAAAGCTCTCTAAGTGTTACATTTAATCTTTTTCCATCTACTCTTGCGCCAAATTTAGCCTTTGCTTCTTTCATTACCAAACCTTGATCTTTTAAAGAACTAACCCCTAAATTTGTAATCAATTCTTTTAAGGCTATTTGTAATTCCTCATCGCTCAATTGCTGAGGCAAATAACTTTCAAAAAGCGTTATTTCTCCTTGTTCTTTTTGTGCCAAATCCTCTCTTCCACCCTTAGAATAAAGCTCGATAGCATCTTTGCGTTTTTTAATCTCACTTGTAATAATTTTTAAAATTCTTTCATCATCTAATTCTATTCTTTCATCTACTTCAACCTGTTTAAATGCGGCATTTAACGTTCTTAAAGTATCGCGTTTAAAATCATCTTTTTGCTTCATTGCTTCTTTAATATCATTTAATATCTGTTCTTTTAAAGTCATTGTATATCCTTTTATTTTAGTTAAAATTACAAATTTTAAGATTTAAACCAAAACCTTTTAAGCCTATATAATCCTTATCGCAACTTTGCGACATAAGCTTAATCTCTTCTATACCAAAATATCTTAGAATTTGCGCACCTATGCCATAATTTTTAAACTGGGTTACACTTGATTTTTCACCCTGCATAAAAACTATCACTCCTCCATTTTCACTTAAAAAACGAATTTGATCTAATAATTTAGAAAATTTATCAGAAGTTAAAAGCTCAAAATCACTTCCGCTAATATGAAATTTAACATTTTCACATTTTTGAATTTCTTTAAATGCAAATGCTATATGTTGAGCATTATTATGATCTGTAAAAATAAATTTTTGCGCTTTAAAACCTGCTAAAACGGCATCACTTTTTTCTTGTAATTTAATAAGACTTTCATTCTTTAAACGATATTCTATGATATCAGAAACAGCTATCATATTTAGATTATGCTTGACGCAAAATTCCTCCAAATCACTTCTTCTTGCCATATCTCCATCATCTTTAACAATCTCACAAATCACACAAGCTTGTTTAAGTCCTGCTAATTGACAAAGATCAACCGTTCCTTCTGTGTGACCTGTGCGTTCTAAAACACCGCCTTTTTTAGCTATCAAAGGATTTATGTGTCCAGGGCGTACAAAATCACTTGCTTTTGCATTATCATCTGCAAAAATTTTTATCGTCATATCTCTTTCATAAGCACTCACACCTGTGGTTGCATCTTTTGCATCCACTGTGATCGTAAAAGCTGTTTCATGATTTGAAGTATTTTTGGGTACCATTAAAGGAAGTTCAAATTTTTTTGCAAGCTCTTCTGCGAGTGCTACACATACAACCCCTCTAGCCTCTTTTATCATAAAATTTACCTTTTCTTTAGTGCTAAATTGAGCTGGAAAAATCAAATCTCCTTCATTTTCTCTATCTTCTGCATCTACCATTACAAGCATTTTTCCTTCTTGTAAATCCTTAATCGCTTGTTCAATGCTTACAAACTTCATTAGCAATCCTTAAATATTATTTTTTTTAAAATTATAACTTTATTTGCTTGACAAATAAATTAAAATTGATTATAATCTCGTTTTTACTTTTTGAAAATAAATCATTGGGGTATCGCCAAGCGGTAAGGCAACAGGTTTTGGTCCTGTCATTCAGGGGTTCGAATCCCTTTACCCCATCCACAAATTAAACTTCAAACACAAGTTCAATTGTCGCGAAGTAGAGCAGTGGTTAGCTCGTCGGGCTCATAACCCGAAGGTCGGGAGTTCAAATCTCCCCTTCGCAACCAAACTTATCCAAAAAATTAAATCTCTATAAATAAACATACGAAAATTACAATATGAGTTTTTTCAGCTTTATCTTATAATAATTCACATAATAAAAACAATATAAAATATAATATATAGTTATTCTAAATTCTGATATAATGAAATAGTCTTTTATATTTTGTGGAAATGTAATCGTCTAGAAAGAAATATTTAGAATATTTTAAAAAATGGTGGTTAGAGGCAGAATCGAACTGCCGACACGCAGATTTTCAGTCTGCTGCTCTACCGACTGAGCTATCCAACCAAAATCATTTTTTAAAAGTGTAATTATACTTTTTTTTCTTTAATTTAAGTTTAAATATAAAAATAAAATTTTTATTTGCCTTAAAGTTTTAATCAGATAGAATAGTCGGTTTAAAATTAAAGAACCAATGGGGATTTTTTGAAACAATTTGGCTTAGACAGACGAACTTTTAAAATTTTACTAGCAGGATATATTGTGATTGCTTTACTTGGTGCCATTCTTTTGCATTCAAGTTGGGCTCATACAAGTCCTATTAGTTTTATCGATGCTTTTTTTACTAGCACTTCAGCAGTCAGTATGACTGGACTTATAGTTAAAAACACAGCAGTTGATTTTACTTTAGCAGGACAAATTATTATTTTGATTCTAGTTCAAATCGGTGGTTTAGGATATATGAGTATAGGACTTTTTGTTTATATACTCATACGCAAAAAAGTAGGCTTTAACGGTAGAAACTTACTTAAAGAGTCTTTGTTTTATCCTTCGATGGAGGGACTTTTTAAATTCTTTAAAAAAGTTTTACTATTTATTTTTACGATAGAGCTCATAGGCACTATACTTCTTACCATGCGTTTTGCGCTTGAGATGAATTTTGGCAAGGCTTTATGGTTTGGTTTTTTTCACTCAATCAGTGCTTTTAATAATTCTGGCTTTACTATTTTTGAAAATGGACTTCTTGCTTACAAGCACGATGTAGCTATTAATCTTATTGTTACCTCTCTTATTATCATCGGTGGACTTGGATATTTTGTCTTGGTTGAGCTGTATTTTTTTCAAAGAAAACGACTACAAAATTTAAGCTTACATACTAAAGTTGTTATTATGGCAACCCTTTTTCTTATCGTTTCTTCAACACTTATTATTTTTCTTTTAGAATATGCTAATCCAAAATCTATAGGCAGCTTTTCTCTTTTTGATAAAATTTTAAGTTCTTATTTTATTGCGATCAATTATCGTACCGCAGGATTTAACACGCTCGATATGAGTGGTTTGCATGATGCAAGCTTGTTTTTTGGATCTTTGTTTATGGTGATTGGAGGGGCGCCAGGTGGGACAGCAGGTGGGATGAAAATCACAACCGTTGCGGTGCTTTTATTTTATGCTTATTGGAGTATTCGCAACGGAAGGGTAAGAATTTTTAATCACGAAATTCCACAAGAAACTATTTCAAGAGCATTTATTATAGCTGTGGGCTCAGCAGTTTATATAGTTATAGCGGTTATTTTGCTTTCTTTATTAGAATCAAAATTTAATTTTATTGATCTGCTTTTTGAAACTTCTTCAGCATTTGCAACAGTGGGAATTTCTGTTGGAGATGGAGGGACTCTTTCACTTTGTGCTTTATTTAGCGATCCGAGTAAAATTATCATTATTATCATGATGTTAAGCGGAAGGATTGGTGTTTTTGCATTTTTGCTTTCTGTATTTCAACAAGATAAAGCAATGCATATTAAATTTCCTGAGGGAAAAATTTATTTATAAAGGTTAAATATAATGAAAAATCTTAGTTACGGGGTTATAGGACTTGGAAAATTTGGATCCGTAGTCGCAGACGAACTTATAGCTGGGGGACATACCGTAATCATAGCTGATAAAGATGAGGAAGCTTTAAAAAGTATACAAAATTCACCAAGTTATGCCTATATCTTGGATTCTACCAATATTTCAGCTCTTAAAGAAGCAGGCTTTCATGATGTAGAAGTTGTAATCGTAAGTATAGGAGAAAATGTTGAAAAATCTATACTTACCCTAATGGCTCTTAAGGACATAGGGGTTAATAATATTATCGCAAAAGCTACCTCTAATATCCATGGACAAATTTTATCCAAACTTGGAGCTACAAAAGTAATCTATCCTGAAAAAGAAAGTGCTAAAAAACTTGTCAAAGATTTTTTAACCAAAGATGCAGATTATGAGGTTTTTGATCTATCGGCTAATACCATCCGTGCTATTAAAATCACTATAGATGATAAATTAGCAGGAAACTCATTAAAACATATTGCACAAAATATGAGAGTTATTGGCTACAAAAAACTCAATACAGACTGGGAAATACTACCTGATTTAGAAACAACTACTGCTTATGGTGGGGATGTTGTAATCTTACTTGGAACAGTTAAAGAACTTAGAGAATTTGAACATTAAGTAAGATTTAAAGCCTTACAAGCCTTTACAAAACGCTTTAAGGCCACTTTTTCTTTGGTTGAAATTTTATAATATATAATTTCATCAAGATAATATCTCATATCTTTTATATCCAAATCTCTCGTTTTGGCATAATTTTGAAGTATATAATAAGGAATTTTAATCTTTGTTTTTGGAAATTTTTTTAGGATTTGTTTATATAAAGCTTTTTTCTGCACGCAAGAGAATCTAGCAAAAACAAAAGGTAAGCTTGTTTTTTCATACCATTTTGCACACAAATCAATATACCTAGAAGGATCTTGCAAATAAAGTTTTAAAGCCTTATCTCCTATAATCACCCTTCCCTCTTGTTTTAAAACTTTAGCTAAAGCATTAGAAGTTGCCGAACTTGGATCTTTAGCATTGGATGTATTTTTTTCCACTAAAACACTCAAGACTCTTTTATTAGCGCAAATACCTAAATCTAAATTTTTATATTTTTTTCTAGCACTTTCTATACTTGAAATAATCGCTGCATCAACTCGTCTATAAAATAAATCCTTATTTAGCTTACTTGGCACACCTTTTTTATACTCCATGCTTGCTTTATAGCCATTAGGTAATGGATACTTTTTAAGGTATATATGCAAAGGCAAAAGATTAATATAATCAATTTTTCCAAAAATCATTTTAATCTAAGGTGTTAAAAACCCTATCTCCTGCATCTCCAAGTCCTGGAACTATATAACCTTTTTCATTCAAACTTTCATCAATTGAAGCTATATAAAGTTCAACATCGCTGTGAATTTTTGCAAAATTTTCAAGACCTTGCGGGGCTGCGAGTATGGAAATAAATTTAATCTTTCTTACTCCTTGATCTTTTAAAAAATTGCAAGCATCTATAGCAGTGCCACCTGTTGCAAACATAGGATCTATAACAATAGCAGTGCGCTCTTTTGCATCTTTGGGAAGTTTTTGAAAATAAAAATCTGCCTTGAGCGTTTCTTCATTTCTAACAAAACCCAAAAACCCTACACTAGCATCAGGAATAAGCCTAAAAATACTATCAAGCATACCCAAAGCTGCCCTTAAGATAGGGCATATCATAATCTTTTCATCTAATTTTTTTATCTTAGCAGTAGCAACAGGTGTTTGAATTTGGGTTTCTTTCAAACACAAATCTTTAGTTGCCTCAAAAAGCAAGAAAGTAGAAATCTCATCGATGAGCATTCTAAAATGAAAGGGCTTGGTTTGTTTATCACGCAAAAGCCCTAATTTATGCTCTATTAAAGGATGGTGTATGTGATGAATATTTTTCATTTTAAACTTTCAAAATATGCTTTCTCATCAAATTCTTTAAGTAAAGCTACTCCATCTTTTACGGCCGCAGCAGCCACTGCAGTACTTACAACAGCTTTCACTCTTTCATCAAAAGGTTTTGGAATAACATAATCTTTCCCAAATTCTAAATGGCTTATATTGTAAGCATTTTTAACCGCATTACTTACTGGTGATTTTGCTAAATCCGCCAAAGCTCTTGCTGCAGCTACTTTCATATTTTCAGTAATTTTTGTTGCACGCACATCTAAAGCTCCACGGAAAATAAAAGGAAAGCCTAAAACATTGTTGATTTGATTAGGATAATCACTTCTTCCTGTTCCTACGATAGCATCTTTTCTAAGTCTTGCCACATCCTCAGGCATAACTTCTGGAATAGGATTTGCCAAGGCAAAGATAACAGGATCTTTTGCCATAGATAAAATCATCTCATCATCTAGTATCTTTGGTGCACTAAGCCCTAAAAACACATCCGCATCCTTCATAGCTTCTTTTAAAGTATCTGCTTGTGTATCGCTTACAAATTCAAGTTTGTATTGATTTAGATCTGTTCTTTTTTTATTGACTACACCCTTGCTATCTACAAGAATGATATTTTTAACACCTAAATTTCTATACATCCTAGCACTAGCAATACCTGCAGCCCCTGCTCCACTTACAACAACTTTAATATCTTCAAATTTTTTACCGCTTATCTCCATAGCATTCATAAGTCCTGCAGTTGAAATGATAGCAGTTCCATGCTGATCATCATGCATTACAGGAATTCCTAAATCCTGCAAAGCTGCTTCGATTTCAAAACATTTAGGCGCTGAAATATCTTCTAAATTGATTCCTCCAAAAGTAGGTGCTATAGCTCTACAAAAAGCAACGATTTCTTCAACACTATGCGCTTCGATCTCTAAATCATATGCATTCACATCAGCAAATTTTTTAAACAAGCAAGCCTTGCCTTCCATAACTGGCTTAGAAGCTTGTGCACCGATATTTCCAAGGCCTAAAACCGCAGAACCATCGCTAACGATAGCTACCAAATTTGCTTTATTTGTATAAGTGTAAGCAAGTTCATTATTAGAAGCGATTTCGATGCAAGGTTCTGCAACACCTGGACTATAAGCCAAAGATAAATCATGGCTTGAATTCATAGGCTTTGATGGTTTTATATCTATCTTTCCGCCTAAGTGATATTTTAATGCTTCTTCTTTTAAATTCATTGTTTTCCTTTAAATTTCAAAAATTTTTCTATTCTTTTTTTACATTCATTGACACCTAAAAACTCTAAAACTTCAAAGATACTAGGACTGACCGCACTTCCTGTTAGAGCTATGCGTATAGGCTGAGCCAAATCTTTTAATTTTACCTCATTTTTTTGTAAGAATTCATTAGTAAATTCTTCAAAATCTTTTGCACTCTTTTCTTCATTTAGTTCGTTTGCATAGTTTTGAAGCAACAAAAGATTGCTTTCGTTTATAAATTTATTTATAGCATTTTCATCATAATTTTGCGGCGCTTCAACAATACTTTTAGCCCCACTTATAACTTCAAGTAAAGTTTTTGCACGTTCTCTTAATAAATCTAGCAAAAATCCTGCTTTTTCATAAACGCTTAAATCAAAACCAAGATCTTTTAATTGACGGTTAATCTCTTCAAAAGGCAAGGTTTTAATATAATGTGCATTGAGCCATTCAAGCTTTTTAAAATTATAACAAGAAGCACTTTTATTAATATGATTAGGGTCAAAAAGCTTTTTAAGATCTTCTAAAGAAAAAACCTCATCATCGCCATGACTCCAACCCAAACGCACCAAAAAGTTTAATAAAGCTTGAGGTAAAATTCCCATAGCTTTGTATTCCATCACATCGGTTGCTCCGTGCCTTTTTGAAAGCTTTTTACCATCTTCTCCATGTATCATAGCTACATGGTAAAATTTAGGAATTTCAAATCCCAAAGCCTCATAAAGCACGATTTGCTTAGGGGTATTTGAAAGATGATCATCTCCTCTAATCACATCACTTACTCCCATTAAAGCATCATCGATTACAACCGTAAAATTATAAGTAGGACTTCCATCGCTTCTTGCTATGATAAAATCATCTAAAATATCTTCTACTTTAAATTTTACTTCCCCTTTAACACCATCTATAAAGCAAATTTCACCCTCTTGAGGAGCTTTTATACGCACTACAGGTTCTATATTTGCTGGAGGAGTACCTGTAAATTCTCTATATCTACCATCATATCTTGGTCGCTCTTTAGCCGCTTCTTGCTTAGCGCGAAGCTCATCAAGCTCTTCTTTGCTCATATAACAATAATAAGCCTTGCCTTCATCTAAAAGTTTTTGTATATATTTTTTATAAAGATCAAAGCGTTCGGATTGGTAAGTTACCTCACCATCATAATCCAAACCACACCATTTAAAGGCTTCTATGATAGCTTGCGTAGCTTCTTTAGAATTTCTTTTTAAATCCGTATCTTCAATACGAAGTAAAAAATTACCCTTATTTTTCCTTGCATACAAATAACTATAAAGAGCAGTTCTTAAACCACCTATATGCAAATATCCTGTAGGGCTTGGGGCGAAACGAGTCGTAAGTTTTCCTGTCATTTTTTGCCTTTTCTTAAATTTTAATTGATATAATGCGATATTTACACTTAAATAAAGGTTTGAAATGAAAAAAATTTTACTAAGTTTTGCTATTTTTTATAAGTTTAACTCATGCAAATACTATAAATGCGATTGCTGTAGTGGTGGATAAAGAGCCTATTACAACCTACGATATAGAGCGAACTATGAAAACTCTAAATATACCTAAAAATCAGGCTTTGGGGATTTTGATTAATGAAAAAATGGAACTTTCGCAAATGAAACAATTTGGAATTTATACAAGCGAACTTGAGCTTGATAATGCCATTGATAAAATGTTAAAGCAAAATAAAACCTCACTTCAGAGCTTTAAAAAAGATTTGCAAGCTAAAGGACAAAATTACGAACAATTTCGTAATAATTTTAAAAAAGATCTTGAAAAAAGAAAACTTTATGAAAGAATTACTAACACAGCTAAAACCGATTTTAGCGATGAAGGTGCTAAAAATTTTTTCGAACAAAATAAAAACAAATTTACATTTTTTACCGAAATTAAAGCAAATATCTATCGCTCCAATAATGCTCAGGATTTAGAAAATATAAAAGCCACCAAAAAAGCTTTACTTAAAGCAGAAAAAGTCACTCTAACTCCTAGCAATTCAGATCCAAGACTTTTAGGACTTTTATCGTCCATACCTTTAGGAAATTTTTCCCCTGTTTTAAATTCGCAAAAGGGTTATGAAATATATCAAGTAAATGATAAAGCTAAGGGACAAATTCCAGAATATCATCAAATCAAAAATGAAGTACTCAATGCCTATGTAAGCGAGCAAAGACAAAATTATATACAAGATTATTTTGATAAATTGCGTTCAAAAATCAATATAGAATATTTAAAATAAAATCAAGATGGAAAAAATCCATCTTGATTAATGTCTAGCAAGATAGTTAGTATCGTAATTGTTACTAATAAAATCAGGATTATCCATCATTGCAAGATGAAAATCTTTAGTAGTTTTAATCCCACCTATAATCAACTCATCTAAAGCCACTTTCATTTTTGAAATAGCTTTGTTGCGATCTTCTGCCCAAACCACAAGTTTTCCTATCATAGAATCATAATACGGTGGCACGCTGTAATCTTGATAGCAATGACTTTCCATTCTAACATTGCGTCCTGCAGGTGGAATATATTTTATGATTTTACCTGGACTTGGCAAGAAAGTCTTAGGATCTTCAGCTGTGATTCTACATTCTATAGAATGTCCTTTTAATTTTACATTTTCTTGAGATGGTAAAGCATAGCCTTCAGCTACTTTGATCATTTGCTCAATAATATCAATCCCGCTTACCATTTCACTCACACAATGCTCAACTTGCAAACGCGTATTCATCTCTATAAAATAAAAATCCAAATTTTTATCTACTAAAAATTCAAAAGTTCCTGCACCCTCATAACTTATAGCTTTAGCAGCTTTTACTGCTGTTTCATGAAGTCTTGCACGGGTTTTCTCATCAAGCAAAATTGCCGGAGATTCTTCTATAAGTTTTTGATGGCGTCTTTGCATAGAGCAATCTCTCTCACCAATATGGATCACATTTCCAAAACTATCTCCAATGATTTGAACTTCTATATGGCGTGGATTTTGTATATATTTTTCCATATACATAGTCCCATCACCAAAAGCTGTCATTGCTTCACTTTCGGCTGACCAATATGCTTTTTCAAGGTCTTTTTCGTGCTCCACTACGCGCATTCCACGACCTCCACCCCCAGCTGCTGCTTTTAAAATCACAGGATAGCCGATCTCTTTAGCAAGTTTTTTAGCTGCTTCAGCACCTGCTAAAGCCCCATCACTTCCTGGTATAACAGGAACCCCTGCTCTTTGCATCACTTGTTTAGCTTTTGATTTATCACTCATCAAATTCATAGCTTCAACTGAAGGTCCTATAAATTTGATATTGTGCTTAGCACAAATTTCAACAAAAGTTTGATTTTCGCTTAAAAATCCATAACCTGGAAAAATCGCATCCGCTTCTGCAATTTCAGCTGCTGAAATAATAGCAGGTATATTGAGATAACTTTCAGAACTTCTTGCTTTTCCTATACAAATGCTTGCATCTGCATATTTTAAATACAAAGCATCTTTATCTGCTTCAGAATAAACGCAAATTGCTTTTTTTCCCATTTCTTTGATTGTTCTTAAAGCTCGAAGTGCTATTTCTCCACGATTAGCAATTAAAATGCTTTTAATTTCCATTTTATAATTTCTCCACCGTAAATAAAGGCATGCCAAATTCTACAGGCTGACCGTCTGCAACTAAAATTTCTACTATTCTACAATCAAATTCAGCTTCGATCTCATTCATGATTTTCATCGCTTCGATGATAGCGATAGTATCACCTTTTTTAACTGAACTGCCCACTTTCACAAAAGGAGCTGCGCCTGGGCTTGGAGCTTGGTAGAAAGTACCTACCATAGGGCTGTTTATACTTGGTTTATTTGATTTTGTGCTTGAAGGTTGCGCTTCATTAACTACATTAACATTTATAGGTTGTGGAGCTGGAACAGGTGGACAAGCCAAAGGAGCTGGAACATCACAACACATATCTCTTTCAAGTTCGATTTCAAATCCATCTTGTTCTTTGATTTTTATTTTACTGATATTAGCTTCGGCAAATAAATTTACTAATTCTTTAATCTCTTCTTTTGTCATATCTTCATCTCCTGATTTTAAGAACTTAATCTAGTATTATATTAAAAAACTTGAAATTTAACTTTAAAAAATAAAATTTCACACTTAAAAGTTTCATAAAATATAAAAAATAAGCTATAATCCAAAAAAAATTATGTTTAAAAATAAAGGTATGTTAAATGGGTTTAAAAGCAGACAATTGGATAAGAAAAATGGCGCTCGAACATCAGATGATAGAGCCTTTTTGCGAAGCAAATATAGGTAAAGGCGTAGTAAGCTATGGGCTTTCGAGCTATGGTTATGATATACGCGTGGGGCGTGAATTTAAGATTTTTACCAATGTAAATTCTACCGTAGTGGATCCAAAAAATTTTTTAGAAGAAAATGTGGTGGATTTTGAAGGTGATGTATGCATAGTCCCTGCTAATTCTTTTGCACTTGCTAGAACTATAGAATATTTTAAAATGCCTGATGATGTTTTAGCTATTTGTCTTGGAAAAAGCACCTATGCAAGATGTGGCATCATCGTAAATGTAACTCCTTTTGAACCAGGCTTTGAAGGACATATAACCATAGAAATTTCAAACACTACACCCTCGCCTGCAAAAATTTACGCCAATGAAGGCATTGCACAAGTGTTATTTTTACAAGGTGATGAAAAATGCGATACAACCTACAAAGATAAAAAAGGTAAATATCAAGCTCAAACAGGTATAACTTTGCCAAGAATTTTAAAATAGGAACGCTTATTGCTTTAAGCTTTTTAAGTAATAATTTGGCAAAGGAAGGCGCAAATGTTTAATGGAAAAAATATCTTAATTACTGGCGGTACAGGCTCTTTTGGAAAAACCTATACTAAAATTTTATTAGAAAATTATAAGCCTAATAAAATCATCATCTATTCTCGTGATGAATTAAAGCAATTTGAAATGTCAAGCATTTTTAATGCCAATTGCATGCGTTATTTTATAGGTGATGTAAGAGATAAAGAACGCTTAAGCGTTGCTATGCGTGATGTAGATTTTGTTATACATGCTGCTGCGATGAAACATGTTCCTGTTGCTGAATATAATCCCATGGAATGTATCAAAACCAATATCCATGGTGCCCAAAATGTGATCGATGCTTGTTTTGAAAATGGGGTAAAAAAATGTATTGCTCTAAGTACGGATAAAGCTTGCAATCCTGTAAATTTATATGGTGCTACCAAACTTGCAAGCGATAAACTTTTTGTTGCTGCAAACAATATAGCAGGCAATAAACAAACACGATTTAGTGTTACAAGATATGGAAATGTAGTAGGCTCAAGAGGCTCGGTGGTGCCTTTTTTTAAAAAGCTTATCGCGCAGGGTGCTAAAGAGCTTCCTATCACAGATACCAGAATGACTCGTTTTTGGATTTCTCTTGAAGATGGAGTAAAATTTGTATTGAGTAATTTTGAAAGAATGCATGGGGGAGAAATTTTTATCCCCAAAATTCCTTCGATGAAAATTACGGATCTAGCTCACGCTCTAGCTCCTAATTTAAGCCATAAAATCATAGGTATAAGGGCAGGAGAAAAACTTCATGAAATTATGATTTCAAGTGATGATAGTCATTTAACCTATGAATTTGAAAACTATTACGCTATAAGTCCTAGCATCAAGCTTGTAGATCAAGAGAGTGATTTTAGCATCAATGCCTTAGGCGAAAAAGGACAAAAAACAAAAGATGGATTTTCTTATAGCTCAGATAACAATCCACAATGGGCAAGCGAAAAAGAGCTTTTAGATATCATCAACCATACTGAAGGTTTTTAAATGATTACTTATTCTCACCAAAATATCGATCAAAGCGATATAGAAGCGGTTTTAAGCGCGCTAAAGGGTGAATTTTTAACCGGTGGCAAAAAAGTCGATGAATTTGAAGAAGCACTTTGCGAATACATAGGCGTTAAGCACGCTTGTGTGTTAAATTCAGCCACCTCCGCTCTTCATCTTGCCTATACAGCTTTAAATGTCAAAAACAAAATAGTCTTAACCACTCCTTTAACTTTTGCAGCTACGGCTAATGCAGCTTTAATGGCAGGAGCAAAAGTAGAATTTATCGATATTAAAAATGATGGCAATATCGATGAGAACAAGCTCGAAGCAAGGCTTGTAAAAAATAGCACCGATATAGGAGCTATAAGCGTGGTGGATTTTGGGGGTAATAGTGTTGAAATGGATGAGATTTTAAATCTTGCCAAAAAATACAATATCCCTTTAATTGATGATGCAAGTCATGCTTTAGGCAGTGAGTATAAGGGTAAAAAAGTGGGTTCTATGGCGGATTTAAGCATTTTTTCTTTTCACCCTGTTAAGCCTATTACCACTTTTGAGGGGGGTGCTGTAGTAAGCAATAATGAAGAATTAATCTCTAAAATAAAACTTTTAAGAAGCCATGGTATCGTTAAAAAAAGGCTTTGGGATAGCGATATGTGTGATCTTGGTTATAATTATCGCTTAAGCGATGTTGCTTGTGCTTTAGGGATAAATCAACTTAAAAAACTAGATCACAATCTTAAAAAACGCGAAGAAATTGCAAATTTTTATGATAAAGAATTTGAAAAAAATCCTTATTTTTCTACTATAAAAATCAAAGATTATAAAAAAAGTTCAAGACATTTATATCCTATTTTGCTCTTTCCGGAATTTTATTGTCCAAAAGAAGAAATTTTTGAAAATTTGCTTAAAGCTGGGCTGGGTGTACAAGTGCATTATAAACCTACTTATGAGTTTAGTTTTTATAAAAAACTCTTAGGAGAAATAAGACTTAAAAATGCAGATAATTTTTACAAAGCCGAAATTAGCATACCTTGTCATCAAGAAATGAGCTTAAAAGATGCAAAATTTGTAAGAGATACTTTATTTAGTATACTCGAAAAATTTTAAAAAAGAAAAACGGGGGAGATTTATGAATAAATTAGACTTTAGAAGTCAAAGTTTTAAACAAACAGGCAAGGCTATGTATGAACTTGCCAAAGAACTTTTTCCCATTCCTAGAAGTATCACAGGACAAGGTTTTAGAGCTAGTCTGGAAATACTAGATAAAGCCCTAGGAGAAAATATACTCAAATTTCACTCTATCAAAAGTGGGACAAAGGTTTTTGACTGGATAGTCCCTGATGAATGGAATGCTAAAGAAGCCTATATCATCACCCCGGAAGGGAAGAAAATTTGTGATTTTAAAAAGCACAATCTACATCTTTTAAACTACAGCGAAGCCATAGATAAAGAAATAGAACTTGAAGAACTTGAAAAGCATCTTTACTCTATAGAAAAAATGCCTGATGCTATCCCTTATGTGACAAGTTATTATAAAAGGTGCTGGGGATTTTGCATCACGCATAATGAAAGAAAAAATTTAAAAAAAGGCCGATACAAAGTCTTTATCGATGCAAAACACGATGAGAACGGGGTTTTAAATTATGCTGATTTTATAATCCCTAGCACTCAAAATTCAAAAGATGAAATTTTACTCTCAAGCTATCTTTGTCATCCTTCTATGGCAAATAACGAACTTAGCGGCCCTATAGTAGCCATTTTCTTAGCTAAATGGCTTTTAAATTTAAAAGAAAGAAAATACAATTACCGTTTTGTTATCATTCCTGAAACCATAGGCTCTATAGTTTATCTTAGCAAGCATTTAGATCACTTAAAAAAACATGTTAAAGCAGGTTTTGTGCTTTCTTGCTTAGGAGATGATAATACTCACTCACTTATACACACTCCAAAAGAAAATTCGCTAAGTGATAAGGTTGCTTTGCACACACTTAAAGATAAAGAAAATTTTAAAGAATTTAGCTTTTTGGAGCGTGGGAGCGATGAAAGGCAATACAATGCTCCACTTGTGAATTTAAATATAGTAGGAATATGCCGCACAAAACATCTAAACTATAAAGAATATCATACATCAAAAGATGATTTAGATTTTATTTCGGCTAAGGGTTTAATGGGTGGACTTCAAAGCATGCAAGAGATAATCTTAAATTTAGAAATCAATTCCGTCTATGAAAACACTGTGACATGCGAACCCAATCTTGGCAAAAGAGGACTTTACCATACTCTTAGCACTGCCAATGATATTCCCTTGGCGTGCAACTTCCTTGCCTACTGTGACGGTCAAAATGATATCATTGATATAGCTAATATCTTAAACATGCAAGCTTATAAATTTAAAGAGCTTTTGGAAAAAATAAAATTTTATGGACTTGTAAAATGAAATATTTTTTAGAATACAATGATAAAAAATACTCTAATAGAGATTTAATAGATACTTTTCTTAAGTTAGGTATAAAAAAAGGTGATATTTTATGTGTACATACTGAACTTTTTAATTTTGGAATACCCTTGCTTCCAAAAAATGAATTTTTACAAACTATACTAGATTCTTTCTTTGAAGTAATAGGCAAAGAAGGAACTTTAATCATGCCAACCTTTACTTATAGTTTTTGTAAAAATGAGGTTTATGATAAACTAAATTCCAAAACAAAAGTGGGAGTATTAAATGAGTTTTTTAGAAAACAAGAAGGGGTAAAACGCACAAATGACCCTATTTTTTCTTTTGCTATAAAAGGTACTAAAGAAGAATTATTTTTAAAAGATACTACAAGTTGTTTTGGAGAAAATTCCGTATATGATATTTTAACCAAGGAAAATGGAAAATATATGATTTTTGGCTTAAACCAAGGACATGCTTTAGTTCATTATGCAGAAGAAAAAAATACAACTTTTTGCAGATATTTTAAAAAATTTAAAGGCACTCTAATAAATGAAAAAAGCGAAGAAAAAACAATAACCATTAATTATTATGTTAGAGATTTGCAACAATCTTATTTATGTGATATTGATAAAATTAATTCTATAATTCAAAAAACACACGATTATAAAAAAATGAATTTTGCTAAAAATTTTATAGAAATTTATAATGCTAAAGAGTATATTCAAGCACTATGCAAATCCTTAAATAATAATAAATTAGCTATATATAAGAAGATAGAAGATGAAACAATTTTATGAAATTTTAGAAAATATACCCGAAATTAAAATCAACATTTTATTTATTACAAAAAAACCAAAAAAAGGGAAACTATGACCACCCACATCTACAACTTTTTAGAAAAAAGCCTTGCTAATTTTAGTGAAAAAACTGCTTTTATAGAACCCTTTGCCAAAGAAAGAAAAGAAATCACTTATAAAGACTTTGATCTTTCTTCTAAAAAAGTAGCCAGTGAAATTTTAAGAAAATTAGGAAATGATAGTCCCACTCAAAGCCCTGTTTTAATAATACTACCCAAAGGAATTGATTGTTTGATTTCATTCTTTGGAGTGGCACTCAGTGGAAATTTTTATACACTTTTAGATGAAAAAAGTCCTAAAGAAAGAGTAGAAAAAGTCATAGAGATTTTAAAGCCTAAGCTTTTCATCACTTCAAAAGAATTAAAATTTGATTTAGCTTTACCTACACTTTACACAGAAGATTTTGAAAGTTTTAACATAGATGAAAACTTAATCCAAATTGCCAAAGAAAAACATATCGATACTAATTTACTCTATGTATTTTTTACAAGTGGAAGTACGGGAATTCCAAAAGGAGTAAGCATAGCACATAAGAGTGTAATTGATTATACTTTTTGGGTGTGCGAAACTTTCAAATTCGATGAAAATGAGATTTTAGCCAATCAAGCACCATTTTATTTTGACAATAGTATTTTAGATATTTTTTCAAGCGTAAAAGCAGGAGCAACCTTACACCTTTTACCTAATCATCTTTTTGCTTTTCCAAATAAAATTTTAGATTGCCTAGAAAAAGAAAAGGTTAGCGCTATATTTTGGGTACCTTCGGTACTAATTTATTTTGCAAATACCAATGCAGTAAAAGCTTCTATTCTAAAAAACTTAAAAAAGGTGTTATTTTGCGGAGAAATCATGCCTAATAAACAATTAAACATTTGGCGTAAACATTTATCCGATACGCTTTTCGCCAATCTTTATGGCCCTACAGAAATCACCGATGTATGTTCTTTTTATATAGTGGATCGCGAATTTAAAGATGAAGAGCTTTTACCCATAGGCAAAGCTTGTAAAAATACAGAACTTTTAGTCTTTGATGAAAATATGAATTTGATAAATCCTAAGCAAACAGGCATAAAAGGTGAACTGTATGTGAGAGGAACTTCTTTGTCTTTAGGATATTACAACGATAAAGAAAAAACACAAAAAGCTTTTATTCAAAATCCTTTACACGATAATTACCTAGATCTTTTATATAAAACAGGCGATATAGTCGCTTATAATGAACGAGGTGAGCTTTTATGCTATGGACGTGCAGACAATCAGATCAAATACATGGGGCACCGCATTGAGCTTGGAGAAATAGAAAGCGTGATTAACTCTCATCCAAAAGTCAAAAATAGTGCTTGTATTTTTAAAGAAGATATTGTTTGTTTTTATGAAAGCGAAGAAGAAATTGATTTTAAGGTCTTTTTAAAAGAAAAATTGCCTGGCTACATGGTCCCAAAAAATTTCATAAAGCTTGATAGTTTTAAGCTTAATCAAAATGGAAAAATTGATAGAAAGGTGTTGGGTGAAATTATTTAGACAAACATTTTATAATTTTAAAAATCAAAGGAGAAACAATGCAAGAAATTAAACATTTTTTTATCAACATAGAAAGAACAGATATCGATGAGAGCATGAATAATCTTGTAAGCGAAGATTTTATCGATAGCATCGATATCATGGCTTTGGTTGCTGAAATAGAAAAATTTTATAAAAAACCATTAAAAGCAGAATTTATCACACCTGAAAATTTTGAAAACTTTGAAAATATCAAAAAAATGCTTGAAGCTGCAATGAAAGACTAATCTTTCCTTGCAAATTCAAGTTGTTCTTTTAAGGAACTGATTATATCATTTTTAGAAACAATAATTTGTGCTATAAAATCTGCCACATCATCCCAATCTTTGCTCAATGTATGAGTTAAAGTATAATTTTCTTCATATTCTTCCCAATTTACAGGCGTAAAAAGAGAATTTTTATGTGAAAAATATTTATTTTTTACCCACTCAAGCGAAGGAGCAAAATAATCCACATAGGCCTTAGCAATATCTTTTTGCACAGCAAATTTTAATCTTTTCTCCTTAGCTCCTTCAAATTTTCTTCTTGCCATAAAAAGTAAAGAATTAAGATTGTCTTGCTTTAAATCTTTTTGATTTAATCTTGACATAAGCTCCATTCCCAAAAGATTGAAGCTTTCATTTTTGGTTTGCTTTAAAACAAAACTTTCATCCCATTGAAGTCCCAAATGATAAACAAAATCTTTAAGCAAGGTTCCTCCTACATAATCCTCTCTTAGAAGTCTTACTATCAAATTTTCTTCTCCAAACACCTCAGCATGAGTTTTACAAATCCACTCATAATCAAAAATGTATTTTCTAGGATGATCTTGCGGAGCAAAATCGGCAGAATAGTATCCCATATTGTTTTTATGATCTTGAGAACAGTGCGAATTTAAATAACCTAAAGTATCTCTAAAATACACAATGATATAAATTTGAGTAAAGCCTAGCTCTCTCATAATCTTTTCTAAGATTTTTACATGTTTTTTAGTAGAAAAATCCCAAACTATACCCTCAGCTGAAAAAATAAATTTTTTATCTTTATGTAAAGCACTTTCGCTTTTAAAATTTTCTATAGTTCTAAGAAATCTTTCGTTTTTAATACAGCTTAAAATACTCTCTTTTTGCAAAATATCTTCTTTTTGAACTAGCTCTAAAACTATATCCACCAAAGCCCAATGTCTATTTGCCACTCTAAGGCTTTTTGGATAAATATAGCCTTTTTTTAAAAGCTTATCTTCATTTTGCATCAAGAAACCTTGTTTTTCTTGATTTCCTGTATTAGTAGTTCCTATATGCAAATATGCGGTCATTTTATATCCTTTATCTTTTTTTTAATTTATTATAACTAATTCAAATTTATCTCCCATATCCTTAAAGGTAAATACTTTATTTCCACAAGGATAAGAGATAGAATTTTCTTGCATTAAAGATTTTCTTCCTTGTAATTTTTCAAGCATCAAAGGAAGCTCTTTTCTAAATAAAGCTTTATTGGTCATTCTAAGTCCATGCTCTAAACTTTTTATAAATCTACCATCTATATCACTTTCGTCTTTTACCAAATGCAAAACTGTATCATATCCAAGCATTTTTAAAATATCACACATTTGTACTTTATATTCTGCAGGAGCTGAAGGATCTTTTAAACCATGGTAATTTACATAAATTATATTTTGATTTTTTTGACTTTGCAAAATCAAATGATCTTTATGAAGCAAAGATCTAATAATATAGTTTTCGTTACTAAAAAAATAAGGAGAATTTTCTTTGCGAGTCCAGTGGGTTTTTAGGAAACCACCAATTAAAGCGTTAGCACCATTGTAAACATAATCGCAACTATTAAGATCTCTACCTATTATATATCTTAAAGGTGGCAAGGCTGAACCTGAATTATCAATCACCGCATCCACATACCAAGGAGCTATCTTGGCTATCAGCAAAGATAGATATCCTCCGTAAGATCCTCCTCCATAAATTTTTGGAAGATTTTTAAATTTTGGAAATTTTTTTATAAGATCTTTTAAAACATTGATATGATCAATAGCTGCCATAATGCCAAAATTTTGATAATCTCCATTGGGTGGGACAAAGGTTGAAGTAAAATTGACTTGATAGTCTTGCTCTAGCTCTCCTTGTAGTTTTAAAATTGTAATATATTGATCCAAATAATGATAATACTCTAAAGCATTATCAAAATTTAAATTTCGAATATCGATATTAAATTCAATTAGTACTTTGGATAAATTTTCTAAATCTTCTTGTAAAAATTTTACATTTGCATCATATTTTGAAACATCCGAGCGCCTCATGCAAAAACAATGATAAAAAACATTTACCGTAACTACATCAAATTTTTTAGCGACATATTCTCTATCAAAATCCAAAAAAGAAATATTTGAATTAGCCCCATAACCCCCTATGATAAAAACTATAGCTTTTATTTCTTTTTCATCATCATAACTTATGCGGTATTCAAGCTTTGAGGTTCTTTTGATACCTAGTTCTGCATCATCGCAAGAATCTATTTCAAAGATTTGATTTATAAGCATTATTATTCCTCTCCCACCTCATGTCGTTTTATTTGCGTTTAAAGACAATTATACTTGATTTTTGGTAAAATGAAACCTAAAGAATGAAGGAAAAAAATGAAAAATCTTTGCATAATACCTGCTCGCGGGGGCTCAAAGAGAATTCCTAGAAAAAATATCATTGATTTTTTGAGCAAACCTTTGATCGCTTACAGTATAGAAAGTGCTTTAAAATCAGATATTTTTGATGAAGTTATCATTTCAAGTGATGATGAGGAAATTATAAAAATAGCTTGTCAATTTGGCGCTAAAGCTCCTTTTATCCGCGATGAAAAATTAAGCGATGATTATAGTTCTAGTACAGCAGTGATTCAAAATGCAATTGAAATTTTAGACTAAAAAAGGGCAAGTTTATGACAATGTTTGCGCTCTTTATGCTACTGCTCCACTGATTAGTAGTAGTAAAATTTTAAAAAAAGACTTATAGTAAAATTTTCTACAAAACGAAAGTCAGTTTTTATTTTCAGCTACCGAATTTGACTATCCTATACAAAGAGCTTTTTATCTAAATGAAAAAAATCAAGTTAATATGTTTGATGAAAGTTTTTACAATTCCCGCTCGCAGGATTTAACCAAAGCTTATCATGATGCAGGAGCTTTTTACTTTGGCAAAAGCAAAGCTTGGCTGGAAAATGATTTTTTATTTAAACCCTATTCTAGTGTGTATTTACTACCACGAAATTTAGTTTGCGATATCGATACTTTGGAAGATTTAGAATTTGCAAAAATACTTTATAAGGTAAATTATGAAAGTTCTATTTAGAAGCGATAGCTCTAGTCAAATAGGCTTTGGCCACATCAAGCGCGATCTTGTCTTAGCCAAACAATACAGTGATGTAAGCTTTGCTTGCTTGGCACTAGAAGGCTCTTTGATCGATGAAATTCCTTATCCTGTTTATGAGCTTGAAAGCTCAAGTATTTACGAGCTTATCGATCTTATCAAAGAAAAAAAATTCGAACTTCTAATCATCGATCATTATGATATCAATTGCGATGATGAAAAGCTTATAAAGCTTGAAACAGGAGTTAAAATCTTAAGTTTTGATGATGAGATAAAAGCTCATCATTGCGATATTTTACTCAATGTCAACGCCTACTCAAAAGCAAGCGATTATGAGAGCTTGGTACCTTTTCGTTGTGAGTTAAGATGTGGGTTTTCTTATGCTTTAATTAGGGATGAATTTTATCAAGAAAGCAAGATAAAAAGAGAGAAAATTTGGGATTATTGCATTTGCATGGGTGGCACAGATATTAAAAATCTTTCCATGCAAATTGCTTCTGATTTACCCAAAAACAAAAAAATCGCAATTGCTACAAGCTCATCCAATAAAAATCTCAAAAAGCTTGAAAAATTCATCGAAGATCATGAAAATGTAAAGCTTTTTATAGATGAAGAAATTTCAAAATTGATGAATGAAAGCACAAAGCTTATCATCAGTGCAAGTTCTTTAGTCAATGAAGCCTTGCTTTTAAAGGCTAATTTTAAAGCCATTTGTGTCGCCAAAAATCAAGAAAAACTAGCCAACTGGCTTGCTAAAAAGGGCTATGAAGTGGAGTATAAACTTTGAAAAATAATATAGCTATTGCAACTCTAAAAAAATAGGAATATAAAAAATTTTGATAAACTTTGTAATTTTTTTCCAGAATTTAATTTTATCCTAATTACAAAAAAAGATGATTTAAACTTAAATTATATACAAAGCATTGAACCTAAATATATTTTTTTTCCACATTGGTCTTTCATTATTCCCAATGATATCCATCAAAATTACACATGCATTGTCTTCCATATGACCGATTTGCCTTTTGGAAGAGGAGGTTCTCCTTTGCAAAATCTAATTTTGAGAGATATTAAAAAAACAAAAATTTCTGCCTTAAAAGTAAAAGAAGGTTTGGATACAGGAGACATTTACCTTAAAAGAAAACTAGATATTTCCAAAGGCAATGCTCAAAAAATTTATCAAAAAGCTTCAAAAATTATCTTTTTCAAAATGATTCCTTTTATTTTAAAAAACAACCCAAAACCAGTCCCTCAAATCGGTAAAGCGACATTTTTTAAAAGGCGGACACCAGAACAAAGCTGTTTATCTTTTTTAGAAAATCCCGATTTAAAGCAAATATTTAATTTTATAAGAATGCTTGATGCGCCAAATTACCCTAAAGCTTTTTTAGAATTTAAAAATTTTAAAATTGAATTCAAAAAAACCAAAAAGAAAAAAAAATACCTAAAAGGAGAATTTAAAATTTATGAAAAAAATTTTGATCATAGCTGCACATCCAGATGACGAAGTTTTAGGTTGTTTTGGTACAGTTTCAAAACTTATCAAAGAAGGCAATGAAGCTTACACCTTGATACTTGGGGAAGGTAAAACAAGCCGTGTTTTTAATAGAAATGATATTAAAAATGAAGAATTTGAAAATTTAGAAAACGAAGCTTTGAAGGCCAATCAGAGTATAGGAATTAAAGAGCTTTTTAGAGAAAAATTTCCTGATAATCGTTTTGATAGCGTGCCTTTATTAGATATTGTCAAAAGCATAGAAGCAGTCAAAAATAAACTAAAACCTGATATCATTTTTACACATTTTTACAACGATTTAAATATAGATCATCAAATTACCCATAAAGCCGTTTTAACCGCTACTCGTCCTATATCTAGTGAAAGTGTAAAAGAAATTTATAGCTTTGAAGTACTTTCATCTACAGAATGGAACTTTCCTACGCTTTTTTCACCCGATGTTTTTATTGATATCAGTCAAACTTTAGAATATAAAATCAATGCTATGAAATTTTATAATAGCGAGCTTTGTAATTTTCCACATCCAAGAAGCATAGAAGGCATAGAGCTTACAGCAAAAATGCAAGGTTTGAAAGTTGGTTTAAAAAATGCTGAAGCTTTTAAACTAGTAAGGGCTATAAAATGATAATTTATAAAGATTTTATTCATTTAAACTACTATGAAATTAAACTTGTTTGGCAATGGAGAAATGATAAAAAAATAAGCCAATTTATGAAGACAAAATATATCGATTTTCAAGAGCATTTAAATTTTATCATTGCCTTAAAAAAAGATCAAACCAAAAAATATTTTTTAGTTCTTAAAGATGATGAAGCCATTGGTGTAATCTATTTTATTAATATTACACAAGATTCTTGCGAATTTGGACTTTATGCAAAGCCAAATTTAAAAGGCGTAGGACAAATTTTAATGCAAGAGATTAAAAAATACGCCTTTGAAATTTTAAAAATAAAAGAATTAAAAGCTTGTGCTTTTAAACAAAATAAAAAAGCTTTGGATTTATATTTAAAAAATGGTTTTTTTACTATAGGCGAAAATGATGATTTTTTCTTTCTTAGCTCAACCTTACCGCAAAACCTTTTTTAGCTAATTCTTCTTTTACATCTTTAGGTGTGTATTGTGAAAAATGAAAAATATAAGCGCCACCCAAAGCATCTGCACCTAAATTTAAAGCTTCTACGGCATCACTTGGTTTACCAAGACCACCATTGATAATAAGTGGAATTTTAAGCTTATTTTGAAAAATTTTTAAAAGTTCTAGATCATAACCTTGTGCCTTTCCTTCAAAATCAACCGAAGTTAAAAGAAGCTCTCCAGCACCTTGATTTTCATATTCTAAAGCAAGTTCTAAAGGATTTTTTTCAAGTAAATCTCCTTTATCATAAACGCAAATTTTATCTCCTTTTCTTTTTACATCTATAGAGCAAACGATACATTGTGAACCAAAACGATTAGCAGCCTTAGCTATAAAATTTGGATCTTCTAAAGCTTTGGAATTGATTGAAATTTTATCTGCACCTAAATTTAAAATCTTTTGTATATCCTCAAGGCTTTTTATCCCTCCTCCTATGGTTAAAGGCATAAAGCATTCTTTTGCTAGATCTTCTATGCTTTCAAAGTCTATTTTGCCACTCTTTGAAGCATCAATATCTAAGATAATAAGCTCATCTACATTGCGCGCATTATAAATTCTCATCGTAGAAGTAAGATGTCCTATGGTGCGAAAATCCTTAAATTCTATACTTTTAACAAGTTGAGAATTTTTAAGCAATACACAAGGAATAATTCTAGTTTTTAACATCTAAAGCCTTACAAAATTTTCTAAAAGTTTTAAGCCCAAATTTTGGCTTTTTTCAGGATGAAACTGCACACCGAAGATATTATCTTTTTGCACACTTGATACAAATTTATATCCATATTCTGTTTTTGTGTTTATAAACTCATCTTTGCAATCTACATGATAAGAATGTACAAAATAAAAATCGCTTTTATTTTCTATACCCTCATATAAAGGATTTTGCTTTAAAATTTCAAGTTCATTCCATCCCATATGTGGGATTTTTAAACCCAAATCTTCCTTAAATTTCACAACCTCACCTTCAATAAAACCAAGCCCATCACATTCTCCACCCTCATAGCCTTTTTCTAGAAAAAGCTGCATTCCTAAACAAATACCTAAGATCGGTTTTTTTTGCACTAAAATCTGCTCTTGCAAAACCTCTACAAAAGCAAGCTCTTTTAAATTTTTCATAGCCTCTTTAAAAGAACCTACGCCTGGTAAAAGAAATTTCTCTGCTTTTTGTAAATCTTTAGGATCTTGAACTATAAAATTTTTAGCACCTATTTTTTCAAAAGCTTTAGTTACCGAGTTTAAATTCCCTGCTTTATAGTCAATCACTGCTATCATTTTAAAATATACTCATCTTTTTTAACCAAGGATCCATCATAATCTCTTAAAAAATTACCCTTTTCATCGCGTTTGAAAATCTTTTTATTAGTAAAAGAATCTACTATTTTTTGAAATTCTTCTTCGCTAAAACCGCTAAATTTGAGGTATTTCTTAATCGCTTTTTTAGGAGGCTTGCCGTCATATTTTTGCACCAAGCGCACCCCTTCTTCACGACTAATATAACCTAAACGAATATCCAAACATGCATTGTCTGTTGCTCTTCCAAAGCCATATTTACAGTATTTTAAATAATCATGCACATGATTTGAGTAACAATCTAAATTTTCAAAATTTTCATAAGTGGTTTCCACAGGACGATCTATTGTTGAAAAACCGTGCTCTTTTGAAATTTGAAGTATTTTTTTATAATCCCATTTAAAATAATATCCTAAAAATAAACCCGTAACCCCTACCCTACTAAGCTCTTCATCGCTCGGATAAGTATAAAAATACACATCGCTTTCTTTAATACCATCAATGCCTATCATATCGCTGATTCTATTGCCTAAAAGACCTCCAAATTCTTCAAGCCACTCTCTACCTAATATATTTTTATCCTTACTGCTTGCAGGGCCACCGTATTCAATCTGTGGACTCTCGCCCCAAATGATCAAAGGTACTCCAAAATTTACTGCTATACGCGGAACTGATGTAAAAATTCCCAAGTGGTTTTGCCACTCATTATCCCCCGTTCTTATAAAAGCTTCACGGGCAAGCTTTTTATAAACCTTTGGATCGCGTTTGATATGGATTAAATCCACACCAAGATTATTCAAATTTTCTAAATTTTTACGCCCTATTTTTGTAGGTACACTAGGCTCAAAACACACACACAAAGGATTAAGTCCAAGTTCAAGCATTTTAACCACTTGAAAGGTCGAATCTTTACCTCCACTTACCCCTATAACACAATCATAAACAGGATGTTTTTTATATTTCTTTACAAGCTCTAAAAACTCTTTTTCTCTTTCTTGCCAATCTATCTCTTTATTTTTCATCTCTTGCGAACGACAAGCATCACAAATTCCTTCATCATCAAAATGCAAATCTGGTTTAGTATCAGGCATCACACATTTTTTACAGAATTTCATTTTCTCTCTTTTTTTAATTAGTCTTAAATTTACATATCGTTATAATCAGAATTTATTTTACAATTTTATATATTTAAAACACATAAATATTCAAATTATCAACTTATTTATAATATAATTATAATCAAACAACCAAGAAAGAAAATCATGCAAATAGGAAATTTTAACACCGATGAAAAAGTTTTTATCATAGCAGAACTATCCGCAAATCACTCAGGAAGTCTTGAAATGGCACTCAAAAGTATAAAAGCAGCCAAAGAAGCGGGAGCGGATGCGATAAAAATTCAAACCTACACTCCAGATAGTCTTACGCTAGATTGCGATAAAGATGATTTTATCATCAAAGGGGGGCTTTGGGATCAGCGCAGATTTTATGAGCTTTATGAAAGTGCTAAAACCCCTTATGAGTGGCATTCTCAAATTTTTGAAGCCGCACAGGATGCAGGCATACTTTGTTTTTCAAGCCCTTTTGCAAAAGAGGATGTAGAGTTTTTAAAACGCTTTGATCCCATCGCTTATAAAATTGCCTCCTTTGAAGCAAATGATGAAAATTTCGTGCGTATAATTGCTAAAGAAAACAAACCTACCATTGTTTCAACTGGTATTGCAAGCGAAGAAGAGCTTTTTAAAATATGTGAAATTTTCAAAGAAGAAAAAAATCCTAATCTGATCTTTTTAAAATGCACCTCAACTTACCCAGCACAAATTTCTGATATGAATTTAAAAGGTATTATAAGTTTAAAAGAAAAATTTGGAGTTGAGGTAGGGCTTAGCGATCATAGCTTTGGACACTTAGCTCCTGTTATGGCGGTTGCGCTTGGAGCTAGAGTGATAGAAAAACATTTTATACTTGATAAAAATATAAAAAGCGAAGATAGCAAATTCAGCCTTGATTTTGATGAATTTAAAGCCATGGTAGAAGCAGTAAGACAAGCTGAAAGCGCTTTGGGTGATGGCTCACTAGCCTTAGATGAAAAAAGTCTTAAAAACCGCGTTTTTGCTAGAAGCTTATATGCAAGCAAAGACATCAAAAAAGGTGAAATTTTTAACGAAGAAAATATAAAATCAGTGCGTCCTTCTTTTGGACTTCATCCTAAATTTTACAAAGAACTTTTAGGAAAAACTGCCACTAAAGATATAGAATTTGGCACAGCTTTAAAAAAAGGAGATTTCAAATGACTTTTAATCCTACCCAAAAAGAACTTTTTAATAAAAATCTCAGTATTTTAAGTGATATTTCATTTAAAAATGAATTAGAAAAAATCAGCCATACCAAATTTGAACTTATTTTAGGAAAAGATAATTTAGATATCAATTTAAAAAATACAAGTGATAATACCTTTCTTTATAAAAATACAACCGAAGAATTAAATTCTATGCTTAATATTTATAATGATAAGTACTTGCTTTATCCAGTGCTTTATTTTTATGGCTTTGGAAATGGAATTTTATTTAAAGCCTTGCTTCAAAATAAACATCATCAACATATAGTGGTTTTTGAAAAAGATCTTGAAATTATTTGGGTAATGTTTCATATCTTAGATTTTAGCAAGGAGTTAAAAGATAAAAAAATAATTATTTTTGATATGAACAACATAGACATTCAAACCTATGCTGCTTTAACAAAAGCCAATCCTTTTTTTAATTTTTCTAGAACTTATTTTTTAGACTTAAGTAGTGATTATTATGAAAAATTTCATGAAGATATTTTAGAACTCAATAAAAACTTATCAAACTATTTTAAAAATGCTATTATTTCACATGGAAATGATCCTTTAGATGCTTTACAAGGAATAGAACAATTTGTTTATAATCTTCCTAAAATGATTACACATCCAAGATATATAGATTTGCTTAAAAAAAGACAAAATTTAAGCGATACCGCAATTATTGTTTCTACTGGGCCAAGTTTAACTAAACAACTCCCATTGTTAAAACAATATGCCAATAAAGCCACCATATTTTGTGCGGATTCTTCTTATCCTATTTTGGCCAAACACAATATAAAGCCTGATTATGTCCTCATCTCTTGAAAGAATTCCGCTTACTTCCGAATTTTTTAACAATGATTTTGGAGAATTTGATAAGGATATATTGTTTGTTTTAAAATCAGTTACTCACCCTAATACCATTAGATACCTAGAAAAAAACAATAGAGATTATATGCTTGTCTCAACATATGCAAATTTTATTGAATATGCAAAATTAGATGATTTTGGATATTTTAATATGGGAAAAAGCGTTTCTAATATGAGTTATCTGCTTTCCGCTCATCTAAAATATAAAAATATTATTTTAATAGGACAAGATTTAGCTTATGCTGATAATGGGGATTCGCACACAAAAGATTATCAAAATTTAGATAAGCACAAAGGACATTTTCAAAGAGATAAAGGAAAATATACAACCCTAGCATATGGAGGAGATAAAACCGTAGAAAGTTCTTTTGCTTGGACTCTATTTAGGCAAACTTTTGAGAATGATATTGTATGCTTAAAAGAAATTTTAAAAATTGACACTTACAACTGTACCGAAGGGGGTGCTAGAATAGAAGGAGCTATAGAAAAACCTTTTAAAGAAGTGTGTGAAACATTACTTACAAAAAACATACAAAAACCTTTTCCTAGTATCAAACCTTTAAACCATGATAAACAAAACGAATTAATGCTTAAAGCTTATTATAGAATTTATAAAAGCATCAAACATTGCCAAGAATTTAAAAAAGAAGTTGAAACTGCATATCTTGAAATAGAAAAAGAATATTTCCTATTGACTGATTTAAGCTTGGAGGAAAGTAAGAAAAACACAATTATCAATAACCTTGTACAACAAACAGATAAATTTAAAGAAAAATTAGAAAATGAAAAAAATATATATGATATCAAGCAAATATTAGGTCCATTTTTAATCCAATTCGAACTAAATCTTGCTAGGATTTATGTTTTAAATCCAAAAACACCCGAAGATAGTTTCAATAAATCTTCACTTTGGGTTAAAGAACATATGGAATTTATACAAATGATTCATGGACACATAGAAGCACAAGAAAAAACACTGCTTGAAAATATCCTTCCCTTAGAAAACCAACTCAAAGCAAGAAAATTACAAAAATGGCAAGAAATAATAAAAAATAAATTTACCTTCAAGGCAAAAGAATGAAAAATATTTTGGTAACAGGTGCAGATGGTTTTATAGGCTCTCACCTTTGTGAGAGTTTGGTTCAAAAAGGCTATAAAGTAAGAGCTTTAAGTCAATATAATTCTTTTAATTTTTGGGGACATTTGGAAAAAAGTCCTTATCTAAAGGATATGGAAGTTGTAAGCGGGGATTTAAGAGATAGTTTTTTTTGTGAAAAAATCACTCAAGGAATGGATGCCATTTTTCACCTTGGAGCTTTAATTGCCATTCCTTATTCTTACGAGGCACCACAAAGCTATGCAGATACTAATATAAAAGGTACTTTAAATATGCTAGAAGCTGCGAAAAAAAATAAAATTTCTCATTTTATACACACTTCTACAAGCGAAGTTTATGGCACTGCAAGATATGTGCCTATCGATGAAAAGCACCCTTTACAACCTCAAAGCCCCTATTCTGCTAGTAAAATCGCAGCGGATATGATGGCTCTTAGTTATTATAATGCTTTTAATTTAAATGTAAATATTGCTCGTCCTTTCAATACCTATGGACCAAGACAAAGTGCAAGAGCCATTATACCCACTATCATAACACAAATTTTAAGTGGAGCAAAAGAATTAAAACTTGGAGATTTAAGTCCGACAAGGGATTTAAACTTTGTCCTTGATACTTGCGAAGGCTTTATCTCGCTTTTGAAATTAAATCATTTTGGAGAAGTGTATAACATAGGCTCTGGGACTGAATACTCGATGCAAGAAGTGCTTGATCTTATACAAAAAATTCTAAATCAAAATATAAAAATCATCCAAGATGAAAAAAGATTGCGTCCAAAAAATAGTGAGGTTTTTAGACTAAAATGCGACTCAAATAAACTTCAAAATGCAACCCATTGGAAAAGTAAAATAAGCCTTGAAGAAGGTTTAAAGCTAAGCATAGAATATTTTAAAGAAAATTTAGCAAGTTATAAAAGTGAAATTTACAATGTTTGAAAAAGAAATCGCTTTTATCAAAAAACTTTTCAATAAAGAAAAAATCGCTCTACACGAGCCTTGTTTTATCGGAAATGAAAAAAAATATCTCTTAGAATGCATTGATAGTGGTTTTGTTTCAAGCGTGGGTGAGTTTGTAACGCATTTTGAAGAAGCTTTAAAACAAAGAACAAAAGCTCGATTTGTCATCGCTACAAATACAGGCACCGCCGCACTTCATATCGCTTTACTTGCAAATGGTATTGATGAAAATTGTGAGGTGATTACCCAAAGCATTAGCTTTGTTGCAACGGCAAATGCTATTGCTTACACAGGAGCTAGGGCTATTTTTTTAGATATTGATGAAAATACTTTGAGTTTAGGCTCTAAAGCTTTACAAAATTTTTTAGAAAATCACAGCTATCAAAAAGATGGCTTTACTTACAATAAAATCACACATAAGCGCATCAAAGCTTGTGTTGTAATGCACACTTTTGGCCTTAGTGCTGACATAGAAAAGCTTTGCGAAATTTGTAAAAATTATAATATTTTTTTAATCGAAGATGCGGCTGAAGCTTTAGGGAGTACTTATAAAAACAAAGCTTTGGGCACTTTTGGAAAATGTGGAATTTTAAGTTTTAATGGAAATAAAATCATCACAGGTGGGAGTGGTGGAGCGATTTTATGTGATGATGAAAATTTGGCAAATCTTGCAAAGCATTTAAGTACCACTGCTAAAATACCTCATCCTTATGAATACGATCATGATATCATAGGCTATAATTATAGACTGTGCAATATCAATGCCGCAATTTTACTTGCAGGACTTGAAAAGCTAGATTTCTTCCTAGAAAACAAAAGACAATTAGCACAAATTTATAAGGAATTTTTTACAAATCATAAAGCTTGTAAATTTATAGATGAAAGAAAAAATTCAAAAAGCAATTTTTGGCTCAATGCTTTATGCTTTAAAGATGAAAATTTAAGAAATATATTTTTACAAGAATGCTTAAAAAACAATATTTTTGTGCGTCCTGTATGGAAAAGCTTACCTAGCCTTAAGCCTTTTCAAACTTGGCAAAAAGATGAGCTTTTAAATACTCAAAAATTAGAAAAATGCTTGGTAAATTTACCTAGCAGCGTAAGATTAGATAAGGAAATAATATGTTAAAAATAGGATATTTTGCTGATGGAAAATGGGCTAGAAACTGCTTTTTAAAAATACTTAAAAATCCACAGATTCAAATTAATTTCATCGTTTTAAGAAAACAAAAAGATATAAAATTAGAAAAACTTGCATTAAAATATCATATTCCCTGTTATACGGATACTAATATAAATTCTAAAGAATTTCTCAATGAACTTCAAAAATACTCTAACGATCTACTTGTTTCTATGAGTTTTGATCAAATTTTTAAAGATGAAATTTTAAAACTTTATTCTAAAAAAATTATTAATTGTCATGCGGGAAAACTTCCTTTTTACAGAGGTAGAAATATTTTAAATTGGGCTTTAATTAATGACGAAAAAGAATTTGGCATCACTGTGCATTTTATAGATAAAAGCATAGATACGGGTGATATCATTTTGCAAAAAACTTATGAGATAAAAGATAGCGATGACTATACTACTCTTTTAAATTTGTGTCATAGAGAATGTGCAAATTTACTCTACGAGAGTCTTATTTTATTTTTAAATAATAAAGTTAATTCTTATAAACAAATAGGAGATGGATTTTATTGTCCCAAAAGAAAAAAAGGGGATGAAATTATAAATTGGACTCAAAACACTAGAGAAATTTTCAATTTTATTCGTGCACTAAACGCAAAAGACTTAGGCGCTAGTGCTTTTATAAAAGAAAAAGAAATAAAAATTTATAAAAGTGAAATTTATAAAGAAAGTATCCCTTGCTCTCAAATAGGGGAAATTGTAAAAAAAGAAAAGGATTATTTTATAGTTGGCACTAAAGATGGGACTTTAAAGATTACTCAATTTAAAGGGGAAGTTAATATAAAAGAAAAATTTACAATAAACAATACTAACAATAAAGGTAATTAAAAAATCATCTTTTTTACAAGAAGTATAGGAAAATAAAACACATATCTTAAATATATTACAAATATAAAATAAGAATATATTAAATTAATGTTCGATATACTCTAAGCATTTTTTAAATAAATAAAATCAGGGGGAAATTAAATGCTTTACTGTGATCATTGTGTCATGCCAGATACAAGGCCTGGTATAAAATTTTTCAAAGATGAAAAAGGTAAAAACATTTGCTCTGCTTGCATTAATCATAAAAACAAAGAAAAAATTGATTACAAGGCAAGATTTCAAGAACTTGAAAAACTATGCGATAAATACCGCAGAATGAATGGTAAATTTGAATACGATTGCGCCATAGCTGTAAGCGGTGGCAAAGACTCTCATTACCAAGTGCATATCATGAAAGAAAAATTAGGAATGAATCCTATACTTTTTAGTGTAGAAGATAATTTTACCATGACAGAAGCAGGCAAGAAAAATTTAAGAAATTTAAGCAAAGCCTTTGGCTGTCATCTCATCAGTCTTAAACCTGATATCAAAACACAAAAAAAAGTAATGCTAAAAACTTTTGAAAAGTACGGTAAGCCTACTTGGTTTATCGATAGACTTATATATAGTTTTCCTTTTGGTATGGCTTTAAAATTTAATACCCCTTTGCTAGTTTATGGTGAAAATATTAGTTATGAATACGGAGGCAGAGATGATAAAGAAACCCCTAGTGCAAAAGCGATCTTTGAAAATGGGGTTGCAAGCGATTTAGATATAAATGAATTTATTGATGATGAAATAAAAGAGGAAAATCTTCAACTTTTCTTTAACCCAAGCGCTGATGATCTTAATAAACTTGATCCGATTTATCTTAGTTATTTTATAAAATGGAATTCTTACTCAAATTATATCTTTGCTAAAAGTCGTGGATTTAGTGATTTGCAAAATGAGTGGAATAGAAGTCATTGTGCTGAAAATTTTGACCAAATTGATACCATAGGATACATACTGCACGCTTGGATGAAATATCCAAAATTTGGTCATGCAATGGCAAGTGATTACGCATCTCGTTTTGTACGTTATGGAATGATGAGTAGAGAAGAGGCTACAAAAATCGTAAAAGAAAAAGATCATAAACTAGACAATAAATGTATCGAAGATTTTTGTAATTTTACAGGCATTAGCAAGACTACTTTTTGGAAAATTGTTGAAAAGCATTACAATCTTGAACTTTTTTACAAAAATAAATTTAATGAATTTAAACTCAAAAATCCATTAAATTAAAGGAAATAAAATGCAAAACTCACTTCAAACTTATACTCAAAAATATGATGAAAACAATTACGGACTTTTATATCCTGATTCTCATGTAATTAGATTTTATGAAAGAATTTTAAAGTACAAACTTGGCGTTACAAGCGGAAATTTACTTGATTTTGGTTGTGGCAATGGGATTCATTCTAAGTATTTTTTAGACAAGGGTTTTAAACCTTTTGGTATAGATATTGTGCCGAGTTTACAAAAAAATTGGGATACTAAAATCAAAACTTCAGGTGGGGGGGGGGATTGTAAAATCATAGAACCAAATTCTAGTATCAAAGGGCTTTTTGATGAAAAAATGGATATTGTCTTTGCGAATCAAAGCCTTTATTATATCCCTAAAGCAGAACTTAAACAAAATATCTTGGAATTTTATGAATACTTAAATCAAGGTGGAATACTTTTTGCTACAATGATGAGTGAGAAAAATTACTATTTTTCTCATAGTGAAAAAGAAAATAAAAATGGATTACGTAGAGTTAACATACAGGGTCGCTTAAACGAAACAACTTATATTCATTTTACTAAAAGTATCGATGAGTTACAAGAACTTTTTAAGCCTTTTGAAGCCTTATTTTTGGGCGATTATGATCCTATTAATTTTTATAATTTTGAAGGCTCAGCTCATCATTTTTTTTACATTGGTATAAAAAGATAAAAATTTTTTGCCTTTATTAAAGGCAAAATAAAGGCAAAAAAATGAAAAAAGCTTTAATCATAGCAGAAGCAGGGGTTAATCACAATGGTGATTTAAATTTGGCCAAAAAGCTGATCGAAGTTGCTGCCAAAAGCGGGGCTGATTTTGTTAAATTTCAAAGTTTTAAAGCCAAACTTTGCGTGAGTAAAAATGCTAAAAAGGCAGCTTATCAGCTAGAAACTACAGCTAAAGACGAAAGTCAATTAGAAATGATTAAAAAACTAGAGCTTGACTTTAACGCACACCAGCTTTTAATCTCTTACGCCAAACAATGCGGTATCGCTTTTCTTTCAACGCCTTTTGATCTAGAAAGTATTGAGCTTTTAGATGATTTAGGACTTGAAGTTTTTAAAATTCCAAGCGGGGAAATCACAAATTTACCCTATCTTAAAAAAATTGCAAAATTAAATAAAAAAATCATACTCTCCACAGGAATGTCAAATTTGGGCGAGATAGAAGCGGCTTTAGAAGTACTTTGCAAAGAAGGCACTCAAAGAGCAAATATCACCCTACTTCACTGCACTACCGAATACCCCGCACCCTTTGATGAGGTTAATTTAAAAGCTATGCAAACCCTAAAAAATGCTTTTAATCTTGATGTAGGCTATTCAGATCATACTAAAGGCATACATATTTCTTTGGCTGCTATCGCCTTAGGAGCAAGCGTGATAGAAAAGCATTTTACCCTAGATAAAGATATGCCAGGACCCGATCATAAAGCCTCTTTAGAACCCGATGAGCTTCAAGAACTTTGCGCTAAAATCAGAGAAATCGAAAGTGCTTTAGGTGATGGTATAAAACAAGCAAGTAAAAGTGAAAGGAAAAATATCGAAATTGCAAGAAAAAGCCTAGTAGCTAAAAAGAAAATCAAAAAAGGAGAAATTTTTAGCGAAGAAAACCTTACCACAAAACGCCCTGCTAGTGGTATAAGTGCGATGCGTTATGATGAATATTTGGGCAAAAAAGCCAGTAAAGATTATAAAGAAGATGAGCTAATCCATGAGTAAAAGAAAAATTTGCATAGTCAGCGCAACAAGGGCTGAGTGGTATCTTTTAAAAAATTTATGCCTTGAAATACAAAATGATAAAGATTTAGAACTTCAAATTATCGCCACAGGAGCGCACTTAAGCCCCGAATTTGGATTAACTTATAAAGAAATAGAAAAAGAATTTAAAATCGCTAAAAAAATTCCTATTTTACTCGCAAGTGATGATAAAATAAGCCTTTGTAAAGCTATGGCTTTGGCAAATATTGGCTTTAGCGAAGCATTTGAAAGCTTAAAACCTGATATCGTAGTAATTTTAGGCGATCGTTATGAAATGTTAAGCGTGGCTAGTGTGTGCTTGATAATGAATCTTCCCATGGCCCATCTTTGCGGTGGAGAGCTTACCTTAGGAGCCATTGATGATAGCATAAGACATAGCATTTCTAAAATGGCACATTTGCATTTTGTAAGCACCCAAACTTATAAAAATCGTCTTTTGCAACTTGGAGAAGAAGAAAATCGTGTATTTAATGTCGGATCTTTAGCAAGTCCTATTATAAAAAATATCAATTTTTTGGATAAAAATGAGCTTGCAAAAGTCTTGGAATTTGACTTAGAGCAAAATATTTATTTAATTACTTATCATCCTGTAACTTTAAATTTACAAAATTCTAAAAAAGAAATCGATATTTTATTAAAAACTTTAGACAAGCTCAACAATGCAAGTTTGATTTTTACCAAAGCCAATGCAGATGAAAATGGGCTTTTAATCAATGAAATTTTAAAAGATTACTGCGAAAAAAATCCTAAAAAAGCTAAACTTTTTGACAATCTTGGCTCGCAAAAGTATCTTAGCATTATGAAAATAGCCAAAGCCATGATAGGAAATAGCTCAAGCGGTATAAGTGAAAGTCCTTTCTTTAAAACCCCTTGTATCAATATAGGATCAAGACAAAAAGGGCGTTTAAGAACTCAAAATATCATTGATTGTGAATTTGAAAATTTAGATCAAGCTTTTAAAAAACTAGAAAGCAAAGATTTTAAACAAGCTTTGCATCATTTTAAAAACCCTTACGAAAATGACAAAAATCCAAATACAATCATAAAAACTTGCCTAAAAAACGCGAATTTGGATACAATTTTACACAAAAATTTCATTGATTTAAGGTGAAACCTTGGATATAAATAAACTCAAACTCACACCTGATTCTAGCATTGAAGAAGCCTTAAAAGTAGTAGGAAAAGAACGCGTTCGCCTTGGAATCATTGTCGATAAAAAGGATAAATTCTTAGGCGTGATCAGTGATTCAAATATCAGAAAAGCTTTAATAAAGGGTAAAAATTTACAAAGCAAAATCAAAGACATCTATACTAAAAATCCTATTACCATCAAAGAAAATACAAGCAAGAATGAACTTTTAAAATTAAGTGCAAAGACTGATATTTACGATTTTCCTGTGCTAAATGACAAAAAAGAAATCATTTCCATAAAATCCATTTCTTCCTTGCTAAACCGCCAAGTAAATTCAAATTTTGTCATCATAATGGCAGGTGGACTTGGGACCCGTTTAAAAGAACTGACTAAAGATACTCCAAAACCTATGCTAAAGGTTGGAAAAAAGCCTATTTTAGAAAGTATAGTGCAAAGATTAAAAGAGCAAAATTTTGAAAATTTTATCTTTTGTGTAAATTATAAAAAGCAAATTATCGAGGATTATTTTAAAAAAGGTAAAGATTTTGGTATAAAAATTTCTTATATCAAAGAGCGCAAAAAACTAGGTACGGCAGGGGCTTTAAGTCTTATCAAACAAGATTTTAAAGAAAGCTTTATCGTAATGAATGCAGATATTTTAACCGAGCTCGATTTTAACGAGCTTTTAAAAGCACATAAAGATTCTAAAGCTTTAATGAGTGTGTGTGTAAGAAAATTTGAGCAACAAATTCCTTTTGGGGTGATAGAACAAAATAAAGGCTTTATCACAAATATCACAGAAAAGCCGGTGCAAAAATTTTTAGTAAGCGCAGGAATTTATGTATGCGAACCTGAAATTTTAGAACTTTTAAATAAAAACGAATACCTTGATATGCCAGAGCTTATTAAACTAGCTATGCAAAAAGGTAGGGTAAATACTTATTTAATCCATGATTATTGGATCGATATAGGAAGACTTGATGAGTTTGTCAAAGCAAATGAGGAATTTAAATGAAAGTTTTAATCATAGGCTTTGGAAGCATAGGAAAAAAACATTTTTTAGCCTTAAATGAACTTGGATTTTTAGTAGATGTGCTTTCAAAAAGCTATGAATTTTCGTATTTTGAAGGTAAAAACTTTAGACTTTTTAAAGATTTAGAAGAATTAAATTTACAAGATTATGACTTATTTATCATCGCAAATATCACTACAAGTCATTTTAAAACTCTTGAATTTTTAGATCAAAATGTAAAAGAAAAAATCATACTTGTGGAAAAACCTTTATTTCAAAAGGATATGGAGTTTATTCCTAGCAACAATAATCAAATTTATATTGCTTATCTTTTAAGATTTCATCCTATGATTCAAGATTTAAAGCAACTCATCGATGAAAAAGAAGTTTATTTTGCTAAATTTATTTGCAATTCTTACTTGCCTAATTGGCGAAAACTTGATTATAGGCAAAATTATAGCGCCAAAAAAGAGCTAGGTGGCGGAGTAATGCTTGATTTATCCCATGAGATTGATTTGGCTTTTTATTTTTTTAAAGAACTTTCTTTAAATTTTTCTCAAAATTTAAAAATTTCAGAGCTTGAAATAACAAGTGATGATTTTACTTTTTTGGCATTGAGTGCGAAAAATACTTCAGTTCATATCGAGCTTGATTATTTTTCAAAATTGACTCAAAGAAAAATTCTTTTTCATACCAAAGAAAATAGCTTTGAAGCCGATTTAGTTCATAATAAATTAAATATTTATGATAAAACTAACAATTTTAAAAGTAAAACTTATGAAAATGATACTTTTAAAACCTTGCAAAATATGTATAAAGCGATCCTAGAAAAGGATCAAAAATTATGCACTTTAGAAGAAGCAAGGAAGGTTTTAAGATTATGCGATGAGGCAAGAAATGAGTGAAATTTTATGTACAATTTGTGCAAGAGGCGGAAGCAAAGGCGTTAAAAATAAAAACATACGCAAGATTAACGATCTTGAGATGATAGCTTATAGTATTATCCAAGCTAAAAATTCAAAGCTTTTTAAACATATCGTTATAAGCACAGATAGTGAGGAAATAGCCAAAATAGCACTAAAATATGGCGGCGAAGTTTTTTTCAAAAGAGAAGCTCATCTAGCAAGTGATACAGCCGCTAAAATTCCTGTAATACGTGATGCTTTGTTAAGAAGTGAAGAGCATTTTAAATGCCAATTTGACGCCCTAATCGATCTTGACGCTTCAGCACCGCTTAGATCTAGCACTGATATCATAAAAGCTTTTAAAACATTTTGTCAAAATCAAAATGATAATCTAATCACCGCTGTTCCTGCTAGACGCAATCCTTATTTTAATCTAATCGAAGTGCAAGATGGAAAAGTTGTAAAATCCAAATCAGGAAATTTTACCACACGCCAAAGCGCACCTAAATGTTATGATATGAATGCGAGTATTTATATATTTAAAAGAGATTTTTTACTGCAAAATGACAGCGTTTTTGGTGAAAATACAGGGCTTTTTATCATGGATGAAAGCACTGCTTTTGATGTAGATAGCGAGCTTGATTTTAAAATAGTAGAATTTTTAATCAAAGAAAAAAACTTACAAGCAAAGGATTTTTAATGCTAGAAAATAAAATTATCTTTGTAGCAGGAGCTTGTGGACGCATAGGCAAAGCGCTTTGTAAAAAGATATTGCAAAGCAAAGGCATAGCCATTTTAGCCGATATTAATGAAAATCATTTATCCATATTAAAAACAGAACTTGAAAATGAGTTTAAAAAAGAGCTTTTAAGCCTTAAGCTTGACATTGCTTCTAAGGAAAGTTTAAATTGTGCTATCAATCAAGCTTTTGAAAAATACTCTAAAATCGATGGCTTTGTAAATTCTAGCTATCCCGTAGGAAAAGATTGGGGCAAGATAGCTTATTATGAAGCTTCATATGAGCAAATTTGCGAAAGTTTAAATTTGCACTTAGGGGGATTTATCTTGGCTTCACAAGAATTTGTGAAATTTTTTAAAAAACAAAGTTATGGCAATATCATCAATCTTAGCTCTATTATGGGGGTTTTTGCGCCTAAATTTGAAAATTATGAAAATACCACCATGCAAAGTTCTTTAGAATACAGCGTGATCAAAGCAGGAATTAATCATCTTGGTGCTTGGCTCGCAAAAGAGCTTTTTAATACAAACATTCGCGTAAATACCTTAGCAAGTGGTGGAATTTTAGACAATCAAGCTAATATTTTTTTAGAAAAATACCGCAAATGTTGCGCAAGTAAGGGTATGTTAGATGCAGAAGATATTTGCGGAACCTTGGTATTTTTACTCAGCGATGAAAGTAAATTTATCACGGGACAAACCCTAGTTGTAGATGACGGATGGGGATTATAATTTTTAAATTTTAAGGAAATACAAATGCAGAATAATAATTATTTTAAAAAAAATTTAGAACAACTCGATAAAGAATTAAAAAATAAATTAAATTCTATAAATGAATTAAGGGAATTTAGTTATACTATCGGAAGCGATGCATTAGACATTAATATTATAAAAAAAAGAAATTTAAAATCTATCTACAAAAATCCCTTAATTGAGCTTCAAGAATCTCTAAAATATTTTCAAAATTTTTCTCATTATCCACTAATGTTGTTTTATGGTCTAGGGAATGGAATATTTTATAAAGCTCTTTTACAAAACAAAAAACATAAACAAATTATAGTTTTTGAAGGAGAGTTGGAAATTATATTTTTAATTTTGCACTTAGTTGATTTTAGTCAAGAGTTAAAAGAGAAAAGACTTAAGATAATTTATAGTAAAGACTTTAATTATGTATTGGCTGATCAAATATTTTCATCAAATAGATTTTATTTATTTGTTAAAACTTATAATCTTTATCACCATTGCGATTTTTATAAAACCTATAAAGAAGATATAAATAAAATCAATTCTTACAACATGCAAGCCATTAAAAATATTTCATTGCGCAAAGGCAATGATCCAAAAGACGCTATGCAAGGAATTGAACAATTTATTTACAATATCCCTAAAATGATCAATCAGCCAAGCTATAAAGAATTACTAAAAAAAAGACTCAGCTCAAAACAAACTGCTATCATAGTTGGCACAGGACCATCCTTGACAAAACAATTGCCTTTGCTAAAAAAATACCACAATAAAGCTATAATTTTTTGTGCCGATAGTGCTTATAATATCCTAGAGCGAGAAAAAATAAAACCTGATTATGTATGCATGTTAGAGCGTGATGAGATTGTGGCTGAATGTTTTAATAATGATTTTAAAAATTTTGATAAAGATATCTTATTTCTATGTGCTTCTCTCGTACACAAAAGAACAATTGATTATCTTGAAAAAAATAAAAGAAATTATCTCTTAGTCACAAGAGCTCAACCTTTTGCCCTAGCTTTAAAACTTGATGAATTTGGATATATAGGAGGTGGAATGAGTGTATCTCATATGATGTATGAGATAGCGTGCCATATGAAATTTGAAAACATTATACTAATTGGACAAGATTTAGCCTATGGAGAGGATGGAATTTCACATTCTAAAGGTTTTATACATGCAAGCTATCATGATGGACACTATCAAAGAGATTTTGGCAAGTATACAACAACTGCCTATGGAGGCATAGGAAAAGTAGAAAGTTCAGAAGTTTGGACTTTATTTAGGCAAATCTTTGAAAATTATATTTTTCATATTGGGACAAGTAAAACTTATAATTGTACCGAAGGAGGTGCTAGAATAGAAGGCGCTATAGAAAAATCATTTAAAGAGATTTGTGACGATCTTTTGACCACTGAAATAAAAAAACCTTTAAAAAAAGTATATAAGCTAACACGAAAAGATCAAAATATTTTATTGCTTAAGGCCTATAAAAATATCAAAAAAAATATAGCTTTATCAGAACAACTTGCTAAAAAGTGTAAAATTTTATTTAAACAAATTTCAGAGCAGAAAAAACAAAAATATACCCTAGAAGAACTCGTTATGAAAATTGATTCTTTTAAAGAAATATTAGAATATCCAAAATATAATTTTATTCAAGAAATTTTAGGGCCGACTCTATATCATGAAGAAAGTTTAATAGCACCCATTTTTGTACAAGATATAAAAAATGAGAGCGAACGCCAAAATAAAATTTTAGCATGGATTTATGCTCATAGATCACTGATTGAAAGTATTTTAGATCTTATTTTAGTATTAAATCAAAGATTAAAAAAAGATATTGTCCCTTTGCGCGATATGCTAGAAAGAAGGAAGCTTATTTGATCTAATGAGAGAATCAATTCTCTCATTAGAATTATTGAAGTAGCTTTAAAACATTTTGCTGTACAGCGTTAGCTTGACTCATAGCATACGAGCCTGATTGTGCAAGGATATTATATTTAGAAAAATTTGCACTTTCTGCAGCGAAATCTACATCTCTGATTTGTGATTCTGCAGATTTAACATTTACTTGAGTTACAGTAATGTTGTTTATAGTTACTTGAAGCTGATTTTGTACAGAACCTATATCTGCTCTGATTTGATCAAGATTTATTGTAGCAGTTTCTACTATATCCATCACAGCCATAGCACCTTTTAGAGTGGTTACACCTGCACTTTCATCTTTGACACCCATGGCAGTTGTATTCATCGCAGCAAATTGAGATTGATTCGAACCAGCTGAAAAACCTGATCCTGCTGAAACATGATAAAGACCGCTAATAGCTCCTGTTGCTGAGATAACATTTATGTTGCCCTCTAAAATTGTTGAATAATTTTTTCCTGCTTGTCCTGCTGAATATCCAGAACCAGCTGAAAAACCTGATCCTGCTGTACTCATCCAATCCGCAATACTTCCAGCTGCCGTACCTGTACCACTTACTATGAATTTTCCACCTTGTATAGCATTAAATCCCATAGCATCTGCGATATTTCCATCAATTTGTCCTTTTGACTCTCTTAAAGAAACAGAAGCTTGAGAGATTTGCTGAGTGCTAGCAAAGCCAACTGCAGTAAGATTCATTCCGCTAATATTAATATCCCTACCATCATTTTTTACCAAAGATAAACGACCATAGTTTTCATATTGGTTGGTTTTAATCCCTGAAGCAGCACCTATGCTACCTTCGATTTTAATCCCTCTACCATCTCTTGAGGTGAGAACGAGTTTACCATTTTCATCTTTAGAAGCTTCAACACCGGTTGTATCTTTTACCGAATTTATAGCAGCAATTAAAGAACCGTTTTCATCACTTTCGTTCGTAGTCTATAACCCCTATGATTACTCCATTAATAGCAAAATCAGCACTTGTTGAGCCTTTTAAAATAGAGTGCATACCTACAGTTTGCACATTAAAAGTTGCTCTTACACCAGTTTTATCTGCATTTCTATTAATCTCTTCAGCTAAAGCTCCAAGACCTGTACCTACAGAAGTAGAAATCACTACATTTTGGAATTTAAAATCTTCCAAACCATTATAGTTTTTAATGGTAAGACCTACAGTACCGCTCGCAGTAATAAGAGCGCCTGTTTCAAATCTTGTTACACCGATTTTGGAAGATTGAGTAGGGCCTATACTTGCTTTTATCGTTTGGTTTGAACTTGCGCCAATTTGGAATTCTTGATTTGTAAAACCACCACTTAAAAGTTGCTTACCGTTAAATGAAGTCGTATTTGCGATATTATCAAGCTCTTCCATCAAGCGGTTGATATCTGCTTGAAGCATGGTTCTTGTTTTTAAACTTTGTCCATCTTGAGCTGCTTGGGTTGCTTTAGTCTTGATGGTATCTAAGATTTTAAGTTGCTCATCCATAGCCTTATCTGCAGTTTGCAAGATACCTATGGCATCGTTACCATTGTTGATAGCTTGACCTAAAGTTGCTGCTTGTGAACGCAAAGAATCTGCTATCGCCATCCCTGAAGCATCATCTGCTGCGGAGTTAATTCTAAGACCTGAACTGAGTCTACTTAAAGACTTATCAAGTTCTCTAGCATTAACAACTGAATTTGCATGTGCGTTCAATGCACCGATGTTGGTGTTTATTCTAAAACCCATTTTAAATCCTTTCAAAATATTGCATCGAAAGAATTAAAGCAAGAAGTGTTCCAAGTTTTATTTATGGTTGAAAAAATAATTTTAAAACAAAAAAGCCTAGTATTTCTACTAGGCTTGGATTTGTATAAATTGCAGCAAATCTTATAAAGAATGTTTTATCTACTACTGTAGCAATCTTAAAACATTTTGCTGGCTTGAATTTGCTTGAGCCATAGCATAAGAACCACTTTGAGCTAAGATATTTGCTTTAGAATAGTTTGCACTTTCACTTGCAAAGTCTACATCTCTAATTTGTGATTCTGCAGATTTAACATTTACTTGAGTTACAGTAATGTTGTTTATAGTTGATGTAACTTGATTTTGCACAGAACCTATATCTGCTCTGATTTGATCAAGGTTGGTAATAGCAGTTTCTGCTATATCCATAACAGCCATAGCACCTTTTAGAGTGGTTACACCTGCGGTTTCGTCTTTGACACCAAGAGCATTAGCTGCTGATGTTTTCATTGTAGCAAACTGAGAATTGCCTGAGCCATTAGAATAGCCTGAGCCCGCACTTGCATTAAAAGCTGCAGAAAAAGTTGTAGAGTTAGCAAATACAGCATTCGAAAGTCCTTGTGAATAATTTTTACCACTACCTATAGAATATCCTGAACCTGAAGAATATCCTGAACCTGCTGCATTCATAAATGCTGCTGCATCAGAATAGCCTGTAATTGCTTGTTTTCCACTACCTAAAGTCGAATTAAACCCCATGGAATCTGCTACATTCGCATCAATCTGTCCTTTTGATTCTCTTAGAGACACAGACGATTGAGAAACAATTTGAGTTGCACCAAATCCAGCAACGCTTATATTTGTACCACTAATAGCAATATCCCTGCCATCATTTTTTACCAAAGATAAACGACCATAGTTTTCTTTTAAAGCAATGTTTGCCCCAGCACCTATACCACCTGTGATCTTAATCCCTCTACCATCAGCCGAAGTAAGAACGAGTTTACCATTTTCATCTTTAGAAGCTTGAACACCGGTTGTATCTTTTACCGCATTTATAGCTGAGATTAAAGAACCATTTTCATCGTTATCGCTATAATCTACTTTACCAATGATAACACCATTGATAGAAAAATTATCATCAGTTGAACCAGCTTTAATTGCATCAGTTCCTACAGTTTGCACATTAAAAGTTGCTCTTACACCAGTTTTATCTGCATTTCTATTAATCTCTTCAGCTAAAGCTCCAAGACCTGTACCTACAGAAGTAGAAATCACTACATTTTGGAATTTAAAATCTTCTATACCATTATAATTTTTAATGGTAAGACCTACAGTACCACTCTGTCTTACAACGTCCCCTGTTTCAAATCTTGTTACACCGATTTTGGAAGATTGAGTAGCACCTATGGTAGCTTTTATCGTTTGGTTTGAACTTGCGCCAATTTGGAATTCTTGATTTGTAAAACCACCACTTAAAAGTTGCTTACCGTTAAATGAAGTCGTATTTGCGATATTATCAAGCTCTTCCATCAAGCGGTTGATATCTGCTTGAAGCATGGTTCTTGTTTTTGTACTTTGTCCATCTTGAGCTGCTTGGGTTGCTTTAGTCTTGATAGTATCTAAGATTTTAAGTTGCTCATCCATAGCCTTATCTGCAGTTTGCAAGATACCTAAAGCATCATTACCGTTTGATATAGCTTGACCTAGGGTATTTGCTTGAGATCTTAAGCTATCTGCTATTGCCATCCCTGAAGCATCATCTGCTGCGGAGTTGATTCTAAGACCTGAACTAAGTCTTGAAAGTGATTGATCTAATGCTCTGCTGTTTAGATCTGAATTTGCTTTAGCATTTAATGCTGCAACATTTGTGTTAATACGAAATCCCATTTTAAATCCTTTTAATAAATTCAAG